>NZ_AYXG01000039.1 GCF_000564855.1 Actinokineospora spheciospongiae
TCGCCACCCCCGGCCAAACACATCCACCCACCCGGGCAGTTGCTTGGTCGGGCCAGCGGTTTGTTGGGTGGGCGGTTTTCGCTGCGCCGGTGAGATTCGGGGTGACTGGTGGCCGGGCTGGCAGTTGCGGGGGTCACCAGTTGTTGCTGCGCCGATGGGGTTTGAAGTGGCTTGTCGTTGGGCGGGCGGGTTTTAAGCCGAGAACAGCTCCACGCACGTGGGCACGTCCTGGCTCGGGAAGCCGGTGACGACGACGCGGTCCGGGCGGATGAGGGCGGCGCGGGAGCGGCCGAGCCAGCGGAGGAGTTCGGGGCACCCGTCCGCGCGCACGACCACCGCGCCGAGCCTGCGGGCCGTGGTGGCGGGGGCGGGTTCGATCGGTCCTCTGTGGATGATCCCGAAGGCGTCGCCGAGCACGTCGTCGAGGCGGCGGGGGCCGGTGGGGGTGGGGATGCGGGGTTGGGGGCACAGGGTGCCCGCCAGGCGGTCGCGCGGGCCGGTGCGGACGAGGGGGCCACGGCGCAGGCGGGGGGAGGTGGTCTTGAGGACCAGGTCGGTGACGCCGGGGATGCGGCCCGCGCCCGCGATCGCCCGCCTGCGGACGGTGGCGCCGAGTGGGCCGCCGCCGGTCATGGCCCAGCCGACGGCGACGGCGGTGCGGATCATCGTCGTGGCGTGGGGGCGGCGTTCGGGCTCGTAGGTGTCCAGGAGGCACTCGTCGGCGGTGCCGGTGAGGACGGCGGCGAGTTTCCAGGTGAGGTTGGCGGCGTCGCGGAGGCCGGAGCCCAGGCCCTGGCCGATGAACGGGGGTGTCAGGTGGGCGGCGTCGCCGAGGAGGAAGGTGCGGCCTCGGCGCCA
The DNA here is from genome assembly GCF_000564855.1 of Actinokineospora spheciospongiae. Taxonomy (GTDB): domain Bacteria; phylum Actinomycetota; class Actinomycetes; order Mycobacteriales; family Pseudonocardiaceae; genus Actinokineospora; species Actinokineospora spheciospongiae. Next base: position 859 of record NZ_AYXG01000039.1, read on the forward strand.
GCGGTCGGCGACCTGGGCCCGGAAGGTGTACTCGGCCCGGCGCAGCACCTCGACCTCGGCGCCGCCGGTCCACGGGTGCAGGAGGGCGTCGAGGTCCGGGTCCGCGCTGGTCTCGCCTTCGCGCAGGCGGAACTCCCAGCGGTAGCGCTCGGCGCCCACCTGCATGAAGGTGGCGGCGCGGTGCGGGTCGCAGACCTGGTGGACCCCGTTCCACACGTCCAACCGGGTCGGGCAGAGCACGTCGACGACCAGCCACCGCTCCTCGAAGCGCAGGTCGCGCATCGCGGCGCCGATGGCCGCCCGGGTGGGGCTGTTCGCGCCGTCGCAACCGAGGAGGGCGCGGGCGTCGACGTGGCCGACCGCCCCGGTGCCGAGGTCGCGGACGTGCACCCGCACCGGGTCGCGGGGGTTCGCCGGGAGTTGCGCGCGGACCACCTCGTGGCCGCCGCGCAGGTCGATCTCGGGGTGCTCCGCCGCTGCGGCGCGCAGCAACCGCTCCAGGTCGGGCTGGTCGAACAGGTTCGCCTGCGGCCAGCCGTGCGCGCCCTCCAGGCTGTCCCGGCGGAACTCGACGATCGTGCGCAGCCCGCCGTCGACCAGGCGCAGCCCGGCCACCGGTCGGCTGATGGCGCGGAACCCCTCCGCCACGCCCACCCGTTGCAGGATGCGCACCACCTCGTCGTCGAGGTGCACCGCGCGCGGCAGCGGGTAGACGTCGCGGTGCCGTTCCAGGACGACGCTGCGGACCCCGCGCCGGGCCAGCAGGATGGCCGAGGTCAGCCCGGTCGGCCCGGCGCCGACGACGACCACCGGCAGCGCTTCGGCGGGAGGCACGGTCATGGCGGCCACGGTACGGACCGCCACCGCTGAACCCGCCGGTGGACGACTCCGGACGACCGGGGATTCCCCCGGGCGGGCGTCATCGGACCGGGGCGTGGGCGATCCCCGAGAGGCGCCAGCCGTCGGCGGTGCGGGTCACGGTGACGAGCACGCGCACCAGCGTCTCCGTCGGAGCGGTGGCGGACTCCGCCGTGACGCGGAGGGCGACGAGGACGGTCGCGGTGCCGCGGTCGGCGTCGACCTGTTCCGCCGCGGCGGCGAGGACGTGGCCGGTGGTGGACGTCCCGGCCGCGAGGAACCTCTCCCGGCTCGAGGTCCGCCCGGTGCGCAGCGAGTCGAGCAGGTCGCCGGTGACGACCGCCTCCCAGGCGTCGTAGTCGGCGTCGAAGGTGGCGACCCGCAGCGTGTTGAGGACGCGCGCGCCGTCACCGCCCACCCGGACCACGTCGTCGCGGGTGGTGGCGGCCTCGCGGTCGGCGGGGGACCCGGTGGGCTGGACGGGAACGGCGGTTCCCGAGGTGGTCCGGTCCCCGAGCAGGACAGCGAACCCGAAGGCCGCCGCGACCAGGACGAGGGCGACCACGGCGACGAGCGCCCTGCGGTTCGGGGCGTTCACCGGGCACCCAGCAGGTCGATGGCGGACCCCTTGGCCTGCTGCCAACCGCTGTCGCCGCGGACCAGGGTCAGGACGAACTGCGCGCCCGCGGACTGCGGGGCCTCGCCCGGCCGGGTGCTGGACTGGGTCAGGAACAGCAGGACTTCGGCCTTCCCGGGGTCGAGGAGGCGGACCCCGGAATGCGTGACCTTCGACGTGAACGCCACCTGCTGTTCCCGCACGCCCTTCTCCGCCTGGTCGAGCAGATCGGTGTACTGGGTGACCAGGTCGCCGGTGATGAGGTCGGCGATCTCGGCGCGCTGCGCGGGCAGGTCCGCGCTCGAGTAGGAGAACAGCGCCTCGGCGATCGCCACCGCCCTGGCCTGCGCCCGGGCGGTCTCCGCGCGGTCGACGTGCGCCCGGTTGTCCGGCTGCCGCGCCGCGTCCGCGCCCAGGACCGTCAGCGGAAGACCGCCGAGAACCAGCGCGAGCACGATCCCCGCCTTGGAAAGCCCCCTGTTTCCCATGCGGAAGTAGTACCAGTGTCGGCTGAGGCCGTCCCCGCTTTCCGCAACATCGGTATCCGGGGGAATGGGGCTCAGACCGCCGCGGTGCCGAGCCTGGCCGAGTAGCGCCGGTAGTACGAGCGGCCGAACACGCGCCAGGCGATCTTGCCCTTGGCGGGGAGGTTGCGGAAGAACCAGTCCCCCTCGGCCGGGTCGGCGGCGTCGAGGACGACCCCGATGGTGACCATGCCGATGCGCGGGCTGGACGGCATCTGCTTCGGCCCCTCCGCCACCACCGACTCCCACTCGGCGACGCTGAGGTGGTCGAGCACGAGCGGGAACACCTTCTCCTCCTCGGCGTCCAGGTGCTCGTCGAGGTGCGCGGTGAGCGCGGCCAACTCCACGGCGATGTCGGACGCGGTGGCGCGGTCGGCGCGCTCCGCCCAGGCGGCCACCAGGGGCGTCAGCTTCCGGATGCCGGCGTCGACCGCGCCGTGCTGGGCCTCCATCTCCCGGATCAGGGCCTCCTCCAGCGGTGCCCGCTGCTGCAGCAGCGGCCACAGCACCTCGTCCTCGCTGTGGTGGTGCGCGTGCAGGAACAGCAGCAGGCTGCGCACGTGGTCGGCGACGGCGGCGGCGCGGGCGCGGTCCCCGTCGGCCACGGCGCGGACCTGCCCGGACAGGAGGGCGAACTGCTTGCGCAGCGCCTTGTGGATGACGACCATCTGCCGGACCTCGGGCTCGTCCTCGGGTCCGTTCGGGTCGATGCGCATGGTTCCCCTCCCGCTCCACCGGTCGCCGCCCGACCACTGGTGTCCTGTGCGCGGCCACCCTATCGACGCCCGCTTAAGCGCGGCCTGCTCCCGGCTTGCCCGCCGGCCAAGTCCGTTTTTCCCGTTGTGCACCACCATCGCCTGCTGGAGGCAGTCCTCGGTGGCACCGTCCACTGAGGTCACCGTGGAGCGCCGACAAAAACGCCACCGGGCGAACAGCACCGGAACCGGTCAACGGGTTTGTCGGGCCAGGAGGCCCGCCAGGAACACCCCCAGCGCCTCGGTGAGCGTGGCGGTGAAGTCGAGCCGGAGCGCCGCGAGGTCGGGGTTGGCGGCGTAGGCGGCGAGCATGGCCTTCGACGGGCGGCTGTGCGCCCACAGGGCACCCGCCAGCACGACCGTGGCGCCCGCGAAGCCGGTGGCGTCGGCCTCCCCCAGTTCCGGGACGCACCGGCGGGCCACCCCGGCCAGGGTGGCGACGCCCGCGAGGGTGGCGCGCTTGTAGTCGGCGGCGATCTGCGGGGAGACGTTGTGCTCCAGCACAGCGGCCTGGTTGCCGAGCAGGTCGCACAGGGTCGGGCGGGCTGCCAGCGAGGTCGCGGTGGTGGTGGTGAGGGCGTCGAGGCGGTCGGGCAGTGCGGCGTCGGCGGGGGTGGTGAGGGTGGTGTCGAGGTCGGTGAGCCACTGGTGGGTGGCGGTGGCGAGGAGTTCGAGGAGGATTTCCTCGCGGGACTCGAAGTAGCGCAGGACGTTGGACTTGGCCAGGCAGACGCGCCTGCTCAGCTCGTTCAGGCTGAGTTGTGCCACCGGCATCTCGGTCAGCATCGCGGCCGCGGTGTCGAGGATGGTCTGCCTGCGCTTCGCGCGCTGCTCCTCGCTGCGGGCGCGCTTGAAGGACGTCATGCGCGCAGCCTAGAAGACCGACGGTCTCTTGGCAGCAGACCGGCGGTCTGTTAGCGTCGGAGTTATAACAGACCGTCAGTCTTTAAGGAGTTCCGAATGTACGTCGTCCCCGATCAGACCGGCAGGTTCGTCGTCGTGACCGGTGCGAACAGTGGGCTGGGCAAGGAGGCCGCGCGCAGGTTGGCCGAGGTGGGGGCGCGGGTCGTGCTGGCCGTGCGCACACCGGCCAAGGGCGAGCAGGCCAAGGCGGAGATCCTGGCCGCGCACCCAGCGGCGCGGGTGGAGGTGCGCCGGGTGGACCTGGCCGACCTGGCCTCGGTGCGGGAGTTCGCCGACGGCCTGCTGGGCGAGGGCACCCCGCTGGACCTGCTGGTCAACAACGCGGGCGTGATGGCCCCGCCGAAGCGGATGACCACCGCCGACGGGTTCGAACTCCAATTCGGCGGCAACCACCTCGGCCACTTCGCCCTGACCGTGCGGCTGCTGCCGCTGCTGCTCGCCGCCGACGCGCCCCGGGTGGCCACCATGAGCAGCGGCCTGGCCGCCGTGGGCCGGATCGACTACGACGACCCGCACTCGGAGCGCCGCTACCGGCCGATGGCGGCCTACGGGCGGTCGAAGCTGGCGAACCAGATGTTCACCCAGCACCTCGCCGCCCTGGCCGCCGAGCGCGGGTGGGACCTGCTCAGCACCGGCGCCCACCCCGGTTTCACCCGGACGAACCTGCAGACCGCGGGCGCCAGCCTCGGCCGCGACAAGACCACCGAGAGCTGGTTCACCCGCGTCGGCCCGCTGCCCTCGCAGGAGGTGGGGACCGGTGTCGAGCCGTTGCTGCACGCCGCCACCAGCCCGGACGCGACGGCGGGCGGCTACTACGGGCCCGGCGGCCGGTTCGGGCTGGTCGGTCCCACGACCACCGTCCGGCCCACCCGCCGGGCGCGGGACGCCGCTGCCAACGCCCGCCTGTGGGCCGAGTCCGAGCGCCTGACCGGTGTCACCCTGGCCGCGCAGGCGGTCTGACCCGCCCCTCGGTCAGGCCAGGCGGACCTCGACCGGGACCGCGGCGGTGAGCGTGTGGCCCACCGGGGAGCTGGCGATGACCTTGGCGTGCAGGGCTTCCAGGTCGGCGCGGTCGGCGGGTGAGTCGATGCGCACGGTGGCGGTGATGCCGTCGAAGCCCGCGTGGCCCTCGGCCAGGCCCAGGAAGACGTGCAGGTCCACGTCGCCCTTGACGTCGACGGTCAGCCTGTCGAGCTGGATGCCCGCAACCGTGGCGTTGGCGGCGTAGCCCACGGCGAGGCAGTTGCCCAGGGCGCCGAGAAGCTGCTCGACCGGGTTCGCCGCGGTGTCGCCGCCACCGAGGGCGGGGGGCTCGTCGGACTTGGCCGCCGGGAACTGGCGGACCTTGGCCTCCGACTGGAAACCGCCCGTCCAGGTCACGTGGGCCGCCCACGTGGTCTTGGCCTTGGCGCTGTCGGCCTGGACGGCGGCGACCAGGCCGCCCACCGCCTCGATGTCCACCTGGTTGAGCCGCACCTGGGTCGTCACGCGTTCCTCCGGGGATCGTCGGGTAGTGCTGTCCTCCCAACGATCCCACCGCTTCGGCGGTCCACAGCGGACTCCCACATCGCGGGAGCGGGCGAGGCGTTCACACGACGGTCACCACGTGTCAACACGGCGCCCGGACGGGGTGGCGGGCGGCAGGGTGCGGGCGATCCGGTGGCGGGTCTCGGCGGGATCGATCACGTCGTCGAGTTCCAGGACGGTGGCGGCGTTGACCGCCTTGCCGCGCCGGTAGGCCTCGGCGAGGATGAAGTCGTAGGTCTCCTGGCGCTTGTCGGGGTCCTCGATCGCCTCCAGTTCGCGGCGGAAGGCGAGGCGGACGGCGCCCTCCAGGCCCATGCCGCCGACCTCGCCGGTCGGCCAGGCGAGGGTGGCGACGGGGGCGTGCACGCTGCCGCCGAGCACGGCCATGGCACCGAGGCCGTAGGCCTTGCGCAGGACCACGCCGAGGACCGGCACCGTCAGCGTCGCACCGGTGACGAACAGGCGGCTGAAGTGGCGGACGGTGGCGGTGCGCTCGGCGTCGGGGCCGACCATGAAGCCGGGGGTGTCGCACAGCGACAGCACCGGCAGGCCGTGGGCGTCGCAGAGTTGCAGGAAGCGGGTGGCCTTGTCGGCTGCGGGGGTGTCGATCGCGCCGCCGAGGTGGGCGGGGTTGTTGGCCAGCAGCCCCATGGGCCTGCCCTCGACGCGGACCAGGGCGGTGAGGACGCCGACGCCGAACTCGGGGCGCAGTTCGAGCACGGACCCGGTGTCGGCCAGCAGTTCCACCACCCGGCGGACGTCGTAGGCGCGCACCCGGTTCTCCGGCACGACGTGGCGCAGCGCCCGCTGGTCGGCGCACTCCCAGTCGGCGACCGGGCCCTGGAAGTACGACAGGTAGCGCTTGGCCACCGACACCGCCTCGGCCTCGTCCGCCGCGAGCACGTCGATGACGCCGTTGGGCACCTGGACCGACACCGGCCCGACCTCCTCCGGGGCGAACACGCCCAGCCCGCCGCCCTCGATCATCGCGGGCCCGCCCATGCCGATGGTGGCCTCCGGGGTGGCGATGACGACGTCGCAGCAGCCCAGCAGGGCGGCGTTGCCCGCGAAGCACCGGCCGGAGGCGATGCCGACGGTGGGGACCAACCCGTTGAGGCGGCCCATGGTGGCGAAGGTGGGGACGTCCAGGGCCGACACCGCCGTGGTGTCGGTGTCGCCGGGCCGCCCGCCGCCGCCCTCGGCGAACAGCACCACGGGCAGCCGGTGCCGCGCCGCCAACTCCAGCATCCGGTCGGTCTTGCGGTGGTTCATCACGCCCTGGGTGCCCGCCAGGACCGTGTAGTCGTAGGCGAGCACCGCGCACCGCTGCCCGTTCACCCCGCCGATCCCGGTGACCATGCCGTCGGCCGGGGTCTTGGCGGTCAACTCCTCCAGCGACCGCCGCTGCCGCTGCGCGGCGACGGCCAGGGCGCCGTACTCGACGAACGAGTCCGCGTCGCACAGGTCGGCCACGTTCTCCCGGGCGGTGCGCCGACCGAGGCGCCGCCGCTTGGCCACCGCCTCCGGCCGGGCCGCGTCGAGCCCGACCCGGTGCCGTTCCAGGACTTCGGCCAGGTCCGCCCGCACCGCGGCCAGGTCCACGGCCTCCTCCGTGGCCACCGCGCCCGCCTGGGCCTCGTCGGGGTCCAGCCGCACCAGCACGTCACCGTCGGCGGTGACCGCACCGACCGACGCGCGCACCTCCACCACGGTCCCGGACACGGCCGCCACCAGCACGTGCTCCATCTTCATCGCCTCGACGACCACCAGCGGCGCCCCGGCCGCCACCCGCGCCCCGACCGCGGCGGGCACGTCGACCACGGTCCCGGCGAACGGCGCCGCGAGGTCGGCCCGCGCCACCTCGGGCGCGGCGGTGACCAGGTCGGCCACGTGGTCGTCGACGAACGAGGTGGTCCACTCCCCCGCGCGGAACACCGGGTGCCGCAGGACCTCCCGCAGGAACGCCAGGTTCGTCCCCGGCCCGCCGACCCGGAACTCCCCCAGCGCGGCCTCCGCGGCCACCGCGGCGCGGGCGAGGTCGGTGTGCGGGACGTGCGTGACTACCTTGGCCAGCAGCGAGTCGTACCGGGAGACCGCGCGCAGGCCGCGGTACCCGACGGTGTCGACCCGCACCCCGGGCCCGGAGGGCACCTCGAACTCGGTCAGCACCCCGGACGTGGCCCGCGCGGTGCCGTCGGGCAGCGGTTCCTCCAGGTTGACCCGGCACTGCACGGCCAGCCCCCGCGGCGGCGGCACCCGGTCCTGGGTGAGCCCGAGGTCGGCGAGCGTGCGGCCGAGCGCGACCTCCAGTTGCGCGGCCACCAGGTCGACGCCGGTCACCTCCTCGGTCACGGTGTGCTCGACCTGCACGCGCGGGTTGACCTCCAGGAACCAGAACCCGTCGTCGGCCACCAGGAACTCGACCGTCCCCAGACCCGAGTACCCGACCTCCTCCGCCAGCCGGGTCGCCGCGGCGAACAACTCGGCCCGCCGCCGCGCGGGCAGCCCGGGGCACGGTGCCACCTCGATCAGCTTCTGGTGCCTGCGCTGCACCGAGCACTCCCGGTCCCACAGGTGGCTGGCCGCCGTCCCGTCCCCGATGACCTGCACCTCCACGTGCCGCGCCCGGGGCAGGTACCGCTCCAGGTACACCTCACCGGAACCGAAGGCCCGTTCCGCCTCCGACCGGCACCGCTCGTGGGCGAACTCCAGGTCGGCGGCCTCGGTGACCACCCGGATGCCCCGCCCACCGCCACCCGCGACGGCCTTCACCACCACGGCGCCGACCTCGTCGAAGAAGTCCCGCGCCTGCGCCGACGTGACGCCGCCGGGCGTGGCGGGCAGGACCGGGATGCCCAGGCCGGCCGCCAGTTCCCTGGCGCGGGCCTTGTCCCCGAGCAGCGCCAACGCCTCCGGGGCGGGACCGACGAAGGTCAGCCCGGCCTCGGCGCAGCGGGCGGCGAAGTCGGCGTTCTCGCTGAGGAAGCCGTAACCGGGGTGCACGAGCGCGGCCCCGACGCGCCCGGCGAGCGCGACCAGTTGCTCCCCGTCGAGGTAACCCCGCTCACCGGTCAGCGGGTGCGCCTCCGCCGCGAGCCGCACGTGCCGGGCGTCGCGGTCGTCGGCGGTGAAGACCGCGGCGGTGCGCAGGCCCAGGGCGGTGGCGGCCCGCTGGACCCGGACGGCGATCTCGCCGCGGTTGGCGATGAGGAGCGTGGTCATGCCCCGATCCTGCCGGTGCGCCGCGCTTGGCGATCAACCGAACCGCAGGTTCGTGGACTCCAGGGCCGCGACGCCGCCGCGGGCGAAGTCGCCCCAGGTGCGGCGGAGCCTGGTGGCGAGGGCGCGGTCGAGGGGTTTGCCGCCCATCATCGGGGAGTCCGACCAGGAGTCCGGGGTGCCCAGCAGGTACGGGAGTTCGACGCAGTGGCCCGCCCCCAGGAAGCCGGGGGCCCGGTCGAACCGGTACCGCGCCACCGATCCGCCGTTGGACGCCCACGTGTCGGCCAGCCTGTGCGCCGGGTCGGCGAAGACCTGCTTCGTGGCGCCCGCCGAGACGATGCGGGTCACCGACCTGCCCAGCCGGGTGAGGCGGCGGCCCGCGGGGGACATCACCACGAACGGGCTGGCGTCGTGCTTGGTGTGGCCGATCAGGAGTTCCACCCGGGACGCCGCGTCGGCGAGGCGGGCGGGCACCTCCGCGACCGACGGCAGGGGGGCGCTGCCCAGGACCGGTCCGTAGGGCATGCCCGCGAACGCGCCGAACCGGTGCGCCACCGCGACCGCCTCGTCCTGGGCGGCGAGGATTTCCGCCGTGCTCGCCCCGTGGGCGAGGTGGGTGAGGCGGGCGCGCACGGCCGCGAACAGCGGGGCCCGCTCCTGCGAGATGCTCAGCGGGGCGCTCTGCATGATCGCCCGGTGGAACAGGCCGTCGGCCTCCTCCGACAGCATCAGGGCCAGCACCGAGTCCGCGCCCGCCGACTGGCCGAAGGCGGTGACGTTGCCAGGGTCGCCGCCGAAGTCGGCGATGTTGTCGCGCACCCAGCGCAGGGCGAGCACCTGGTCGCGCAGGCCGAGGTTGTCCGCGCCGCCCGCCTGGGTGGGGGCGAGGTAGCCGAGGACACCCACGCGGTAGCTGACGTTCACCACCACCACCCCGGCCTCGGCCGCCAGCGCCACCGGGTCGTACTTGGCGCACTCCCCGGTGCCCTCGACGTAGGCGCCGCCGTGAATCCACACCAGCACCGGCAGCCCGTCGGCACCCGCGGGCGCGGCGACGGTCACGACCAGGCAGTCCTCGCTGTGGACCATGCCGTCGGTGAACTCGCCGGTGGCGAAGCCCAGCCGGGAGGGCGGTTGCGGGCAGATCGGTCCGCGCCGGGTGGCGTCCACGACCCCCGACCAGGGCCGCACCGCCTCGGGCCGCTCGAACCGGCCCGCCGTCGCGTAGCGGACGCCGCGCGCCCGCACCACCGCCCCGTCGTCGGTGACGAGCAGGGTTCCCATCCGGGTGCGGAGCTGACGCTGTGCCATGGGCGGCACCCTACAAAGGAACGATCTTGCGCAGAAGGGCTCCGGCGGGGGTCACCGCAGCTTTCGCCGCAGCGCGGTGAGCGCCCGGTGCTGGGCCACCCGCACCGCGCCGGGTGTCGTCCCGAGGGCCTCCGCGGTCTCCGCGGCGGACAGGCCCACCATGACCCGCAGGAACAGGACCTCCCGCTGCGCGACCGGCAGGGTGGCCACGAGCGCCCCGGCCCGGTCGCCCCGCTCGCGGTCGAGGAACCGCTGCTCCGGGTCGGGCAGGCCGTCGGGCCGGTCGGCGAACTCCCACACCGGGCTCGACCGGTCCCGCGAACCGGTCCGGTACACGTCGGCGATCTTCTTGGCGGCGATGGCGTAGGCGAAGGCCATGAACGGCCGCCCGTCCCACCGGTAGGTGGGGATCGCCTTCACCAGGGCCAGGCAGGTCTCCTGCACCACGTCCTCGACGGACGCGAACGCGTCCCTGGTGGGCCGCAGCCGGTTCCGCGCGTACCGCAGCACCGGGGGCCGCACCACCGCCAGCACCTCGGCCAGCGCCGCCCGCTCCCCCGCGTGCACCCGCGCGACCAGGCCGAGCAACAACCGGTCGGTCCGGTCCCCACCGGACTCCCCGTCCGCGGACACCGCCGCACCGCCGTCGACCATGCGACTCCTCCTCCCGCCCCCGCCCGCCGCCCGGGCCACCCGGGTCGTCGCGTTCGGACCAACGCCGCAGATCCTGGCCCCTCCCGCCGGGCGCGTCACCACCCCGGGCGACTTTGTCAAGCAGTTGTCATGCCGTTGTCCGGTCGGACGGGGTGCACCGGGACCCGGCGCCACCGGACACGGTTCGATGGGGCGGTGGACTTACTGGACAGCATGGAGCGCAACCTCGCCGAACACGCCGCCCACCTGCACCGGCGGCTGCCCGGGGCGGTGGTGGTGGACAGCGCCGACCTGCTCATCGCCGACAGCGGGATCGCCGACGACACCTTCAACATCGTCGCCAGGGCCCGGTTCGAGTCGGGGGCGCCCCGGCGGCGGGTGCGGCAGACGGTGGACCGGGTGACCGCGACCGGGCGGCCGTTCTCCTGGTGGGTGGGGCCGGGCTCGCCCGAACTCGACCAGCTCCTGGTGGACGCCGGGCTGTCCGCCGCGGAGTCCGAGGCCGGGATGTGGCTGGACCTGCGCCGGTCGCGGCCGGACCGGGAGCCGTCCGGGCTGGACATCCGGGTGGTCGACACCGCCGCCGAGCTGGCGGACTTCGCCCGCGTGCTCGCCGCCAACTGGGAACCCCCGGCCGCGACCGTCGAGCGGTTCTTCGCCGACGCCGCGCCGCACGCCCTCGACTCGGCGTCCTCGTACCTGGTGGGGTACGTGGACGGTGTGCCGGTCTGCACGGCGGAGGTGTTCCGGCACGCCGAGGTCGCCGGGATCTACAACGTCGCGACCCTGGTCGCGCACCGGCGCAAGGGGTACGCGGGGGCGATCACGGAGGCCGCGCTGCGGTGCGCGCGGGAGTCCGTCGCGGTGCTCCAGGCTTCGGATGACGGGAAGCCGGTCTACCGGCGGTTGGGGTTTGTCGAGTGTGGACGGTTCACGGAGTACACCGTGCCCGCGGGTGGGGTGGGCTCGGCGTAGCGGATTCGGGCCGCCGCGCGGTTGGCGAACTCGCTCGCCTTCTGGGCGTTGTGGGCCTTCGCCACCGGGGCACTGCTCGCGGGCGCGGTCTTCGGCGTGGCGGGCACGTGGTGGCGGAACCGGCCGGGGACGACCGCTTCGGAGTCGGGCATCGCGCTCATCGCGTCGGTCCACGCCTGGTCGGCGCTCCACCGCTACGGCGCGCTCGGCCACTTCGGTTGGGGGACGGTCGATCTGGTCACCGCCGTGGTGCTGCTGCTCGCGTTGGGGCGCACGGCGCGGGAGCGGCTGCGGGCCGCCGGGATGGCGGTGCCCCGCCCGCACCGACCGGTGGGCCGGTGCGGGGCGCTCCGCGCGGGGTCACCGCATCGAGCACGCCTGGAGCAGGGCAGCGGCCTGGTCGGTCTTGCGCTGCACCCAGACCACGGGCGAGGCGAGGTCGTCCAGGGTCACCGCGGCGAGCGTGTCGGACAGGTCCCGGATGGCGTCGTTCACCGTGGTGTCGGCGGCCTTGCCCGCCAGGCCGTTCAGGGTCTCGGCGGCAGTTCGGCTCTGCTCCACGGTGTTCTGCGGGTTCAGCGCGTCCGGGGTGAAGTCGACGGCGCCCACGGCGTCGAGGCAGACCTGGGCGTTGGACAGGGTTTGACTGGCCGCGGCGGCGGTGTCGGCGGCGTCCTGGAGGCCGCTGCACCCGGTGAGCAGGGCGAGACCGCCCGCGACGGCGACGGCGATGAGGGAAGTGCGCATGGTGGTGCCTCCGGTCCTTGACCGAAGGTCTCCCCACCGCCGGACGAGCCGGGCGGCGCCGAGGCCGGGCGGGCACTGACCCACCGTACTGACGACCTGCGGCCGGAGGGGTACTCCCCTTCGCACCTCCAGCATCCGCACCCGCGCGCGCCCTGTCAAGGCGATCCGCCGCACACGGGTTCAAGGGCGGTTGGCGGAACACCCCGTTCCACCACCGGTCACGGGTGCATCCGGGCGCCCTTGAGGATCTTGTCGACGGCGTTGCGGGGGCCGTGGACGCCGAGTCCGACCAGGTCCAGGTGGTCGCGGGGGACCGCGCGGACGGCGGCGCGGTTGTCGCGGTCGTTGCCGGTGGTGAACAGGTCGGCGGTGAAGACGGTGATGCGCAGGCCGCGGGTGAGGGCGCGGGTGTGCGCGGCCGTGACGACCTCCTTGCCGCCCTGGAGGACCAGCACGGGTTGGCCGAGCATCGGCAGGTACTCGGTGCCGTCGGCGTCGAGGTAGGGCTCGCCGATCCGGTCGGGGTCGGCCGCGGTGAGGCCGCTGACCAGGAAGGCGGTGACGTTGAGCGCCTGCCAGCCCAGCAGGTCGTCGCGCAGCAGGACGGCGATCTTGGTGTCGGGGCGGGACGGTTCGGTGTCGTGTTCCACCGGGCCAGTCTCAGCCGGTCGGCGGGTCCGGGTCTTGTACGTTCTTGGCGTGCCGGTCCGCTCGGAGGTCACCGCGTGGCGGCCGTCGCTGGGCGGCGTCCGCGAGGTGCTGCACGCCCGGTTCGCCGAGCACGCCTACCCCGCGCACACCCACGACGCCTGGACCGTGCTGATCATCGACTCGGGCGTCGTCCGCTACGACCTGGACCGGCACGAGCACGGGGCGCTGACCTCCCAGGTGACGGTGCTGCCACCGCACGTCCCGCACGACGGGCGCAACGCCACCCCGGACGGGTTCCGCAAGCGGGTCCTCTACCTCGGCCCCGAACTGCTCGACCCGGGCCTGACCGGCGCCGCCGTGGACTCCCCCGGCATCCCGGACCCGGTGCTGCGCGACCGGGTGGACCGGCTGCACCGGGCGCTCGCCCCGCACCACGAGGACCTGGAGGCGCAGAGCAGGCTGGCCCTGATCTGCGAACGCCTCGGCCTGCACCTGACCGGCGGCCCGACCACCGCCCCCGCCGTCCGCGCACCCGGTCTGGCCCGGCAGTTGCGCGACCTGCTCGACGCGCGCACCGTCGAGGGCGTCACCCTCGACGAGGCCGCGGCCCGGCTGCACGCGCACCCGACGCACCTGGTGCGCGCGTTCAGCGGTGAGTTCGGGCTGCCGCCGCACCGCTACCTCGTCGGCCGCCGGGTCGACCTGGCCCGGCGGCTGCTGCTCGACGGCATGGCGCCGGGGCAGGTGGCCGCGGCGGCCGGGTTCCACGACCAGTCGCACCTGGGCAGGCACTTCAAGCGGATGCTCGGCGTTCCGCCGTCCCGGTTCCGGGGGTGATCGCCGCGCGGGCGGGGTCCGCCCGCGCGGCGATCACCCGATCCCCCGGGTCAGCCCCGCCCGGCCCCCGAGGTGAACCGGACGGCCGGGAGGCGGGAGGCCGCCCGGCTCACGACCGCTTCCAGCGGTGGCACCAGCACCGGGCCGACGGCCGCGGTGCCCATCGCCGCGCCCACGCCCGCCCACGCGACCGGGCCCAGCGGGGTGCAGCCGAAGAAGTGGCTCACCCCCGGGGTCTGCACCACCGCGACCAGCGCCGCCGCCGACCCCAGGGTGGTGGCCAGGACCAGAGGGCTGTGCCGCCTGCCGGACAGGGTCTGCACGAGCTGTGAGCCGACCAGGCCGCACAGGGCCATCGTGCTGGTGCGCCGCGCGGTCCCCGGGGTCCACTTGCCGATCAGCCACCCGGTGGTGGCGCCGAGGCCGGTGATGATGCCCCGGTGCCGGATCTGGGTGATCAGCGGTCCGCCGAGCACCGCCGCGCCGACCGGGGCCTCGTCGCCGCCGCCCGCCTCGTCCCTGGCCGGGGTCACCGCCACGGCCATGGCCGGGAACATGTCGGTGAGCAGGTTGACCAGGAGCAGTTGGCGGGTGGACAGCGGGCAGGTGCCCGACAGCATGGTGCCCAGGACGGTGAAGCCGACCTCGCCCGCGTTGCCGCCGATCAGGATGCCGATGGCGTCGGCGACGCTGCGCCACAGCGCGCGGCCCTCGGCCACCGCGCCGACCAGCGCGCCCAGGTCGTCGTCGGTGAGCACGAGGTCGGCGGCGTTGCGGGCGGCGGCCGAGCCGCGGGCGGCGATGCCGATGCCCACGTCGGCGGCGCGGATCGCGGCGGCGTCGTTGGCGCCGTCGCCGACCATCGCCACCACCCGGCCCGCGGCCCGCAGCGCCTCCACCACCTGCAACTTCTGCTCCGGGGCGACCCTGGCCACCACCCCGGCGCCGCGCAGCAGCCGGGCGCCGCCCGCGCGGTCGAGGGCGGCGAGTTCGCCGCCGGTGACGACCCTGGTGTCCTCCGGCCAGCCGAGGCCGACCGCGATGGCGCGCGCGGTCCTCGGGTGGTCGCCGGTGAGCACGACGGGGGCCACACCCGCCTCGCGCAGGCTCCGGACCAGCGGTTCGGCGCTGTCGCGCGGGGTGTCGGCGAGGGCGAGCAGGCCCTGGAACTCCAACCCGGCCAGCGGCTCGTCCAGCACCTCGTCGGCGTCGTCGGCCACGACCGGGCGGCGGGCGACCGCGAGCACGCGCAGTCCCGCCGAGGCCAGGGTCTCGACCAGCTCGCCGGTGTCGGCTGGCACCGCGGCGCACCCCGGCAGCACGACCTCGGGTGCGCCCTTGACCACCAGCAGCGTGTCGTCCCCGGTGCGCCCGACGGCCGCCGCGTACCCGCGGCTGGCCTCGAAGGGCAGGCCCGCCGACTGCTCCCACCCGCCGTCCTCGGGCAGCGCCGACAGCACGGCCTCGTCGGTGGCGTGCTCGTGCGCGCCCGACTCGGTCGGCTGCCGCGGGCAGGCCCTGGCCGCGACCTCCAGGACGGCGGTGGCCTCTGGCGCGCCCACCGGGAAGACCCCGTCGGCGGTGGCCACCTCGACCACCCGGAGCCGGTTCTCGGTCAGCGTGCCGGTCTTGTCGAAGCACACCGTGTCCACCCGGCCCAGCGCCTCCAGCGTGCGGGCCGTGCGGACCAGGATGCCGTGCCTGCCCAGCCGCCGAGCCGCCGCCGTCTGGGCGACGGTGGCCACCAGCGGCAGCCCCTCGGGGACCGCCGCCACCGCGACGGCGACACCGCCGCCGATGGCCTCGCGCACCGGGCGACCGCGCAGCAGCGCGAACCCGGTCACCGCGGCGCCGCCGACCAGCGTCATCGGCAGCGCCTTGCCGGTCAGCTCGCGCAGCCGCGCCTGCACCCCGGCGGGCGGCGCGGTCCGCGAGGCGAGCGACACCGCGCGCCCGGCCTCGGTGTCGGCCCCGGTGCCCACCACCACGGCCCTGGCCCACCCGGCGACCACGGTCGTGCCCTCGAAGACCATGCACCGGCGGTCGGCGATGGCCGCCGCCGGTGTCGCGGTCGACTCCTTGGTCACCGGCAGGGATTCGCCGGTGAGCGCGGACTCGTCCACCTCCAGGCTGTCGACCTCCAGCAGCCGGGCGTCAGCGGGCACCACGTCACCGCCCCGGAGTTCGATCACGTGCCCGGGTGCCAGCCCGTCCGCGTCGACCACCTCGGTCCGGCGCTCGCCCACCACCCGCGCCCGCTGCCGCTGGGTGACCGCCAGCGCGGCCAGCGCCCGCTCGGCGCGCAACCGCTGCCCGCCGCCCACCAGGGCGTTGACGCCCATGACGCCGACGACCAGCAGGGCGTCCACAGTGGAGCCCAGGACCGCCGAGGCGACCGCGCCGACGGCGAGCACGGGGGTGAGCGGGTCGGCCAGCTCGGTGCGCACGGCACCGGCCAGCCGCAGCAGCTCGCGCGGCGGCCCGGCGCCGGGCATCCCGGCCAGTCGCGCGCCCAGGTGCCGGGCCCGCGCGGTCAGGTCGTCGGCGACCTGGCGACCGCGCCCGGACTGCTCGCGGAGGCGGTGCAGCACCCCCTCCGCGGGCAGCGCGTGCCACGGCACCAGCGGCCGGGGCGCCGGGGTGGGCGCCGTGCCCACACCCGCGGCCAGCGCCCACCCGGACACCAGGGCCGCGCCCGCGGCGAGGTCGACCGGGCTGAGCCGGGCCACCGGGGAGAGCAGGCGCCCCCACCGCCGCTGCTGGCTGGTGGCGACCAGCAGCCCGGACAGGGCGGTCGCGGCCTGGGCGCAGGTCGCCCCGTACTTGCCCGCCGCCCGCGCCGCCGGGATCGCGCGCACCAACCGCCACACCCCGGCCAGCCCGTCGACGCACAGCGCGTCGGCCGCCCACACCACGGCGGCGTCCTGGTCGGCCAGGCACACGGCGAAGTCCGCCGCCAGCACCCCGGCGACCACGTCGGCGTCCGCCCCGGTCGTGCCGCGCGGCCTGGCGAGGGCGCACACCACCCGGCCGTCGGCCCGCAGCGACCGCAGGACCTCGGCCATGGACCGCTCGCACACCGTCTCGTCCGCCCCGACCGCGTTCGCCCCGGTGCCGTCGTCGCCGACGACCACGACGCGCAGCCCGGCCTGCCCGGCGGCGTCGAGCACCGCCCTGGCGACCGGGTCGGGCCGGTGCCCGACCAGGACCGTGCCGACGTCGCGCCCGTCGGCGGAGGCGATCATCAGCCCGGTGGAGTCCGCCGCGGCGTCGGGGACCGGGCGCAACCGGACCGCGTCGGGGTCGGCGTCCGGATCAGACCCGGAGTCGGCGGCGGCCAGCGCGGCCTCGGCGGCCTCCCACAGGCGGCCGTCGCCCCAGTCGGGGGCGTGCGGGTGGGCCTCGGTGACGGTGCGGCTGTCGAGCCGCAGCGCCCCGGCGTGCACCAGCAGCGTGTCCACGGTTTGCAGCGAGCGCAGCCGCTCCGGGGCGCGCACCAGCACCCCGTCGCGCGCCAGGACCTGCCCCAGCACGGAGGCGTAGCCGGTCCAGCCGTACCGGGAGGGCTTCGGCGACCCGGCCAGGACCGCCTCGCTCGCCTCGCGCACACCGCCGGTGAGCACCCCCGTGACCAGCGCCCCGACCAGGCCGCCGGTGGAGGCGGAGGTCGCGTACCTGGTGACGGGGTCGACGAGCGCGGGCCTGTCGACCGGTTCGCCCGCCACGCTCTCCCGCCCGGGAACACACACCACGTCGTGCACCCGCTCGAACGCGGTCACCCGAGCCGCGGCGTCGAGCAACTGCCCGGTGCGCAGCGCGGCGTCGAGCAGCAGTTCCGTCGGGGAACCGCCGAACCCGTGCACCGCGGCGGTCGCGGCGGCGATCGCCACCTCGGTGGGCCCGCCACCCAGCCGGGACCGCAGCAGCGACCGCACCCGCGGGTCCTCCCGCACCACGGTCAGCGCGGCGGCGGCGACCCGGGGCGGGCGGCGCAGCCGGAACACCCCGGCGGCCAGGGAGGTTGCCAGACCGGCGCCGGTCACCGCCAGGGCCACCGCGGCGGACCGGATCTCGTGCAGGTCCCCGGGGTGCGCGGCGGGCTCGACGGCGGTGGCGGGCGACGGTTCGTACTCGCGCGCCAGCGCGGACACCTCCGCCGCCACCCTGTCGGTGGCCGCGTCCTCGGCGAACCGGACCACCACGCGCGCCAGCCCACCGTCCCAGTAGGCGCTCACCACCCCGGGGTGTTCCAGGACGGCGGCCACCACGTCCTTGAGCACCCGCCGCACCTGCTCGGGCGCGCCCTCGGGCAGGCGCACCGGCAGGTGCAGGCGGTGCCCCGCCCGCCACCACAGCTCCCGCTTGGTGAAGGCGTCGCGCACCAGGCGCCCGGTCGACTCCAGGGTCGCCCGCCCCGCCTCGACCCCCGTCGCAGCCGCCCGCCTGCCCAGGCCCACGGCCTCGTCGGCCACGTCGAGCGCCGCACTCGTCGCCTCCCCGGCCGCCCGCAGGACGCGACCCGGTGCGCTCACCGCCAACTCCGGCAACCGCACCACGTTCTTCAACACCATCAACCGTCTTCCACCCACTCGCAGTCCGGCACGCTTGAGCGCGTGTCATACCCACGGCGGGAGGCCAACCCCTCCCCGCCGCACCCGATTCATCCGAAGGTGGTCCTTTCGGCACCGACGGTTCACACACCGTTTCTTGGCCCCGGCCCGGCAGCGGGAGATGCTCGAACCGCCCTCACTCGAATGGACAAGCCCATGTTCGAGCTGATCCACGAGCCGACCACCGGGGACCGCACGCGCCCGGTCCTGGTCGTCGACCTCGCCCCGCTGGCACCCCTGCT
The DNA here is from genome assembly GCF_000564855.1 of Actinokineospora spheciospongiae. Lineage (GTDB taxonomy): Bacteria > Actinomycetota > Actinomycetes > Mycobacteriales > Pseudonocardiaceae > Actinokineospora > Actinokineospora spheciospongiae. The sequence goes on from NZ_AYXG01000039.1 coordinate 19,312, forward strand.
GACCCCGGTCGCACTCGCCTCGACCCTGCTGACCCCGGCCCTGCACCACGCCGAACCCGCCCTCCGAGCAGCGGCGACGGCCGCCGGGGCGAGCCCGGCGGCCGTCGAAGCGATCGCACTGCTGGTGCAGGCCCTCCGCAACCGGAGGTGACCGCGCTACCTGGCCCGGGGCTCGGTGCGAACGTCCTCCCGGGACAACTTCTCCGCCACGAAGCTGCCCACCCCGACGACCGCCGCCACCGGCCACTCCAGCACCCCGACCACCGCGAGGGCCGCCAGCCCACCCCACCACAGCGCGCGCTTGGAGTCGACGGGCGCCATCGCGGGAACCGGCAGCCGGACACCGGCGATCCGCAGCCCACCGCTGTCGGCGTCCTCCGCCTTGTCGGTGTCCCTCGGCATCTCGGTGTTCCTGGACATCTCCGTGGTGCCGGGCATCCCGGTGGTGCCGGACATCTCCCGGTCCCGGCGCACCTCGGCGCTCCTCGGCGGCTCCGCGTGCCGTTCGGCGTGCCGCTGCGTGGCCCTCTCCGCAGTCCGCTCCGCGTGCACCGGCTCGTCGGCCGAGGCGGGCCTCCCGGCGGACGGCGTCGGGTCGGTGGACTGGCGGGTGGTCGGGACGGTCGAGTGCGTCTCGGTGGTCATGGTTCCTCCTCCGTGGGTTGGTCCGGATACCCCGGGCGGAAACGCCACAAGCGCCACGATCAGGTGGTTGTCCGCAACACCCGGATCAGGTCCGGTCCTCGCCACACCACGTGGACCACCGCCAGCAGACCCGCGACAGCCACGGCCGCACCCGCCGTCGTGTGGTCGGCGACCAGGCCGAACACGGCCGGGCTGAGTCCCTGGGCGGTCATCAGGCCGGTGGCCAGGAGGGTGAACGCCTGCCCCCGTTCCCTCACCGGAACGAGGTCCCGGAACCGGGACTGCACACACACGCCGTAGGCGAGCCCGGCACCGGACAATGTGGACAAGAACAGCGCGACGGCGAACGGCAGCGGGAACCAGAAGGCCGTGAGCGGGGCCCCGACCAGCACCAGGAGCGGGATGACCAGGCGGTCGCGGCTCCCCGGGGGCACCAACCGGCCCACCAGGACGGTCCCGACCACCATGCCCGCGGGGAGTCCGGCCAGCAGCAGGCTCGCGCTCTCCGCCGCCCACCGCGCGGCGGCGTACGGGATGAACAGGCCCTCCGCCCCCGCGGCTGCCGCGGTCGGCAGCCACTGGGCGACGATGAGCACCCGCAGGTCGCGATCGCGGAGCAGGCGCCGGTTGGTCGTCCAACCGGCACGGACGGTGCCGGTCCGTTCGCGTCTCGCGGGCCTGCCCACGGGGAGCCGGGTGCGGACCCACAGGCAGGCCAGGGCGTGCAGGACGGCCGACACGAGCAACGCCCGCCCACTCCCCAGGAGCGCCACCGCTCCCCCACCGCCCACCAGGCCGACCAGTTGCGCCACCGAGGACGCCAGGAGCGACATCGACCGGCCCACCGCGTACCGCTCGCCGGGGAGCACGTCGGCGATGACGCGGCCGGTGAGTCCGGTGAAGACCGGTGTCACGAAAGCGATTGCGGCGACCAGGGACAGGCTCAGCCAGACCGGGGTGATGCCGGTGGCGAGCAGCAGGGCGACCGCGCTTTCCACCCCGTACCCGAGCGCGATCAGCCCGCGCGGTTCGGCCCGGTCGGTCAGCGCGCCGAGCAGGCTGCCGCCGATCAACTGGGGCACGAAGGACGCGCCGTGGGCGATTGCGCTCAGCAGGGCGGAACCGGTGGCGAGGAAGATCAGGACGGACAGTGCCACCGTGCGCAGGGTGTCGGCCGCCGTGGCGAGCGACCGGGCGCCGAAGACGGTGCGGAAGCGGGGTTCGGCCAGCACGTCGCGGTAGCGGATCGGGGGGTCCGGGGGCATCGGCCCAGCATCGGCGCGGGGTCGGGGCCCGTCCATGCTTACGTTCTGCGGCGTAACGTCGGTGGGGTGCTGCGCCTTGAGGTGACCGGGGAAGACCTCCTCCGGACCCGGTTCGCCCTTTCGCCCGCGTTCGAGCTGGACGGCCTGCTGCGGGCGTTGGCGGGGGTGTCGCGGGTGCGGCTGCCGCAGGCGTGGCGGGCCCGCCTACGGCCCGCGTTCGATCGCCTCCGCCTGCAGCCCGGTTTCGCCGCGCTGCTGGCCTTGCAGTCCCCCCGGCACGGTGCCGCGTTCGTGACCCCGCCGCCGTCGGTGCTCGCCCAGACCTGGGAGGAGGACGTCGCGCGGGTGCTGGCGACGCCGGTGGGCGTGGCGCGGGAGGAGATCTCGGCCTGTGCCGGGCACCGCCCGGTCGGCGATCCCCGGGTGGCCGCGCTGTTGGGGTCGGCGTCGGTGGTGGAGCACCTGGCCGACGCCCTGACGGCCGCGTGGCACGAGTTGCTGGCGGCGGATTGGCCGCAGGTCAGGGCCGTCTGCGAGCGGGACGTCGTCCACCGGGCCGGGAGGTTGGGCGGCGGTGGGTGGGTGGCCGCCCTCGGCGGTCTGCACCCGAGGGTTCGCTGGGGCGGCGGCGCGGTGGCGGTCACCGGCGTGCCGGGGCGGCGGGTGCGGGCCTCGGACGGGTCGGGGCTCCTCTTCGTGCCCTCGGTGTTCGTCTGGCCGAGGGTGGCCGTGCACCTCGACGCCCCCTGGCCCGCCGCGATCATCTACCCGGCCCGTGGTGCGGCTGCGCTGTGGGAGTCCACGCGCGGGCACGACCCCGACGCGCTGGCGGCGTTGCTGGGGCGGTCCCGGGCGCGGCTCCTGGTGGCCCTGGCGGACCCGGCGGGCACGACCCACCTGGCCCGCAGCCTGGGTCTGGCCGTGGGCGCCGTCGGTGACCACCTGGCGGTGCTCCGGCGGGCGGGGCTGCTCGACCGGGCGCGGGCGGGGCGTTCGGTCCTCTACCGGCGCACGCCCCTGGGGGACGCGCTCGTGGCGGGCGCGTCAGCCCCCCGCGCCCGCCACGGGCGGCTACGCCCCCAGGGCTGAGCGCAGCACCGACAGGCCGCACGGGCCCAGCGCGAGCATCCGGCGGTGGAACTCGCGCGGGTCGGTCCCCTCGGCGTCCGAGGCCGCGCGCAACTCCTGCCACGCGCGCGCACCCCAGGCGTAGGTCAGCGCCTGGCCGGGCCACGCCGCCGAGCGCAGGACGGTGAAGTACAGCGATCCCGCGTCGAACGCCGATTCGGCGGCGAGGAAGGCGGCTGCGCCGTCGAGGGTCCACGAAGCACCCGTGCCCCCCATGGGGAGTCCGGTGTGGACGGAAAGGTCGACCAGGGCCATCGCCACGTTGAGGCGCAGGCCCAGGACGTGGCCGAGGCGCTCCTGCGGGGTGGTCAGGGCGCCCGCGTCGCGCATGAGGCCCTCGGCGTAGACCGCCCAGCCCTCGGCGTTGCCCGCGACGACGGTGTGCGCGGCCCAGGCGGAGGTGGCGGTCAGGACCGCCGTGCCCAGTTGCAGGTGGTGGCCGGGGACGCCCTCGTGGTGCAGCATCGTCGTCTGGTTCCACACCGGGACCGGGTCGGTGGCGGGCACCGGCCAGACCAGGCGGGCCGGGCGGGAGCCGTCCGCCGCGGGCGGGAGGTAGCGCGGGGAGCCGTGCTCGACCGGGACGTGCACCTGCACCGCGCCCAGGCCCGGTGGTGCGACCAGCACCTCCCGGCCCACCGAGGCGGCGGTGTCGAGGCGTTCGACCGCCCAGTCGCGCAGGGCCTCGGGGCCGGTGACGGTCCAGCGGGGGTCGGTGTTCAGCTCGGCGCAGGTCTCCCGGACGCCCCGGGGGGCCAGTGCCGCGGAGGCGGCGCGGAGTTCGTCGAGTTCGGCGACCAGGACCTCGTGGCAGTGGGCCGGGTCGAGGTCTTCGCCGAGGTGGAACCGGGCAGCGGCGCGGTAGCGGTCGACGCCGACGCCGTCTTCGGGGCGGGCGGTCGGCAGGACCTCCTCGGTGAGCACCGCGGCGAGTTCGGCGTAGCCCCGCCGAGCCGCCTCCGCTTGCGGGGAGTCGCCGAACTCGGTGCCCGCGGCCCAGGAGCCGATGGCGCCGAGCACCATCTCGACCTGCCGCCGGGCGGGCGGGAGCGCGGTGGCGCGCAGGGTCTCGGCGTACCCGCGCAGCGCGGCGGGCACCCCGGCCAGTGCTTCGGCGAGCACCGCCGGGTCGCCGTCCCTGGCCAGTTGGCCCAGGTGTTCGCGCAGCAGCACCGGTGGGCAGGTCACCAGGTTCAGCTCGGTGGCCAGCCCGGCCTCGGTGTAGGCGGTCTCGGCGGCGAGGCGTTCGGCGAGCGCGGGGTCGCCGCCCGGGTCGGTGGAGCGCAGCAGCTCGGCCCGGGCGGCGAAGTTCGCCGGGGAGTAGTCGAGGCGGGCGCCGGGGTCGACCGGTGCGCCGGAGAGCGCCGCCCGGACCGGGTCCAGCTCGCTCTGCCGGGCGAAGAAGCGGTCGGCGGCGGATCGGGTGGTGGTCACACGGACCTCATCTCGGCGGGCTCGCGGGTCAGCCGCTTGTGCAGCGGCCCGGTCATCGCCGTGGTCACCAGGGTCATCACGACCAGCGCCAGGTACAGCGCCGGGGTGATGATGCCCGCGGTGAACGCGGCTTGGAGCACGACCAGCTCGGTGAGGCCGCGGGTGTTGAGCAGGACCCCCAGCTCCAGGCTCTCCCCGCGGGTGCTGCCGCCGAGCCGGGCGCCGAGGTAGCTGCCGCCCACCTTGCCCACGACGGCCAGCACCAGCGCCACCCCGATCGCCGCCCAGGGGATCGAGCCGACCTCCGCGGCGAACACCCCGACGCCGGTCACGAAGAAGAACACCGGCACCAGCTCCCGACCGCCGCGGGCCACCGTCTCGGCCACCGGGGTCCAGGTGCCGCGCTCGCCGTCGACCGGCAGGGCGAGGCCGACGGCCAGCGCGAGGATGATCTCGTTGATCCCCAGCGCCTTCGCCAGCAGCGCCACGCCGAGGGCGGCCAGTCCGATGAGGACGATCGTCACCCGGCGGTGCGCCGCGGCGGCGGCGCGCACCCGCCCGATCCGCAGCAGCCTGCCGAGCGAGGTGATGACCAGCACCACCCCGACCAGCATCCCCAGCCTGCCCAGGACCGACAGCAGGTCCCCCTCGCCGGTGGCGCCGGTGATGGCCACCGCGAGCACGGCCCAGGCGACCAGGTCGATGAACGCCGCGGCGCTGAGCGCGAGCCGGGCCGCGGGGGTGTCCATCCGGCCGCTCTCGTCGAGGATGCGGGCCAGCACGGGGACCGCGGTGACGGTCAGCGCCACCAGCATGACCAGCACGAACGACGTCGTCGGCGCCGAGCCGCGCAGGTCGGTGCCCTGCCCGCCCACCCAGAGCGCCATCAGCAGGCCCGCGGCGGCGGGCAGCAGCATGGCCCCGGTCGCGGTCCAGACCAGGGACCGGGCGCGCGGGATGCCCGCGCCCACCTTCAGCTCGTGCCCGACGCCGACCAGGAACAGCACCAGGCCCGCGTGCGCCACCGTGTTCAGCGCGTCGAGCCTGCCCTCGCCCAGCAGGGCGGTGCGCACGCCCTCGCCGCCGACCCACAGCAGGAACGGGCCGGTGAGCAGGCCCAGGACGATCTCGCCGACGACGCTGGGCTGGCGCACCGCCCTGGCGAGCAGGCCGCCGAGCTTGGCCACCGCCAGGGTGACCACCAGGGCACCGAGCAGCAGCCCCAGCCAGCGCAGGGAATCAAGCATGGCGAACTCCGGATTCTCAGGTCGCGACGGGAACGGGGAGGACGGGTGCGGGTCACGCACCTTCGCTGAGCAGGCCGATGGCCGTGCGGGAGCGGGCGACGACGCTGGCGACCGCGGCCCGGGAACCCACGCCCAGCTTGGCGAACACCCGGGCCAGGTGGGCCTCGACGGTCTTGTCGCTGACCCCGAGCCGCTGGGCGATCTGCCGGTTGGTGCGCCCGCTGGTCACCAGGTCGGCCACCTGCCGCTCGCGGGCGGTGAGCGTGGCCAGCCCGGCCCGGGGCTCCGGCGGGGCCTGCGTGGCCTTGGCGAGCCTGCGCTGCTCGGCGACCGCGCGCTCGACCAGCGCGGCGGCCCCGCATTCGCGCAGCAGTTGCTCGGCGCGGAACAGCTCGGCGGCGGCCTTGGCCTGCTTGCCCGCGGCGAGCAGCGCCGAGGCCGTCACCAGCCGGGCCCGGCCCGCGAGCAGCCGCCTGCCCGCGGCGGTGAACGCCGACTCGGCCTGCGCCCCGTGCAGGGCCGCGGCGGTCGGGTCGCTGCCGGTGAGCACCTGGGCGCGGGCGAGCGCGGCGAACCCGGCGCGGTGCGGTTCGGCCGGGTCGAGCCGTTCGGCCCAGCCCCACGCGGCCTCCGGCCTGCCCAGCGCCAGTTCGGCGCGCACCACCAGTTCGGCGACCTCGGCGCGGGCGATCGGCGGCACCGCCGCCAGTCCCCCGTCGCCGACGACCGCGCGGACGGCGGTGACCGCGCCCTGCGGGTCGCCGTGCAGCAGGCGGGCCTCGGCCAGGGCCAGCCAGGCCAGCGACCACCACAGCCCGCGGCCGGGTTCGGCGGCCCTGGTCGCGGCCAGCCCCGCCTCCACCGCGGCGGAGGTGGCGCCGCGGTGGGCGAGCGCGCGGCAGTGGGCGTAGAGGGTCATCGTGCGCAGCTCGGTGCCGGGCAGGCCGATCCCGGCCTCCACCGCGGCCTCGGCGGCCTCGGCGGAGGCGGGGACCGCACCGAGGTCGAGCTGCGCGGCGGCCAGCACCACCAGCAGCCGGGTGGTGTCCACCGACCGCCCGGACGAGCGGGCCAGGACGAGCGCGTGCTCCAGGTGGCGCACCGCGGCCGTCGACTCGCCCAGGTGCACCTCGCACCAGCTCAGCCAGACCACCCCGTCGAGGTGCACCGCCACGTCCACGTCGGCGAGCCGGTCCACCCGCCCGCCCGCCTGCGCCACCAGCTCCGCGGCGGCGTCGAAGCCGCCCGCGACCACCTCGGCCAGCGCGGCGGCGGCCAGCGCGCTCACGTGCAGGCCGCGGTCGCCGAGCCGCAGCGCGGCGCTCACCGCCTGCTCGGCCCAGACCGGCTCGGGTTCGACGCGGCAGGCGCCGGTGCCCGCGAGCACGGCGTTGACCGTCCGCTCCAGCCGCAGCGCCACGGCGTCGGCGCTGTCGGCGCGCTGCCCGCCGGAGAGCTCGTCGTCGACGCAGCTCACCGTCTGGGCGTGCCGCCCGAGCAGCCGGGTGATCCCGGCGCGCTGGGCGACGAGCCGGGTGCGGGTGTCCCGGTCGTCCTCGTCGACCATCTCGATCGCCCGCACCAGCGCCGCCTCGCTCTCCACGAGCTGCCCGCCCCGCGCGTGCGCCTCGGCCAGGCGCAGCAGCAGTTCCCTGCGCCGGAGCCGGAACTCGGGCGGGTCGGGCAGCAGCCGCAGCGCGGTCTGCAACCACTGCGCGGCCACCGCGGGGTCGCGGTCCAGCGCGTCCCCGGCGGCGTCGGCCAGCACCCGGGTGGCGTCGGTGTCGCCGACCCCGGCGGTGCGCTCGACGTGCGGGGCCATCGCCACCGCCGAACCACCGCGGGCCCGCAGCGCCTCGACCGCCCTGGTGTGCGCGGCGATCCGCCCGCCCGCGCCGATGGCCCGGTAGGTGACGTGCCGCACGACCGGGTGGCGGAAGACGAACCGCGACGAGGAACCGAGCTGGCGCACCAGGTCCCGGCAGGCCAGCTCGTCCATCGCGGCGAAGACCTCGGCGGTGCCCAGGCCCGCCACCTCGGCGACCAGGCACACGTCGAACGGTTCGCCGAGCACGGCCGCGGCCTGCGCCGCGGCCAGGGTCTGCGGGCGCAGCGCCGTCAGCTCCGCGTGCAGCATGGCCGTCAGCCGCGGGCACGGGCCCTCGGCCTCGGCCGGCCTGCCGCCGCGCCGGGCGTCGGCGAGGACCTCCAGGTAGAACGGGTTCCCGCCGCTGGCGCGGTAGAGGGCGGCGCGACCGGCCTGCCCGACGGCCGGGGTCAGCGCCTCCAGCAGCTCGTCCGCGGCGGTCGGGGTCAGCGGGCCCAGGTGCAGCACCTGGAGCAGCCCGTACCGCGCGGCGGAGCTGAGGGTGGCCGCCAACCTGGCCACCGCCTGCTTGGGCCGGTGCGCCACGGCCAGCAGGACCGGACCGGCGGGCGGGTGGCGCACCAGGTGCCCCAGCAGGTCCGCGGAGTCCGGGTCGGCCCAGTGCACGTCGTCGAGCAGCAGCGCCAGGCCGTGGCCGCCCGCGATCCGGGTGAGCAGTTCGCGCACGGAGTTGAACAGCCGCCTGCGCTCGACGTCCTCCGCGCACGCCGCCCGCTCCGGGGAGCCGGGTGCCACGCACCCCAGGTGCTCGAAAGCGGGCGCCAGCAACGGATCGGCCAGCAGCCGGGCGCGCTCGGCCTGCGCGAGACCGGCCAGGTAGTCGTCGACGGCCTCGGTGAACAACGAGAACGGCACCTCGCGGCCGGGTTCGCCGCCGCGGCCGGTGAGCACGGTCATCCGCGAGGCCGCGGTGTCGCGCCGCAACTCCAGCAGCAGCCGGGTCTTGCCGATGCCCGGCTCGCCGATGACCTCGATGGTGCGGCTGTGCCCCCGTCCCACGTCGGTGACCGCCCTGGAGAGCAGCTTCAACTCCGCCCCGCGTCCGAATATCGAACGGGTGGGCGCGTTGTCACGGTTCACGATCGCTTCGGGTTCAATAAGAAAGCCGCCGTGGAAAAGCTGGCCCCCGATGGTGCGCCGAACATGATACCCAGGCGCATTGCCCCAACTCCTCATGCTCAAGCCCGAACTGTCCCAAACTTGTCTACCGCCGCAGCCGATTCCAGGCAAGCAGCCCCAGTAAACTCACCCGGACGGTCGATCCCTAAAACACGTAGCGTGGTGGGGTCGGAGTTGTTGGGCTGAACGGGGAAGTCAGGGATTTCCCTAACTTGCCGGACCACCCCCGGGGCCGCATAAGCTGGCGACCACGGCCAGGAGGGGGTTGACGGCTGCACTGGCCGCCGGCCGCGAAAAGCCCCCGAACCGCTCGGCTCGATTGAATTCCTCTCGAACGCACAGCGGTCCGGCACGCGTCGAAATATTCGGCGAAACCATTGCGGCCTCGATTTCAGGAGTGGTCATGCGGGAACTGGTGGATTCGACGCCGATCGCGGGCGATCCGGCCGCGCTGCGCGCCGCGATCGCCGATCGGGGCTATGTGTTCCTGCGCGGCCTGCTCGATCCGGCGCCGATCCGAAAGCTCGCCCGCGACGTGCTCGGGGCATTGCAGCGCGACGGCTGGCTGGCCGGGGGCGCCGACCCGGAGCGGGCGGCGCTGAGACCCCCGGCCAGGGACTTCAAGAATGCGAACTTCGTCCCCGGATACACCGATGTCCAGAGAATCGAATACCTGCACGCCCTGCCGCACGACCCGGCGCTGACCTCGGTGTTGCGCGCGCTGGTCGGCGAGGACGTCTTCTGCCACCCGCGCAAGGTGGCCAGGCTGGTCTGGCCCGCCGGGCTGGGCACGACCCCCGGGCTCTACGTGCACCAGGACTTCGTGGTCGAGGGCGTGGCGGACATGTTCACCACCTGGGTCCCGTTCGTCGACTGCCCCCCGGAGCTGGGCGGGCTGGCCATCCTGACCGGGTCGCAGAACGAGGGCGTGCAGGCCAGGTTCGACGCGGTCGACCCGGACGACGAGCGGTGGGCGAGCACCCACTACCGGGTGGGCGACGTGCTGCTGTTCCACTGCCTGACCGCGCACGGGGCACTGCCCAACCGGACCGACCGGCTGCGCCTTTCGGCCGACTACCGGTGGCAGTCGGCGAGCACGCCGGTGCCCGCCGACGCCCTGGGCCCGCACCTGGCGGGCGCGCTGCCCGGGTGGGACGAGCTGGGCGCGGACTGGGCGGACCGGTCGTGGGTGGCCCCGCCGGAGGGGGTGCGGGTGGTCGAGCGCAGCGGCGGCGAGGCGGCCGGGGTGCCCGCCTCGCGGTTCGTCACCGTGCCGGAGCAGAGCCCGGCCGAGGGCGAGCACGTGGTGCTGGCGGGCCTGTTCAACAACCTGCGCGACGCGTTCCGCCCGACCAAGGCGGGCGACCGGGAGGCGGTGGTGGACTACCGCATCGCCGGGGAGGGCACCGACCACCATTGGCAGCTCGTGGTTTCCGGCGGCGAATGCGCGGTGGCCGCCCGGCCCGATTCTGTGGGCCAGGTCACCATCAGCGCCTCGTTCGCCGACTACCTCAAGATCGTTTCCGGGAAAATGGACCCGATGGGCGCGCTGGGGTCCGGGCGGTTGCGCATCGAGGGCGCCGCGGAACTCGCCGTCGAACAGTTGAACTGGTTCCGGGACTAGGACGGTATCCCCATCATGCGAACGTTCCCCGACGACTTCTTCGGCGAAATCCTTACCCGCCGGGCCGAGGAAACGCCAGAGCGCACCGCTTACCATTTCATTACAGGCGGTGACACCGACACGGTGTCCTATCGCCGACTCCACCAAAGCGTACTCGCCGCCGCGGCGGCACTTCGGGAGCACGCCCGACCCGGCGACCGGGTACTGCTGATGCCGGGGCCCGGTGAGCGTTTCGTGGTCGCATTCCTCGCCGCCCTGCATTGCGGTGTGATCGCGGTGCCGAGCTATCCGCCGGTGACCGAGAAGAACCTGGCGCGGCTGCGCGGGATCGCCGTGGACGCCGAGCCGGTGGCCGTGGTCGCCGACGCCGCGGTCCTGGCCCTGCTGCCCGCGGGCGACCCGGTGTTCGACCGGCTCACCCGGGTCGACGCCGCCGCGCTCACCGCGCCCGGCGCGGGCACCGAGGTCGACCCGGTCGCGACCACCCCGGCGTTCCTGCAGTACACCTCGGGGTCGACCGGCGCACCCAAGGGTGTGCTGGTCAGCCACGCGAACCTGCTGCACAACTCGGCCGTCATCGCCGAGAGGATGCGGCTGGGCGCGGAGTCGACGCTGGTGAGCTGGCTGCCGCCGTACCACGACATGGGCCTGGTGGGCGGCGTGCTGCAACCGCTGTTCTCCGGCTTCCCCGGGGTGCTGACCCCGCCGATGGAGTTCCTGCAACAGCCGATGCGCTGGCTGCGCCTGGTCTCCCGGTTCGGCGCCACGGTCAGCGGCGGCCCGGACTTCGCCTACGAGCTGTGCGCCCGCCGCTACCGCCCCGACGACGCCGACGACCTGGACCTGAGCCGCTGGCAGGTGGCGTTCAGCGGGTCCGAGCCGATCCGACCGAGCACCTTGGACCGGTTCACCGAAGCGTTCGCACCGCGCGGTTTCCGACGGTCGTCGTGGTTCCCCTGCTACGGCCTCGCCGAGACGACCCTGTTCGTCAGCGGCGGACCGGTGGGGGTCGAGCCCGTCACCCGGGTGGTCGGGGACGACAGTCCGGGGGCCGTCACCGAACACGTCGGGTGCGGCGGGCTGCCCGAGGGCCTCGACGTCCGCGTGGTGCGCCAGGACGGGGACACCGAGCTGCCCGACGGCGAGGTGGGCGAGGTCGTCGTGGCCGGGGCGAGCGTGGCGGCGGGCTACTGGAACGGCGTCGCCGCCGACCGGTTCGACCTGCGGCTGCCCGGTTGCGCCGAACCGTTCCTGCGCACCGGGGACCTCGGGGTGATCGCCGACGGGCAGCTCCACATCACCGGCCGGCTCAAGGACGTGCTGATCATCCGGGGCCGCAACCACTACCCGCAGGACGTCGAGGCGTGCGCCGAGCGCGCCCACGACCTGGTGCGGGCGCACGGCAGCGCGGTGTTCACCGTGCCCGGACCGGACGCCGAGCGGCTGGTCGTGGTGGCGGAGATGTTCCAGCGCAAGGACCCGGCCGGTGTCGCCGACGCCGCCGCCGCGATCCGCCGCGCCGTCGCCGAGGAACTGGGGCTGCACGTGCACACCGTCGTCGCGGTCCGGGCGCGCGCCCTGCCGCGCACCGCCAACGGCAAGCTGCGCCGCCAGGAGTGCCGGGCGCTGTTCCTCGGCGGCGCGCTGGACCTGCTCGAACCGGCGGGCCAGGAGGCGGGCCGATGAGCGCCCTGGAGACCCTGACCGCCATCGCCGCGCGCCTGCTGGAGTGCGACCCCGCCGGGCTGGACCCCGACACCGCGCCGCTGGAGCTGGGTTTCGACTCGCTGCTGGCGATCGGCCTGGCGCACGAGGCGGAGACCGCCCTGGGCGTCGTGCTGCCGGTGGGCGACATCCTCGCCGGGCGCACGCTGCGCGAGCTGGCCGAGTCCGCCACGGGCGGGTCCCGCGCGGCGGTCACCGCCGGGGAGCGGCCCGACCGGCTGCCGCTGTCGGCGGCGCAGCGCCGGATGTGGGTGCTCGACCAGCTCGACCCCGGCGCGTACGTGCTGGTGGGCGCGATCCGGCTGCCGCGGGAGCCCGACGCCGCCGACCTGGCCGCGCGCCTGACGCGGGTGGCCGAGCGGCACGAGGTGCTGCGCACCGTCTTCCCGTCCGACGCCGACGGCCCGCACCAGCACGTCCTGCCCGCCGGGTGGGTGGAGGTGGCGACGCTGCCCGAGGGCGCGGACGCGGTCGCGGCGCTGACCGCCGACCCGTTCGACCTGGCCCGGGGTCCGCTGGTGCGCGCCGCCGTGGTCGGCCGCGACCTGGTGCTGGCCGCGCACCACATCGTCTGCGACGGCTGGTCCCTCGACGTCGTGCTGGACGAGCTGACCGCCGAGGACCCCGCCCCGCCGCCCGTGCAGTACGCCGACTACAGCCTGTGGCACCACCGGGTGCTCGACTCCGGTGAGCGGGAGCGGCAACTGGCGCACTGGCGGGAGCGCTTCGCCGAGGTCCCCGCGCCGCTGGAGCTGCCGGTGGACCACGCGCGCACCACCGCCGACGGCGCGGGCGCGGTGCACGAGCACGTCGTCCCCGCCGAGGTGCGGGCCGCGCTGGCCGGGGTCGCCCGCGAACACGGCGTGACGACGTTCGTCGTGCTGCACGCCGCCTACGCCACCTTCCTGTCCCGGATCACCGGGCAGACCGACGTCGTGGTGGCCACCCCGGTCGCCAACCGCCCCGACCCGGCGCTGGACCGGCTGGTCGGCTTCTTCGTCAACACCCTCGCGCTGCGCACCGACCTCGGCGACGCCCCGACGTTCGGGGTGCTGCTGCGCCGCTGCCGCGACACCCTGCTCGACGCGCAGCGCAACCAGGACCTGCCCTTCGACGAACTGGTCGACGCCCTGGTGCCCACCCGGGCGCCGGGGGCGGCCCCGCTGGCGCAGACCATGCTGACTGTGCGCCGCCGCATCGATCGGGCCGGGGCCACCGCCCGCGAGCTGCACACCGGGACGGCGAAGTTCGACCTGTCGCTGGACGTCGAGGACACCGGCGTGGAGTTCGCGCTGCGCTGGGAGTACCGCACGGCCCTGTTCGACGAGGCGACGATCGCCGGGTTCGCGGGCTGGTTCACCGTGCTGCTCCAGGGGATCGCCGACCGCCCGGGGTGGCCGGTGGACCACCTGCCGCTGCTGACCGCCGCCGAGATCACCGCCCGCGCCGACCTGGGCGAAGGGCTCCCGGTCACCAAGGCGCCGTCGGCGCTGTCGCGCTTCGCCCGCGCCACCCGCCGGTTCGCCGACCGCACGGCCCTACGGGCGGGGGCGGACACCGTCACTTACGCGGAGCTGTCCGCCCGGGTGCACGCGCTGGCGGACCGGTTGGTCGCGCTGGGCGCCGGGCCGGAGGCACTGGTGGGCCTGCACGCGGGCCGGGGCATCGACACCGTCGTGGGGTTGTGGGCGGTCCTGCACACCGGGGCGGGGTACCTGCCGCTGGACCCGACGCACCCGCCGCGCAGGCTGGAGCAGATCGTCGCGGCGGCGGACCCGGTGGTGGTCCTCGCCGAGCCGGACCTGCCCGAACTCCCCGCGCGCACGATTCCGCTCACCGAAAAGTCCGATGTGGACGCAGACGTCCAGCGGACCGCCCCGCTCCCGGAGAACCTGGCCTACGTCCTCTACACCTCCGGCTCGACCGGGGTGCCCAAGGGCGTGGCGGTCACGCACGCGAACCTGGCGAACCTGCTGGTCGCCATGGACGAACTGCTCGCCGGGCACGACCAGCAGACCTGGCTGGCGCTGACCAGCACGGCGTTCGACATCTCCGTCGTCGAACTCATCTGGACCCTGACCACCGGCGCGACGGTCGTGTTCCCCGACGACTCCCCGGTCACCGACCAGCTCGACGGAATCACCCACCTGCAAACCACCCCGTCCTACGCCACGAAGCTGCTCACCCGGGACGTCTCCGCCCTGGCCGGGCTCGACACGCTCTTGCTCGGTGGCGAAGCCATCTCCCCCGCCCTGCGCGAACTCCTCCACCAACTCCCCCACACCAGGCACATCAACGGCTACGGACCCACCGAAGCCACCGTCTACGCCACCACCGCACCCATCGACACCACCGCGGCGACCACCCCCATCGGCCTGCCCGTGCCCGGGGTGACCGCCCGCCCGCTGGACCGCGCGCTGGCCATCACCCCCACCACCGGTGAACTGTGCCTCGGCGGTGCCGGGGTGGCCCGCGGCTACCTGGGCAACCCACGGCTGACCGCCGCCCGCTTCACCCCCGATCCGCATGGCGAACCCGGTGCGCGGGTGTACCGGACCGGCGACCTCGCGCACGCCGAACCCGATGGGGTGCTGCACTTCCACGGCCGCGCCGACCAGCAGACCAAGGTCAACGGCTACCGGGTCGAACTCGGCGACATCACCGCCGCGCTCACCGCCCACCCGGCCGTCCGCGCCGCGCACACCGCCCTGACCCCGGGCCCGGAGATCACCTCCTACCTCGTCGGCGACGCGGACGAGACCGACCTGCGCGCGCACCTGCGCGGCCTGCTGCCGACGTGGATGCACCCCGCGCACCTGGTGGCGCTGCCGGAGCTGCCGCTGACCGTCAACGGCAAGCTCGACACCGCGCGGCTGCCGCTGCCCGACCGGGCGGCGCGGGTGCACCGGGCGCCGGAGGGCGCCACCGAGCAGGTGCTGGCCTCGATCTGGGCGGAGCTGCTGGGCACCGCCGAGCCGGGGCGCGACGACGACTTCTTCGCCTCCGGCGGGCAGTCGCTGCTCGCCGCGCAACTGGCCGCCCGGGTGCGCGCCGCGCTGGGCAGGAAGCTGTCGGTGCGGGCGGTGTTCGAGCACCCCACGATCGCCGACCTGGCCGCGCACCTGGACACCTGCCCCCGGGGTGACACCGCGTCGCTGCCGCTGCCCCGGCCCGCCCGGCTGCCGCTGTCGGCGGCGCAGCGCCGCATCTGGGTGCAGGCCCAGTTGTCCACGAAGGACGCCTACGTCATCGCGGGCGCGGTGCGGATCACCGGCGAGGTCGACCCGGCCGAGCTGGGTGCCCGGCTGGACGCGCTGGTGGCCCGGCACGAGGCGCTGCGCACGGTGTTCCCGCACGACGCGGACGGCCCCCACCAGGTGGTCCACCCCGCGGGTCCGGTGCCGCTGCCGGTGATCACCGCCGGGGAACGGCGGGAGCTGATCAACCGGCCGTTCGACCTGGGCACCGGGCCGCTGCTGCGCGCGGCGCTGGTCCCGGCCGACAGCGGGGTCGAACTGCTCGTCGCGGTGCACCACATCGTCTGCGACGGCTGGTCGCTCGGCGTGCTGCTGGCCGAGCTGACCGGGTCGACCGCCGAGCCGCTGCCGTTGCAGTACGCCGACTACACCCTGGCCGAGGCGGACCACGACCACGCCGCGCACCTGGCGCACTGGCGGTCCCGGCTGGCCGACCTGCCCGACGCGCTGCGGCTGCCCACCGACCACCCGCGCCCGGTCGGCTCCGACGGCCGCGGCGCCAACCACCACCAGGTCCTCGACGCCGACCTCACCGAGCGGCTGCGCGCGTTCGCCGCCGAGCGCGGCGCGACCCTGTTCATGGTGGTGGCCGCCGCCTACGCGGCCCTGCTGGGCAGGCTGTCCCGGAGCACCGACGTGCTGATCGGCACCCCGGTCTCGCACCGGCCGGACCCGGCGCTGGAACCGCTGGTGGGGCTGTTCCTCAACACCGTGGCGCTGCGGCTGGACCTGTCCGACGACCCGACCGCCGCCGGGCTGGTGGCGCGGGCCAGGGACGCGGTGCTGGGCGCGCACGAGCACCAGGACGTGCCGTTCGAGCACGTCGTCCGGGAACTGGGCGCGGTCGCGGAACCGGACGTGCACCCGGTGTTCCAGACCATGCTCTCGGTGCGGCCGGAGCTGCCCGGGGTCGTCACCGCCGACGGCGTGGAGTACCGGGCGAGCGCGGTCGACACCGGCACCGCGAAGTTCGACCTGTCGGTGGAGGTCGTCGGGATCGACGGCCCCGCGCCCGGCCTGCGCTGGGAGTACCGCACCGAGCTGTTCACCCCCGCCACCGTGGCCGGGTTCGCCGGTCACCTGCGCACCCTGCTCGCCGCGATCGCCGATGCCCCGGCCACCCCGGTGAGCGCGCTGCCGGTGCTGACCGGCGTGCAGCGGGCGGCGGCGGTGGGGCACCGCGCCCCGGCGGGCACGACCGGCGTCCTGACCCGCTGGCGCGCGGCGCTGGCCCGCCACGGAGACCGGACCGCGCTCGTGCAGGGCGACCGGACGCTCACCTACACCGAACTGGCCGACCGCGCGCACGCCCTCGCCGCCCGGTTGCGCGCCGAGGGCGCCGGGCCGGAGTCGTTGGTGGGCCTGCACAGCGTGCGCGGGGTGGACACCGTGGTCGGGCTGTGGGCGACCCTGCTCACCGGCGCCGCCTACCTGCCGCTGGACCCCACGCACCCGCCCGCCCGGCTGCGCCGGATCACCGACGACGCGAACCCGGTCGCCGTCCTCACCGAACCGGCGGCAGGCCCGGCGCCGACGACCGGCGTTCCGGTGCTGGACCTGAACTCCGACCACCTGGCCGATCAACCAGCCGCGACCGACCCGGGCGTGGACCCGCACCCGGAGTCGCTGGCCTACGTCCTCTACACCTCCGGCTCGACCGGCGTGCCCAAGGGCGTGGCGGTCACGCACGCGAACCTGGCGAACCTGCTGCACGCCATGGACGACCTGCTGGGCACCCCGGAACCGCAGACCTGGCTCGCGCTGACCAGCCCGGCGTTCGACATCTCCGTGGTCGAACTCGTCTGGACGCTGACCACGGGCGCGACCGTCGTCCTCCCCGACGCGGGCGACGAGTCGGCGGCCCTGCCCGGGGTCACGCACCTGCAAACCACCCCGTCCTACGCCACCAGGCTCCTCACCCGCGACACCGCCGCGCTGTCCGGCCTCACCACACTGATGCTCGGCGGTGAAGCCATCTCCCCCGCCCTGCGCGAACTCCTGCACCAACTCCCCCACACCAGGCACATCAACGGCTACGGACCCACCGAAGCCACCGTCTACGCCACCACCGCACCCATCGACACCACCGCGACCACCACTCCCATCGGCACCGCTGTGCCCGGGACCGGCGCGGTCGTGCTGGAGCCGTCGCTGCTGCCCGCACCCGACCACGTGATCGGCCGGTTGCACCTGTCCGGCGCCGGGGTCAGCCGCGGCTACCTGGGCAACCCCCGGCTCACCGCGCAGCGGTTCCGCCCCGACCCGTACGGCGAGCCGGGCGCGCGGGTGTACGACACCGGGGACCTGGCCCACCGCGACCCGGGCGGTGTGCTGCACTTCCACGGCCGCGCCGACCAGCAGACCAAGGTCAACGGCTACCGGGTGGAACTCGGCGAGGTGACCGCCGTCCTGGTGCGCCACCCCGCCGTCCGCTCGGCGCACACCACCCTCGGCCCGGACGGCGACATAGTGTCCTATGTGGTCTGGGCGGGTGAGCCCGCCGCCGACGCGCTGGCCGCCCACCTCGGCGAGCAGTTGCCCGCCTGGATGCGCCCGGCCCACCTGCTGCCGCTCGACGAACTCCCGCTGACCGTCAACGGCAAGCTCGACACCCGCCGCCTCCCGGCCCCGACCACCGCCCCCGCGCCGCCCACCCCGCCGCGGACCGCGGCCGAACACCTGGTCGCGGCGCTGTTCGCCGAGCTGCTGGGGGTCCCGGTCGACTCCACCGCCGACGACTTCTTCCGCCGCGGCGGGCACTCCCTGCTGGCCACCCGACTGGCCGCCCGCCTCGGGCTGCCGCTGCGCGCGGTCTTCGACCACCCCACGGTCGGTGCCCTCGCCGCGCACCTCAACACCACCGGGACCGCCCCCACGCCCGCCCGGCGGCCCCGACCCGACCGGCTGCCGCTGTCCCCGGCGCAGCGCAGGCTGTGGTTCCTGGAACAGCTCGCGCCCGGCGCCTACGCGGTCCCCGTCTCGGTCCGCATCAGCCCCCGGATCGACCACGCCCGGCTCGCCGCCGCGCTGGACGGCCTGGTGGCGCGGCACGAGGCGCTGCGCACGACGTTCCCGCACGACGCCGACGGCCCGGTGCAGCACATCGCCGAACCCGCGCCGACCCCGCTGCCCGTGCTCGACGCGGAGCGGGTGGCGGCGTGGCGGGACGCGCCGTTCGACCTCGCCGAGGGGCCGCTGGTGCGGGCGGCGGTCGTCGAGCACGCCGACTCGACCGAGCTGCTGCTCGTGCTGCACCACAGCACCTGCGACGGCTGGTCGCTGGACCTGCTGCTGGACGAGCTGGTCGCCACCCTGGACGGCACCCCGCCGACCGACGAGCCCGCGCAGTGCGCCGACCACACCCTGTGGCAGGCCGACCTCCTCGCGGGCGGCGAGCGCGACCGGCAACTGGGCTACTGGCGGACCCGGCTCGCCGACCCGCCCGCGGCGCTGCTGCTGCCCACCGACCGCCCGCGCCCCGACGGCCCCACCGTGCACGGCGCGCAGCACACCCACGCCCTGCCCACCGAGGTCGCCACAGGTCTACGCGACCTCGCGGCGGCCCACGGCACCACCGTCTTCGCCGCCCTCTACGCCGCCTACACCGTCCTGCTCACCCGCCTCAGTGGACAGTCCGATGTGGTCGTGGGCACCCCGGTGGCCAACCGCACCGGGACCGAACTGGCCTCCGTCGTCGGCTTCCTGGCGAACACACTGGCCCTGCGCACCCCGGTCGAGCCGTCGACCCCGTTCGCGGCGCTGCTCGACCGCTGCCACCGCACGCTGGTCGAGGCGCAGGAGCACCAGGACCTGCCGTTCGAGGAGATCGTCGACGAGCTGCGGCTGCCGCGCGACCACACCCGCAACCCCCTGTTCCAGGCCATGCTCACCCTGCGGCACGAACGCGGCGGGCGCACCGCCGCCGGGCACGCGATCACCACGGTGGGCGAGGACACCGGCACCGCCAAGGCCGACCTGACCCTGGCCGTGCACCAAGACCCGGCGGGCGGGCTGGAACTGCGCTGGGAGTACCCGACGGAACTGTTCGACGCGGCCACCGCCGCCCGGTTCGCCGAGTGCTTCACCGTGCTCACCGCCGCCGCGGTCTCCGCACCGGAGACCGCCGTCGACGCGCTGCCCCTGCTGTCACCCGAGGCCCGCGACCGCGCGATCGCCTCGGGCACCACCGACGCCACGCCCGACGCGCACGTTCTCGTGCTCGACGGGTTCGCCGCGCGGGTCGCCGAAACCCCGGACGCGGTCGCGCTGCGCGACGACTCCGGCGCGCTGACCTACGGCGAGCTGGACCGCCGCTCCCGCGACCTGGCCGCGCACCTGCGCGGGCTCGGCGTCGGCCCGGACACCCTGGTCGGCCTGCACGCCCACCGCGGCACCGGCCTGGTGGTCGGGATCGTCGCCATCCTGCGCGCGGGCGGCGCCTACCTGCCGCTGGACCCGGCGTACCCGCCCGCCCGGGTGCGGGCGATCGTCTCCGACGCCCGCCCGCCGGTGGTGCTGTTCGACGCGCCACTGCCCGAACTGGCCGGGGTCACCGCGGTCCCGCTGGACCTCCCGCTGCCCACGGCCGACGACCCGGTCACCGTGCACCCGGGGAACCTGGCCTACGTCATCTACACCTCCGGTTCCACCGGCACCCCCAAGGGTGTCGCCGTCACCCACGCGAACCTCGCCTCCTCCACGGCGGCTCGGTCGGGCGTCTACGACGGCCCGGTGCGCGGGTTCGTGCTGGTGTCCTCCCCCGCGTTCGACACCTCCGTGGCGTCGATCTTCTGGAGCCTCACCGCGGGCGCCGAACTGCACCTGCCCGCAGACGGGGCGCAGCTCGACCTGGATCACCTGGAGTCGTTGCTGCGCAAGCCCTCGGCCAGCCACCTGGTCTGCCTGCCCTCGCTCTGGCGGCTGCTGCTGGCGCGGTTCGAGGGCGATCCGGGCGCGCTCCGGGTGGTGGCCGTCGCGGGTGAGCCGGTCGACCCGGCGCTGGTGGACCTGCACCACCGGACCTGCCCGGACGTGGCGCTGTTCAACGAGTACGGGCCGACCGAGAACACCGTCTGGAGCACGGCGGCACGCCTGTCGCCCGGTACCGCCGTGTCGATCGGCGCGCCGATTCCCGGCTCCGGGGCGCACGTCCTCGACGCCCGGCTGGAGCCCTGCCCGGACGGCGTTGTCGGCGAGGTGTGGCTGACCGGGTCCGGTCTGGCCCGCGGCTACCTGCGAAATGCGCGGCTCACCGCGAACCGCTTCCGCCCCGACCCGCACGGTGCTCCCGGGACCCGCGCCTACCGGACCGGCGACCTGGCGCACCGCGCCGCCGACGGGCGGCTGTCCTTCCGCGGCCGGGTCGACGCCCAGGTCAAGATCCGCGGCTACCGGGTCGAACCGGACGAGGTGACCGCGACCCTGCTGCGCCACCCCGCCGTCTCCGCCGCGCACACGGTGGTGCGCCAAGGCCCGGGCGGTCCCGAACTGGTGGCCTACACCGTCGCCGACACCACCCCGGCCGAGTTGCGGGCGCACCTGGCCGGGCACCTGCCCGACTGGCTGCGCCCCGCGCACCTGGTCGCACTGCCCGCCCTTCCGTTGACCCCCAACGGCAAAGTCGACGCCCAAGCCCTGCCCGCGCCGACCCCGGAGTCCGTTGCCGGCGCCGCCCCCACCACCCCCGCCGAGGAGCGGGTGAGCGAGGTGCTGCGGCAGCTACTGGGCACCGGGGGCATCGGCGTCGACCACAGCTTCTTCGAGCTGGGCGCGCACTCGCTGCTGCTGGTGCAGGCGTGCGAACTGCTGCGGCCGATGCGCGCGGACCTGCGGGTGGTCGACCTGTTCCGCTACCCGACCGTCCGCACGCTGGCCGCCTACCTCTCCGGCGGGCCACAGCGGACCGACTCCCCCGCGGTCGACCCCGGCTCCGGCCGGGCCCGGCTGACCCGCCGCCGCGCCCGCGCCGCGCGGGTGCCCGACCGCACCGAGCCGATGACCGAGCCGATGGAGGCACCGTGACCACGCACCTGCCCGGTGCCGACCCCACCGAGGCCGCGCCCGCGCCGGAGGCCCCGGTGGACGCCATCGCGGTGGTCGGCATGGCGGGCCGCTTCCCCGGGGCCGGGGACGTCGGGGCGTTCTGGGCGAACCTGCTCGCCGGGGTCGACTCGGTGACCGACACCCCGGGCGCCGGGCCGCGCGGGGTGCTGGCGGACGCGGAGCTGTTCGACGCCGGGTTCTTCGGTTTCAGCCCGCTGGAGGCCGAGCGCACCGACCCGCAGCACCGGGTGTTCCTGGAGTGCGTGCACGCGGCCCTCGACGACGCCGGGCACGGCGACCCGGCCCGCAGGCCGGTGACCGGGCTGTACGCGGGTTCCGGGTTGAGCACCTACCTGCTCGACGTGCTGGCCAGCCCCCGGCACACCGCCGACCTGGACGAGTCGCAGTTGGTCATCGGCTGCGACAAGGACTACCTGGCCACCCGGGTCGCGCACCGGCTCGACCTGCGCGGCCCCGCCGTCGTGGTGCAGTCGGCGTGCTCGACGTCGCTGGTGGCGGTGCACCTGGCGGTGCAGGCGCTGCTGGCCGGGGAGTGCGACCTGGCGGTGGCGGGCGGGGTGTCGGTGCGCGGCGGTTCCGCGTCCGCCCTGCCCAGCCGGGGAGATGGCATGGTGTCCCCGGACGGGCGCTGCCGGGCCTTCGACGCGGGCGCCACCGGCATGGTCTCCGGCGACGGGGTCGGCGCGGTGGTGCTGCGCAGGCTCGACGACGCGCTGGCCGACGGCGACCGGGTGCTGGCGCTGGTGCGCGGGTCGGCGGTCAACAACGACGGCGCCGCCAAGGCCGGGTACACCGCGCCCTCGGTCGGCGGTCAGGTCGAGGTCATCCGCGCCGCGCACGCCGCCGCGGGCACCGACCCGGCGACCGTCGGGTACGTCGAGGCGCACGGCACCGGCACCCGGCTGGGCGACCCGATCGAGGTGGCCGCGCTGGCCGAGGCGCTGGGGCCGGGCCGCGACTGCGTGCTGGGCTCGGTGAAGACCAACATCGGCCACCTCGACGCCGCCGCCGGGGTCGCCTCGCTGATCAAGGCCGTGCAGGCGGTGCGCACCCGGGTGGTGCCCGCGACCCTGCACTTCCGCACCGCCAACCCGGAACTGGGCCTGGCCGAGACTCGGTTCCGGGTCAGCGCCGAGCCGCGCCCGTGGTCCGGGCGGGCCGGGGTCAGCTCGTTCGGCATCGGCGGCACCAACGCGCACGTGGTGCTGGAGGAGGCGCCCGCGCGCCCCGCGCCCGACGCGCACCGCCCGTGGCAGCTAATCCCGCTCAGCGCGCGGACCCCGGAGGCGCTGACCGGCGCGGCGGCCCGGCTCGCCGACGCGCTCGCCCCCCTGACCGGCGCTGAGTTCGCCGACGCCGCGCACACGCTGCAAACCGGCAGGCAGGCCTTCGGCCACCGGCTCGCCGTGGCCGCCCGCACCGGCGCCGAGGCCGCCGACCGGCTGCGCACCGCTGCGCACTCCACTGTGGAGGGTGCGCCGCCGGTCGTCTTCCTGTTCTCGGGGCAGGGGTCGCAGTACCCGGGCATGGGTTCCGGGCTGCGCGAGACCGAACCGGTGTTCCGCGCCGAGTTCGACGCGTGCGTGGGCATCGCCGCCGACCTGGGCACCGACCTGAGCGCCGCGCTGGCCGACCCGGAGCTGTTGCGGCGCACCGAGTTCACCCAGCCCGCGCTGTTCGCCGTGGAGTACGCGCTCGCCCGGCTGTGGGAGTCCTGGGGCGTGCGCCCGGCGGCCGTGGTCGGGCACAGCGTGGGCGAGCTGGTCGCCGCCTGCGTCGCCGGGGTGCTCACCCGGGAGGACGCGCTGGCCCTGGTCGTCGCCCGGGGCCGGGCCATCGCGGCCTGCCCGCCGGGGGCGATGCTCGCCGTGGGCGCGGACGACCTGGGGACCTTGCCGCCCGGGGTGGAGGTGGCCGCCGTCAACGCCACCGCGCAGACCACCGTGGCGGGTCCGGCCGACGCCGTCGCCGCGTTCGCCGAGGACTGCGCCGCCCGGGGCGTCCGCACCCGGCTGCTGCGCACCTCGCACGCCTTCCACACCTCCGCCATGGCCCCCGCCGCCGCCGAGGTGGCGGCGGTGGCGGCCACCCTGGCGCACGCCCCGGCGCGCATCCCGCTGCACTCCACGGTGACCGGCGAGCCGATGACCGAGGTCGACCCCGGCTACTGGGGGCGGCAACTGCGCGCCCCGGTCCGCTTCGCCGACGCGGTGGCCCCCGTGCGCGGCCTGCCGATGGTGGAGGTCGGCCCCGGCCGGTCGCTGTCCGAGCTGGCAGGCCCCGGCGCCCGACAGAGCTTGCCGACCGCGGGCGCCGACCGGCACGACGCGGCCACGCTCGTGGAAACCGCCGCCGCCCTGTGGTGCGCGGGGGTTCCGCTGGACTGGTCGGGGCTGCACCGAGGTCAGCGCCGCCGCCGCACCGGCCTGCCCGGCTACGCCTTCCAGCGCACCCGCCACACCGTCCGGGGCGACGCCGCCCCGACACAGGTCATCCGACGCGCGCCCCGGGAGACAGCGCCCCAGGAGGCGTCACCGGAGAGCGCGCCCCGGGAAACAGCGCAGCGGGAGCCGGGGACGGGCACCGAGCAGGTCGTCGCGGCGGTGTGGGAGCGGCTGCTGGGCGTCGAGGGCGTGACCCGGGACCAGTCGTTCTTCCAGCTCGGCGGGCACTCGCTGGTCGGGATGCGGGTGCTCGACGAGCTGGCCGCCAAGTTCGGCGTCCGGCTGCCGGTGGCCGCGCTCTACGACCACCCCACCCTGGGCGAGCTGGCGGGCGCGGTCGACCGCGCGGAGGCGACCGACCTGCCGCCGATCACCGCCGGACCGGTCGACGGCGCACCGCTGACCCCGACCCAGGAGCGCTTCTGGCTGCGCCAGCGGGCGGTGCCCGAGGACGTGGCGGGCACGGTGTTCGTCGCGGTCCGGCTGCGCGGCAGGCTCGACCGGGCCGCGCTGGAGCGCGCCTGCGCCGCCCTCCCGGCCCGGCACGCCGTGCTGCGCGCCCGGTTCGTCGACACCCCGGACGGCCTGCGCCAGGTGGTGCCCGCCGCCGCCGGGCTGCCGCTGCGCTCGCGCACCGCGAGCACCCCGGCCGAGCTGGAGGACCTGGCCCGCGCCGAGGCCGAGCGCCCGTTCGACCTGACCGCCGAGCCCCCGGTGCGCGCGCTGCTGGTGAGCCTGCCCGACGACGAGCACGCCCTGATGCTGTCGGTGCACCACATCGCCACCGACGCCGCCTCGAACGCGGTCCTCCTGCACGACCTGGCCGCCTGCTACGCCGCCGAGGCGCGCGGCGAGCGCCCCGAGCTGCCCGAACCCGACCTCCAGTTCGCCGACTACGCCCGGTGGCTGCGCGCCCGGCTGG
Organism: Actinokineospora spheciospongiae; assembly: GCF_000564855.1. Lineage (GTDB taxonomy): Bacteria > Actinomycetota > Actinomycetes > Mycobacteriales > Pseudonocardiaceae > Actinokineospora > Actinokineospora spheciospongiae. Next base: position 44,073 of record NZ_AYXG01000039.1, read on the forward strand.
CCGACGGCGAGCAGGAGCGGGCGGAGGCGCACTGGCGGGCGAGCCTCGACGGCGTGTCCACCGCGGTGCAGCTCCCGGTCGACCGCCCGGCGGGCCGCACCATCCACTCCGGACGGCTGACCCACCGCACCGCCGACCTGGGCGCGCTCGACGCGTACCGCGCGCGGACCGGGGCGCCGCTGTTCGCCTGCCTGCTGGGCGCCTTCCAGGTGCTGCTGAGCCGCTACGGCGCCGGGGAGCGGTTCGTGGTGGGCGTGCCGGTGACCGGGCGACGGCTGCCGGAGCTGGAGTCGGTCGTCGGGCCGCTGTTCGCCACGGTGCCGCTGGTGGCCGACCTGTCCGGCGCACCGGGCTTCGCCGAGGTCGCCGAACGGGTGCGGCACACCGCGGCGGCGGCCTTCGAGCACGCCGCCGTGCCCGCCGAGCGGTTCCTGCCCGGCCCCTACGACGTGCTCTTCGCCCTCCAGGACACCCCCGCCCCGCCCCCGGACCTGCCCGGCCTGGGCGTCGAACCGCTGGAGCTGGGCCGTGGCACCGCCCAGTGCGCGCTGACGCTGTCCCTGGTGCGCGAGGGCGGTGGGCTGACCGTGCTGGTGGACTACGACACCGCCCGCTTCGACCGCGCGACCGTGGAGGCGCTGCTGGCGCACTACGAGCGCCTGCTGCACACCCTGCCCGACAGCGCGGTCCCCGTGGACCGGGTGCCGCTGCTGTCGGAGGACGAGCGCGCGGCGGTCCTGGAATCCCTCGCCGACCACGCCGAGCTGCCGTGGACCACGGAGGCGGTGCACGCGCTCGTCGCCGCCCAGGTCGAGCGCACCCCGGACGCCACCGCCGTGGTCTTCGGGGACGAGGAGCTGACCTACGCCGAGCTGTGGCGGCGGGTGCTGACCGAGGCGCGCGGGCTGGTCTCGGCCGGGGTGCGCCGCGGCGAAGTGGTGGCCGTGTGCCTGCCGCGCTCGGCCGAGCTGGTGGTGGCGCTGCTGGCGGTGCTGACCGCCGGGGCGGCCTTCCTGCCGCTGGACCCGGCCCACCCGGCTGACCGGCGCCGCCGGATGCTGGCCGACTCCGGGGCCACCCGGCTGATCGGCTCCGACCCCGACCTGACCGGGGTGGACCAGCACCGGCCGGGGGCGGGTGCGGACGGGGTGGCGCTGCCCGGGGTGGGCGCGGGCGACCTGGCGTACCTGATGTACACCTCGGGGTCGACCGGGGCGCCCAAGGGCGTGGCGGTCGCGCACACCGGGGTGTCGGCGGACCTGGACTGGCGGCGGGCGGTGACCGGGCTCGGCCCGGGTGACCGGCTGCTGCACACGGTGTCGTTCGCCTTCGACCCGTCGGTGTGGCAGCTCTTCGGCCCGCTGGTGACCGGGGCCGCGGTCGTCGTGGCCGACCAGGAGACGACCGCCGACGCGACCGCCGTCGTGGAACTGGTCGCCGCGCGCGGGATCACCGTCGCCGACTTCGTCCCGGCCCAGCTCGGCCGGGCGCTGGAAGTCGCGGACGGGCGGCTGCGCACGCTGCGGCACGTGTTCTGCGGCGGCGAACGGCTCGGCGCGGACCTGGTGGCCCGCTTCCACGCGGCCACCACCGCCACCCTGCACAACCAGTACGGCCCGACCGAGGCCACCATCGACACCACCTCGCACGCCCTGCCCCGCGACCGCGCCGAGACCGAGGTGCCGATCGGGCGGCCGGTGGCGGGCAAGCGGGTCCGCGTGCTCGACGCGCACGGCGAACCGGTGCCCGCGGGCGCGGTCGGCGAGCTGTGGATCGGCGGCACCGGCCTGGCCCTGGGCTACGCCGGGGCGAGCGGGCAGACCGCGGCCCGGTTCCGGCCGGACCCGTTCGGCGAGCCGGGGTCGCGGATGTACCGCAGCGGTGACCTGGCCCGGCACCGGCCGGACGGCACGCTGGAGTTCGCGGGCCGGGTCGACGGGCAGATCAAGGTCAACGGTGTGCGGATCGAGCCCGCCGAGGTCGAGCGGGTGCTGCGGGCGCACCCGGCGGTGGCCGAGGCGGTCGCGGTGCTGCGCCCGGTGCGCGGCCTGCCCGCCCTCACCGCGTACGTGACCCCCTCGGGTGCCGAGCCGCTGGACCCGGCGGCGCTGCGGCCGTTCGTGGCAGGCAGGCTGCCGTCGGCGTTCGTGCCCGCGCACGTGGTGGCCATTCCCGCGCTGCCGCTGAGCCCGACCGGCAAGGTCGACGTCCGGGCGCTGCCCGAGGTCGATCCCGGTACCGGTGCCCGGACGCCGAAGCCGGGCACGGAGGCGGCGCTGGCGGCGCTGTGGGCCGAGGCGCTGGGCCTGCCGGAGGTCGCCGCCGACGCGGACTTCTTCCAGCTCGGTGGGGATTCGCTGGTGGCGGTGCGGTTGATCCGCGCCGTGCGCGACCGCTTCGGCATCACGGTGGCGCTGGGCGACTTCTTCGCCGCCGCCACGGTGGAACGGCTCGCCGAGGCGGTCGAGGCGGGGGCAGACACCCCGCCGCTGCGGCGCCGGACGACCCCGGACGCCCCGCTGTCGTGGAGCCAGCGGCGGGTCGCCGCCGTGGCCGCCGCGGGCGGCACCGGGGCCGAGGTCGAACTGGTGGTCGCGGCCCGGATCTCCGGCGGGGTGGACGAGGACGCGCTCGCCGGGGCGCTGACCGCCCTGGTGGCCCGGCACGAGGCGCTGCGCGTGGTCGTCGACGGCGACCGGCAGCGCCCGGTGGACCCGTACGACGTGCTCGGCAACACCGAACCGCTGTCACTGGACACCGGCAGGCTGCTGGCCGCCGATTTGTCCACTGTGGAGGAGGGGCACCGGTTGGTGCTGCGGGCGCACCGGATCGCCGTGGACGGCGCCGCGGCGGGCGTGCTCGCCACCGACCTCGCCGCCCTCTACCGGGCCCGGCTGGCGGGCGCCCCGGACCCGCTGCCGCTGCGGCTGCACCACCCGGACTTCGCGGCCTGGGAACAGGACCGGCTCACCCCCGGGGTCGTCGACGCGGCGGTCCGCGACTGGCTCGCCGACACCGCCCCGACCCCCGTCCCCGGAGCGCTGCGCGTCCCCCCTGGTCCGGGCGGTCCCCGGCAGGTCCGCACCCACGTCCTCGACGAGCGGCAGACGGCCCGGTTCGCCGAACTGGCCCGGGAGCACGGGGTGCCCGCGCGGTCGCTGCTGCTGGCGGTGCTGGCCGACTGCGCCGAGGCGGTCACCGGGCCGCTGCCCATCGCGGTCCCCGTGAGCGGGCGCACCGACCCGGCGCTGGACGGGGTGGTGGGCCGGTTCGTCAACCTGGCCGTGGTGCGCCCGGTCGGGGCAGGCGACTTCGCCGACCGGGTCCGGCGCACCCACGCCGAGGCGCTTTCCGCCTACCACCGGCAGCAACTGCTCCCGCACACCGCGCTGGAGCGGGTCGTGGACCTGCCGCTGATGGCCGACCTCGCCGACCCGGCCCCCGCGCTGGGCACCGGCCTGGTCGCCGAGGCGCCACGGGAGCACTGGACGGACTTCGGGCTGGCACTTCAGGCCCACCACACCGAACACAGGTTGGAGCTGGTGATGCTGTACGACGCGCGGATCGACGGGGCGGCCGTGCCCCTGGCGGAGGCGGTCTTCGCCCGCCTGGCCGCCCTCACCACCCGGGACGAGCGGTGACCGGGGCGCGGACCGGGGTCGACCCCCGGCAGCGGGTCTCCACCATGATCGAGGGCTACCGGCGCAGCGCCCTGGTGCACACCGCCGCCGAACTCGGCGTGGCCGCGCACCTGGCTGGCACCCGGCGCACCGCCGCCGACCTCGCCTCCCGCGTCGGCGCCCACGAGCGACCGCTCACCCAGGTGCTGCGCGCCCTCGTCGGCCTGGGCCTGCTCGACCAGGACGACGACGGCCGGTTCGGCCTGACCGAGGCGGGCGAATACCTGGACCCGGCGCACCCGGGGTCGCTGCACGGGCAGGCGGTCTACTTCGGCGGCGCCAGCTACCGGGCCTACTCGGGCCTGACCACCGCCCTGCGCGAGGGCGGGATCGCCTTCGACCACGTCTTCGGGATGCCCTACTACGACCACCTCGACCGCGACCCGGTGCTGGCCGAGCACTACCACCGGATGATCGCCCTGCCCGCCGGGTCGGCGGCGCTCATCGGCAGCCTGTTCGACTTCTCCACCGCCACCGAGGTGGTCGACGTCGGCGGCGGCAACGGTTCGCTGCTCGCGGAGATCCTCACCCTGGCCCCGGCCGCGACCGGGACCCTGTTCGAGCTGCCACTGACCGAGCCGTCGGCCACCCAGACCCTCGCGTCGGTGCCGGGCGGGGACCGGTGCCGGTTCGTCCCCGGCGACTTCCGCGAGCACGTGCCCCCCGGCGGCGACGTCTACGTGCTCTCGCGGGTGCTGGCCAACTGGCCGGACCCGGTGGCCGGGCGCATCCTGGCCAACTGCCGCGCCGCCCTCGGCGCCACCGGCAGGCTGCTGGTGTTCGAGATGATGGCGCCGGACCGGATCGAGGAGGGCATGTCCGTCGTCGAGGGCGACCTGAACGCCCTGGCCCACCTCGGCGGCGCGGTCCGCACCCGCGCGCAGTTCACCGAGCTGCTGACCTGCGCGGGCCTGCGGCTGGACCGCGTGCAACAGGTCCCGGGCACCTTCTGGACCCTGTTGGAGTCCAGTGTGGATGGTCGGCCGTGAGCGCGATCCCGGTCTTCGCCGGACCGCCGCTGCTGGGGCTGAACCTGCGCTTCCTGCGCGACCCCATCGGCATGTTCAGCCAGGCCCGCCGCGACCACGGCGACGTGGTGCAGCTCGACCTCGGCCTGGCCGGGCCGCTGCACGCGGTCTTCCACCCCGAGGGCGTCAAGCGGGTGCTGATGAACGGCCGCCGCACGCACCGGCAGCTCCTGCGCGAACTGCTCGGCAAGGGCCTGTTCACCAGCCCCAGCGGCGACGACTGGGGGCGCAGGCGCAGGCTGCTGACCCCGCTGTTCCGCGCCGAGCGACTGGCCGCGATGACCCCGCTGCTGCTCGGTCCGCTGGACGAGGCGCTGGACACCCGGTGGCGCACCGGCGAGCGGATCGACCTGGCCACCGAGATGAAGCGGATCACCGTGGCGATGATGGTCGAGGCCACCTTCGGCACCGGCGCCGACGTCGACCGCACCGCCGCCCGGGCCGCGCTGGACTTCCTGCTCGGCTACGTCGACCACCAGCTCTTCACCTTCGCCACCGCCCCCCGCTCCTGGCCGACACCCGCGAACCGGCGCTACCGCACCGACATCGCCGCGCTGCGCCGGATCATCGGCGACGCCCTGGTGGCCCGCACCCGGCGGCCGGGCACCGAGCCGACGTTCCTCGACGGGCTGCTGGAGCACCGGGCCGGGTTCTCCGACGAGGAACTGGTGGACGAGGTGCTGTCCATCTTCATCGCGGGCACCGAGACCACCGGCACCGCGCTGGTTTGGGCGCTGCACCTGCTCAGCCTCAACGGCGAGGTGGCCGAGCAACTGCGCGCCGAGGTGGACGACGTGGTGGGGCAGCAGGACCCGACCGGGGACCTGCTGCGGAAGCTGCGGGTGCCGCGCGCCGCCGTCCGCGAGTCGCTGCGGCTCTACCCGCCCGCGTGGGCGCTGCGCCGGGTGCTCGACGAGCCGCTGGACGTCGGCGGGCACGTGCTGCCCGCCGGGGCGCGGACGATCGTGTCCTCGTACGTGACCCACCGCCACCCCGACGTGTGGTCGACCCCCGACGCGTTCCTCCCCGAGCGCTGGCTCTCCGGCGAGGAGCGGCACCGCTTCGCCTACTTCCCGTTCGGCGCGGGCGCGCACCAGTGCGTCGGCAACACCTTCGCCCAACTGGAGGGCGACCTGGTGCTGACCAGGGTCGCCCAGCGCTTCCGCCTCGACCCGCTGCCCAACCAGCCGACCGGGACCAAGCCCGCCATCGCGCTGACCCCCGTCCCAGCGCCGACCCCGCTGCTGATGCCCGTCTGACCCGACAAGGACCAGGTACCCACGATGAGAGCCGACGCCCCCCGACCGGGAGCGCAACCCGCCCCCAAGAGCCCGGTGTCGCTGACCGACCTGCGGCACGCGAGCACGATCCTCGACTGGCTGCGCGACTACATCTCCATGCCGCACCCCCGGCTGGGCCGCAGCGGACCGGTGTGCCCGTTCGTCCCGCAGTCGCTGCGCACCGACCAGGTGCGGATCGTGCTGCACGACGAGATCGACGGCTCCGACACCGACGCGATCGCCGCGCTGCTGCGCGACTACCTGGCCGAGTTCATCGCCACCACGCCCGCCTCCGCGGCGGCGCGGCGGCAGCGCAGCCTGGTGATCGTGCTCCCCTCGATCGACGACGAGCACTACCCCCTGCTCGACCAGGTGCACCGCGACGTGAAGACCGACATGGTCCTGGGCGGGGCGATGCTCGGGCAGTTCTACGAGGGCTGCCCGGAGACCGCCGTGCGCAACCCCGGGTTCGAGGTGTCCACCGGGCCGGTGCCCTGCTTCGTCATCCGGCACATGGCCCCGCACGACGTGCTGTTCCTGCACGAGCGGGCCGACTGGTTCGCCGAGTACCACCGCCGCTTCGCCGCCGAGTACGCGGCGGGCAAGGTCAACGACCCCCTGATGGTCCGGCTGTTCGAAGAGGCCTCCGCTGACATCGACACCGCCGACCTCGCCGGGGAAGACAACACCGAAGAAGAACTGGAGAAGCGATGAACACCACCGTGCGCCGCAAGCTGCGCTTGGCCGCCGTCGCGTGCGCCGCGGGCCTGACCGCCGTCGGCTGCGCCCTGCCCGAGGAGGTGGACTTCGCCGCGGCGTCCACCCTCGACATCGGCGGCGGCCCGGCCTCCACGGCCACCGCCGACATCAACGACGACGGGATCACCGACGTGATCACCGGCGACTTCCTCAGCACGACCGTGTCGGTGCTGCTGGGCGACGGCAAGGGCGGCTTCGCCGAGCCGATCAACTCCGAGGTGGGCATCAACCCGGCCGACGTGGGCGTGGGCGACTTCGACGGCGACGGCAACCTCGACGCCACGGTCCCCAACTACGGCAAGGGCATGGTCACCGTGGTCTTCGGCGACGGGTCGGGCAAGTTCGCCAACCCGACGCAGTTCCCGACCGGTGAGGACCCCAACCGCATCCTGGCCGTCGACCTCGACGACGACGGGTCGCTGGACCTGGTCACCAGCAACTACAAGGGCGGTGACATCTCGGTGCTGATGGGCGACGGCAAGGGCGCCTTCGCCGAGCCGGTCAACACCCCCACCCCGGCGGCCCCGATCCGGCTGCTGGCCGCCGACCTCGACGAGGACGGCGTGCTGGACCTGATCATCGGGCACTTCGGTTCGCACGACGTGTCGATCCTCTACGGGACCGGCAAGGGCGCCTTCCGCGCCCCCGAGGTGATCACCACCGCCGACGACCCGGCGGGCCTGGCGGTGGCCGACCTCGACGACGACGGGCACGTGGACCTGGCGGTCGCCAACTACGGCTCCAACGACGTGTCGGTGTTCCTCGGCGAGGGCGAGGGCGAGTTCGCCGACCCCCGCCGCTACCCGGTCAACGGCGGCGCCCCGGCGGGCCTGCTGGCGGTGGACCTCAACGGCGACGGGTACCTGGACCTGGCGACGAACAACTCCACCACCGACGACGTGAGCGTGCTGCGCGGCGACGGCGCGGGCCGGTTCAGCGAGGGCGCGCTCGCCGACGTGGGCGACGACCCGCGCGGGGGCATCGCCGCCCTGGACGTCGACGGCGACGGCGCCACCGACCTGGTCACGGTGAACCACAACTCCAGCGACATGTCGGTGCTGCTCAACAACGGCGGCGGCGGCAAGACCAAGCGCGCGGGCAAGTGAGCCGCGCACCGGGAGGGGAACGGCCGTGAGCACGCGAGAACACACCGCCGGGCCGCGCGTGCAGGTGGTGGTCAACCACGAGGAGCAGTACTCGATCTGGCCCGCCGACCGGGAACCGCCCGCGGGCTGGACCCCGGTGGGCGTGGCCGGTCCCGAGGAGGAGTGCCTGGACTGGATCGAGGCGCACTGGACCGACCTGCGCCCGCTCAGCCTGCGACGGGCGATGGGGGCCGAACGGGTGGCAGCGCCGTGATCGGACCCCAGGGGTGCACCCACCGGAACCGGGCCGGTACTTTCGGTGAGCCGGTCGAACCAGACGCGCGGGAGAACTAGGACATGCCAACAGCCGACACCGAGGCGGGGACGCCGAGCGCCACCCGCCTGCTGCGGACCAACAGGCCGCTGCGCGCGTTGTTCACCGCGCGGGTGGTGTCCTACGGCGGTGACTCGCTCAGCCTCGTCGCCCTGATGCTGCACGTGGCCAACACGACCGGCCAGGGCCTGGCGGTGGCGCTGCTGCTGCTGGTGGGCGACTTCGTGCCGTCGCTGATCAGCCCGCTCACCGGGGCGATCAGCGACCGGTTCGACCTGCGCCGCGTGATGATCATGTGCGAGATCGCCCAGGGCGTGCTGGTGCTGATGATCGCGTTGGCCCTGCCGCCGCTGCCGCTGCTGCTGACCCTGGTCGGCCTGCGGGCGATCGCCTCGCAGATCTTCCAGCCCGCCTCCCGCGCGGCCATCCCGTCCATGGTGGGCGAGCGCGACCTGGAGACGGCCAACTCGGCGGTGGGCTTCGGCTCGAACTGCGCCGAGGCGTTCGGACCGCTGCTGGCCGCGGCGATGCTGCCGTTCCTGGGCATCCGCGGCGTGCTGCTGGTCGACGCGGCGTCGTTCCTGCTCTCGGCGGTGGTGCTGCTGGCCACCAAGCCGATGCCGCCGGTGCCGGACCCCGACGCCGACCAGGGCACGCTGCTGACCCAGGCCAAGGTGGGGTTGGGCTACATCCTGCGGACCCCGGCGATCCGGATCATCTCGCTGGGCTTCTGCGCGGTGGTGGCGTTCAACGGCGTCGACGACGTGGCGCTGGTGCTGCTGGCCAAGGAGGACCTGATGTCCGGGGACTCCTCGGTGGGCCTGCTGCTGGGCGCGGTCGGCATCGGCCTGCTGGTCGGGTACGCGCTGCTGACCCGCTACAGCTCGTCCATGGCGATGCCGACCCTGCTGGTCGCCGGTTTCCTGGTGAGCAGCGCGGGCAACTTCCTGACCGGCCTGGCCTGGTCGGTGGCCGCGGCGTTCACCGTGCAGGCGGTGCGCGGCCTGGGCATCGCGGGCATGGACGTGGCGTCCTCGACGATGTTGCAGCGGATGGTGCCGCCGAACCTGCTCGGCCGGGTCTTCGGCAACCTCTACGGCGCCATCGGGGTGGCGGCGGCGATCTCCTACGTCGGCGGCGGTCTGCTGCTCGACGCCACGGACGCCCCGACCACGCTGATGATCGCGGGCGGCGGCGGCGTGGTGTTCACCCTGCTGGTGGCGGTCACGCTGCCCAGGGCGCTCAAGCGCCACACGGCCCCGGAGACGCCAGAGGACCCCGCGCCGGACGAGGTCGCGCACGACGCGATGTCCGCCGACGAGACCCTGGCGGACAAGCAGGCCAGGGGCTGATCGTCGGCTACCGCGGTGCGTCGGCCCACCGGCGCACCGCGGTGGCCAGTTCGCCGCAGGTGGCGAAGCGGTCCTCCGGGCGCGGGGCCATGGCCCGCCGGATGACCGCCGACAGGGCCGCGCCGTCCCCGGGCAGCGCGGCGTGCACCCGTTCGCGCAACCCGGGCTCCTCCTCCAGCCGCCACGGCTCCACCCCGGTGGCGCAGGCCAGCACCAGCGCGCCGAGGGAGTACACGTCGGCGCGGTGGTCGGCGGGCAGCCCCGCGAGCTGCTCGGGGGCACCGTAGCCGGGTGACCCGGCGGAGCGCTCCGGGCGGGCCTGCGCGGCGGTGCCCGGGGTGCGCGCCGGGGTGGCGATGCCGAAGTCGCTCAGGAAGCAGTGCCCGCCCGCCCGGGTGGCCACCAGGACGTTGCGCGGCTTGACGTCGCGGTGCACCAGCCCCCAGGCGTGCACGTGGTCGAGGGCCGAGGCGACCTGGCCCACCACCTCCGCCGTCCGCGCCGGGGTGCACGGCCCCTCCTCGTCGAGCAGGCTCTGCAGGTCCGAGCCGTGCACGTAGGCCAGGACGACGTAGAGCGACCCGCCCGCCTCCCCGGCCGAGAGCACCCGGGTGATGTGCGGGTGGTCCAGCCCGGCCGCCATCCGCGCCTCACCGAGGAAGCGGGCGCGCAGCCTGTCCTCGTGCGCGACGGCCGGGCGCAGCAGCTTGATCGCGACCCGGCGGGCGAGCAGCAGGTCCTCGGCCAGGTACACCACGCTGATGCCGGAGCCGCCGATCTCGCCGTGCACGCGGTACCCGGGAACGTGGGGCGTGTCCACCGCGCCTCCCTCCCGCACGACTGACAGAACACCCTACCCTACATCGGAAACCCGGCCCCTGTACCGAATCCGGGGCCCGTGGTTAGCTCGATTCCGAGCGGGACAGTCACAACCACCCGGTCGACGCAGGACCCGAGAAGGGCGCGGCGGCCGACCACTTCGCCGAAGGTGTGAGACCGTGTCCACAACAGACGAAACCCGGGTGTCCGCGCCCCCGGCGCGACCGGTTTGGGACGACCGGACCCCCGACCTGCCAGACCAGCTCCAGCGCACTCCGGTGTGGACCGACGAACTCGTCGCGGCCTCGGGCATCCCCGTGGTGGACGTGCCGTTCGTGACCGTCGGCGGCGGCATGGGCTCGTTCACCATGGTCGACGTGCTGCGCATCGCCGGGGTGCCGACCAACCAGGTGAAGGTGCTCACGAACCTGCGCCACCCCTGGGAGAACTACGCCTACCTCACCGGCGTCTCCCAGCTCCCGCCGCACTACCGCATCCGCTCGGACGCGTCCTCGATGCCGGACAACCTCTGGGGCTTCCCGAGCTACGCCGCGCGGCGGGCCTTCCACTCGCGCAGCGTCAGCGGCTTCATCGCTCCACTGTGGAACGTGCTGACCGAGAACGTGCTGACCGACTACTGGACGCCGCTGGCCGGTGAGGTCTTCGAGGGGATGCGCCGCGAGGCCGACCGGATCGGCTACTGGGACTGCGTGGCGCACGGGCAGGCCAGGATGGTCCGCAAGCGCGCGGCGGGCGGCTACTTCACCGTGTTCACCACCCAGGGCGCGCGCAAGCAGCGGATCATCTACCGCAGCGCGTACGTGCACCTGGCGGTCGGCTGGCCGAGCATCCGGTTCCTGCCGGACATGCAGCAGTTCCGCTCCCAGCACGGCAACGGGTACCGCTTCGTCAACGCCTACGAGCCGCACGAGCAGGTCTACGACGACCTGGTGGCCCGCCCGGGCACGGTGGTGCTGCGCGGCGGCGGCATCGCGGCCTCGGCGATCATCCACCGGCTGCTCAACGACCGCGAGAAGCTGGGCGCGCAGACCAGGATCGTGCACGTGCTGCGCACCTACGTGGAGGGCCCGCACGGCCCGTCGCGGTTCATGCGCCGCCGCGGCAAGAACGGCTGGGCGCACCAGGGCTTCAACTGGCCGAAGGCCTCCTGGGGCGGTCAGCTCAAGATGCGCATGGAGCGGCTGGAGGGCGAGGAGCGCAAGCGGCTCTGGGAGACCCTGGAGGGCACCACCACCCCCTACCGCAAGGGCTGGCAGAAGCAGCTCGCCGCCGCCCGCCGCGACGGCGTCTACACCACCGTCGCCGGGGTCATCGACCGGGTCGACCGGGTCGGGGACGGGCGGCTCGGCGTGGTCTACCGCGACACCAAGGGCGGCGGCCTGCGCTCGCTCGACGCCGACTTCCTGGTCGACGCGACCGGGCTGATCGGCGACCTGCGCTCGCACCGGCTGCTCAACGACCTGGTGGAGGTCACCGGGGTGGACCGCAACGTGCTGGGCAGGCTCGACGTGAGCCCGGGCTTCGAGGTGCGCTCGGCGCGCAGCGGCTCGGGCCGGATGTTCGCCGCGGGCGCGATCACCGAGGGCGCCTACTACGCCCCGGCCGACTCGCTGCTCGGCGTGCAGTACGCCTCGCTGCGCACCGCCGACCAGCTCGCGGAAATGGGCTTCGGCAAGCGCATCGGCTCCGGCCGCTCGATCGCGCAGTGGTGGCGCTTCATGCGGGGGGTGACCCCGTGACCCCGACGCTGCTGGGCCGCTGGCAGTCGCGGCTGTTCGTCCTGGCCACCGCCGGTCTGCTGTGGACACTGCTGCTCACCCCGCTGCTGCCGGTCGGGTTCGCGACCACGCGGGAGACCTACGCGGGCACCTTCGCCGCCATCGGGGTGACGGCGGCGGTGGGCCTGGTGCTGTGGGAACCGCTCTACCAGTTCCTGCAGCAGTTCCGCTGGGAGAAGGACTGGCCCGCGATGTTCACCCTGCTGGAGGGCATCCCGGAGGGTGTGGTCGTCTTCTTCCTGCTGCGCGACGTCCTCGGTTTCGACGTGCGCGCCACCCCGTTCCTCATCCACTTCGGCACGACCTGGCTCGTGGTGTTCCTCTGCCTGCACGGGCCGTTGCGCGTGGTGTCGGTCCGCTGGCGATTCCGTGCTGGGAGACTGCTGTGAAACTCGACGACTTCAAGGTGGCCGTGCGGCCGGGCCCGGGGCTGGTGGGCCGGTTCCCCACCTCGGTCCTGCTGCTGGCCGGGGACGACCGGCCCGACGCGGGCGCCAACGCCCACGACAAGCTGATCGGCCTGTTCAGCGACGGCGCCGAGCTGGGCCCCCGGCTGGAGGCGATGTTCGCCGCCCCGGGCCCGACCGAGTCCGCCTCGGTGTTCGCCGCCGTGGTGGAGACCGGGGAGCGGGTGCACGTCTACCTGCACGGCCCGCTGGAGGTCTCCGCCGACAGCCCGACCGCGGAGCTGCGGGTGTGGGGTCAGCCGGGCGGCGGCCTGCGCCGCTACGACGCCCCGGACGGCATCGGCTCGCTGTCGATCCGCGGGGTGGGCGAGCAGATCAGCACCGACACGGCCTCGCTGTCGCTGCGCAACGGCCTGGTCTCCGGCGGCGGCCTGGTGCTGCACCGCGACGGCGCCGAGCCCCCCGCCCGGCCCACCGAGATGGCCCCGATGGCTGCCGAGCACGACGCCCAGGCGAGCGGCAACGGCGGCACCGGCACCATGACCGCCGCACCGCCCGCTCCCCCGGCGTCGCAACCCATGTCGCAACCGATGTCGCAGTCGGGGTCGCAGCCCGCTCCCCAGCCCGTGTCGCACCGGATGTCGCAGCCCATGACCCGGCCGACGCCGGTGCAGTCCCCGCCCACCGGGCAGGTCCACACCGCCGCACCGTCGTTCACCGGCGGACCGCCGGTGTTCCCGACCTCCGGCGCCCGGCCGCAGCCCACGCGGTCCGGCGGCACCCCCGACTGGCTCGACCAGGGCAACCGGTCCGACACCGAGGCCGCCACCGGCGCACCCACCCCCTCCTACGGTTCGCGGATCGGCGCCCGGCTGATCAGCACCGCGATCGTCGGCGGCCTGGCCACCCTGCTGCTCGGGTTCGTGCTGCCGGTCGGCTTCGCCCCGCTGGAGGACGTCTACCTGTCCACCTTCATCGGGTTGGGCCTGCTGTTCGTGCTCGGCGCGGTGGTGTGGGACTTCATCTTCGACACCCTCCAGCGCAGGCGCTCGGCCAAGGACTGGCCGGTGGCGTTCCTGCTGGCCCAGGCCGTGCCCGAGGCGGCGCTGGCCTACGGCGCGCAGACCCTGCTGCTGCCCGACGGGTACGTGGTCGACGAGGTCGCGCTGGCCATCGACCTGGGCGTGGTCGCCGTGCTGATCAGCCTGGGCACCCTCCTGCTGGGCAAGGTCCCGCCCACCCGCAAGCTGCTGTACCGCCGCACGCCCGCCACCGCCGGGGGCAGCTCCACCGACGGCCCAGGCGGGTTCCACTCCCTGCCCGGTTCGCCCACCACCGCCCAGTCCGCCGGGGGTTCCGCCGCGAACACCCCGATGGTCTGGGGCATCAACTGCCAGCAGGGGCACTTCAACCGCCCCGACGCCCGCTACTGCGCGGCCTGCGGCACCGCGATGCACGGCCTGACCCACGAGCCCAGGCAGGGCCCGCGCCCGCCGCTGGGCTACCTGATCGGCGACGACGGCGCCTCGCACGTGCTCGACCGCGACGTGGTGCTGGGCACCGCGCCGCACCACGACGACAAGGTGCGCACCGGGCAGGCGGTCGCCCTGGCCGTCGCCGACGGCACCGGGCTGCTCGCCGACTCCCACGCCGACATCGCCCTGAGCGAGTGGGACGTGACCGTCGTCGACCGCGGCCACCCGCAGGGCACGCACGTCCGCGAACCCGACAGCGCCACCTGGGTGCGCCTGGCCCCCGGGCAGCCGTTCACCGTCGCCTCCGGCAGCCGCATCCGCCTGGGCAGCCGCGACCTGGCCTACCACGCGGCCAACACCCGCTGACCACCCCGTTCGGACAGTCCGTAAACCAGATCGAGGAGAGTCATGACTTCGGCGATGTACCAGCCCGAGACCACCCGCTCCTTCTACAACAACTGGGGCGCCAACGAGTGGAACCGGCTGGAGAGCTCGTTCGAGAACCGGATCAACTACCAGATCCACCGCACCATCCTGGGTGAGCTGGTCAAGCCGGGCGACCGGGTGCTGGAGGCGGGCGCCGGTCCGGGCCGGTTCACCCTGGAGCTGACCAAGGCGGGCGCCGAGGTCACCGTGTGCGACCTGTCCGACGTGCAGTTGGCCTTCAACAAGGAGAAGGTCACCGAGGCGGGCCTGGCGGGCAACGTCACCGGCTGGCACCAGGCCGACATCGTCGACCTGAGCCGCTTCCCGTCGGCGGGCTTCGACACCGTGGTGTGCGTGGGCAGCGTGCTGAGCTGCGTGCTCGACCGCATCCCGGAGGCGTTCGACGAGCTGATCCGGCTGGTGCGCCCCGGCGGCACCGTGATCGTCAGCGTCACCTCCCGCTACGGCTACCTGCGGGCGGGCCTCAACGCCATCCTGCCGATGGTCGCCGCGGGCGGACAGCTCGGGGCGATCGACCAGGCGGTGGCCACCGGTGACATCGCGGGCGTCCAGGCCGACTTCGAGCTGCTGACCACGCACTTCTTCACCTGGGACGAGCTGCGCACGCACCTGACCTCGCGCGGCTGCGAGATCGTCACCGCCTCGGCGTCGAACTTCCTGTCCGCCGACACCCCGCTGCTCGACGAGTCGCTGCTGGCCGACCCGGAGGTCATGGCCGCCTTCACCCGCTGGGAACTGCAGGCCTGCCGCGCCCCGGGCAACATTGACGGCGGCACGCACATCATCGCCGCCGCCCGCAAGGCGGAGTGACGGTGCAGGGATACCAGCAGTCCACCTACGGCGACCGGATCGCCGACATCTACGACCGGGTGCACAGCAACTGGACGCCGGACGACACCGTGGACACGGTGGTCGAGCTGGCCGACGGCGGCCCGGTGCTGGAGCTGGGCGTGGGCACCGGGCGGGTGGCGCTGCCGCTGGCCGAGCGCGGGGTCAAGGTCACCGGCGTGGACATCTCCGAGCCGATGCTGGCCCAGCTCCGGGCCAAGGACCCCGACGGCAGGGTGGAGACGGTGCTCGGCGATTTCATCGACCTGCCGGTGACCGGCCGGTTCAAGGTCGTGCTGGTGGTCAACTCGCTGTTGCAGCTCGCCGGGGCCGACACCCAGCAGCAGTGCCTGCGCAACGTCGCCAAGCACCTGGCGCCCGACGGCGTGCTGGTGCTGGAGGAGGCCAACCCGGCGGTGTTCATCCGCCCCGGGCTGGAGATCCTGCGGATGACCTCCGACGAGCTGCACCTGCTCGCCGCCCAGTACGACCCGGTGCACCAGCACTACTTCGCCCAGCACGTGATCGTGCGCGACGGCGAGACCCGGCTCAACCCGATGGCGCTGCGGCTCACCTCGACCTGCGAGCTGGACCTGATGTGCGAGCTGGCCGGGATGCGGCTGGCCGAGCGGTGGGGCGACTGGGCGCGCAGCAGGCCGTTCCTGGCCGAGAGCCGCTCGCACATCTCGCTCTACCGGCCGGTGGAGCGGTGATGGAGTTCGGGTTCTGCTTCGGCACCATGCTGCGCGCCGACCCGGACGCGAGCAGGCTCTGGGAGCTGTTGGCCGAGGTCGAGCGGGTCGGGTACGACTCGGCCTGGCTCTACAACACCAACGGCGCCCTGCCGCCGGTGCTGGACCTGCTCACCGAGGCCGTGACCCGCACCGAGCGGCTGGTCGTGGGCCCGCACGTGCTGGTGGCGGCGGGGATGCCCCCGCTGCCGCTGGCCGAGCGGCTCAGCGGCCTGGCCGCGGCGTCCTCGGGCCGGTTCGTCGCCCAGCTCGGCCTCGGTGGGCCGCGCGAGGCGCTGATCCCGGACCCGAGGGAGGCGGCCAAGGCGATGGAGGGCCTGCTCACCGACATGGCGGCCCACTTCGACGCCGACGACTCCCGACCCAGGCCCCCGGTCTGGCTCGGCGGCCACTCGCCCAGGGCGGCCCGCCGGGTCGCCGCCCTGGCCGACGGCTGGGTGCCGTCGTTCATCGCCCCCGCCGAGTTCGGCGCCCGGCGGGCGATGATCGACGGGCTGGTGGCCGAGCGCGGCGGGCGCAAGGAGGTCACGCACGCGGTCCAGGTCGTGTACGTGCCCCCCGAGCTGGACGGCCAAGACTGGCTCACCGAACAGCTCGACGACGAGGTCCGCAGGCACAAGCCGGGTTTCGCCACCGCCGACATCTACGCCTTCGGCGGCTACGGGGCGGTCGTCGACCGGGTGGCGGAGTTCCGCGACCAGGGCGCCGCGCACGTGATCCTGGTCCCGGCCCGCCCCCCGGCCGACCCCGCCGAGGAGATCACCCGGTTGTACGAGGAGGTGGTCCGGACCTTCCGGTGACCGCGGGCGGGCGAACCCGGTATGGTTCGTCCGCCCCGCCGGGCACCCTGCGTGAGCGCCCCGGCACGGAAACCGACCCCCACCGCACCGGAGTGATCCATGTCCGACGTCCCCGGAACGACCGAAACGACGGCCGAGACGACCGGCGAGACGGCGCACCCCACCGACTTCGACTGGCCGTTCCTGCGGCTCGTGCTGGTCATGGTCCTGGGCGGGATGATGGCCTTCCTGGACGCGACCATCGTCAACGTCGGCGTGGACACCCTGCGCACCGAGTTCGGCACCGGGCTGGAGACCATCCAGTGGGTCGCCACCGGCTACCTCCTGGCGGTGGCGGTGGTGACCCCGCTGGCCGGGTGGCTGATCGACCGCTTCGGCGGCAAGCGGATGTGGCTCACCGGGCTGGTGGCGTTCCTCGTCGGGTCGGTGCTGTGCAGCCTGGCCTGGTCGGCGCCGAGCCTGATCGCCTTCCGGGTGGTGCAGGGCCTCGGCGGCGGGATGCTCGAACCGATCATGCTGGCGCTGCTGGTCCGCGCGGCGGGGCCCGCCCGCATCGGCAGGCTGATGGGGCTGCTCGGCGCCGTCACCGTCGGTCCGGTGCTGGGCCCCCTGCTCGGCGGGACGATCCTGGCCAACCTCGACTGGCACTGGCTGTTCCTGATCAACGTGCCGCTCGGCCTGGCCGCGATCGCCTGCGCCGTGCGCTACCTGCCCGCCGACTCACCGGGGGCGGGCGGCGGAGGCGCGCCGCCCGCGAAGGTCGACGTGCTGGGCATCGCGCTGCTGTGCCCGGCCAGCGTCGGGCTGATGTTCGGCCTGTCCCGGGCCGGGGACGGCAGCGGCTTCGGCAGCGCCCCGGTGGTGCTGGGGCTGGTGGTCGGCGCGGTGTTCCTGATCGCCTACCTGGTGCACGCGCTGCGGATGAGCGGCACCCCGCTGATCGACCCGCGCCTGTTCGCCCGCTGGACCTACACCGCCAGCGCGATCGGCATGACGGTCCTCGGGGTCGTCCTGTTCTCCCTGCTGTTCCTCATCCCGCTGTACTACCAGGAGATCCGCTCCTACGGCCCGCTCGCCGTGGGGCTCCTGCTCGCCCCGCTGGGGCTGGGCGCGCTGGTGGGCAACCCGGTCGCGGGCAAGTACGTCGACCGCCTCGGCGCCCGGGTCCTGGCCCCGTTCGGCGGCCTGCTGATCGCCGCCACCGCCGTCGTGTTCATCACCGCGGGCCCCACCACGCCGGTCGGCTGGCTGATCCCGTGGACCTTCCTGGCGGGCTTCGGCGTCGGCTGCGTCGGCGCCCCGACCATGGGTTCGCTCTACCGCACGGTCCCCGGTGACGCGGTCCCCCGCGCCACCAGCGCCGCCATGGTCCTGCACCAGCTCGGCGCGGCCTTCGGCATCGCCATCGTCGCCCTGGTCCTGCAACGCAACCTGGCCTCGGGGACCGCGGAGTCGGCCTACTCCGACACCTTCTGGTCCCTGCTCGTGGCCGCCGCGCTCATCTTCGTGGTCGGGTTCGCCCTGCCGCGCAGGCAGCGGCCCACCGAGACCGGCTGAGCCGCTGCCCCCGGGGTCACGGGGTGTGCTCGTGCACGAGGGCGCAGCCGTCGAGCTTGGCCACCGGGGTGACCGCGGCGCGGACCCGGCGGGTGGCGGCGGTGGAGGCCAGCAGCGCGCCTGCGGCCACGGCGGCGCGCACCCGGGGGTTGGCGGTGCCGACCCAGGCCGCAGCGGTGGCGGCGACCAGCGCCAGCCGGGCCGCCTCGGCGACGCGGGCGGGTTCGGTGGCCAGCGTGCGCGCCAGAGTGCGGCGCAGGTCGGTGCGGCGCAGGTCGGTGCGGCTCGGTTCGGTGCGGCTCGGTTCGGTGCGGCTCGGTTCGGCGGCCATCAGCCCACCATCCGGCGGGCGGCGTCGTCGTTGACGGCCTTGGCCAGGGCGGCGTAGTCGATCTCCACCTTGAGGCCGCCGCGGGCGATCAGCTCGGCGGCGAGGCGGGCGTGGTCGATGGTGGCACCGGCCTCGGCGGCGGCCTCGGCGGCGGCGATGCGCTCGACGAGGTAGTTGCCGTCCAAGGTGTCCAGGGCGGTTGCCGGGGTCGCGCCCTTGGTGCCCTCGGCCACCTCGCGAGGACCGTTCGGACCCGTGACGAACCAGCGCTGGCGGCAGAAGCCGAACACGCGGTTGAACAGGGCGCGCTGCTCGGAGCTGGAGAGTGCGGACAAGAAACCGTCCTCCTGGGGCGGGGGTGGGGTGGGAGGGGCGCCGACCTGGGCGCGGAACCGGGCCATGCCGCCCGGCCAGGTGTTGATGTCGATCTTGCGGCTGGTCCACTCGGAGTGGCCGATGACCCGGGCGGCGGGGAACCGGTAGTGCGCCGACAGCGCCGCGCACAGCCGGGGGTAGGCGGCCAGTTGCGCGGCGGGCCAGGTGCCGGAGCCCTCGCACTCGATGCCGACCAGGTTGGCGTTGCCGTTGGCCCCGACGCCCGCGAGGTAGCCCTCCCCGGCGTGGTAGGCCAGCCCGGCGGCGATGACGTAGACCGTGCCGTCGCGGCCGAGGCCGAGGTTGGCCAGCGGTCCGGGCAGACCGGCGCGACCGTCGCGCACGATACCCAGCGACGGGTAGTCCTCGCCGGGGCGCACGGCGGGACCGGTGGCGGTCCAGTGGCAGACGACGCCCTTCACCGAGGTCATCGGGCCGTGCCCGCGGCCGGTCCACGAGCCGCACTCCACGACGCGCAGCCCGGACTTCCGCACGGCCTGGGCGAGGTCGGTCAGGTACGGCACGGCACGGCTCCTCACGGTTCCCCGTCGACACGGTCCACCCGGAGTCCGGCCCCGGCGGTGGCGCCCGGGGTTCCCGATCCCCGGCGCGGCAAGGTGACCGACCGCGCACCGACCGGAGTGGACGGTGCGCGGTCGAGCGGTCCTCTTCGGAGGCAAGTGTCGTTCCGCCGCCGACCGGGGTTACGCCCGTTACCCCGTCGTGATGAAACTGCTCTCCGGGTTCCGCTGCCGGATCACCGGGCGCGACCGCGCCCCGGCCTCACGGTCCGACCGGTTCGCACCGGTCGAGCCAGTCGGCGGGAACGTCGTCGAGCCCGGTGCGGGCGGCGACGACACCGCCGACGACGGCGCAGGTCGTGTCGACGTCACCGCCCGCCGCGGCGGTGGCCCACAGCGCCTCGACGAGGTCGTCGAGGTGCCGGGCGGCGCACCACAGCGCGAACGGGACCGTGTCCGCGGCGGAGATCCGGCGGCCGGTGCCCAGCGTCCCGCCCGCGTTGCGCGGGTCGGTGCCGAAGCCGACGCGGGCCGCCCGCAGCAGCCCGTCGCGCACCCGCCCGGCGGGCACCCGCTCCAGCACAGCCGGGATCAACCCCTCCCCGGGGGTGTCGCGACCGGCGGCGACGGCGGCGGCCAAGGCGACCGCGACCGCCCCGGCGGCCCCCTCCGGGTGGGCGTGGGTGACCTCGGCCGACCGCACCGCCGCCGCGGCCACGCGGTCGAGATCGTCGGCGAACCAGGCGCCCAGCGGGGCGACCCGCATGGCCGCGCCGTTGCCCCACGAGCCCGCGCCGCCGAACGCCGCCCCCGCGGCCGCGCGCCACGGCACCCCGGCGCCGAGGGCGGCGAGGACGTCGTGCATCGATGCCCCGTAGTGGCGGTGGGGGTCGCGGGCGTAGGCGGCGGCGAACCCGGCCGCCAGCGCGTCCCGGTCGACCTCCCCGTGCTCGACGAGCACCCGGTGCAGCACCAGGGCCATCGCGGTGTCGTCGGTCCACGGCCAGGGGACCGGCGCGACCCGGCGGGACGGCAGGTCGCCCAGCGGCCGGAACCAGGTCTGCCCGAAGCGGTCGCCCAGCGCCAGGCCGCGCAGGGAGTCGAGGGCGGCGGGAGGTCCGGTCACGGGCAGAGGGTGCGCCGCGCCCCGCCCCGCGCGCACCCGCTTTTCCGGTCCGCCCGGGACCGGTACGGTCGGCGCGTGCACTCGACTCGGGTTTCGCGGGTGGTCAACGCACCGCGCGCGGCGGTCTACCGGGCGCTGCTGGACCCCGCCGCGGTCGCGCGGTGGCGCGTGCCGGACGGGATGACCGGGCACGTGCACGGGTTCGACGCCCGCGAGGGCGGCGCCTTCCGGGTGTCGCTGACCTACGACGTGCCGGACGGGACGGGCAAGTCGTCGTCGGGCACCGACACCTACCGCGGGCACTTCGCCGAGCTGGTGCCCGGCGAGCGGGTGGTGGAGGTGCTGGAGTTCGAGACCGACGACCCGGACCTGGCCGGGGTGATGACGATGACGACCAGCCTGGCCGAGTCGGGCGGCGCCACCGTGGTCACGATCGTCCACGAAGGACTCCCCGACAGCGTCGCCCCCGCCGACAACGAGGCGGGGACCCGGATGGCCCTGGCCAACCTCGCCGCCCTGGTCGAACCCCGCGGCTGACCGGGCGGCGACGCCGCGATTCCGCGGTGGTCAAGGATTCCCAAACAGCCCGGTAAATCCGGAAGAATCGAACCGGCCGGGTCGGCGAATTCGCTTTCCGAGATCATTCCCGTCACCCACCGTGCAGCGGAAAACCCCTGCACCCGGCCCCGAATGCACGGATCGAGTGATATACCGGACCCCGCCTTCCGAAGTCCGGAATGCCTAGTATTCTTCGACCTCGCGCGGGCGGGTGGGCGAACACCCCGCGACAAAACCACGGGGGGCGTCGTGCAGGTGAGCACGCTGAGCGGGGCGGCCGGGAGCAGGACCGGTCGCCGCCGCCGGGTCAACCACGACGTGGCGCACCTGGGGCTGGGCCCGCTGCTGGCGGTGGTCGCCGACGGCCTCGGCTCCAGCCCCGGCAGCGCCCACGCGAGCCGCACGGCGGTGGAGCTGCTGATCGGGCACGCGGGTGGCGGCGTGGACGGGCTGCGCGCCGCCGTGGTCGCCGCCCACGAGCGCGCCGCCACGCACGCCGCCGGGAACACCACCTTCGCGGGCTGCGCGCTGACCGCCCTGGCCGAGTGCGCGGACGGGTTCTGGGTGGTGCACCTCGGGGGTTCGCGGCTGTACCGGTTGCGCCGCGGCCTGCTGGAGCTGCTGACCACCGACCACACCATGGCCTGGCTGGACACCGTGCACAGCCCGCCCCCGTTCGGTCCTCCCGCGACCAACCCGACCCGCCGCCACCTGACCCGCTACGTCGGCCACTTCGACCGCCCGGCCCCGGACCTGCTCCGGCTGGACGTGGCGGGCGGCGACGTCCTGCTGCTGTGCTCCGACGGCGTCTCCGGGCAGGTCCCGCACACCCGCATCGCGGAGGTCCTGGGCTCCCCCGGCGCCCCGGAGGCGATGGTGGCGACCCTGCTGGCGGACGCGGAAGCCGCGGGCGGCGAGGACAACGCCACCGCGGTCGTGGTCCGCGCGGACCGCCACGCCCCGGCGGGCACCCCACCGCAGCTCAGCAGGCGCTGACCCCGTCGGCCCACGAAGGGCGGGGCGCGCGGCTCGCGGTGGTGGCGGCGAGGATGTCCGCCGCCCAGTCGATCGGCCGGGTGTGCCCGACGGCGGCGCCGAGGCGGCGCAGGCGGGCCCGCCGCTCCCGCACGGGCAGTGCGAGCGCGGTTTCCACTGTCGACACCAGGTCCTCCGGTGACGCCGGGTCGGTGAGCAGTGCGCCCGCGGCGAGGCGTTCGGCGGCCCCCGCGCACCGGGACAGCACGAGCACGCCGGTGCCGCCGGTGGCGACCTGGGCGGCGACGAACTCCAGGGCGGTGAGGTTCATGCCGTCGCGCAGCGAGGTCACCCAGAACACGTCGGCGGCGGCGTACTGGCGGACGACCTCCGGGAACGGCAGGCCGGGCAGGTGCTCCACCGGCCGCCAGGTGCCGGTGGACCACCGCCGGTTCACCTCGGCGACCCGGCGCGCGAGGTCCCGCCCGGTCGTGTCGTAGGCGGTGACGCCCGGTTCCGGCGGCGGGCACACCAGCCGGAAGACCAGTTCGCCGCGCAGGTCCGGGCGGCGGCGCAGCAGCTCGTCGACCGCGTCGACCTTGGCCACCGGCGCCTTGGCGTAGTCGAGGCGCTCCACCGACAGCACCAGGCGCGGGGTCCGGTCCGGCGCGTGCGCGCGGGCCAGGTCCGCCACCAGCGGCCGGTCGATCCCCAGCGGGTGCACCCCGACCGCGGGCCCGCCCGGGACCGCGCGGCGGAAGTTCTCGGCGAAACCGCGGGTGTGGAACCCCGCCCAGTCCAACCGGGTCAGCGACTCCCGGACCTCCTCGGCCACCGGGAGCCGGTCGAACACGGCCGGTTCCGGGAACGGGGTGTGGTGGAACAGCCCCACCACCAGGTCGGGTCGGGCGGCGCGCAGCAGGCCGGGGACGAGCCAGAGGTTGTAGTCGTGCAGCCACACCACCGCCCCGGGCCGGGCGAGCGCGCTGACGTGCTCGGCGAAGCGCTCGCTGACCCCGCGGTGCACCGACCACGCCCGCGCGTCGAACCGCAGCAGGTCCGGGCGCGACACCAGGACCGGCCACAGGGTTTCCTTGCAGGCGCGGTGCACGGAGTCCGACCACTGGGCGCGGGTCAGCGGCAGGAACGCCAGCGGCAGGCCGGTGCCGTGGTCGTCGGTGCGGGTGTGGACGGCCGTGGTCGCCCACACCGCGTCCAGGCCCTGGGCGAACAGGGAGGTCAGCGTGGGCAGGATGCCGTTGGGGCTGCCGGGTGGGCGCCACCCGCCCGGCGTGGGCACGACCGGGGGCCGGTGGTAGCCGACGACCAGCGGCCCGCGGTCGTCGACCCAGCCCAGGGCGCGCAGTTCGGCGAGGATCGCCGCCGCCCCGGCCTGCCCGGGGCGGTGCGTGGCGCCGGGGCCGACGGCGGCGGTCAGGCCCGGTTCGGCGCCGCCCACGACCACACCGCGCGCGCCGGTGGTGAACAGCGACAGGTCGTTGAGCGAGTCACCGGCCACCAGGACGTCGGTCATCGACCACCCCCGGTGGGCGGCCAGGGCGCGCAGCGCGGCGCCCTTGTCGACCCCGCGCGGGAGCACGTCGAGGAAGCGGCCACCGGAGTGCAGCAGGTCGCACCCGAGCGCGCGGACCGCCTCGACCAGCTCGGCGGTGACCTCCTCGGCAAGGTAGGAGCAGCGCCCCTCCTGCGGCACGCCTTCCTGGTACGCCAACGGAAAACCGCGCAGCGCGGCCCGCACGCGCGCCGCCCCCGGCCACCCCCGGCGCAGCGGGTCCTGCACCTCGGGGACGGTCCGCAGGGACCCGTCGTACACCGTCGCGCCCACGTCGCCGATCACCCAGGCGGGCCGGGGCACGAGCGGGTCGCGCAGCACCTCGGCGACGGAGGCCCGCCCGCGCCCGGTGGCGAACACGACGGTGATGTCCGGGGTGAGCGCCGCCAGCAGCGCGGCGCGCTCGGCGGGTGTCCCGGCCAGCAGCGTCCCGTCCAGGTCCGTGACCAGCACCGGCATCGTCGCCCCCAGTCAAGCGAACGCCCGGTGACCAGGACAAGACCCCCGGGTGAAGCCGCTTCACGTTAGGACACCGCCGGGCCCGCCCACCCGTGGTGCGACGACGATCACCCGCCGCTCACCCGTTCGGCGGCCTGCGCGCGGGTGGGCGCGGCGCTGGAGCCGACCCCGGTCACCGACGCCGACCCGCAGGCGACCGCCAGCGCGAGGCACGTGCGCAGGTCGGCCCCGCCCAGCAGCCCGTGCACGAACCCGGCGTCGAAGCAGTCCCCGGCGCCGGTGGTGTCCACGACGTCCACCGCGGGCGCGGGCAGCGCGCAGAACTCCTTGCCCCGCAACGCCAACGCGCCGTCCGCGCCCCGCTTGACCACCACCGTCCCCACCACCTCCGCCAGCACCCGCGCGGCGTCCTCGACGGTGGAGGCCCCGGTCAGCCGCAGCGCTTCCTCGGCGTTGGGCGCGAACACGTCCACCTGGGCGAGGACGTCCCGCACGGCCCCCAGCGCCACCGGCACGTCCTGGCAGTCCATGAACACCAGCGCCCCCGCCGCCCGCGCCCTCCCCAGTGCCCGCGCCACCCCGGCGCCGTGGCGCAGGATGGGCAGCAGCAGCACGCGCGGGCGGTGGGCGGCCACCAGTTCCCCCAGGGGCGGTTCCACCGCCGGGTCCCGGTAGCTGACCATCGCCCGGTCCCCCGCACCCGACAGCACGGCGGTCACGTTGCGCTGCGGCCCGTCGACGGCGGTGAACCCGCTCCCGTCCAACCCTTCCCGCCGCGCGACCGGACCCGGGCGGCGGGGCGCGGTCCCCGGTGGAGGACCGGAACCGGACGGGTGAACCGGGGTGCCCCTCGGCGGCGCGGGAGTGCCCCCGGCCGCTCCGGTGGGGATACTGGCCGGGTGGGTCCACTCGCCTTGCGGTTCGTCGGGCACTCCACCGTGCGGGTGGAGCTGGCCGGGCACGTCGTGCTGACCGACCCGGTGCTCACCGACCGGGTGTCGGCGCTGGCGCGGGTGAGCGCGCCCAGCACCCCGGCCGACCGCGCCGACGTGGACCTGGTGCTGCTGTCGCACCTGCACGGCGACCACGTGCACCTGCCGTCGCTGCGGCTGCTCAGCCCGCACGTGCGGGTGGTGGTGCCGCGCGGGGCGGGCGACTGGCTGCGGGCGAAGGGCGTGCGCAACGTCGACGAGCTGGCCCCGGGCGCGGAGCTGGAGCACGGCGACCTGCGGATCACCGGTGTCCCCGCCGAGCACTCTGGGCACCGGTGGGGGCCGCGGTCCACCCGGGGCCCGCAGGCCCGGGCCATGGGCCACCTGATCGACGGCGCCGGGCAGCGGGTCTACGCGGCGGGCGACACCGACCTGTTCCCGGGGATGGCCGACCTGCGCGAGGTGGACGTGGCGCTGCTGCCGGTGTGGGGGTGGGGTCCGACGCTGGGGCCCGGGCACCTCGACCCGGTGCGCGCGGCCACCGCCGTCGAGCGCGTCCGGCCGGGGGTGGCGGTGCCGGTGCACTGGGGGACGCTGGCGCTCGCCGGGCTGCCCCGGCTGCCCGGCGGGCACGGCAGGCGGATGCGGCGGCTGCTGCACGACCCGCCGCACGAGTTCGCCGCCGCCGTCGCCGGGACCGGTGTGCCGACCCGGGTCCTGGTGACCCGACCGGGCGACGACGTGCCGCTGCCGGACCCGCGATGAGCGACTTCCCCGCCCTGGACCGGGCAAACCCGACCACCTCCGGAACCGGCACACCAATCCCGGTCCCGGTCACCCACTCCACCGACCACATACCGCCGCCGGACCCGCGATGAGCGGCATCCCCGCCCTGAACCGGGCAAAACCGACCACCCCCGGAACCGGCACACCAACCCCGGTCCCGGTCACCCACCCCACCAACCACATACCGCCACCGGACCCGCGATGAGCGGCTCCCTCGGCGTGGACCGGGCGAACCTGACCACCCCCGACCCCGCCACACCAAACCGGGTCCCGGTCACCCACCCCACCACCCCCGACCCCACCACCGGAACCGGCACACCAACCCCGGCCCCGATCACCCACCCCACCGACCACATACCGCCACCGGACCCGCGATGAGCGGGTTCCTCGGCGTGGACTGGGCGAACCCGTCCTCCCTCGGCTACCCGGTGATCTTCGGCGGGGTGCTGCTGGGGTCGGTGGTGCCGGTGGTGCCGACCGGGGCGGTGGTCGGCGCGGGCGCGGCGATCGCGGTCAGCGGCGGGCACCTCGACCTCGTGCTGGTGGTGCTGCTGTCGACCCTGGGCGCGCTGGTGGGCGACCTGGTCACCTTCGGCGCGGGCCGCGGCGGGCGCGGCGCGCTGAGCCGGTGGTTCGAGCGGCGCCAGTCGCCGGAGAAGCTGGCGGGGGCGCGGGAGCGGTTCACCGCGCGCGGCTGGGTGCTGGTGGTGGTCGGGCGGCTGGTGCCCGCGGGCCGCATCCCGGTGCTGCTGGCCGCCGGTGCCCTGGACTACCCGTGGCGGCGGCTGGTGCCCGCCGCGGCCGCCGCGTGCCTGCTGTGGGCGGTGGCCTACGCCGCGCTGGGCGTGCTCAGCGGCGGGCTGTTCGACAACCCGCTGGTCGCGACCGTCGTCGCCACGTCCCTGATCCTGCTGCTCACCCTGGCCGTCGGCGGGGTCCAGCGGCTGCGGCGGCGCGGGGAGGAGCGGCGCGGTGCCGCGTGACACCACCGGCAGCCTCGTGCGGGGCGGGCGCGTCGTGGCCCGCCTGCTGCTGGTGTGGGTGCTGGTGGCGGTCAGCCTGCACCTGCTCGACCTGTGGCTGACCGACTTCGCCATGCCGCGGTGGTGGCAGCCGACGGTGTTCGCCGCCGCGGTCGGCCTGCTCAGCGCCGTGGTCTGGCCGCTGATCATGCGGTTCGTCCCGCCGGGCCTGGTGCTGCTGCTCGGCCTGGGCTCGTTCCTGCTGCTCGGCGCGGGCGTGCTGGCGATCTCGCTGGCGGTGCCGTACGTGGTGATCGGCAACCTGCACACGGCGGTGCTGGTGGCGGTCGTGGTTTCCGCCGTGGCCGGTCTGGCGTCGAGCGTCCTGGCGATCGACGAGGACGAGGTCTTCTTCCGCCGCGCGGCCCGCCGGTTCCGCGACGGTGACCGCTCCCCCGCCGATGAGCCACCGGGGGTGCTGCTGCTCCAGATCGACGGGCTGGGACACGACACCGTGCGCCGGGCGGTCCGCGACGGCGACCTGCCCACCCTGGCGCGCTGGCTGTCCACCGGCAGCCACGTGCTCACCGACTGGCACTGCGACTGGAGTTCGCAGACCGGGGCGAGCGTGTGCGGGCTGCTGCACGGCTCCAACGACGACATCCTCGGCTTCCGCTGGTACGAGAAGGACCGCGACCACGTGATGGCGTGCGCGCACCCGGGCGACGCCGCCGAGATCGAGCGCAGGCACTCCGACGGCCGCGGTCTGCTCGCGGGCGGCGGCGCGGCCCGCGGCGGGCTGTTCACCGGTGACGCCGAGCAGACCAGCCTGACCATGAGCGCGGTCCCGTTCCTCACCCGGCGCCCGCGCGACACCATCGGCGCCGGGTACTACGCCTACTTCGCCAACCCGGTGAACCTGTTGCGCACCCTGGGTTCGGCGCTGGTCGACGTGCTGCGCGAGGTGTCCGCCTCCACCCGCCAG
This sequence comes from Actinokineospora spheciospongiae, assembly GCF_000564855.1. Classification (GTDB taxonomy): domain Bacteria; phylum Actinomycetota; class Actinomycetes; order Mycobacteriales; family Pseudonocardiaceae; genus Actinokineospora; species Actinokineospora spheciospongiae. The sequence goes on from NZ_AYXG01000039.1 coordinate 72,058, forward strand.
CGCCGCGCCGGGGTGCGACCGCGGGTCAGGCGCGGCGGCTTCTACCCGTTCGCCCGCGCGGGCACCACGGTCATCGTCCGCGACCTGGTCGTGTCCGCGCTGATCGGCGACATGCTGGCGGGTCGCCCGGTGGTGTACGCGGACTTCCTGGGCTACGACGAGGTCGCCCACCACACCGGCATCGAGCGGTTCGACGCGCTGGCGGTGCTGCGCTCGATCGACCAGCAGATCGGCAGGCTGCACCGCGCGGCCCGGCTGGCCCCGCGCCGCTACCACCTGGTGGTGCTCTCCGACCACGGGGTGACCCAGGGCGAGGCGTTCACCAACCGCTTCGGCGAGTCGATCGAGCAACTGGTCGGCAGGCTGTGCGGGGAGCCGCGGTCCGGGCGCGGACCGCGCCGCTCACCGGCGGAGGGCTGGCAACTGGGGGCCGCGGTCGCCGAGGCGTCCACCGGCTCCGGTCCGATCGCGAGCGCGCTGCGGGCCCGGGCGGCCCGGGCGGCGGCCCCCGACCGGCACCGCACCGAGCAGGGCAGGCCCGCGGCGGTGACCAGGGCGGCGCCCGGGGTGGTCGTGGTGGTGTCCGGGCACGTGGCGATGGTGTCGTTCACCGACGTCGAGGGCCGGGTGGACGTGGAGACCGTCGAGCGCCTGTTCCCCGACCTGCTGCCCACCCTGGTCGACCACCCCGGGGTGGGGTTCATGCTGGTGCGCAGCGCCGAATCCGGCCCCCTGGTCCTCGGCCGCGACGGCATCCGCCACCTGTCCGACGACACCGTGCGCGGCGCGGACCCGCTGGCGCACTACGGCCCGCACGCGGCGGACCTCATCCGCCGCACCGACGGCTTCGCCCACTGCCCCGACATCCTGATCAACAGCCGCTACAGCCCGGCCACCGACGAGGCCTCCCCGTTCGAGGTCCACGTCGGCTCGCACGGCGGCCTCGGCGGCGGCCAGTCCCGCGGCTTCCTGGTGCACCCGGCGGAGTTCCCACCGCCCGGCGAGATCATCGGCGCCGAGCACCTGCACCGGGTGGTCCGCGACTGGCTCACCGGCCTGGGCCACCCCGAACCGGGCCAAGCCGACACCGGAGCCCGGACCGCCCCTGTCCCGCCCGGGTGAAGTCGGCGGAGAACGAGACCGCTCACTCACGGTTCGCGCCCGGACGCCGCCGACTCCGGCCGGACAGGACAGCCCGACCCGCCGCCGAACCGACCGACCGATGATCGGTCACACCGGCCGCATCGACGAAAAAGTGGGCGACAAACAGTACTGACCGCACAAGTTTCACCACATCGGGCGTACACGAGCAGGTGAATGCAGCTCAGTACCATCACCCTCCGAACTGGGGAGGTCGATGGTGGTGGCCGAGCGCGCCGCGGAACCGGTGGTGCGGGAGCGGGAACAGCAGCGGCGGTGGGTGGTGGCGCTCGGGCTCCTGGCAGCCGCGCCGGTGCTCCTGGCGGCCTGGGAGTCCGTGCGGACGACGCGGGTCAACGTGCTGCTGGACTACTGGCACGTGCTGGCGAAGGTCACGTCGGACTCCGGTTCCCTGGAGTTCGGTCCACTGTGGAGCTACCACCTGGAGCAGCCGTTCGTCCTGCCGTCCCTGCTGTTCTACGGCGACGCCGCGTGGTTCGGCGGGGACAACCGGGTGCTGACCCTGCTGACCGTCGGGTTGCTCGTCGTCGCCCTGGTGGCGATGCGGTCGATGCTGGCGGTCAGCGGGGTCGCGCGGGCGGCGGTCGTGGCGGTGTTCGCGTTCCTGGTCTGCACCCCGCACCTGGCGGAGCTGTGGGTGCAGGCCACGAACGGCATGAGCTGGGTCCCCGCGGTGGTGCTGTCGGTGCTGGCGGTCGTGGCCGCGCACCACGGGCGGGTGGGGTTCGCCCTCGCCGCCGCCGCGGTGGGCGCGGTGTCGTTCGGGGCGGCGATGCCGGTGTGGTTCGCCGTGGCCCTGGTGCTGTGGTTGCGGCGGGAGCGGTGGTGGCGGGTCGTGGTGCCCGCGGCCGTGGGGGTCGTGGTGGTCGCGGGGTGGTTGGCGACCCGGCCGCCGGAAGCGCAGTCGATGGCCGGTTCGGGGTTCGCGCCGGTGGCGCGGGCGAAGGTCGTCACGGCGGTGCTCGGGAGCGTGTGGACCTCGGCCACCCCCGCGGTCGCGGTGGTGGTGGGCGCGGCCGTGGGGGCGGTGCTCGTCGGGCTGGGGGTCGCGGCGGCACGGCGGCGCGGCAGCGCGGAGACCGTCGCGGACGCCGGGTGGGTGGGGTTGGCGGCGTACGCGGTGGCGGTGGCCGTGCTCATCGGGCTGGGGCGGACCACCCCGGCCGCACCGGGTGGCAACGCGGGCCTGATCAGCCGCTACGCCCTGGCGGGTGTCCTGGCGACCTGCGCCCTCATCGCCCTGCTGGTCCGGCGGCGGCCGGTGCCGGGGCGGGTGGCGGTTCCGCTCGCCGCGGCCCTGGTCGCGATCACCTTCGTGACCGGAACCGCGAAGGCCGGGGCCGTGCGCAACTCCCACGCGCCCCTCGGCGTGGTCCCGGTGGCCCTGCGCATGGAGAGCACCCGGGCACTGGCCGCCCTCCAGGTCCAACCCGCCGTGCTCCCCGCCGCCAAGGCCCTGGGCATGTACCCCTTCGACGGCACCCACACCCTGGGCTGCGCGAACCTGGAACTCGGCGACCGCGTCGACCCGGCCCGCACCCGCGACCTGCCCCGCGCCGACGGCGTGGTCGACGCCCCGGCCCTCACCGCGGACACCGTGGTCGCGGGCTGGGCCGACCTCGCCGGGCGGGCGGGCACCTGCGCCCTGGTGACCACCCCGGACGGGCTCGTGGTCGGCGGTGGCATCACCGCCCTGCCCCGCCCCGACGTCCCCCGGACCGGCGGCCTGGCGGGCTTCCGCGTGGTCGTCGGCCCCGGGGCGGGCGACGTCCTGGTCCACCTCGACGGCACCTTCCACCGGGTGCTCGGCCGCCCGGACGCCTGAGCCCGCTCAGCCCGCGCGGAAGCCCTCCACGAGGCGCCGCTGCCAGGGCGTCTCCACGGCGTGCTTTCGGTAGTGGGCGCGGACGTGGGCCACCGCGTCCCCGGGTGCGACCCCGTCCAGGACCGCCAGGCAGGCCAGGGCCGTGCCGGTGCGCCCGTTGCCGCCACCGCAGGCCACCTCGACGCGCTCGGTGTCGGCGCGGCGCAACAGCTCGCGCAGGTCGGCGACGAAGCCCGGGCGGTCCAGGGGCAGCCAGAAGTCCGGCCACCGGACCCACCGGGTCTCCCACGCGAACTCCGGCGGCCTGCGCCCCCGCAGGTGCAGGGCGAAGTGGGGTTCGGGACCGGCGGGCAGCGGGTGGCGCAGGCCGCGCCCGCGCACGAGGCGGCCGGAGGGCAGCCGCAGCACTCCCTCGGCATCGGCATCCCAGGTCGACATCACGCCAGGCTAGAGCCCACCACCGACACCCGGGCCATCACCCCCGGGGCAGGCGCAGCCCGGCCAGGAGGACCCCGACCATGCGACGGGCGTCGTACCGGGGGTCCTTGCCCGCGCCGATGCAGAGGTTGCCGACGCCGAACATCAGCTCCAGGGCCTGGATGTCGGAGCGGATCTCGCCCGCCCCGACCGCGGCGTCGAGCAGTCCGGCGCAGACGGGCACGAGGCGGTCGAGGAAGTGGGCGTGCAGGGTCGTGGAGGTGGGGTCGTCGGACCGCAGCGCTTCGGCGAGGCCGTGCTTGGTGACCAGGAAGTCGACGAAGAGATCGATCCACCCGGCCAGGGCGGTGTGCGGTGAGCCGCTGGTCGCGAGCAGGTCGGGTGCCGCCGCGGCGCACGCTTCGACCTGGTGGCGGTAGACGGCGACGACGAGGTCGGCCCGCGTCGGGAAGTGCCGGTAGATCGTGGCGATGCCGACGCCCGCCGCGGCGGCGATGTCGCGCACGGGCGCGTCGACGCCGGAGGCGACGAACGTCGCGGCGGCCGCTTCCAGCAGCGCCTGCTCGTTGCGCCGGGCATCGGCCCGCTTCCTGGGCGCGGACGAGCCCGGTCCGCTGTCGGTGTCGGCCACTGGCCTGTCGCCCCCATCACTCGGCTTGCCAAACGGAACATTGATCCGTATGTTCAGTAGCGGAACGGCGATCCGTTTGACCATCATGTCAGACCGCCCGTCCCGTCACCACTCACCCCCACCCGTCAAGGAGATCCCGTGCAAGACCTCGTCAGCACACCCGTCCTCTCGCTGCGCCCGGTGGCGCTGGCGGCCCCGGGCCGCGGCACCGACCTGCACGTGCGGGTGTCGGCCCCGGCGACCGGCGGCGAACTGCCCGTCATCGTCTTCTCGCACGGCTTCGGCGAGTCGTTGGACGGCTACGCCCCGCTGGTCGACTTCTGGGCCGCCCACGGTTTCGTGGTCGTCCAGCCCACCCACCTCGACTCGCGGACGCTGGACCTCGCACCCGACGACCCCCGCCACCCCGACATCTGGCGCACCCGGGTCGAGGACCTGACCCGGGTCGTCGACCAGTTGGACGTCGTCGAAGCCGCCGTCCCCGGCCTCGCCGGGCGCCTCGACCGGAGCCGCGTCGCCGCCGCCGGGCACTCCTGGGGCGCCCAGACGGCGAGCACGCTGCTGGGCGCGCGGGTCCTCGACGCCGACGGCGTGCCGGGCGAGGACCTGTCCGACCCGCGGATCACGGCCGGTGTGCTGCTCGCCGCGCCGGGCACGGGGGGCGCCGACCTGGCACCGTTCGCCGCCGAGCAGTTCCCCTTCATGAACCCGGGCTTCGCGGGCATGACCACGCCCGCCCTGGTGGTCGCCGGGGACGCGGACCAGTCCGCCCTGACCACCCGGGGGCCGGAGTGGTTCACCGACCCGTACTCCCTGAGCCCGGGGCCCAAGAGCCTGCTCACCCTGTTCGGGGCGGAGCACTCCCTCGGTGGCATCACCGGCTACGCCGCCACGGAGACGACCGACGAGAGCCCCGAGCGGGTCGCGCTGGTCCAGCGGCTCACCTCGGCTTTCCTCCGCAGCGCGCTGTACCCCGGGGACACCGGCTTCGCCGCGGCCCGCGCCGAACTGGCGGAGAGCACGAATCCCTTGGGCCGGGTCGAATCCAAGTGACGCCCCGGGAAGCCCGACATCCCAGAACACCGGAAAGGCCCTGCGGCACCATGCCCAGCTTCGGCGTCATGACCGCCCCCATGCAGGTCGACCACCGGGACCACTCGGTGGACGGCCTCGCCGTACCCCACCGGTGTGGCCCGCTGGGCCGCCGCCGAACTCGTCACCGCGTCGGCCTGACCGGTCGACGGCCCGCCCTCAGCGGTCGGGCTCGGGCCGGGGCCGCACCAGGAGCAGGGCACCGGCGACGACGAACGCGCTCAGGCTCACCACGTTCAACACCCGGTCCACACCGTCGTACATGTCCAGGTGCTGGAGGTGGTAGACCAGGTGCGGCACGCTGAACACCACCCACGCCAGCCCCGTCGCGGCGACCAGGGCGGTGGTGCGCGGTCGCCACGCGGCGGCGACGCTCAGGGCCGCGAACCCGAGGTAGAAGGAGCCGACGTCCTTGACCAGGTGCTGGTTGTAGGGGCCCAGCCGGGGCAGCCAGCTCATCCCCAACCCGGGGAACGTCGCGTACCAGCCCTCCGCGGCGAAGTAGGCCCACCCGCCGATGAACGCCGCCACGACCGCGAGCACCAGCAGCAGGACGCGTTGGGCGGTGGCGGTCACGAGCGCGCCAGCCACTCGTCGAAGGTCTCCACCCCGAGCGGGCCGGGTCCGGTGGGCAGGAGGCCGCCGCCGGACAACTGGGCGCCGAGCTTGCCCGGGGGCCGGATGGACAGCACGAGCCGGTGCCCACCGCGAGCGCGTTGCACCTGCCGGATCATCGCGGGCACGTCCCGCTCCTGCGGTCCCGCCAGGTCCGGTGCCCGCCCCACCGGTTCGGCCTCGGCCGCCGCCACCAGCGCCGCCGCGACCTCCCTGGCGGCGATCGGCTTGCTGCGCATCCGCGGGGCCAGCACCACCGGCCCGAACGCGGTGCGGCGCAGCACCTGCTCGGCGAACTCGTGGAACTGGGTGGCGCGCAGGACGGTGGCGGGCACCGGCCCGGCCAGCACCAGCTCCTCCTGCCGCCGCTTGCCCAGGTAGTAGCCCAGGTCCACCCGGTCGCAGCCGACGATGGAGAGCACCACGTGGTGGCGCACCCCGGCGTCGGCCCCGGCCCGCAGCAGCCGCGTGGTGGCCTGCTCGAAGAACGCCACCGACTCCGCGGCGCTGGTGGTGGTCACGCTGCTGACGTCGATCACCGCCTCGACCCCGTCCAGGGCCGCTGCCAGCCCTTCCCCGGTCACCAGGTCCACCCCGGCCGACCGGGCGATCACCACCGGCTCGTGCCCCGCCGCCCGCGCCGCCTCGACCACCGGGGCCCCGACAGCCCCCGTCCCACCCGCCACCGCGATCCGCATGTCGCACCTTCCCGTCCGTCGAGTTCCACTCCCAGGACGAGGCAGGCGGCCGGGATGTGACACCGGGCGCTTCCGGCAGGTCAGCGGGGCGGTTGCGATGGCGGCGGCCCCGGCGGGGCGGGATGCTGGGCGCGCAGCGGTGTCGAGGGAGGGATCGGGCGTGGGTGAGCCGGACTGGGTGCGGCACGCGATCTGGTGGCACGGGTACCCGCTGGGGATGACCGGCGCGTACCCGGCCGACCCGGCGCCGGGACCGCACGAGCACCGGCTGCTGCGGCTGCTGCCCTGGCTGGACCACGCGGTGCGGCTCGGCGCCTCCGGCATCGCCCTCGGCCCGGTGTTCGCCTCCACCAGCCACGGCTACGACACCACCGACCACTTCCGCGTCGACCCCCGCCTGGGCGACGACCAGGACTTCGACACCCTGGTCACCGAGGCCCGGCAGCGCGGTCTGCGGGTCCTGCTCGACGGGGTGTTCAACCACGTGGGCCCGGGGTTCGGTCACCCGGGGTGGCTGCGGCCCGGGCACACCTTCGAGGGGCACGAGGGCCTGCTGACCCTCGACCACGCCAACCCGGAGGTCCGCGACCACGTCACCGCCGTGCTGGCCCACTGGCTGGACCGGGGCGCCGACGCCTGGCGCCTCGACGCCGCCTACGCCACGCCCCCCGACTTCTGGGCCGACGTGCTGCCCCGGGTCCGCGCCCGCCACCCCGGCGCCTGGTTCGTCGCCGAGGTCATCCACGGCGACTACGCCGACTTCACCACCAAGTCCACAGTGGACAGCGTCACCCAGTACGAGCTGTGGAAGGCGGTGTGGTCGAGCCTCAACGACGGCAACCCCCACGAACTGGCCTGGGCCCTGACCCGCCACGACGGCTTCCTCGACACCTTCGTCCCGGCGACGTTCGTGGGCAACCACGACGTCACCCGCATCGCCGCGAAGCTCACCGACCCACACCACCTCCCCCACGCCCTGGTCGTCCTGTTCACCACCGCGGGCACCCCCGCCGTCTACGCGGGCGACGAACTGGGCCTGCACGCGGTCAAAGAGGACCGCCACGGCGGCGACGACGCGATCCGCCCGGAGTTCCCCGCCACCCCCGAGGACCCGTTCCCCGGCAGCGACCCGGCCGTCCTGCGCCTGCACCAGGACCTCATCGGCCTGCGCAGGCGCCACCCCTGGCTCCACACCGCCCGCACCAGGATCACCGAAACCACCCACGAACACCTGACCTACGAATCCACCTCCGGCGACAACGCCCTGGTGGTCACCCTCAACTACGGCCCCGGCACCGTCAGGGCGGCGGGCACCGAGGCCGTGGCGGGCGAACCCGCCGACCACCTCGGCCCCTTCGGCTGGCGCATCGCCCGACGCTGACCCACGCCCGGGTCCCGAACCCACCGGTCGCACGAGCAGGCGGGCTCACGACCGGTCGAACAGCCCGTTCACCGCGTCGTAGTCCATCGCATCCGCCAACGCGCCGTAGGTCCCCTCGGCCAGCACCTCCCGCGTCGCCCGGTGGACCAACCCGAAAACGGCCTTGCTCACAGCGGCGCCGAGGCTGACCCGGCGCACCCCCGCGGCGCCCAACTCGGCGATGCCGGGGGCCCCGGGTCCGGCGAGTGCGTTGACCGGCAGCGGAACCGCGGCGGTGAGCGCCGCCAGCACCTCCAGGTCCAGCAACCCCGGCACGAAGAACGAGTCGGCCCCCGCGTCGGCGTAGACCCGCCCCCGGCTGACCACCTCGTCGAACCGACCGCCGGGTTCGCCGATGCCGAGCAGGTACACGTCGGTGCGGGCGTTGATCCACAGGTCAGCCCCGCCCGCGGCGCGGGCGACGCGGATCAGATCAGCCTGCGCGGCAGCGGCGCGCAGCTCGGTGCCGGAGAGGGGGTCCTCCAGGTTCACCCCCACGGCACCCGCGTCGACGACGCCCCGCACGGTGGCGGCCACGTCCTCGTAGCCGCCCTCGACGTCGGCGGTGACCGGGACCTGGACGGCCCCGGCGATGCGCCGCACGGCCTCGACCATGTCCGCCCCGCTCACCCCGTGCCCGTCCGGCCTGCCCAACGACCACGAGACCCCGGCACTGCTGGTCGCCACGGCCGCCGCCCCGGCCCGCACGACGGCGACGGCGCTGCCCGCGTCCCACGCGTTGGGGAGCACCAGCACACCGTCGTCGTGCAGCGCCCGGAACGCCGCCGCCTTGTTCTGCCACTCGCTCATGTCTGCTCCAGCACGGGGTAGGGGAGGTCATCGGGACCCGAGCCGACTCGGGCCGGGCGCGCGGGTGGGCCGAGCCACCGCCCCCCGCGTCGGCGCCCGATCCTAGCCGCAACCGGGTGCCGCCCAGCCCCGCCGCAGGCCGCGCGGTCGGCGCGGAGCCCACCCGCGCCCCCTCCACGGACGGGTCAACCCTGGCGCACCCTGGCGGCCCCTCCCCTCTCCAATCCTCTTGCGACACACCGAATCCGGCCCAGCACAACGGTTTCTAGGTTAGCCTCACCTAATCGCCCCCCTGTTGCGACCTCCCGGGACCGGTGGGACCGTCGAAGCACCGCCGGGCGAACCACCCGGTGGCCAGGCCGCGAGGACTGCCGACTCCCACCACAGGAGAAGCCATGACCACCACCGAGATGCCCGCCGTCAACGAGTGCACCGTCACCGGCTGCTCGTACAACCACGACGGCTGCCACGCCTTCGCCATCACCGTCGGCGGCAACAACGGCGCCGCCGACTGCGGCACCTTCGTCCCGCTGGCCCGCAAGGGCGGCCTGGACAAGGTCGTCGCCCAGGTCGGGGCCTGTTCCCGCGTCGACTGCAAGTTCAACGCCAACCTGGAGTGCACCGCCTCCGGTGTCCGCGTCGGCCCCGGCCAGGGCGCCCACGACGCCAACTGCCTCACCTACACCACCAACTGAACACCCGCCCGGAGCCGCGTCGGCGAGCGCAGACCGGGCGGCCAGCGCACCGACGAGCGCCCGAGGACCCCGCGCGGGCTCCTCGGGCGCTCAAGCGCCCTCGGGGCCTCCCGCGAGCGAACCGGCGGCCACCCCCGCGAAAACACCGGCGACCGAAGCACACGTCCCAGTGGGTTCGAGCGATATTCGGTCGTGGTGTCGGCGCTGTGGCACTACGTTCGCCGCTGCACGTTCGCCGGTCCGGGCGTTCGATCGCTGTGCGGTCCGGGGTTCGGACCACACGGGGAAGGACTGCGGTGGCAGAGGGCAGGTTGCGGTTCGGCATGGTGGCCAACCCCCGCGACGCACAGCAGTGGCGGACGGTGGTGCGCCGGGCGGAGGACCTCGGCTACGACACCCTGCTGACCGCGGACAACCTGCACATGCCTGCTCCCGCGGTGTCGCTGGGGATGGCCGCGGGTCTCACGCAGCGGTTGCGACTGGGCACCCTGGTGATGTCCGGCGCGCTTCGCGTGCCGCGCATGGCGGCACGGGAGGCCCACAGCCTGTCGGTGCTGACCGGGCGGCGGTTCGAGTTCGGCATCGGGATCGGCAACCCGGGGACGCGCGCGGCAGCGCGGGAGCTGGGGCTCGCGCACGAGGGCAGCGCGTTGGAGCGGGTGGCCGCCACCGTCGCCGCGCTGCGGGAGTCGGACGGCGAGGAACACACTCCGGTGATGATCCCCGCCGCGGGCCCCCGGGCTCGCGCGCTGGCAGCGGAGATCGCCGACATCGTCATGGTCGCCGCTCCAGCCCTGGCCACCCGCGACGAGGTGGCGGCGCTGGTGCGTGAGATCCGTGCCGCGGCGGGCACCCGCCCGGTCGAGTTCGCCATGACCGTGTTCGCGGTCGAGGACCGCCTGGAGCCGTGGGCCGAGAACCTGCTCGGCGCGTCGACAGCCGAATTGTCGGCCCGGGATTCGCTGTCCCTGCTACGGGGAGACCCTGTCGCCACGGCCGATGAACTGCTCCGTCGCCGTGACCGGCTCGGTGTCACCTACTTCGCCGTGCACGGCAGCAACACCGACGCGTTCGCCCCCGTGCTCGAGCGGCTGGCCTGCCGCTGAACCCGCGCGTGGAGCCTGGGGTGTCCACAGCTCCGATCACCCCTCTGGCAGCAACCCCACGAGCCGCCGGGTGACGACGTCGAGCGGTTCCACGCTCCGCTTGCCGCGGCACAGCACCACCGCTCCCTCGATGGCCGCCAGCACCAGCGCCGCCAGCTCGTCGGCCTCCTCGGTCCGCACCCCGGCAGCCTCGATCGCCTCGCGCAGCAGCCCCTGCCACCGCTCGAACGCCTCCCGGACCACCGCCTCGGCCTCGGGCAGGTCCGCCCGGGCGTCCACGGCCAGGGCCACGATGGGGCACCCGGCCCGGAACCCGCCCGCGACGAGCACCTTCTTCCAGAACGCCGCGATGCGCTCGACCGCCGCCCGCGCGTCCCCGGCCTCGGCGGCCTGCGAGATCAGCCCGCTGATGACGTCGGCCGCCCGCCGCCCGGCGGCGAGGATCAGTTCGTCGCGCCCGCCGGGGAAGTGGTGGTACACCGACCCGCGCGGTGCCCCGGAGTGGGTCAGCACGGCGTCGATGCTCACCGCGGCGGCGCCGCGTTCGCGCATGAGGACGATGGCGCTGTCGATCATCCGGTCGCGGGTGCCTCGGGGGGACACGATCAGCTCCGGCCGGTGATGTCGAGGAGGGTGGCGAGGGTGCGGGCCTGTTCCTCGAAGGTTCCGTCCACCTTGGCCAGCAGGGTGGTGATCCCGGCGTCGCGGTAGCGGGTGACGCGGTCGGCGACGGTGTCGGGGAGGCCGACGAGGTTGGTCATGGTGCCCAGTTCCAGGGGGACGGCGGCGGCGGCTTCGGCGCGCCTGCCCCGCTGCCAGAGGGCGGCGACCTCGGCGACCTCGTCGGCGAAGCCCAGGCGGGCGAAGGCGCGGTTGTAATAGTTGTCCGGGCCCGAGCCCATGGCGCCGATGGTGAAGGCGTAGCCGTTGGCGTGCTTGCGGCCCAGTTGCGCGGCCTGCTCGGCGGTGTCGGCGAAGGAGACGGCGACCGGAGCGACCAGGTCGAGCGCGTCGAGGCAGCGGCTCGCGGCGCGGGCGCCCTCGGCCAGGGGGTCGAGGAAGACCTCGGCGGATTCGGGGATGAACGCGTTGCCGAGCCAGCCGTCGGCGGCCTCGCCGGTGAGGCGGAGGTTGGCCGGGCCCATGGCGGCGACGTAGACCGGCACGTGGGCGGGTTCGACCATGGGGGTGAGGGGTCTGCCCCGGCCGCCGGGCAGGGGCAGCGGGTAGACCTCACCGGCGTGTTCGAGGCGGTGGCCGCCGCTGACGGTGCGGATGATCTCGATGGTCTCGCGGGTGGTCTGCACGGGTTTGCGGAACGGCACCCCGTGCCAGCCCTCCATGACCCGCGGGCCGGACACGCCCACCCCGAGGGAGAAGCGGCCACCGGAGAGGGCTTGCAGGCTCAGCGCGGAGGTGGCGAGCAGGGCGGGGCTGCGCGAGCCCAACTGCACGACGAAGGTGCCCAGGCCGATCGTCTCCGTCTTGGCGGCGAGGTAGGCCAGACCGGTCAGGGCGTCGTAGCCCCACACCTCGGCCACCCAGAGGGAGTCCACCCCGAGGCGTTCGGCCTCCACCGCGAACTCCGCGGCCCCGGGGAGCCTCGGTTCGACCAGCACGCCGACCCTCATCCGCACCCCTCCGCCGTACTATGCTCTATGACATATTAACGACTGGAGGTGTGGCGTGCGCTACCGGGACTGCCCGACCGTCGAGGTCACCGAGCGGATCGAGACCACCCCGGAGGCCGCGTGGGCGCTGGTCACCGACATCGACCTGCCCGCCCGCCACTCCCCGGAACTCCAGTCGGTGGCCTGGGTGGGCGACGCGGACCGGGTGGCGGTGGGCAACCGGTTCGTCGGGCACAACCGGCACCCGCGGATGGGCGAGTGGTCCACGGAGTCGGTGGTCGTGGAGGTGGAGGACGGGCGGCGGTGGGTCTGGCGGGTGACCGCCGCCGGGTCGACGATCGCCACCTGGGGTTTCGAGGTGGACCCGGGGCGCGGGGCGGTCCTGGTGCGGCAGTGGGGGCGGATGGGGCCGGACCCGTCGGGGCTGACGGCGGTCATCGCCTCGATGCCGGACAAGGAGGGCAGGATCATCGCCCACCGGCTCGGGGAGTGGGAGGCGGGCATCCGCGCGAACCTGGCCGGGATTCGCGCCGAGCTGGGCGGCTGAGGCACCGTCCACCCGGGAGTTGCGCCGGAATCGCCCGGTCACAGCGGGTGAGGCGTTACTGTGGCCGTCGATAGCGACATCGGGTCGACGTGGGGGTCGGCCGAGCGGGAGACTGGGGCGGCCGCGACTCATGAATGACCTGTTCATCACGATCGCGCTGTGCGTCGTGGTCGCCGTCGTCTACGCCTCGGCCGCGCTGATCCAGGCCCGGGTTGCGCACCTGTCGGTGCGGGAGCTGCTGAAGGTGCCGGTGTGGTGGCTGGCGCAACTGCTCAACGTGGCGGGCGCCGGGCTGCACGTGCTGTCGCTGAACTTCGGGCCGCTGTCGCTGATCCAGCCGCTGGGCGTGCTCACCCTGGTCATCGCGGTGCCGCTGACGGCAGCGGCAGGCCACCGGCGGGTCACCCGGCTGGAGGCGGTCGGCATGGGCGCCACCGTGGTCGGCCTCGCCGGTCTCACCATGCTAATCACCACCGGGGGCCGCTCGGACACGCTGACCAACGCGGAGCTGTCCGGGCTGCTGCTGGCCACGATGGTGCTGGTCGCGCTGCTGGGCGTCAAGGGCAGCAGGCCGGGGGCCTCGCCGCTGTGGGAGGCGGTCGCGGGCGGCATCGCGTTCGCGGTGTGCTCGGCGCTGTGCCAGACCGTGGTGCGCAACCTGGAGAGCGGGGGCCCGGGGGTCCTGCTGCGCCTGGGCACGCTGCTGACGGTCGTGGCCATCGTCGCGTTCGCCATCGCGGCCACCGTGCTCACCCAGCAGTCCTACCGCGCCGGGCTGGGTGCCCCGCTGGCGGTGACGAACCTGGTCAACCCGGCGAGCGCCACCGCGATCGGCGTGGTGTTCCTGGGCGAGGAGCTGGCGACCAACGGGTTGCTGGTGGTGCTGGCGGTGGCCTGCGCGGCGCTCGCCGCCTTCGGGGTCACCCGCCTGGCCCGCGCCCGCGACGTGGCGCCCGCCGCCGTCGCGGAGACCTCCCCCGCCACCGGGTGATCCGGTGCCGTGACAACCGGAGCACCCGCGCGCTACGATTGTGAACACCGGTGTTCGCAAACCCTTCTTGGAGGCCCCGTGCGCTGCCTGCTCGTGACCACGGCGATCTGCGCCCTGCTCGGCGCCTCGGCCGCCCCCGCCCAGGCTGCGGAGCAGGACCGGCTCAACGCCTACCGGGTGGCGACCGGTTCGGTCGGGGCGATGGTCACCACCCGCGACGGCGACGCGGTGGCCGGGTGGGGCAGCGGTCGCACCGCCGTGCTGACCGGGGTCGCCCCCGACGAGCACACCCGCTTCCGCGTCGGCAGCCAGACGAAGATGTTCGTCGCCACCGTTCTGTTGCAACTGGTCGACGAGGGCAGGCTCGACCTGGACGCGCCGATCGAGCAGGTGCTGCCCGGCGTCGTGCGCGGTCCCGGCATCGACCCGAACGCGATCACCGTGCGGCACCTGCTCGAACACCGCTCCGGCATCCCCGACTACCTCGGCTTCGTCGGCGGCGACTACCTGCAGACCGCCGTGCTGCTGCTCAACCCCACCTGGCAGATCACCCCACCCACCCCGCAGCGGCTGGTGGACGAGGGCACCGGCAAGGGCGCGCAGTTCGCCCCCGGCCAGGGCGGCGCCTACTCCAACACCGGCTACACGGTGCTGGGCATGCTGGTGGAGAAGCTGACCGGCCAGGACCTGCGCACCGCCATCAAGGAACGGGTGCTGGACCGGGTCGGCATGCCCTCGACGTTCCTGCCCGCCCCGGGCCAGAAGGCACTGCCCGCCCCCGCCTCCCACGGCTACCTGTCGGTGGGCGGCATGGCCTTCGCCGACGTCACCGGCTACGAGCCCACCGTCTGGGGCGCCGCGGGCGGACTGGTCTCCACCGGGGAGGACCTGACCGCGTTCCTCAACGCCCTGTTCAGCGGGGAACTGGTGTCCCCCACCCTGCTGGCGCAGATGCGCGACGTGGCACCCGGCCCCGGCCTCCCCAACTACGGCCTGGGCCTGCAGCGCTACAGCACCGACTGCGGCCAGGTCTGGGGCCACTCCGGACAGATCGCCGGCTACACCACGCTGACCGTGGGCGACGGCGAGCGGGCGGTGTCGATCGCGATCAACAACACCCCGGTCGTGGCCGACAGCGCCGCCGCGTCACAGGCGCAGCGGGACCTGGTCAACCACGCCCTGTGCGGGTGAGCGACGACCGGCGCCGACCGCCCCCGGGCGGTCGGCGCCGGGACCGTCATTCGCAGCCCAGGCCGTCGTTGTCGTTGTCGAGCCCGTAGATGTCGCTCCCGGTGACCCGCACCGGTCCCTGCACGTAGGCCGGACCGTTGCCGCTGCCACCCGCGCAGTCGACGTCGGAGGCCACCGGCACGCAGCCGCTGTAGTTCGGGTCGCATTTCGACGCCGGAGCGGCCTTCTCGGCAGGCGGCGGCGCGGCCGCGGTGGTGCGCTTGGTCGTGGTGGCGGGCTTCTTGGTCGTGGTGGCGGGCTTGGCCACCGTCACGGGCGGCTGCACCGGGGGCACGGCGACCGGGGCGGCGACGGTCGTGGGGACCGGGGGCGGCGGGGCCACCGTGGTCGTGGTCGTGGTGGTGGTCGTCGTGGGCGCCGCGGTGGTGGAGGTCGGCATGGCGGAGGTCGACGCGGCCACGGAAATCCCGGCCGCACCGCCGCCACGCGCGTCGCCACCACCCGAACAGGCGGTGACGAGGGCGACCACGGCAACGAGCAGACCCGTGACGACAACCGGGCGGCGGAAACCGGAGAACGCGCGCCACCGGGCGGCCCGGCGGCGCGGGAGCACACCCCGGTACTGCTCCTCGGCGACCGACACGGCCACCTCGCCCGACATCATGGCCTGCTCGGCCGATGGGTTCTGCATGTGACCACTCCAGACGGACGTGCGGTGTATGCCCCCCTACATCGGCAGCCCCCGCCACGCGTTACCGACCCCGCCTCGATTTCGGGGAACCGGCCCGGTTGGTGATCTCCCGACCACCCACCCGCACCGCCATGCCCACACCCCGGCTCGATGATCCCAAAAGGACACAACCGTCGAACTCGACACTCCACTGGAAACAGACGGGAAGTCGGACGTGTTCCCGCGCAACGGGTTCGGAGCGGGCAGACGGGGATGACCTAGCAGGAACCGCCCTCCAGCGCGGCCACGTCCGCCACGACCCGGCAGGCGTTCTCCCCGGGCGCCTCGGTGGCGAGCTTGCGCAGCAGGTCCCGCAACTGGTCGCGTTCGGCGGGGTTGAGCGGGGCCAGCACGTGGTCTTCCGCCCGGCGCAGCGCCTCGGTGGCCTCGGCGAGGCGGGCCCGGCCCGCCGCGGTGGCCGAGAGCAGGCGGGCCCGGCGGTCGGCCGGGTCGGGTCGCCGCTCGACGAGGCCGGAGCGCTCCAGGTCGTCGATCAGGTAGGTCATCACCGTGCGGTCCACGCCGAGCCGGTGGGCCAGGGCCAGTTGGCTGGAGGGTTCGCCCTGTTCGGCGGAGGTCAGCACCTGGTAGCCGCGGGGGCCGCCGGGCAGCCCGGCCAGCGCTTCGCCGGTGGCGCGCAGGTACCCGCGGAAGACCGAGCCCAGAGCCCAGCCGAGATCGGCTTCGACGGCGGGGGTGTGCACGGTCCCATCCTACGGGAGGGGACCCGCCGAAGGGTATGGTCTGTGGAGACGATAGTCTGTAAAACAGAACATCTAATCCGCATCGCAACCTTGGAGTGGACATGGGCCTGTTCCGGCTCGACAGCAGCATCCGCCAGGAGGGCTCGGTCAGCCGCGCCGTCGCCGACTCGCTGGAGGCGGGCTGGCGCGAGGTGCACCCCGGCGCCGAGGTCGTGCGGCGCGACCTGGGGGCCGACCCGCTCGGCGCGAGCACCTGGGCCACCGCCCTGGGTGCCGGGCAGACCCCGGAGGACCAGCGCACCGCCGAGCAGACCGCCGCGCTCGCCGAGGTGACCGCGAGCGCCGACCAGCTCGCCGCCGCCGACGCGGTGGTCATCGCCACCTCGCTGTACAACTTCGGGGTGTCGCAGCACCTCAAGGCGTGGATCGACCTGCTGATCCTCGACCCGCGCTTCGGCCCGGGCACCCAGCCGCTGGCGGGCAGGTCCGTCGCCCTGGTCGTCGCCCGCGGCGGCGGCTACGGCGAGGGCACCCCGCGCGCGGGCTGGGACCACGCCACCCCTTACCTGGTGCGCATCCTGCGCGACGTCTGGGGCGCGGAGGTCACCGTGGTGGCCGCCGAGCTGACCCTGGCCGAGGTCAACCCGGCCATGGCCGAGCTGATCCCGCTGGCCAAGGAGTCCGCGGCCGCCGCGCACGAGCTGGCCACCGCCACCGGCAGGTCCTTCGGCGAGCGCGCCGCCGCCTCCGTCTGACCGGCACCGCCCGACCGGCGCGCGGGGTGCCCCGCGCGCCGGTCAGGGTCCACTGTGGACCAATGCCGCCCACAGCTCGGGGCGGTTGGGGTACTTGCCCCGCAGGGTCCTGGTCACCGCGTGCAGCGCCTCGGCCGCGCCGTCGGCGGTCGGGCCGTCGGGCAGGTGGTGGTGGAAGGCCTGCGCGACGTAGGTGGCGACCTGGTCGTTGAGGTGCCACAGCCCGGCGACGACGTGCCGGAACCCGGCCAGCACCACCGCCGAGGCGAGGTGGACCGACTCGTCGGCCTGCCCGCCCGGGGCGGTGGAACACGCCGCCAGGTAGGCCAGTTCGGCGTCGGGGCGCAGCCCGGTGAGCCCCGCCACCGGCAGCGGGCCGTCGGCCAGGCGCAGGCCGCTGCGCGCCGGGACCTCCGGGTCGCAGACCGCGTGGCAGGCCAGGTGCGCCCACGTGGCACCGGACAACGCGGCCAGCACGCGCTCGGCGGTCGCGTCCCGGTCGAGCAGGTGCGGGGCGTCCGGGTGCGGGTCGGCGCCGGGCAGGTCCGGCAGACCGGGGGTGCGCGAGAGCGCCACCACCACCTGCTCGCGCACCGTCGCGGTGGGCCGGCTGCGCGCGTCGACGAGGGCGCGCAGCGTCGGCGTGTACGACGAGACCACGCGCTCCAACGCACCCGGCTCCCCCGGCGGGCCCGCGGCGTGCAGCGGCAGCAGACCGAGCAGACCCGTCGGCGACCACCAGACCCGCGACACCCCCTCGGGCAGGGCACCCAGGACCGGGCCGACGACCGCGGTCCACAACCACGCCAGGTGCGCGCTGATCACCGCCTGCCTGCCCGGACCGTGCGCGTCGAGCAGTTCCGCCGCCCGCACCGACACCTCAGCCCGGGTCAGGTCCGGCAGCCGCACCACCACCGGCTCCCCCGCCGCCCCGACCAGGACCGCGTCGCAGCGGCGGCTGCCCGCGTTGACCAGCACGACCACCCCACCCGCCGGGCGCAGCTCGGCCAACCCCGGCGGCAGCAGGAACCGGGAAAAGCCCTCGTGCCGCCGGATCTCCGCCAACAGCGCCTCGTACCGCGCCCACAACCGCCCGCGGCCCTCCACCTGGTCCGCCGACTCCGCGAACCCCAGGTCGTCCCGGAGGCGGTGGAAGCGCTCGGCCACCTCCGGGTGCGCGCGCTCCAACTCCGCCAACTCCGACCGACCACCCAGCCGGGCGGCCAGCAGGACCCCACGCCCGTGCTCGGCCACCTCCACCGCACCGGCCGCGTCCCCCACCTCGCAGTGCGCCGCCACCGCCTCCGACACCACCCCGGCGCACTCACCCAGCAGGCGCTCCCGGTCCCGCGGCCCACCACCCCCCGGCGCCACCGACGGCAACAGGGCCACCGCCGCCCCCAGCGACCGCACCGCGACCTCGTGATCACCCATGGCGTAGGCCAACTCCCCCACCGCCCGGTGCGCGCGAACCCGATCGGCCGGGGTGCCGGCGGCAGCCGCACGCGCCCCCTCGGCCAAGTCCCGCAGCAACACCGGGGTCACGCTGTGGTCCCCCGCCTCGAACGCCCGCAGGTACGCCCGACCCAACCGGGCCAGCACCGGCGCCCGCCCACCGTGCCCGACCGGGATCACCGCGAGCACCTGCCGCAGCAGCGCGATCGCCCGATCCAGGTCCGCGGCGCTGCCCGACCGCGCGTACCGCGACTCGTACTGGGCGGCCAGGTCCCGCAGGAACACCGGCCGCGCCGGGTGCTCCTCGGCCGACGCCGCCAGGTGCAGCAACCGGATCGCCGCGGCGGCGTCGGACTCCTGCCCGCTGTGCCCGAACCGGCTCGCGTGCAGCGCCGCCAAGTCCGCCAGCAGCACCGGCTGCCCCCCACCCGAAGGCGGGGTCTCCGCCGACGCCGCCGCCAAGCACCGCACCCCCCGGTCCAGGTCGGCCACCGCACCGGCGCGGTCGAAGCGCGCCCGGTAGGCCGACCCCAGGGCCGACAGCAACCCCGGCCGCTCCCGCCGCCCGGGCGGCAACGCCGCCACCGCCCCCTCCAGCAGCTCCACCGCCCGATCCAGGTCCGCGGGCACCCCCGTCAACCGGTACCGCTTGCGGTGCGCGACCCCCAGCCCGGACAACCACCCCGGCCGGTCCGGGTGCCCGGCGGGCGCCGCGGCCACCGCCGCCCCCAGCACCTCGATCCCGCGGTCGAGGTCGGCCTCGACCCCGGTGTGCTCCCACCGCTCCAGGCGCACCACCCCCAACGCGGCCCACTGCTCCGCCACCCGCGGCGCACCGTCCGGTGTGGACGCCACCGCCCGCTCGTGGCTGTCCACCGCCCGGTCCAGGTCGGCCGGCTCCCGATCGCGCCAGTACAGGTTCCGGTGCGCCGCACCCAGCATCCCCAGCACACCCGGCTCGTCGAAGTGCCCCCCGGCGAGCGCCTGCCCGAGCACGTCGACCTGCCGGTGCAACTCGGCGACGTCCCCCGTCAGACCGTAACGCGCCTGGTGCACGCGGGCCAGGTTCGACAACCACCCCGGCCGGTCCGGGTGCTCCCCGTCGGCGGCCACGGCCGCCTCGATCGCCTCCGCCGCGAGGTCGAGGTCCCCGACGGACCCCTGGCTCTCGTACAGCCGCAACGACGCCAACCCGAAGTTCGCCGTGAACCGCGCCCACTCCGGGTGCTCCGCGGGCAACCGCCCCAACGCCGAACCGAGCAGCACCACCGCCGCCTGGAGAACCCCCCGGTCATCGGTGTGCCCGGTGGCCAACAACAACCTGGTCCCCGTGTCGGCCTGCACCTGCGCATCCGCCTCCGCACCGATCATCGACCGCAGCGCGGCGGGAACGGTCGCACCCGCGGACGCGATCGGCGACAACCGCAACACCGCCCTGGCCAACTCCACCACCGCAGGCAGCCCCGGCCCCAGAGCGGTGTGCCTGCAATAGGCCAACCACCCCAACACCAGGCTCGCCGCCGCCCGCCGCTCCTCCTCCACCCCGCTCACCCGACCCGGGTCCGCGGGCTGGGCCGCACCCCACAGCGCGTCCGCCTCGGCCTCCGCCGCCGCACCCAACACCACCGCGGCGTCGTCCGGGCCGTCGTAGCGCCGCACCCGGGCATCGACCCGGCGCAGCAACTCGTCGAAGTCCACGATTCCCTCGCCCGTGCGACCTAGGCCTTCCCCGGCCGCGCGGGCCGGGTACCGGTGGCGACCAGGTCGTAGTCGTACGCGCTCATCACTCGAGCCTGGCACACTTCCAGCCCACCGGTACCCCCGCACAACACATCACCCCGGCCCGGTTCGACAACCGTTATGGTCGGCGCGTGACTGTGACAGCGCGGAGCGTGGTGGCGGGCGGACTGGAATTCGGGCTGCTCGAAGCCGGATCAGGACCACTGGCCCTGTGCCTGCACGGCTTCCCCGACACCGCCCACACCTGGCGCCACCTGCTGCCCGCCCTCGCCGAACAGGGCCACCACGCCGTCGCCCCGTTCCTGCGCGGCTACGCACCCACCGCCATCCCCACCGACGGCGCCTACCAGGTCGGCGCCCTCGCCGCCGACGCCAACGCCCTGCACCACGCCTTCGACGGCACCGACGACGCGGTCCTCATCGGCCACGACTGGGGCGCCTTCGCCGCCTACGCCGCCGCGAGCACCGGCCGCTGGCGCAAACTGGTCACCCTCGCCGCACCCCCCGCCGGGGCCTGGAACCACAGCTACGAGCAGCACAAGCGCTTCTTCTACTCCTACCTCTTCCAACTCCCCGGCGCCGAACGCGCCGTCGCCGCCGACGACTTCGCCTTCCTCGACGGCCTCTGGGCCGACTGGTCCCCCGGTTACCCCGCCGCCGACGACCTCGCCGAGGTAAAAGCCGCCCTCGCCGACCCCCGCAACCTCACCGCCGCCCTCGGCTACTACCGGGCCCGGATGAACCCCGACCTGCACCAACCCCGCTACGCCACCGAACAGGCCGCCACCGAACGCACCCCCGACCCCCCCACCCTCTACCTGCACGGCGCCGACGACGGCTGCATCCTCCCCCCGGACCCGACCACCACCCAGGCCCTGCTCTCCCCCGGCTCCAAGGCCGAGGTCATCCCCGGCGTCGGCCACTTCCTGCACCTGCAAGCCCCCACCGACATCAACCGGCGCATCCTCGACTGGCTGACCTGACCCCACCCCACACCCGCGCCGACCGGTCGGCGATGTCGACGAACGAACCGACCAGCGGACTCCGGTTCCCCACCGCCCAGGCCACCACCAGCGAACTCGGCGGCATGTCGGCCAACGGCACGCAGACCAACCCGACAGGCAGGGCGTGGCCCAACGGCGCGACCCCGACCGAGCCGTTCCACAGCACGGCCTGCACGCACTCGTTGACCGTCCGCACCACCGGACCCGCCAACCGCCCCCCAACCGGGGTCGCCCCGTTCCAGAAGGCACCCCACACCGGGTCCACACCCTCCGGCAACTGCGGCCACGGGCGGTCAGCGAGGTCGGCCAGGCACAGGGTGTCGCGGCGGGCGAGCGGGTCGTCCACGCGCAGCACCACCCCGGTCGGGTCCGACCGCAACACGCGCGAACCGATGCCGGTGTCGTCGAAGGGGGTCCGGGTCAGCGCCACATCGGCCAGACCGGTGCGCAACCCAGCGGTCGGATCGGCGAAGTCCGCCTCCCGGAACCGGATCGACACCCCGGGGTGGCGCTCCCGGAACGCCTCCACCACCCGCGTACCCACCTCGGCCGCACTGTCCGCGAGCATGCCCACGGTCAACGCCACCGCACCCGCCGCCGCCACCCGCCCACGAGCCCGCTCAGCCCGCTCCAACAACGTGCGCGCCTCCGCGTACAGGACGTCCCCGGCGGGCGTGGGCTCGACACCGACCGCCGAACGGAGCAGCAGCACGACCCCCAGGTCGGCCTCCAACTGCCGGATGGCCCGACTCAGCGGCGGCTGCGTCATGTGCAACCGGGCAGCCGCCCGACCGAAGTGCCGCTCCTCGACGAGGGCCACGAAGTAGCGCAGCAGGCGAAGCTCCATCACCAGCGACAATACCAACGCGGTATCGGCGGTGCGGGATCGGTGTTGGACGCCCGCCACCCCCGACCACCAAGGTCAGGACATGGCCTTCGAACCCCTCACCCACGACCCGGCCGTCACCACCACCGACGCCCGGGAAATCGCCGACGACCTGGTGGTCATCCCCAACCGCGGGGTGGAACTGGTGCCCAACATCGGCATCATCGGCGGCAGCCACTCCATCCTGGTCGTCGACACCGGCCTGGGACCGCGCGCAGGCACCGACGTGCTCACCTTCGCCACCGAGTACGCCCGGGGCCGCAAGATCCACCTGACCACCACCCACTTCCACCCCGAACACGCCTTCGGCGCCCAGTCCTTCGCGGGCGAGGCGACCTACCTGCTCAACCGCGCCCAAGCGGCGGACCTGGCGGACAAGGGCCCGGCCTACCTGGACATGTTCCGAGGCCTCGGAACACCGGTCGCCCGCCGCCTCGAAGGCGTCGAACCGATCACCCCGGACACCGTCTACGACAGCGCACACGACCTCGACCTGGGCGGCCGGACCGTGCACCTGCGGGCCACCGGCCGCGCCCACAGCAAGGGCGACCAGGTCATCTCCATCCCCGACGCGGGCGTGCTGTTCACCGGCGACCTGGTCGAAGCCGGGCAGTTCGCGATCTTCCCCTGGTTCCCGCCGTACGACACCGACGTCTCCGGCACCCGCTGGATCGACGTCATGGGCACCCTCATCACCACCACCCCGGACACCGTCGTCCCCGGCCACGGCGACATCTCCGGCCCCCGGGTGCTCGACGAGGTCCGCACCTACCTCGAATTCCTGCGCGACGAAACCTGGCTCCGACGCGACTCGGCCGTGAGCCGGGAGACGATCGTCGCGGAGGTCTCGGCCCTGGCGATCGAACGCCACCCGGAATGGGTCGGCCGCGACTGGATCGAGAAGGGCATCGGCTGCTTCTGCGCCGAACACCCGTGACCCCCGAGAACGCGGCACCTGCCTCAGCTCGCGTACAGCCAGGCGGGGTCCCATCTTCGCGTTCGTCCATCTCCTACCCGAATATCGTTCCCACCACGTTTCAGGCTCTGAAATATCTTGATAAGAGATAGCTTATATTTACCTCAGGGAACCTGCGGCGGCCGAGGGTTGGGGCATCCGGGGTACGCCGGGGGAAACCTGGGTGAATGGCGGGTGCGCGCCTTGGTCCGGGCCGGACCCGTTGGCACCATGCCGGGCATGAGACGTACGGGCTGGGCTGTGGTGGTGGCGGCGCTGGCGGCGGGGCTCGTGGTGGCGCCCGCCGACGCGGCGCCCGGGGAGCGGCGTGGGTTCGACCTGCAGGCGCACCGGGGTGGGATCGGGCTGCGGTCGGAGAGCACGCTCAGCGCGTTCGGCAACGCCCTGCGGCTGGGGGTGAGCACGCTGGAGTTGGACGTGCAGATCACCGCCGACGGGCAGGCCGTGGTGACGCACGACCGCAAGGTGGACGGGAACAAGTGCGCCGACACCGAACCGGGGGCGCGGTACGTCGGCCGCTACGTCAAGGACCTGACCCTGGCGCAGGTGCGCACGCTCGACTGCGGGTCGAAGCGGCTGCCGAACTTCCCCGGCCAGGTCCTGTCGCCGGGTTCGCGGATGCCGTTGCTGGGCGAGGTGTTCGCGCTGGCCGCCCGCCACCGCGCCGACAACGTGCGGTTCAACGTGGAGACGAAGGTCGAGGCGGGCGCCCCGCAGGAGACCGCGCCGCGCGAGCAGTTCGTGCGGGTCACCGCGCGGGTGATCGCCGAGGCGGGCGTGGGTGACCGGGTGTCGGTGCAGAGCTTCGACTGGGGCGCGCTGATGCGGATGCGCCAGGTGTCGCCGAAGCTGCCCCTGGTCGCGCTGACCAACTTCGACTTCCTGCAGACCGGGCAGCCCGGCCGCTCGCCGTGGTTGGGCGGGCTGGACGTCGACGACTTCGGCGGCGACCCGATCGCGGCGGTGAAGTCCTTCGGTGCGAACGCCTTCTCCCCCGTGCACGGGTTCCCGCAGGCGGGCAAGGTGACCGACCCGGACTACCGGCCCTACGTCACCGCCGAACTGGTGCGGCATGCGCACGCCAACGGCATCGAGGTCATCCCCTGGACGGTCGACGACGCCCCCACCATGGCCAAGCTGGTCGACGACGGCGTGGACGGCCTGATCACCGACTACCCCGACCGGCTGCGCGAGGTCCTGCGCGAGCGCGGTGTCGCCCTGCCCCGCGGGTACGCCTCCCCCTTCGACGTCCAGGCCCACCGCGGCGGCCGGTCGGTGCGCCCGGAGAACACCCTGGCGGCCTTCGGGTACTCGCTGGCCGAGCGCGACGTGTCCACACTGGAACTGGACACCGGCATCACCCGCGACAACCGCCTGGTGGTGCTGCACGACCGGACGGTCAACGGTTCGCACTGCGTCGACACCGCCCCGGTCCGCGCGGGCGACCCGCTGTACCCGTACGTCGGCAAGCAGGTGCGGCAGCTCACCCTGGCGCAGCTCAAGACCATCGACTGCGGCAGCAAGACCCTGCCGGAGTTCCCCAGGCAGCAGGCGGCCCCCGGCCAGCGCATCCCGACGCTGGACGAGGTCTTCGCACTGGTCAGGCGCAGCGGCCGGACCGACATCCGGCTCAACGTCGAGACCAAGCTCAGCCCCACCGCCGACGACACCGCCCCCCACCAGCAGTTCGCCGCGCAGTTGGTGGCCGCGATCGAGCGGGCCGGGTTCGCCCGCCGCGCCACCATCCAGTCGTTCGACTGGCGGACGATCCGCCTGGCCCGGGCACTGGACCCGCGCATCGAAACCGTGGCCCTGGTCTGGCAGTACGGCCCGGAGGAGTGCAAGACCGCCGCCGACGAGTGCTCCTTGCAGGCGGTCTACGGCGACCCGTCGGTGCGCAGCCAGTGGACCGGCGGCCTGGACTGGTGGCGGTACCGCGACCTCGGCAAGCTGGTGAAGGCTTCCGGCGCGTCCACGGTGTCGGCCAACTGGCAGGTGCACGACCCGACCCAGACCAAGTCCCCGAACGACGACTGGTACCTGCGCACCGACCCGGCCTACCACTTCGGCCCGGACGTGCGGACCTTGCAGTCCCGGTACGGGCTCAAGGTCGTCCCGTACACCGTGAACGACGAGGCCACCATCCAGCGGGTGATCGACCTGGGGGTCACCGGCGCGATCAGCGACGACCCCGACCTGCTGATCGCGGTCGCCCGCCGCAACGGCCTGCGCTGACCCCGGGCGGGGCGGCGCCGGGCATGGCGCCACCCCGCCCCACCCGGCAGCCAGACCCCGGGTTCCGGCACCGGCAAAATCTGGTCATTCCGGTTTTCTGGAACAGTGGGTAGCGTCGTGGTCACACAGCGGTCACTCCTGAAGGAGCGGAATGCGACGCGACGACCACACCAGCGGCGATGGCACCGATCCGACAGCACGGACGGGCCTCGGCATCAGCCGTGCGACGTTCCTCAAGGGGGCCGCGGGCGCACTGCTCGGCGCAGGCACCGGGCTCGGCGGGCTCGGCGCCGCGACGGCCAGCGCAGCCAGCACACCGCGTGCGGGCTACCTCAAGGACCTCACGGGCAACGAGACGGCCCGGTTCGGCTTCCGAGGCACCGACCTCGGGTTCACCGCACGGACCAACCACGGCTACTGCATCTCGATCTTCGGCGACACCTTCGACCAGCCGGTGCCGGTCAACGTCACCGGGTGGCGTTCGCCCGTCGGGCTGCGCCAGTCGAACACCGACCTGCAGAACGGCATCCGCTGGGACAACGCCATCGGTGGCTCACGGGCCAAGGAGATGATCCTCTACCGGCACAACGATCCCGCCTACGCCAGGAACACGCCGGGGCAGGTCGTCACCGAGATCCCCAACGACCTGATCCACCTGCCCGACGGCCGCTACATCATGAGCACGTTCGGTGTGCGGGACTGGGCGATCCCCGAGCAGGGCGGCATCCCGAGTGCCGGTGGCAGTTGGCGCACCTGGTACTCCCGGCTGTGGACGTCCACCGACACCAACGCGGAGAACTGGACCACCACGTGGAACCTGGAGACCAACCGGGAGAACATGGACTACTGGAACAGCGGCGACATGAGCCTGTTCCAGAACAACACCATGATCATGTGGCCGGGTGAGAACTTCGTCTACGTCTACGGGACCAACGAGGGCCGCTGGAACGGCGGTGGCATCCACCTCATGCGGGTGCCGTGGGACAAGATGTGGAACTACAGCCAGTACCGCTTCTGGGGCGTCGACGGCTCCGGTCGCTGGGACTGGCGCCAGTACGGGCCGATCACGCCGATCATCAACGCACCGAGTCGCAACGAAGCCATCGGCGAGCTGTCGGCACAGGTCATCGAGGGTCGGGTCGTGTTGTCGTTCCTCAACGGCGGCCGCGGCGCGGTCACCCAGACGGCGACGTACCCGACGGGCCTGTGGACCGCCCCGAAGACCCACGTGACCTACGCGCAGGCCCAGAACATCTACGCGCCGATCGTGCATCCGTACTCGACATTGGCGAACTCCCACATCCTGTTGTCGCAATGGGTCGGATTGGAGTACTACGGCGTCCGCCAGTGGACCGGCAACATGTACGGCACCGTCGCGGCGCGTGGCTCGGTCGGTGCCACGCTGGAGGTGACGAAGGACGAGCCCGCCCTTCCCGGGCACGTCGGGCCGGTGTCGCCGCAGTGGCAGAAGCTGCCACTGGCCGAGCAGATCGCGGTACTCGGTGACAACACCGACAACCGCGTGAGCAGAGCCGACATCGCGGCGGTGACCAGGACTGCGGCGGGCGCCAACACCGGGGTGTCGGCGGCACGCCACCGAGCGGGGGCGATGGCGTCGACCGGCTAGCCTGCCACCCCGCAACCGCCAGCCCGGCGAGCGAATGCCCAGGTGGGTGGAGGTGCCCGCCCAGCCGACCACCCGAAACCCGCCAGCCCGGCCAAGCAAACGCCCGGGTGGGCGGGTGTGCTTGGCCAGCCGATCACCCCGAGAACCAGCGACCCGGCGAGCCAACTGCCCGGGTGGGTGGAGGTGCTTGGCCAGCCGACCACCCAACAAACCGCCAGCCCGGCTACGCCCCTGCCCGGGTGGGTGGATGTGCTTGCCCAGCCAACCACCCCCGAAACCGGCGGCCCGGCAAGCCAACTGCCCGGGTGGGTGGATGTGCTCGGCCAGCCGACCACCCAACAAACCGCCG
>NZ_AYXG01000040.1 GCF_000564855.1 Actinokineospora spheciospongiae
GGCAGGCTTGCACATGATCGTCTCCCCCACCCAAGCAAATCCACCCACCCGGGCATTCGGTCACCGGGCCGGCGGTTTGTGGGGGGGTCGGCGGCTGCGCCCAATGGGGCTCGCGGTGGCTGACCGCCGGGCCAGCGGCTGGCGGGGTGGTCAGCGGCTGTGCAGGTGGCTGATCGCCGGGGCGGCCGTTGGCGGGGTGGTCGGCGGCTGCGCACGGTGGGTTTCGGGTGGCTGACCGCCGGGGCGGCCGTTGGCGGGGTGGGCGGCGGTGGCTGCGCTGATGGGGTTGGGGGGTGGGCGGCGACCGGGTCTGCGGTTCTGTGGTGGGTACCGCGAGCGGTTCGGGGCACGGGGTGCGGTGCTGGAACACCGCTCGCGGTGTTCCACAGTGGACTGGTGGTTCAGGGGGCTGAGGCTCGGACGATCAGTTCGGTGGGGATGATCTCCGGGGTGGTGGGGAACGGTGCGCCCGCCAGGTTGGCCAGGAGGATGGTGGCCGCTGCCTCGCCCATTTCCCGGGAGGGGCGGCGGACCGTGGTGAGGGGTGGCTGGGTGTGGGCCGCCAGGTCGATGTCGTCGAAGCCGATGACGGCGACCTGGGTGGGGACGTCGACGTGGGCCTCGTGCAGGGCGTCCAGGACGCCTGCGGCGGTGAGGTCGTTGTGGGTGAAGACGGAGTCGAACTCGTGGTTCTCGGCCAGCAGGGCGGTGATGGCCGTGCGGCCGCCCGCGCGGGTGGGGTCGGCCTCGACGTGGTGGGGGGTGGGGTGGCCTGCCGCGGTGAAGGGGGTGCGGAAGCCCTCGGTGCGGGCTCGGGTGCGGCCGAGGGCCGCCGGGCCGGGGATCACGACCGGGCGGGTGCGGCCGGTGGCGAGCAGGTGGGTGGCCGCCGCGGTGGCGCCCGCCCGGTTGCTGGTGGCCACCGACGGGAAGCCGGGGTGGTCGCCGTCGCCGTCGCCGTCGCCGTCGTCGCCGTCGTCGACCACGACCACGGGGAAGCCGGATTCGCGCAGGCCGGTGAGGCAAGAGAGCGGGTCCGGGGGTTCGACCAGCAGCAGGCCGTCGAACGCGTTGCCGGAGACGTGGCGGGTGAACCGGGTGACGGAGTCGGCGCCGCGGTTCATGGTGTGCAGGAGCAGGCCGTAGCCGTGGGCCTCCAGGACGTCCGACACGCCTTGCAGGACGTCGCCCATCCAGGGGCAGGTCAGGTGGGGGACCAGGACTCCGACGGTTTGGGTGCGGCCCCGGGCCAGGCCCACGGCACCCGCGCTGGGCGTGTAGCCGGTGGCGGCGATGACCTCCCGCACCCGGACGGCCGTGCCCGCGTCGACCTCGCCGCGGTTGTTCAGGACCCGCGACACAGTGGCCTTGCTGACCCGCGCGCGGCGGGCGACGTCCGCGATGGTGACCCGCATCCTGCCCCCGAGATCGCCGTGAGCCCCGAGCATACCGAGAACGGGCACCGCAATAGTGGCATTCGGGCGAAAATCTCAGACAGGATGCCCGAATTCGGTGGTTTGTTGTTGACGGAAACATTTCTTGCGGGTAACCGGACCGCGGCGTCGGCGATCGGCCGCGTTGTCCGGGTGCGACAGGGAGTCCGGACGCGCACTGGTGGGCAGCGCTGGTCAACCCACCGGGTGGGGTGGTTACGGCAGTCCGTTGTGGTCGTCCGCGGAGGAGGCCACGCGCAGTTCGGTGTTCATGCCCGCGACGTCCAGCACCCGGCTCACCGCGGCGGACACGTCGACCAGGCGCAGCCAGCCGCCCGCGCGGTCGAGTCTGCGCTGGGCGGCGAGCAGGGCGTTGAGGCCCGCGCAGCCGAAGAACTCCGCGTCGGACAGGTCGATGATCAGGCCCGGTTTGGGGCCGCGCTGCTCGGCGACCGCGCCCAGCAGGAACCGCTCCAGGATGCCCGCGGCCAGCAGGTCGACCTCGCCACCGATCGCCACGGCGACGACCCCGGGAGCGGGCGAGTCGTCCAGTCGAAGATCCACCGCTCGTCTCCACCCAGCACGCAAGGACCAATTCCCGACCGTACCCCGTGCGCGGTACCGGCAGGGCGGCCGAACGAGTGAAGATCGGGAGAACAACCGGGTGCCCGGCTCAGCCCTCGCGGAGCATGCGGACCAGTTCCACCGTGGCCAGCCCGCACAGGGCGGCCAGCGACTCCAGCGCCGACAGGTCGAGGTCGCGGGTGCCCGGGGCGTGCCGGGCGACCTCCGCCGCCGCCCACCGGCGGGCCGGGTTCAGCGGGGCGCGCTCGTCGAGGGCGAGCCGGGTGAGGTCGACCTTGAGCGAGGCCGGGTGGTCGTCGTGGTTGACCTGGTCGTGCACCCGCTCCAGCAGGTCGTGCGGGGACGCCTCCAGGGCCGTGCACAGCTCCACGAACCGCACCACCGTGCACGAGCGCGTACCCGTCTCGTAGGAGGCGAGCGCCTGGGCCGACAGCTCCATCGGCAACCGCTGCACCAGTTGGGCCCGGGTCCACCGACGCCGCACCCGCAATTGTTGCAATTCCCGACCGAGGGCACGCTGATACGCCACGCAGTCCATCCAACACCCCCGACCGTCCGCTTCGACCTCGAGAACACGAAGCTTTGACCAGCGTGTTCCCCGGGGTTTGTCAAGTTACGCACATTTGGGCGAGCTGTACCCTCTCCGGGCCAACGATCGCTCGAACGAGTGAGTTGAACTCCGCTCAAGCCCACACTGAGTGGGTCTTTTGCCGAGGTGTGCGCTCGAAATCGGTTGTGGACAAGAACCGGGTCAGCGGGTGAGGACCGCGATGAGCGCCGCCGCGGCCGGGAGGAGCACCAGCAGGCCCATCGGGGAACCGGAGCCGTCCACGACGGACCGGCCCGCGGCCACCGCGCGGCGGATGTGCCGGTAGCGCCCGATCCCCCGCAGCAGCACGCCCGCCGCGGTGAGCAGCACGGCCCCGCCGCAGACCAGGCCGACCGGGGAGCGGGCGCCGTGCAGGAGCAGGGCGCCGAGGGCGGCGGTGGCCAGTGCGGTGCGCGACCAGGCCAGCCGGGTGCGCTCGGCCTGCAACCCCGGGTCCTGGACCGCGCTCACCGGACGACGACCAGCACCAGCACCAGCAGCCCGACCGCGACCGCGGTGACCCCGAAGGCCAGCAGCGGCAACTGGGTGGACGGCGGCAGCGCCCGCCCGAGCCGCATCGCCCGCTCGGTGCGCCGCCAGCGCCGGTGGCTCAGGGCGGCCAGCACCGTCCCCAGGGCGACCAGGGCCAGCGCCAGGGCGGTGCGCAGCGGCACCGGGGCGGCCGGGAGGTACTGCGAGACGGCCACCCCACCCGCGAGCAGGGCGAGGGCGGTGCGGACCCAGGACAGGAAGGTGCGCTCGTTGGCGAGGGAGAACCGGTAGTCCGGGTCCTCGCCCTCGGTGATCCGGATGCGGTCCGCCCAGGAGGCCATGGCTGGATCGTAGGCGCGCGTTCCACGCTCCGGGAAACGCTCTGGGAAAATGGCAAGTGCACGGGAGGTTGCCACCGGGTGCGTCCGGGCGGGTCGGGGTGGGCCGGACAGTCGGCACCCGGTTGTCGGAACCCCGCACTGCCGGTGACCGATCGGCAGGCGCGGGCCGGTGCGGCGGGGCTCGTTCGGCCGCTGTTGCCGCGGCTCACCGCTGCCGTAGCGTCGTCCCCCTCGGTTGGTACACCGTCGTTAACTTCCCGGATTTCCCAGGCGGTGCCCACCGGGGCAGCAGTGCTCGAACCCGGTCCTTCTCCCCTGCCTTGGAGGCCGTTCGTGAGTCGCTTGTCCCTGCGTTCCCTGTTCGCCATCGCGGGCGCCACGGTCACCGCCGTCGCGCTCGCCACCCCCGCCAACGCCGCGCTGCCGTCCGTGCTGGACGCCACCGCGGACAGCGGAACCCTTGCCGCCACCCAGGAAACCCTGGCGTCGCGGCTGGGCAGCAGCTACGGCAACACCTGGCTCGACCAGGCGACCGGCAAGCTGGTCGTCGGCGTCACCGACGCCTCGCGCGTCGCGGAGGTGCGCGCCGCGGGTGCCACCGCCAAGGTGGTCAAGCACAGCGCCGCCGAACTGGCGGGCGTGCAGTCCACACTGGACGGCAAGGCCGCCGGGGCGGCCGAGTCGGTTCCCGCCAGCGTGACCGGCTGGTACGTCGACCCCGCCGCCAACCAGGTCGTGGTGTCGGTGCTCAACGACGACGCCGCCGGTCTGGCGTGGGCGAAGACCGCCGCCTCCGGCCCGGTGCGCACCGAGCGGGTCACCGACGCGCCGCGTCCGCTGTGGAACATCATCGGCGGCCAGGCGATCTACTTCGGCGGCGGCCGCTGCTCGGTGGGCTTCAACGCCCGCAACTCCGCGGGCACCCGCTACGTGATCACCGCGGGCCACTGCACCGAGCTCGGCGGCGCGGTGACCGGCACCGGCGGCAGCATCGGCTCGGTCAGCGGTTCGTCGTTCCCCACCAACGACTACGGCCGGATCACCGTGTCCAGCTCGGCGGCGGTCTCCACCCCGCTGGTGGACCGGTACTCCTCCGGGTCGGACGTGACGGTCGCGGGCCGGACGGTCACCCCGGTCGGCGGCGGTGTCTGCCGGTCCGGTTCGACCACGGGCTGGAAGTGCGGCACCGTGCAGGCGTTCAACCAGACCGTCAACTACGGCGGCGGTGACATCGTCTACGGCCTGACCCGCACCAACGCCTGCGCCGAGCCCGGCGACTCCGGCGGCTCGTTCGTCAGCAACCCCGGTTCCGGCACCCGCGTGCAGGCCCAGGGCCTGACCTCGGGCGGCTCGGGCAACTGCTCCTCCGGCGGGACGACCTTCTTCCAGCCGATCAACGAGGCGCTGACGGCCTACGGCCTGACCCTGGTCACGGGCTGACCCACCCCTCGGGGTAACGCGCCCGCCCGGTTGTCCCACCGGGCGGGCGCGCCCGCGCGCTCAGGTCCTGGTGACCACGACCCGGTCGAAGACCTCCGCCAGCACGGTGTCGTCCAGGGTGCCCGCCAGCGGGGCGGCGACCGCGGCGGCCGACCAGGCCACGGCGGTGCGCAGCCGGTCGGGCCAGTCGGCGCCCGCGGTGTGGGCGAGGGCGGCCACGGCGGCGTCGCCCGCGCCCGTGGGGTTGCCCGCGACCCGCGACGGCGGGCGGGCGGTGAAGCTGCCGGCGGGGGTGTGGGCGCGCACGCCGTCGACGCCGAGGGAGACGACGACGGCGGCGGCGCCCAGGTCGGCGAGGGCGGCCGGGTCGTCGGAGCCGACGGCCTCGCGGAGTTCGTCGAGGTTGGGCTTGACCACGTCGGCGCCCGCCGCGGCGGCGGCGAGCAGGGCGGCCCCGCTGGTGTCGACCACGGTGGGCACGCCCGCGCCCGCGGCGCGGCGCACCAGGTCGGCGTAGCCGTCGACCGGGGCGCCCGGGGGCAGGCTGCCGGAGCAGACCAGGACGTCGGCGTGGGCGAGGTGGCGCTGCACGAGCGCGACCAGCCGCTCCCAGTCCACCGGGGACAGCGGCCCGCCCGGTTCGGTGAACAGGGTGGCGTCGCCGCCGTCGTCGACCACGGCGATGGTCATCCTGGTGGGGGCGGCCACCGGCAGCAGCTCGTGCGGCACCCCGGCCTCGGCGAGGTCGGCGCGCAGCGAGTCGCCGAGGATGCCGCCGACCGGGCCCAGCGCCAGCGTGGGCACCCCGCGCTCGTGCAGGACCCGGCTGACGTTGAGGCCCTTGCCGCCCGCCCGCTCGTGCACGGTCCGCACCCGGTGGGTGCGACCGGGCCGCAGGTCCCCCACCCGGTAGCTGACGTCCAGCGCCGGGTTCCCGGTGACTGTGAGGATCACGCGCACTCCCCTTCCCCTCCGGGCGGTCGCGCCGCCCGGGATCTCGACGGTCAGGCCTGTGGTGTGCCCGGTGGCACGGCGGTGGCGGGGACGGCGTCGAGCACGCCGAGCAGCCGGGCGGCTTCCTCGGTGACCGCCGCGCGCGCCGGGGCGAGGTACCTGCGCGGGTCGACCAGCGCGGGGTCGGCGGCCAGCGCGCGCCGGGCGGCGCCGGTGAAGGCGGCGTTGAGGTGCGTGGCGATGTTGACCTTGGTCAGCCCGGTGCGCACCGCCCTGGTCAGGTCGGGGTCGGCGATGCCGGAGGCGCCGTGCAGGACCAGCGGGACCCCGACCGCGGCGCGCAGGGCGGCGATGAGGTCGAAGTCGAGTTCGGCGTCGCGGGTGCGCATGGCGTGCGAGCTGCCCACGGCCACCGCGAGTGCGTCGACGCCGGTGGCCTCGGCGAAGGCGGCGGCCTCGGCCGGGTCGGTGCGGGCGCCGGGGGCGTGCACGCCGTCCTTGCCGCCGACCTCGCCCAGCTCGGCCTCCACCGCCACGCCGCGATCGTGGCAGCGGCGGACGATCTCGCGGGTGCGGGCCACGTTCTCGGCGTAGGGCGCGGTGGACGCGTCGAACATGACCGATCCGACGCCCAGGCGCAGCCCCTGCTCGACCAGCTCCGCGGACTCGACGTGGTCCAGGTGCACCGCGACCGGCACCGCGGATTCCTCGGCCACCGCCAGCGCGGCACCGAGCAGCGGGGCGAGGGAACCGTGGTAGCGCACGCAGTTCTCGCTGATCTGGAGCACGACCGCGGTCCCGGCGCGCTCGGCGGCGGCGACCAGCGCGTAGGCGTGCTCGAGCTGGATGACGTTGAAGGCGCCGAGCCCGTGCCCGCCGCGGACGGCGGCGGCGAGCAGGTCGGCGGTGCGGGTCAGCGGCACGGCGGCAGCACGACCGAGCGGGTGAGGTGGCGCGGCCGGTCCGGGTCGAGCCCGCGCCGCCGGGCGACCGCGACCGCCAACCGCTGCGCCACGACCAGGTGGGCCATCGGGTCCAGGTCGCTGTCGACCCAGGTGGCGCCGGTGGCGGCGACGTCGTCGGCGAGCCCGGCGGGCGCCGGGCCGAACAGCCAGGTGACCCGGCCGGGCTCGGCGACGCTGATGGGGCCGTGCCGGTACTCCATCGCCGGGTACGACTCGGTCCACGCGGACGCGGCCTCGCGCAGCTTGAGCGCCGCCTCGTGCGCCAGCCCGACGGTCCAGCCGCGGCCCAGGAAGGTCACCTGGTCGGCGGCCACCAGGTCCCCGAGGTCGACGGTCAGCGCCCGCTCGGCGTCGGCGGCGGCAGCGGTCAGGTCCTCCCCCAGGGAGGCGCGCAGGTACGCCAGGGCGGTGGTGGCGAACCTGGTCTGGACCACGGATTCCTCGTCCGCGTAGTCGAGCAGCACGGTGTTCCCGGTGAGGTCCGGGTTGGCGGTGAGGACGGTCGCCCCGGTGGTGGCGAGCAGGTCCAGGACCTCGGTCGTGGTGCCGGAGCGGGTGATCGCCACGACCTGGTCGTAGTCGCGCCCGGCCGGGAACTCCGAG
Source organism: Actinokineospora spheciospongiae (assembly GCF_000564855.1). Lineage (GTDB taxonomy): Bacteria > Actinomycetota > Actinomycetes > Mycobacteriales > Pseudonocardiaceae > Actinokineospora > Actinokineospora spheciospongiae. The sequence continues at coordinate 7,403 of NZ_AYXG01000040.1, forward strand.
GCGGCGAAGGCGTCGGTGTGGCCGTGGCCCGCGGCCTCGCGCAGCGCGGCGAACGCCATCGCCATGAACCAGGAGGTGCCGCAGCCGACCACGGCCACCGACTCCCCCGGTTCGGCGACCGGTCGGGCCTCGGCGGCGGCTCGGCGCCAGCACGCGGGCTGGCCTGCGATCTCCTCGGCGACGTGCGACACCGGGCCCCCTGCTCATTGATGCGCGTCAGACGCGCACATCATGCATCTGCGCGCAGTGCGGCGGCAAGGTGCGCCGCCGCCTCGATCTTCGCGGGATCGGCCGGGTCGGCGGTGAGCCAGCTACCGCCGACGCAGCCGACGTTGGGCAGCGCGAGGTAGCCGGGCGCCGACGCGGCGCTGATCCCCCCGGTCGGGCAGAAGCGCAGGCCCGGCAGCGGCCCGGCGATCGACCTCAGGTACGGCACACCACCGGCGGCCTCGGCGGGGAAGAACTTCAGCTCGGTGTACCCGCGCTCGGCCAGCCGCATCGCCTCGGTGACGGTGGCCGCGCCGGGCAGCACCGGCAGCCCGGTGTCGGCGGCGGCGCCCAGGACCAGGTCGGTGCTGCCGGGGGTGACCAGGAAGCCCGCGCCCGCCTCCAGTGCCGCCTTGGCGTGCTCCGGGGCGGTCACCGTGCCCGCGCCGACCAGGGTCTCGGGCACCTCGGCGGCGATGGCGCGGATGGCTTCCAGCGCGGCCGGGGTGCGCAGGGTGACCTCGACGACGCCGATGCCGCCGCGCAGCAGCGCCCTGGCCAGCGGGACCGCGTGCGCCGCGTCCTCGATGACCACGACGGGGACGACGGGCGAGACGTCGAGCAGGCTCACGGGCACTCCAAGCGCGATCGGGTCGAGCGGCACGGAAGAGGGTGGGGCGGAACTCAGGCGGAGAACTCGAAATCGGCGGCGGCGGCGTAGGCCGGGCCGAAGGCGCTGGCGCCGTGGTCGGCGGGGCCCACCGCGCGGCGCAGCGCGGCGAACAGCTCGCGGCCGGTGCCCGTCCAGGCGGTGTCGTCGGCGTGCGTGTCGACCGGGGTGCGGGCGGCGAGGACGTCCTCGTCGACCAGGAGCTGCAACCGGCCGGTGTTCGCGTCCAGCCGGACGAGGTCGCCGTCGTGCACCAGGGCGATCGGCCCGCCCGCGGCGGCCTCGGGGGTGCAGTGGATCGCGGCCGGGATCTTGCCCGACGCCCCGGACATGCGGCCGTCGGTGACCAGCGCGACCCGGTGGCCGCGGGCCATGACCGCGCTCATCGCCGGGGTGAGGGCGTGCAGCTCGGGCATCCCGTTGGCGCGCGGACCCTGCTGGCGCAGCACGATCACCACGTCCCGGTCGAGTTCGCCCGCCCGGAACGCGGCGTCGACCGCCTCCTGGCTGGTGAACACGGCCGCGGGCGCCTGCACCACCCGGTGCTCCGGGGCCACCGCGGACACCTTGACCACGGCCCGGCCCAGGTTGCCCGCGAGCATCCGCAGGCCGCCGTCGGCGGCGAACGGCTCGGCCACCGGGCGCAGCACCGACGGGTCGCCGGTGGTGGCGAGCCCGGGGCGCCACACCAGCTCGCCGTCGTCGAGCACGGGCTCCTGCCGGTAGCGGTCCAGCCCCGGACCGGCCACAGTGGACACGTCGCCGTGCAGCAGGCCCGCGTCCAGCAGCTCGCCGATGAGGAACTGGACACCGCCCGCGGCGGCGAAGTGGTTGATGTCGGCCGAGCCGTTGGGGTAGACCCTGGCCAGCAGCGGGACCACCGCGGACAGGTCGGAGAAGTCGTCCCAGGTGAGCCGGATGCCCGCGGCGGCGGCGATGGCCACCAGGTGCAGGGTGTGGTTGGTGGACCCGCCGGTGGCCAGCAGCGCCACGACCCCGTTCACCACGGCCTTCTCGTCGACCACCCGGGAGATCGGCGTGTACTCGGTGCCCTGCCCGGTGATCTCCACCGCGCGGCGGGCCGCGGCCTCGGTGAGCGCCTTGCGCAGCGGGGTGCCCGGCGGGACGAAGCTCGCGCCGGGCAGGTGCAGGCCCATCACCTCGACCACGAGCTGGTTGGAGTTCGCGGTGCCGTAGAAGGTGCAGGTGCCCGGCGAGTGGTAGGACGCGGACTCGGCGGCGAGCAGGTCGGCGCGGGTGGCCTGGCCCTCGGCGAACGCCTGCCGGACGCGGGCCTTCTCCGCGTTGGGCAGACCGGAGGCCATCGGACCGGCCGGGACCAGGATCGCGGGCAGGTGCCCGAAGGCGAGGGCGCCGATCAACAGCCCGGGGACGATCTTGTCGCACACGCCGAGCAGCAGCGTGGCGTCGAACATGTCGTGCGCCAAGGCGATGCCGGTGGCCATGGCGATGACCTCGCGGCTGAACAGCGACAGCTCCATCCCCGGGCGGCCCTGGGTGATGCCGTCGCACATGGCGGGCACCCCACCCGCGAACTGGGCCACCCCGCCGTGCGCGCGGACCGCGTCCTTGATCCAGGCGGGGAACTCCTGCAACGGCTGGTGCGCGCTGAGCATGTCGTTGTAGGCGGACACGATCGCCACCCCGGGCGCGCTGACGCCCTTGACCGCGAGCCGGTCGGGGCCGGAACAGGCGGCGAAACCGTGGGCCAGGTTGCTGCACCCGAGACCGGCGCGGGTCGGGTGCGGGGCGACGGCCGAGGCCATGCGGTCCAGGTAGGCCCGCCGGGCGGGCGCGCTGCGCTCGACGATGCGCGCGGTGACCTCGGCGACGACGGTGTTCAGGGGGGCCTGGGGCGGCTGGGGTGGCGTCATCGGCTCGTCATCTCCGGGTCGGTTCCGGTCTTCGGACTGGCTCGGGCGCGGCCGACGGTACCGAGGGCAGGGGTGGGAGTCAAAATCGATTCAGTGACCGGGGTCCCACTTTTCGGTGACGATCAAGTGATCGATCAAGATGCTCGGGTTGGTCCGCTTCGCCGGGGCCGCTGCGTGCTTCGGATCGGGAACTGGGATCGGATGGGGGTGCCTGGGTGGTCCGCTTCGACGGGACTGCGCCGTGCGCTTCGGCTCAAGAGCCCGGTCGTTTTGTGGGCGTGCCCGGGTGGATCTGCTCAGCCGTGCCGTGGTT
>NZ_AYXG01000041.1 GCF_000564855.1 Actinokineospora spheciospongiae
CTGGATGTCGTCGGCGTTGACCAGGTACTCGCTGGTGACGCCGAAGCGGCCGGAAGCCACCTGCTTGATCGCGGAGCGGCGGCGCGGGTCGTAGAGGCGCTCGGGGTCCTCGCCGCCCTCGCCGGTGTTGGACCGGCCGCCGATCATGTTCATCGCGATGGCCAGCGTCTCGTGCGCCTCGGCGGAGATGGAGCCGTAGGACATCGCCCCGGTGTTGAACCGCGTGAGGATGTCCTCGACCGGCTCGACCTCCTCCACCGGGACCGGCGGGCGGGTCCCGGTGCGCAGGGCGAACATCCCGCGCAGCGCGCCGCCCTCGCGGTTGAGCCGTTCGACCTCGGCGGTGTAGGAGCGGTAGACGTCCTCGCGGCCGGTGCGGGTGGCGTGCTGGAGCAGGAAGACCGTGTCCGGGTCGAACAGGTGCAGCTCGCCCTCGCGCCGGTAGGCGTACTCGCCGCCCACCTCCAGGCGGCGGTGCACGCGCTCGGTCGGGTTCTCCGGGTGCGCGCGGCGGTGGCGGGCGGCGACCTCGGTGGCGACGACGTCGAGGCCGACGCCGCCGAGCTTGGAGCCGGTGCCGGTGAAGTACTCGTCCAGCAGGTCCCCGGCCAGGCCGAGGGATTCGAAGACCTGGGCACCGGTGTAGGCGCCGACGGTGGAGATGCCCATCTTGGACATGATCTTGAGCACGCCCTTGACCAGGGCCTGCACGTAGTTGCGCACCGCCCGGGGCCGCTCGACACCGGTGATCGAGCCCTGGGCGATCAGGTCCTCGATGGTCTCGAACGCCAGGTACGGGTTGACCGCCGCCGCGCCGTAGCCCAGCAGCAGCGCCACGTGGTGCACCTCGCGGGCGTCGCCGGACTCCACGACCAGCGCGACCCGCAGCCGCTCCTTGGTGCGCACCAGGTGGTGGTGCACGGCCGAGACCAGCAGCAGCGACGGGATGGGCGCCATCCGGTGGTCGGAGTCGCGGTCGGACAGCACCAGCGTGCGCGCGCCCGCCGCGATCGCCTCCGACGCCTCGCGGCGCACCCGCTCGACGGCCGCGGCGAGCGCCGCGCCGCCGCCGGTGACCTCGTAGAGTCCGCTGAGGACGGTGCAGGCGAAGCCGGGCAGATCGCCGTCGTCGTTGACGTGGATGAGCTTGGCCAGCTCGTCGTTGTCGATGACCGGGTACGGGAGCTGGATGTGGCGGCAGGACGCCGGGCCGGGGTCGAGCAGGTTCTGCTCCGGGCCCATGATCCGCTGCACCGAGGTGATGATCTCCTCGCGGATCGCGTCCAGCGGCGGGTTGGTGACCTGGGCGAAGTTCTGCTTGAAGTACTCGTAGAACAGCCGCGAGCGCTGCGAGAGCACCGCGGGCGGGGTGTCGGTGCCCATCGAGCCGATCGGCTCGGCCCCGGTGACCGCCATCGGCGTCAGCAGGACCTTCAACTCCTCCTCGGTGTAGCCGAAGGTGAGCTGGCGGCGCAGCACCGACTCGTGGGTCTGCACGACGTGCTCGCGGCCGGGCAGGTCGGCGAGCTTGAGCAGCCCGGCGTGCAGCCACTCCCCGTAGGGCTTCTCGGCGGCCAGGGCGGACTTGACCTCGTCGTCGTCGACGAGCCGTCCGGCCTTCGTGTCCACCAGGAACATCCGGCCCGGCCGCAGCCTGCCCTTGGCGATCACCCGGTCCGGGGGCACGTCGAGGACACCGGTCTCGCTGGCCAGCACCACCCGGTCGTCGGCCAGCCGCCACCAGCGCGCCGGGCGCAGCCCGTTGCGGTCGAGCACGGCGCCGACCAGGGTGCCGTCGGTGAAGGTGACGCACGCCGGGCCGTCCCAGGTCTCCATCAGCCCCGAGTGGAACTGGTAGAAGGCCCGCCGGGCCGGGTCCATCGTGCGGTGGTTCTCCCAGGCCTCCGGGATCATCATCAGCACCGCGTGCGGCAGGCTGCGCCCACCCAGGTGCAGCAGCTCCAGCACCTCGTCGAAGGACGCGGAGTCCGAACCGGACGGGTCGACCACCGGGTAGAGCCGATTGAGGTCGCCGCCGATCAGGTCCGAGGCCAGCAGCGCCTCGCGGGCGCGCATCCGGTTGCGGTTGCCGCGGACGGTGTTGATCTCGCCGTTGTGCGCGACGTAGCGGAACGGGTGCGCCAGCGGCCACGACGGGAAGGTGTTGGTGGAGAAGCGGGAGTGCACCAGCGCGATGGCGGAGACCAGCCGCTCGTCGGTCAGGTCGGTGAAGAAGGCGGGGACCTGGGCGGTGGTCAGCATTCCCTTGTAGACCATCGTGCGCGAGGACAGCGACGGGAAGTAGGTGCCGCAGCCCTCGGCCACGCTCTCGCGCTCCACCCGCTTGCGCAGGCAGAACGCCAACCGGTCCAGCGCCACCCCGGTCACGGCGGACCCGTCGGTCGGGTCGTCGCGGCGGGCGGTCAGGAACGGCATGGCGAAGTGCGGCATGACCCCGCGCGCGGTCGGCCCGATGCCCGCGGCGTCGGGCGTGGTCGGCACCTCGCGCCAGCCCAGCACCGCCAGCCCCTCCTCGGCGGCGATCCGCTCGAGGAGCGCGACGGCCTTGGCGCGCTCGTCGGGGTCGGTGGGCAGGAAGGCCAGGCCGGTGGCGTAGCCGAGGTCCCCGTCGGGGCCCGGCTCGGGGAGGGCGAAGCCGACCTCGGCGCGCAGCAGCGCGTCGGGCAGTTGCACCAGGATGCCCGCGCCGTCACCGCTGGTCGGCTCCGAGCCCGCGGCGCCGCGGTGCTCCAGGTTGGCCAGCGCGGTGAGCGCGTCGGTGACGATCCCGTGCGAACGCCTGCCCAGGATGTCGGCCACCATGGCGACACCGCAGGCGTCGTGCTCCGCGGCCGGGTCGTACAGGCCTTGGGTGCGCGGCAGGGCGGAGAAGATCATGTGCGGGGGTCCTCCTTCGACGTCACGCGCTCAGGTCGGGCGGTGCCAGGGGCGGGGGGTGATGCCTCGGCGGCGGTGCCAGGGGTCTGGGCACGGGACGGCGGCGGCCCGCGGGGGATGGTCCGAGCTTAACAGTCCTGAAACGAACAAGAAACCGTCGTCACACCCGGATGGCCGCGTGGGGAAGACGCGACTGGTCGCGGCCCCCGCACGCGGATGACCGGACCTCGGTGAGCATAACCCAGGGGGCCGACGGCGGCCTCCGCACGCGAAGCGCTTGCGGCTGCTAGCGTCCAGCGATCGTGACCATTCGACGCGCGGGTGTCGCGCTCCTGCTGACCGCGCTCTGCACGACCCTGGCGACGTCGGGTTGCGCGACCCGGGAACCCGAGCCAACCCCGACTTCCGCGGCCCCGGCCGCCGCCTTCCCGGTCACGGTGACCCCGCCGGGCGGCGCGCCGCTGACCCTCGAGGAGCGCCCGGAGCGGATCGTGTCGCTGTCGTCCACGGCCACCGAGGGCCTGTTCGCGCTGGGGGCCGGGCCGCAGGTGGTCGCCGTGGACGACCAGTCGGACTTCCCGGCCGAGGCGCCGCGGACCGACCTGTCCGGACTGACCCCGAACGTCGAGGCCATCGCGGCGAAGACCCCGGACCTGGTGGTGGCCTCCGGCGACCCGGGCGGCCTGGTCGCCGGGCTGGCGAAGGTCGAGGTCCCGGTGCTGGTGCTCAGCGCCGCCACCACCCTCGACGACGTCTACGCCCAACTGGACGTGCTGGGCAAGGCAACCGGGCACCCCGCCGACGACCTGGTGGCCCGGATGCGCGCCGACATCGACAAGGTTGTCCGCGACACGCCGAAGAAGGCGGTCGCCTACTACCACGAGCTGGACACCGAGCTGTACTCCGTGACGTCGAAGACCTTCGTCGGGCAGGTCTACGGCCTCTTCGGACTGACCAACATCGCCGACGCCGCCGACGCGACCGGCAGCGGCTACCCGCAGCTCTCCGCCGAGTACGTGATCAAGGCGAACCCGGCGCTGGTGTTCCTGGCCGACGGGCAGTGCTGCGGGCAGAGCGCGCAGACCGTCGCCGCCCGGCCGGGCTGGTCCACCGTGGACGCGGTGCGCGCCGGGCGCGTCGTCGTCCTCGACGACGACATCGCCTCCCGCTGGGGGCCGCGGGTGGTCGACCTGGTGCGGGTCGTCGCCGACGCGGTGGCGAAGGCCTGACCCCTTGTCCCGATCCCGGCTCACCCCCGGCGTCCTGGTCGTCGCCGTGGCCGCGCTGGTGGCGGTGGTGTGCGTGGCGACCCTGCTCGGCGCCGCCGAACTGGGCTGGGACCGGGTCGTCGCCGAGGTGTGGGCGCAGTTGACCGGCGGTGTGTCGCCGCTGTCGGAGCGCGAGGCGGCGATCGTGTGGCAGGTCCGGGTGCCGAGGGTGCTGCTGGCCGGGCTGGTCGGGGCGGCGCTGGCGGTGTCCGGCGCGGCGTTCCAGGGCGTGTTCCGCAACCCGCTGGCCGACCCGTACCTGCTCGGCGCCGCCGCGGGCGCGGGCCTGGCGGCGACGCTGGTGGTGATCGCCGCCCCCGGGGTCACCGGCTGGGTCGTCGGCCCGCTGCCGCTGGCGGCGTTCGCGGGCGCGCTGGGCGGGGTCGGGCTCACCTGGGCGCTGGGCCGGTCCGCGGGCGGCGGGACGGCGGTGCTGCTGCTGTCGGGGGTGGCGGTGGCGGCGTTCCTCACCGCGGTGCAGACCTTCGCGCAGCAGTTGGACACCGACACGATCAAGCAGGTCTACACCTGGATGCTCGGTGGGCTCAACACCAGCGGCTGGCACGAGGTGCTGCTGACGCTGCCGTACCTGGCCGTCGCCGCGGTGGTGCTGTGCCTGTGCGCGCGGCTGCTCGACGTGCTGGCCCTCGGCGACGAGGAGGCGGCGTCGCTGGGGGTGCGGCCGGGGCGGGTGCGGCTGGTGGTGCTGCTCGCCGCCTCCCTGGCCACCGCGGCGGCGGTCGCGGTCAGCGGGCTGATCGGGTTCGTGGGGATCGTGGTGCCGCACGTGGTGCGGCTGCTCGCGGGCTCCGGGCACCGGGTGGTGGTGCCGCTGTCGCTGGTGGGCGGGGCGGTGTTCCTGATCGTGTGCGACCAGGTGGCGCGGACGGTGGTGGCCCCGGCGGAGCTGCCGCTGGGCGTGATCACCGCGTGCACCGGGGCGCCGTTCTTCGCCGCGGTGCTGCGCCGGTACCGGGGGCGGGTGCGGTGACCGGGCTGCGGCTGCGCGACGTCGCCGCCGGGTACGGCGGTGCCCCGGTGGTCGCCGGGGTGACGGTGGACGTGCCCGCCGGGAGCTGGCTGGCGGTGGTGGGGCCGAACGGCGCGGGCAAGTCGACGCTGCTGAAGGCCGTGGCGGGGCTGGTGCGGCACACCGGGGTGCTGGAGCTGGGCGGCAGGGCCGCCGCCGGGATGTCCGCCCGCGAGCGGGCCCGCGCGATCGGCTACGCCCCGCAGGTCGCCGTCGTGCCGGACGGCATGGTGGTGGCGGACTACGTGCTGCTTGGCCGCACCCCGCACCTGGACCCGCTGGCCCGCGAGGGCGCCCGGGACCGGGCCGTCGTGGCGGACGTGCTGGACCGGCTCGACCTGGGCCACCTGGCGGGCCGGGAGCTGCGCACCCTGTCCGGCGGTGAGCGCCAGCGCGCGGTGCTGGGCCGGGTGCTGGCCCAGCAGACCCCGGTGCTGCTGCTCGACGAGCCGACCACCGGCCTGGACATCGGGCACGCTCAGTCCCTGCTGGAGCTGGTCGACCGGCTGCGCGCCGAGGACGGCACCACGGTCGTCAGCACCCTGCACGACCTGGTGTTCGCCGCGCAGTACGCCGAGCGGCTGCTGCTGGTGGACCGCGGCGAACCGGTCGCGCAGGGCACACCGGCGCAGGTGCTCACCGCGGCGACCGTGGCCCGCCACTACGGCGCGGCGGTGGAGGTCGTGCACACCTCGACCGGGCACCCCGCCGTCGTCCCGGCCCGCCTGCCCCACTCGGGCTGATCCGGCACGCCGCACGCTGTCCGGTGTGACGGTTTCGCGCCCCGGTCCCCGTACCGGCATGAGCACTTTCCCGATACCGAAAAAACGCCCTTGAGCTGCGGATTCTTCGCGTGGTCAGATCATCAGCCACATTTCCCACGGGAGCGGAGAGACCATGCGGGTTCGAAGATCACTGGCAATCCTGGCGGCGGCAGCGGTGGCGGTCGGCACGGCCGCCGCGGTCGGCGGCGCGGCGACGGGAGCCCCCGCGGCGGACACCACCACCGTCACCCGGACCTTCGGGGCGAACTGCCCGCTGCGCCTGCCCGACCACCCCGCGCCGCTGGACTCGATCGGACAGTTCTCCGTCGACCTCGACGTGCCCACCAGCGCCGTCGTCGGCCAGCCGACCGCCCCGATCCCCTGGCGCGGACAGGCGTCCTCGGACCTGGACCTGAGCGAGGGCAGCGTGCTGCGCACCGCCCTCACCGCCGCCGGGGCCACCTCGCTGACCGCGACGATGCAGATCCGCCTGATCTACTACACCTTGTCCGGATCGGGCGAGCGCCACGACGTGGAGTTCAGCTCCGACCTGCCGCTCACGGCCGGGGCGATCACCATGGCGGGCTCCGGCACGCTGCCGCCGCTGGAGTTCACCCGGCCGCAGGCCCGGTCGACCGTGGTGTGGATGGGCGGGTACACCATCCTGCTCACCCCCCGCCGGGCCGACGGCTCCCCCACCGGGTACGGCACGTTCAACTCGTTCTGCCTGATCCCGCCGTCGTTCTTCCCCTGGATCGACCTGCCGGTCCTGCCCGCGGCCACGACCGCCACGCACACCGCCACCGCCACCGGCCGCCTGGGGCGCACCCCGGTCGACCTCGGCACCGGCTCGCTGACCCTGACCAGCGACAGCGCCACCGACGCGGTCACCGGCGCGCTCGACCTGCCCACGACCGCCGCGGTCAGCACCCGCGCCCTCGGCGTCATCCCCACGGCCGCGACCGTGCGGCTGACGACCGACCCGCTCAGCGGCACGGTCCCGGGCGCGCTGCGCAGCCGGGCCACCGTCGCGATCCCGGACCTGAGCGTCTTCGGCATCCCGGTCCTGCGCGGGTCGACCACCTGCCGCAGCACCGGACCGCTCACCCTCACCCCCGGCGCCGACTTCGCCCCCGCCACCGGCGGCGCGCTCACCGGCACCTTCGAGACCCCCGCGTTCAGCGGGTGCGGCGCGTACGGCGGTTTCCTCGGCTCCCTGTTCTCCGGCAAGGGGAACACCCTCACCATCACCGCCTCGCCCAACTGAGCGCACGACCTGCATCCCACAACTCTTCGATGAGGGGAACGACCTTGCGCACAAGAAGACTGGTGGCCGCACTCGCGGCGATCACGACCACGGCGGGCGTGGCAGCCGCGCTCGGCACGGGCCCGGCGTCCGCGGCGACCGTGGAGATCACGCGGTCAGGAGGATCGTCGTCCTGCTCGGTCGACATGCCGGGGCTCCCGCGGTTCGAGACGTCCACTGGGGTTTCGGTCACCATGAGCGTGCCGGACACCGCGGTGGTGAACCAGCCGACCGCGTCGATCCCGTGGCGGGCAAGCGGCTCGACCAACCTCGACCTGTCCGCCAAGAGCCCGCTCACCGCCTACCTGGTGGCAAAAGGCGCGGCCTCGGTGTCCCTCACCGGGCACGTCGACCTCCAGTACTACGGGGTGAGCGGGACCGATCGCCACCCGATCACGTTCACCACCACCACACCGCTGCCCGCGGCGTCGACCCAGGTCGAGGGCTCCGGTGAACTGCCACCGTTCCTCTTCACCAGGGTGGGCCCACAGGTGACCGCGATGTACCACGGGGGTTCCGGGGTCTCGGTCACCCCGCTCAAGGCGGACGGGTCGCCCACTTCGATCGGCACGATCCCGGTCCTCTGCCTCGGCTCACCGTGGTTCGAGCCGTGGCACAACGTCAACGTGCTCCCCGGTCCCACCAGCGCGGACTACGCCGTCACCGCCCGCGCCGGGGTCGCGGGCACGGAGGTGGACCTGGGCGCCGGGTCGCTCGCGCTGACCGAGGCGCTCGACAAGTCCGTCACCGGCTCACTCGACCTGCCCGACTCCGGAACCGCCGCGCTGCGACTGCTCGGCGTCATCCCGGCGACCGCGAGCGTGCGGGTGACCCCGGGTCCGGTCACCGGCAGCTTCGCCGACGGCTTCACCGCACCGGCGACCGTCACCGTGGCGGACCTGTCGATCCTCGGCATACCGCTGCTGCGCGACCAGAACACCTGCCAGAGCACGACAACCCTCGCGCTCACGGCGGGCGACGGGCTCGCCATCAACCACAGCGGCTCCCTGACCGGGAACTACGACCTGCCCGCGTTCACCGGCTGCGGCTACTACACCGGCCTGGTCTCCTCGCTGTTCTCCGGCAACGGCAACACCATCACCGCCACCACCACGGACTAGGGCGTGTCCTGCGGATCTTTCCCATGATCGTGTGCAGATGATGGGGTGTGGTCGGACGTGGTGAGCTGACGGACAAGGCCTGGGCTGCGATCGCGCCGTTGCTGCCCGCGCAGAGCGGGCAGCGCGGTGGTCGGTGGCGCAGTCACCGGCAGGTGATCGACGCGATCCTGTGGAAGGAACGCACCGGCGCGCCCTGGCGTGACCTGCCAGGACGGTATGGGCCGTGGAAGACAGCGCACGAACGGTTGCGGAAGTGGACCGCCGACGGGACGTGGGACCGGATACTGGAGCACGTGATCGTCAAAGACGACTCACTCGGGACACTCGAGGACAACGTGGCCTTCGTGGTCAGCGTCGACTCCACGAGCATCCGGGCCCACCAACACGCGGCCGGTGCCCGGAAAAAGGGGGCTGCGCGGACTGGATCGAGAACCTCGCCATCGACGGGGAATGCCTCGGACGCTCCCGCGGAGGGCTGACGACCAAGCTCCATCTGGCCGTCGACGCGGCCGGTCTGCCGCTGGCGGTGATCCTCACCCCCGGCCAGGCCGGGGACAACCCGCAACTGCTGCCGCTGCTTGAGGACATCGATGACATCGACGTCGACGGGCAGCGGGTGCGGGTCGGGCGGGTGATCGCCGACAAGGCCTACGCCCACCCGAGCACCCGCACCGCGCTACGACAGCGACGGATCAAGGCCACTATCCCCGAGCGTGTCGACCAGGTCGCCCACCGCAAGGCCAAGGGCTCGGCCGGTGGCAGGCCACCGGCCTTCGACACCGACATCTACAAGATGCGCAACGTCGTCGAACGCTGTTTCAACCGGCTCAAGCAGTTCCGCGGCCTGGCCACCAGGTTCGCCAAACGAGCCGCCTACCACCGAGCCGAGATCATCCTCGCCTGCATCGTCCTCCATCTCAAGTGAAGATCCGCAGGACAGGCCCTAG
>NZ_AYXG01000042.1 GCF_000564855.1 Actinokineospora spheciospongiae
CTTGGCAGAGGGTCTTCTCCCCCAAAGAAACAACTCCACCCGATCCAGCCGTTCACCACGTGGTTCGTGGTGGCAGCAGTGCGGGGGTTGGTCGGTTGGTCGGTCGGTTGGTTGGTTGGTTGGTTGGTCGGTTGGTTTGGTGGGTGGGGGGTCAGGGTTCGGGTGGGGGCGACGGCTTGTTCTGGGTGGGTTTGGTCGCGGCCGGTTTGTTCGGGGTGGGGTCGGGTGGGGGGACTGATCTGAGGAGGGCGCGCAGGCCCTGGGCGTCCAGGAGGTCGGCGGGGCTGAGGGTGTGGTCGTGGCGGACGTAGTGGAAGGCGGCTCGGACCTGGGTGGGGTCGGTGTCGGTGAGGGCGGCCCAGGCCAGGCGGTAGGCGGCCAACTGGACCGTGAGGGCGGGGAGGCGGTCTTCCGGGGGAATCCGGCCGGTCTTCCAGTCCACGACGGTCCAACCGCCGTCGGGGTCGCGGAAGACGGCGTCGATGCGGCCTCGGATGTTGAGGCCGTCCAGTTCGGTGGCGAAGGGGACTTCGACCTGGTGGGGGGTGCGGTGGGCCCAGGGGCTGTCCAGGAAGGCCTGCTGGAGGGCTTCCAGGTCGGCGTCGGGGAGGGCGGTGTCGTCGGACGCGCCGGGGAGTTCGTCGAGGTCCAGGAGGGCGGTGGAGCCGAAGCGGCGTTCCAGCCAGGCGTGGAAGTCGGTGCCCCGGCGGGCGGTGGGGTTGGGTGGGAAGGGCAGGGGGCGGCGCAGGCGGCGGGCCAGGGCCTCGGGGTCGGCGGCCAGTTCGACCAGTTGGCTCACGGTGAGGTGGGCGGGGAGGGCGACCTCGATGCGGCGGGAGGAGGCGGCGGCGCGTTCGGCCAGCAGGACGTCGGTGTCGCGGACCCAGCCCTCGGGGTCGGTGGGTTCCGGGGGTGGTTCCTCGCCCGCGCGGAGGGCGGCCAGCTCGGCCCGGACCAGGGCGGCGCCGGTGGCGACGTCGGCGCGGCGAGGGCCCAGGGGGTCGATCGGCCAGGCGGTGGTCTTGGTGGCGGCGGCCAGGGGGTTCTCCGCGCCCTCCTCCGGTTCGGGTTCCCAGGTGTCGACGACGCCGGAGGACCGGCGGCGTTCCTCGACGTAGGCGTGCAGGTCGGTGAGGAAGTCCGACGGGCCCCGGGGGGTGGAGCCGGTGCGGGCCCACCAGTGGCCGGAGACGAGGAGGGTGCGTTCGGAGCGGGTGAGGGCCACGTAGAACAGGCGGCGTTCCTCGACGAGGCCGCGTTCGGCGAACTCCTCCCGGTGCGCGTCGAGGAGTCGGGTGACCTCCTTGCGGTCGGCCGCGCCCGCCAGGTCCAGCCTCGGGAGGTCCTGGGCGTCGCCGCGCAGGTGGGCGGGCAGCTCGGTGACGTCGGTGAGCCAGCTACCGCCGCGCTTGGCGCTGGGGAACACGTCGCGGACCAGGTGCGGGATGGCGACGACCTCCCACTCCAGGCCCTTGGCGGAGTGCACGGTGAGGATCTGGACGCGGTCGGCGGCCACCTCGACCTCGCCGGGTTCGAGGCCGTCCTCGGCGTCCTCGGCGGTGGCGAGGTAGTCCAGCAGCGCGGGCAGGCCCGCGGTGGGGCTGGCGCGGGCGTAGTCGGCGACCACGTCGGCGAAGGCGTCGAGGTGGGCGCGGCCCGCGCCGCCGTGGCGGGCGGTGGCCTCGATGTCGAGGAGCATGGTGCGCTCGACGTCGGCGACCAGTTCGGGCAGCGGCTGGTCGAGGCGGCGGCGCAGGGCGGTGAGTTCGTGGCCGAGGGCGCGGACGCGGGCGTGGCCCTGCCGCGAGTACGCGTCGGGGGGGCCGGGGTCGTCGATGGCGTCGACCAAGCCCGCGTGCTCCGCGCCCTCGCCGGGGACCGCCTCGGCGGCGGCCTCGCCGTCGGGGGTGACCGCGTAGGCGCCCGCGAGCAGGCCCGCGCGCCGCCACAGGGCGGCCAGGTCGGCGGCGCCCACCCGCCAGCGGGAGCCGGTGAGCAGCCGGGCGGCGGCGGTGCCCGCGAGCGGGTCGATGAGCACGCGCAGGGCGCTGACCAGGTCGCGGACCTCGGGTTCGTCGAGCAGGCCGCCGAGGCCGACGACCTCCACCGGCAGGCCCCTGGCGCGCAGGGCGGCGGCGAGGGCGGCCATGTCGGAGCGGCGGCGCACCAGGACGGCGGCGGTGGGCGGGGTGCCCCGCTCCGCGCCGACGGACTCCCAGCGGTCGGCGACGCGGTCGGCCACCCAGGCCACCTCGGCGTCCACATCGGACAGCAGGGCGAACCGGATGTCGCCGGGCGGGGCGCCGTCGCGGGCGCGCAGTTCGTCGACCTCCAGGCCCGCGGCGCGCAGCGGGGCGGACACGGCGTTGGCGAGGTCGAGGACCTCCTCGGGGTTGCGGAAGCTGGTGAGCAGGCCGTACCGGGAGGCGGGCCGCTTGCGCCCGGCGGCCACCCGGGGGAAGTCGGTGGTGAACCGGGGCAGGTTGGCCGCGCTGGCGCCGCGCCAGCCGTAGATGGCCTGAGCCGGGTCGCCGACGGCGGTGACCGGCATCGGTTCGGCGTCCGGGTGCTCCCGGGAGGACCCGAACAGCGAGCGCAGCAGGACCCGTTGCGAGTGGCCGGTGTCCTGGTACTCGTCGAGCAGCACGGCGCCGTAGCGCTCCCGCTCCCCGGCGACCACCTCGTCGTGCCCGGCGGCCAGCCGCGCCGCCAGCGACATCTGGTCGCCGAAGTCGACCGCGCCCTCGCGCCGCTTGCGCGCCGAGTACTCCTCCACCAGCGGCAGCAAAGCCACCCGGAACCGTTGCGCGACAACGACCTTGCGCAGGTCCTGGGAGATGTCGGCGCGCTGGCCCTTGGCCCGCGGGGCGTTCTCGATGGCGTCGCAGAGCACGTCGGCGTAGGCGCGCAGGGCGTCCGGTTCCACCAGGTGCTCGGCGAGTTCCCCGGCCAGCGACAGCAGGTGCGCGGTGACCGTGGCGGGCACGTAGTCGGTCTCCAGGTCGGTCGCCCAGGCCGACACCACCCGGTGCGCGACCTGCCAGGAGGCGGTCTCGGTGAGCAGCCGGGCACCGGGCTCGACCGGCAGCCGCAGCCCGTGCTCGCCGACCAGCCGCCCGGCGTAGGCGTGGTAGGTGAGCACGGTGGGTTCGCCCGCGTAGACGGCGGCGCGGCGCTCCCCCGTCGGGTCGAGCCGGTCGAGCAGCCGGGAACCGGCGAGCCTGCGCAGCCGGGCGCGCACCCGCTCGGCGAGCTGGCGGGCGGCCTTGCGGGTGAAGGTGAGGCCCAGCACCCGTTCCGGGGTGACCAGGCCGTTGGCCACCAGCCACACCACGCGCCCGGCCATGGTCTCGGTCTTGCCCGCGCCCGCGCCCGCGACGACCAGCGCCGGTTCGGCGGGCGCGCTGATGACCCGCGCCTGCTCGTCGGTGGGCGCGGGCAGCCCCAACTCGTGGGCGAGTTCCCGGGGGCTGACCAGTGCGAGCCCCGGCGGGGGCGGCCCCATCAGCGGCGGGGGTCGAGGGGGACCGGATTCATGGCGGCCAATTTACCCCCGGGCACCGACGATCCCGGGGCTCGCCGTTCTCGCTCACCTGTTCGAGTGGTCACTCGGTGACCTGCCTGCCGCTGGGGTGCAGCGGGCAGGCGGTGCGGACCGGGCAGCGCGGGCAGTCGGGGTTCTCGAACGCGGCGTACTCCGGGCCGACGGTCGCGGCGGCGGCGTCGCGGACGACGCCGAGCCACTGCTCGCGCAGCTCACCGGACACCGGTTCCTGGTTGCGCTCGGTGGCGCCGGTCTTGTTGTTGGCCTTGGCCACGTACAGCAGCCGCGCGCCGCCGGGTTCGCGCCCGTGCTGCTCGAACGCCCCGTAGGCCACGGCGAGCTGGTAGACCGCCAACTGCGGGTGTTCGGCCGCCTCGGCCGCGCTCACCGGCGACTTGCCGGTCTTGATGTCGATGATCACCGGGCGCCCCTCGGCGTCGACCTCCACCCGGTCCACCCGGCCGCGGACGGTGACGCCGTCGGGCAGTTCCACGGTGATCTCCTGCTCCGCGCCCACCTGGGTCAGGTCGGCACGGGTGGCGTGCAGCCAGGTGAGGAACGTGTCGACCATGCCGCGCACGCGGTTCTTCTCCCGGCGGGAGAACCACGGCGCCCCCGCGTCGACGCGCGCCCACGCCCGGTCCAGTTCGGACATCAGCTCCTCGCGGGAGAGCCCGGTGGCCGCGGCCTGCGCCAGCGCGTGCACCAGGGTCCCGGTGACGGCGGACAGCTCCGCCGGGTCCTGCCCGCCGTGCCGCTCGACGACCCACCGCAGCGGGCACTTGGCCAGGACCTCCACGTTCGACGGGGACACCCGGACCGGTTCGCCCGGTCCGCGCAGCGGTTCCACAGTGGACAGTTCAGCCAGCCCGTACCACCCGTCCGGGTTCGCCCCGGGGACCCCGGCCGCGGCGAGCCGGGCCAACTGCCGGGCCGCCCGCGCCCGCCGCTCCTCGTCCGCCGCGCCGTCGCAGACCACCTGGCGCAGTTCGCCGACCAGGTCCGCCAGCACCAGGGCCCGTTCCGGCTCGGCCATCGGCACCGCGGCATCGGCGGCATCACCGGCAGTGTCATCGGCCTCGACGCCCGCCAGTTCGGCCAGGAACCGCGACGGCTGCTCGTCGTCGCCGCGGACCGCGCTCACCAGCAGCTTCGACCGCGCGCGCGAGGCGGCCACCAGCAGCAGCCGCCGCTCCTCGGCCAGCAGCGGCGCGGTGGCCGACAGCCGCCCCGAGGTGTCCACACCGGACAGTCGGTCCACCAGTCGTTCCACGCCCAGCAGCGAACCGCGCAGCCGCAGGTCCGGCCAGGCACCCTCCTGCACCCCGGGCACCGCCACGACTGTCCACTCGCGACCGGCGGCGGCGTGCGCGGTGAGCACCGCCACGGCGTCGCCGCGCGGTGCCGCGGGGGCCAGGGAGTCCCCGGCGATGCGCTGGCCGATCAGGTGGTCGGCGAAGGTGGCGACGCCCGCCCCGGGCAGTCGCTCGGTGTGCCGCTCGGCGGCGTGGAACAGGCGCACGACCGCGTCGAGGTCGCGGTCGGCCTGCGCGCCGACGGGTCCGCCGCGCGCGGTCTGGGCGACCCAGCGCCCCTCCAGGCCGCAGCCCTGCCAGACGTCCCACAGGACCTGCTCGGTGGTGGCCCCCTCCCGCACGCCCTTGCGCGCGGTCGCCAGCAGCCCCCACACCCGGCGGACCGGCCCGGCTTCCGCGTCGCCGAGGGCGGCGAGCCGGTCGGCGTCGCGCAGCACCTCCACCAGCAGCTCGTCGCTGGACTTGTCGCCGCCCGCGGCCAGTTCCAGGCGGCGCAGGCCGCGGCGGAGCCTGCGCAGGGCCAGCGGGTCGGCGCCGCCGAGCGGGGAGGCGAGCAGGAACTCGGCCATCGGCGGGTCCAGCAGCCGCGGTTCGGCGGCGCAGCGCAGCAGCGCCAGGAACGGGCGCACCGCGGGCTGCCGGCCCAGCGGCAGCTCCTCGCCGGGGGCGGCGACCGGCACCCCGGCGGCGGCGAGGGCGCGGTGCAGCACCGGGAGCGACCGGGTCGCGGAGCGGACCAGGACGGCCATGTCGGCCCAGGGGACGTCCTCCAGCAGGTGCGCGCGGCGCAACTGGTCGGCGATCCAGGCGGCCTCGGCGGCGACCGAGGGGTGCAGCCGCACGGTGACCGCGCCGCCGCGGTCCTCGCCCCGGTCGACCCGGCGCGCGCCCGCGCCGGGCAGCCGGGCGGCCAGGTGCGACACGGCCTTGCGGACCGCGGGGGCCATCCGGTGCCCGCGCCCGAGCAGCACGGTGCCGCCGCCGGGCTCGGCGTCGCGCAGCAGCCGGGGGTCGGCGCCGCGGAAGGAGAAGATGGCCTGGTCGGGGTCACCGGCGACGACGAACTCCTTGGCCGAGCGGCCCAGGACCGACAGCAGCGCGTACTGCAGCGGGTCGAGGTGCTGGGCGTCGTCGACGAGCAGGTAGCGCACGCGGGAGCGCTCGGCGGCCAGCAGTTCCGCGTCGGTCTCGAAGGCCAGCACGGCGCTGTCGATCAGCTCGGCGGCGTCGAGGGCGGGCGAGGCGGCGAGCGCGGCGGCGCTGTCCGCGCGGGCCTGCAGGAGCATGACCTGCTCGTACTGGCGGGCGAACCACCCGGCGGCGACCCACTCGTCGCGCTCGTCGCGGGTGCCCAGCTCGATGAGGTCCTCCGGGCCGAGGCCGCGTTCGGCGGCGCGGGCGATCAGGTCGCGCAGCTCCTCGGCGAAGCCGGGCACCGACAGCGCGGGCCGCAGCCGCTCCGGCCAGCGCCGGGCGCCGGACTCCAGGTCGCCGTCGAGCAGTTCGCGGAACACCTGGTCCTGCTCGGGGCCCGACAGCAGCCGCGGGCCGGGTTCGTCGCGCATCGCGGCCTGCGCGCGCAGCACGGCGAAGGCGTAGGAGTGCACGGTGCGCACCAGCGGTTCGCGGACCGTGCGCAGGTCGGTGTCCGGGTCGTGCAGGGTCAGCAGGTCGGTGACGCGGGTCCGCAGGTCGAGCGCGGCGCGGCGGCTGGAGGTGAGCACCATCAACTGCTGCGGGTCGACGCCGCCGCGCAGGATGCGGTGCGCGGCGACCTCCGCGAGCAGGGTCGTCTTGCCGCTGCCCGGCCCGCCGAGCACCCGGACGAAGCCGTCGGCCCCGGCCAGCACCCGCCGTGCGTCGTCGTCCCACCGCGAGGTGGGCCGGGGCGCCGCGGGCCTGCGGACCAGGCGCGGCGCGAGCGGGGACTTACCGGCGGGCATCCGCCGATTGGACCACGCCGCCCGCGCCGCCCGGGACGCGGCACGCGGTCGCGGGCCGGGGTGCGATGATCCGCCCATGTCGGTGTACGCCTTCGGCTCCCCCGCGGCACCCCCGGTGCTGCTCGTGCACGGTGTCAGCGGTCACGGCAGGCGGTTCGAGGAGTTCGCCGCCGCCGAGCTGCCCGGTTTCCGGGTGATCGCCCCGGACCTGCGCGGCCACGGCGACGGCCCGCGGGTGCCCCCGTGGACGCTGGAACAGCTCGCGGACGACCTGCTCGCCGTCCTCGACTCGGTCGGGCTGCACGCGGCCCCGGTCGTCGCCCACTCCTACGGGGCGCTGGTCGCCCTGCACCTGGCGGCGCTCGCCCCGGACCGGGTCAGCGGGCTGGTGCTGCTGGACCCGGCCACCGGTGTCGACCCGCAGCAGGCCCTGACCTGGGCGGAGGCGTCGGCGGTGGTGCGCGAGGACCGGGCGTCGGCGGTCGGCACCCAGCGCCACGACTGGCCCCGGGCCTCGGACGCGGCGATCGAGCGCGAGGTGGAGCAGAACTGGGCGCAGGGCGCGGACGGCCGGTGGCGGCCCCGCTACAGCCCGGCCGCGGTGGCCACGGCGTGGAGCGAGATGTGCCGCCCGGTCCCGCTGCCCCCACCGGGCACCCCGACCCTGCTGGTGGAGGCCGCGCGGGAGGACTTCGTCGGCGCCCAGTTCCCCCGGGCCTGCTCGGCGCTGGACTCCTTCGAGCACACCCGCCTCGACGCGGGCCACATGCTGCACCTCGACGCGCCGCGGGAGCTGGGGGCGCTGCTGCGCGGCTTCCTGGCGGCGAAGGGGTTCGCGGGCTGATGGACGAGGAACTGCACGAGCGCATCCGGGAGGTCGTCCGCGCGGTGCCGCGGGGCCGGGTGTCGACCTACGGCGACATCGCCGCCCGGGCGGGGGCGTCGAGCCCGCGGGTCGTGGGGAAGGTGCTGTCCGAGGACGGGCACGACCTGCCGTGGCACCGGGTGCTGCGGTCCACCGGCCGCCCGGCCGAGCACATCGCCCGCAGGCAACTGGAGCTGCTGCGGGCGGAGGGCGTCCTCGCCGAGGGCGACCGGGTCGACCTGGGCGAGTACCGCTGGCGGGACTGATCACGGCTCGACGGCCTGCTCGCCGGGCGTCGGCGCCGGTGGGGTGGGCCCGGCGGGCGGGCCCACCCCGTGAGGTCGGGTGCGCGTCAGTCGCGCTTGCCCGCGGCGGCGTCCAGGCCGAGCATCTCGAGGAGGAACAGGCAGTCCTCGGCGTCCGCGGCGTGGTCGGCGACCGTGCGGGCGGCTCGGCCGCACTGCTCGGCGTTGTGCTGGGACTCGATCTCCTTGGCGGCGGCGATGCGGCCAGTGACAGGGGCCTCGTGGGCGAGCGTCATCGGTGGTTCACCTTCTGCGAATATGCGGCAGCCGGGCAGGGGACGAGCGCCGTTTTCGCTCACAGGTATCCCCTCGGCGTGCCGACCGGAGTGCATTCACTCTTTCAGCCGAGTTTCGCGGCCACAAGAGCCCGAATGGTTGCTTTCTGTTACGGCGAAGCTAAGTCACGCTCGGCTGTCGGGCGATCACTGAGTGCGCGTCTCACCGGGGACCGACGGTCGGTACCGCACCATGGTCCCAGTACCCCGGCGAAGGAGATGACATGACCCCGTGGCACGAGCAGGACGTCCCCGCGGTCCCCGGCGCGGTGGCGGTGGTGACCGGCGCGAACACCGGCCTGGGGCTGGAGACGACCCGGGTGCTCGCGCAGCGCGGGGCGACCGTGGTCATGGCCTGCCGCGACCAGGGCAAAGCCGCCGCGGGGCGGGCGGCGCTGATCGCGGCGGGGGTGCCGGGGCAGCAGCTTGAGACGGCCTCGCTGGACCTCGCCGACCAGGGGTCGGTCGAGCGGTTCGCCGACTCCTTGGGCCACGACCGGCTCGACCTGCTGATCAACAACGCCGGGCTGATGGCGGTCGCCAGGTCGAGGACCGCCGACGGGTTCGAGACGCAGTTCGGGGTGAACCACCTGGGCCACCTGGCCCTCACCCTCAGGTTGCTGCCGCTGCTCAACGCCACCGCGGGCGCACGGGTGGTCACCCTGACCAGCATGGGGCACCGGCCCGGCAAGATCCGGTTGGACGACCCGAACTTCGAGCGGGGCCACTACGGCCGCTGGCGCGCGTACTTCCAGTCGAAGCTGGCGAACATCCTGTTCACCGCCGAACTGGGCCGCAGGCTCACCGCGGCGGGCCACGACACCCTCTCCACCGCCGCGCACCCCGGTTACGCCGCGACCGGGTTGGGCAAGGACGGGCGGCCGGTCGCCCGGCTGATCGGGGTGGTCAACACCGCGATCGGGCAGCCCGCCGCGATGGGCGCGGTGCCGACGTTGCGGGCGGCGACCGACCCGGACGCGTTCCAGGGGGCGCTGTACGGGCCGCACCGGGTGATGTTCGGGCCCGCCGTGCCGGAGGTGCCCAGCGCCGCTGCGCGGGATGCCTCGCTCGCGGCGCGGCTGTGGGAGTTGTCGTTGGAGCTGCTGGCTCCGGCGAAGGTCGTCTTCCCGGGCTGATCCCGACTTCTTCCACTGTGGACTTGCCCGTCTCGGTCCTTTGTGGATTGGCCTGGCCGGTCTCGCCTGCGTCGGGATTTCGGTTTGTGGTGCCCGGATGGGTGGCCCCGCGCCGGGTTCGGGCGGGGGGTGGCGTCCGGTTGGAACCAGACGCCACCCCTCCTGCCGCCGGGTCATGCCGTGGTGGCTGCCCTGGCTTCGCTGTCGTGGAGCAGGTCGGCCCACTCGCCGGTCATCGTGGTGGCCAGGCGCAGGTGGGGTACGGCTTCGCGGTGCCTGCCCTGGCGGGCCAGGGTGCGGCCGAGGAGCACGTGCGCGTAGGCGTCGGCGGGGGCCAGGTCGACGAGCCTGCGGGCGGTGGTCTCGGCGGCGGTGAGGGCGGCGGAGTGGAACTGGGCCAGGGCCAGGTCGGTCAGGATCGAGGTGGCGTCCGGCTCGCGTTCGGCGGCCTCGGCGAACAGGCGGGCGGCGGTGATCTGGTCGCCGCTGTCGCGGTGGGTGCGGGCGCGGGTGAGCAGGGTCTGGGTGTCGGTCATGGTGCGCCTCCTTCGGCTTGTCGATGCGGCCGGTGCGGTGGTTCAGATCCGTTCGTCGGCCGGGGAGCGGTGGGCGGCCGGGATCTGGCCCAGGCGGCCAGCCTGGTGGTCCTCGAACGCCTCGATGATCTCCTGGCGGGTGTTCATCACGAACGGGCCGTAGCGGGCGACCGGTTCGTTGATCGGCCTGCCGCCCAGGACCAGGACCTCCCAGCCGGTGGGCGAGTCGGCGGGCTGGGTGTCGGCCGCCCGCATGGTCAGCGCCTCGCCCGCGGAGAAGACGGCGAGGTGGCCCTCCTCCAGCGGCCTGCGTTCCACGCCGACGGTGCCCCGGCCCGAGAGCACGTAGACCATCGCGTTGAAGTCCTCCGGCCACGGCAGGGCCAGGCGGGCCCCGGCGGTGACGGTGGCGTGCAGGTACGTGATCGGCGTGTGGGTCGACCCCGGGCCGCGGTGCCCGTCGAGGTCGCCCGCGATGATCCGGACCAGCGCCCCGCCGTCGTCACTGGCGAGGAGCGCGGCGTCGCGGGCTTCGATGTCCTGGTAGCGCGGTGGGGTCATCTTGAGCGCGCGGGGCAGGTTCACCCACAGTTGCACGCCGTGGAAGAGGCCGCCCTTGGCCACCAGCTCCTGCGGCGGGACCTCGTTGTGCAGGATGCCGCTCCCGGCGGTCATCCACTGGGTGGAGCCGTCGGTGATGAGGCCGCCGCCGCCGATGGAGTCGGTGTGCTGCATGGCGCCGTCGATCATGTAGGTGACCGTCTCGAAGCCGCGGTGCGGGTGCCAGGGTGCCCCCTTGGCCTCGCCCGGCCCGTACTCGACCGCGCCCATGTGGTCCAGCAGCAGGAACGGGTCGGACTGGGCGAGGTCGACCCCCGGGAACGGGCGCCGGACCTTGAAGCCCTCGCCCTCCACGGATTCCCGGGCCCGCACGACCCGGCGCACCCCGCGCCAGGTCGTCGCCGACTCGGGCAGGTCGGGCAGGCGGGGCAGGGTCAGCGTGTCGGCGGTGATGGCGGGCATCGCTGCCTCCTCGTGCCGGTGGCCGCCCGGGTGGCGACCCTCAGCCCCGACAACTTGGTTGCGAGTTCAATTATTCCGGCCGGGCGTGCCCGCCGCTCAGCAGGCCGGGGCGAGGCAGCGGTAGACGAGGGCCTCGGTGTAGCGGCGCACGACCAGGTCCGCGACCCTGGGGTGGTCGCCAAGCGGCGCGGCCACCACGTCCGCCCCGCACGCCGCGACGGCCCGGTGGAACAGCCCCGGCGCCAGCAGCCAGGACGCGACCGCCACCCGGCCGGGCAGCGACTCCACGACCGAGGCCACCGCGGGTTCGGCCGTGGCCGCGTAGCCGATCCGCACGACCGACCCGGTGCGGGCGCCGAGCAGGGCCGCCGCCCGGCGCACGTCGGCCAGCGCCCTCGGGTCCGACGACCCGGCGGCGGCGAGGACGATGCTGTCCCCGACCCGCCACCCGGCCTCCACCAGCCGCTCGTGCACGGCCAGCACCAGCGACGGCGCGGGGCCGAGGGCGGGCGCGATCACCGCGTCCCGCCCGGAGCGGGCGACCTGCTCGGGCACGTCGACCCGCACGTGGTAGCCGGAGGCGAGGAAGGCGGGCACGACCACGGCCGGGCCGCGCACCGAGCGCAGCACCGTGGTCACGTCGGGGGCGCGCACGTCGGCGAAGGCGACCTTGACCGGGACCTCCGGCAGCAGGTCGCGCACCTGGTCGGCCACGCACTGCACGACTTCGGCACCGCCGGGGGCCCGGGTGCCGTGGGCGACGAGGACCAGCGTCACGCGACCGGCACCGCCAGCCGGTAGCCGCGCTTGACCACGGTCTGCACCAGCGACGGCGAGCCGAGCGCGGCGCGCAGCCTGCCCACCGCGGTCTCCACCGCGTGCTCGTCGACGCCGAACTCGCGGCCGGAGTGCCTGCGCAGCACGCCGACCAGCGCGGGCCGCGACAGCACCCGGCCCGGTTCGGCGGCCAGCGCGCGCAGCAGCGCCATCGGCGCGGGCGGGATGGGCCGCAGCCCGCCGTCGACCACGGCGGCCTGCCCGCGCAGCTCGACCTCGCTGGAGCACACGGTGAACCGGGCGGCCCGCGCGGGCAGCGCCACCGCCAGCTCGCGCACCAGGGCGCCGATGCGGGCCCGCTCCGGGCACAGCACCGGGATGCCCTGGCGGACCAGCGGTCCGGCGGTGATGCCGCCGACCCCGACCACCAGGACCCGGTCGGAGAGCTGCTCGACCAGGGCGTCGAGCCTGCCCATCCGGTCGGCGGTCTCCAGCACGCTGGCCGCGGCCGGGGCGCTGGTGAAGGTCAGCGCGTCGACCTGGCCGACCAGGACGGCCTCGATCAGCCGCTCCAGCGGGCCGGGGTCGGCCGGGCCGGTCCAGCGGTAGACGGGCATCTCGATGACCTCGGCGCCCGCCCGGCGCAGCGCGTCGATGAACTCGCGCAGCGGCTCGCCGTGGATCTGCACCGCGATGCGCTTGCCCTCGACGCCCTCGGCGAGCAGGTGGTCGAGCAGTTCGGCGCTGGCCTCGGACTCCGGTGACCACTCCTCGACGAGCCCGGCGGCGCGCACCGCGCCCTTGGCCTTGGGGCCGCGGGCGAGCACCGTGGCCTGGCGCAGCCGGTCGATCAGCCGCTCCCCCAGGCCCCAGCCGTCGGCGGCCTCGATCCAGCCGCGGAAGCCGATGCCGGTGGTGGCCACCGCCACGTCCACCGGCCGCTCGTCCTCCACCAGGCTGGTGGTGGCCGCCAGCAGCTCGCTGTCGTCGGCGAGCGGGATGATCCGGATGGCGGGTCCGTGCAGCACAGTGGCGCCCTTGCGCTCCATGAGCGCGCCCAGCTCGTCGGCGCGGCGAGCGGCGGTGACCCCTACGGTGTATCCCGCGAGGGGGGCGATCTGTGGGTCGGTCACGTCGGGAACCTCCAGGAGCGCGGTCACGTTCGCCCCAGGGAGATGGTCCCACCCGAGACCCGGACCGGGTAGGTGGGGACGGCCACCGTCCCGTCCTCGACGCACGCCCCGGTGCGCAGGTCGAAGTGCTGCTTGTGCATCGGCGAGGCCACCACGGGGGTGCCGCCGAGGTCGCCGACGATGCCGCGGGCGAGCACCGCGGCGCCGCTGAACGGGTCCAGGTTGGCCAGGGCGAACACCCGGTCGTCGTGGGTGCGGAACACCGCGACCTGGGTGCCGTCGGGCAGCAGCGCGGCCACGCCCTCCTCCCGGCCGAGCGCGCCGAGCGCGCACACCTCGAACCACATGGTGCTGTCGACTGCGTTCATCGGCTGAACGGTCATCTGCTGAACGGTCATCGGCTGATCACCTCCGGGGTGCCCAGCAGTACCGGGACCCGCTGGCCGCGCTCCTCGCGGAAGGCGATGGTGGGGTCCGGCGCGCCGGGGGCGTTGACGAAACTGGTGAAGCGGGCGAGCTTCTCCGGGTCGGCGAGCACCCCGGCCCACTCGTCGGCGTAGCCGCGCACGTGCTCGGCCATCTGCGCCTCCAGCTCGGCGGCGATGCCGAGGCTGTCGTGCACGACGACGTCGCGCAGGTGGTCGAGGCCGCCCTCCATGGCGTCGAGCCAGGCCGACGTGCGCTGCAACCGGTCGGCGGTGCGGATGTAGAACATCAGGAACCGGTCGATGACCCGCAGCAGCGTTTCCTTGTCCACTTCGGACACCAGCAGGTCGGCGTGCCGGGGCATGGTGCCGCCGTTGCCGCCGACGTAGAGGTTCCAGCCGTTGTCGGTGGCGATGACGCCGAAGTCCTTGCCGCGCGCCTCGGCGCACTCGCGGGCGCAACCGGACACACCGGATTTGAGCTTGTGCGGGGAGCGCAGGCCGCGGTAGCGCAGCTCCAGCTCCACGGCCAGGCCCACCGAGTCCTGCACCCCGTAGCGGCACCAGGTCTCGCCGACGCACGACTTCACCGTGCGCAGCGACTTGCCGTAGGCGTGCCCGGACTCGAACCCGGCGTCCACCAGGCGCTTCCAGATCACCGGGAGCTGGTCGACGGTGGCGCCGAACAGGTCGATGCGCTGCCCGCCGGTGATCTTGGTGTAGAGCCCGAAGTCCAGCGCCACCTGCGCCAGGACCAGCAGCTTCTCCGGGGTGATCTCGCCGCCGGGGATGCGCGGCACCACCGAGTAGGTGCCGTTGCGCTGGATGTTGGCCAGGAACCTGTCGTTGGTGTCCTGAAGGCCCGCCTGCCCGTCGGTGAGGATGTGCCCGTTGCCCAGCGAGGCCAGGATGGAGGCGGCGACCGGCTTGCAGACGTCGCAGCCGCGGCCGCCGGTGCCGTGCCGCTCGATGAGGTCGCTGAAGGTGGTGATGCCGGTGACCCGGACGATCTCGTACAGCTCGGCGCGGGACTGGGTGAAGTGCTCGCAGACCGCCTTGGACTGCTCGACGCCGAAGGACGACAGGAGCTGCTTGAGCATCGGCACGCAGGACCCGCAGGAGGCGCCCGCCCTGGTGCAGGACTTGAGCTTGGGCACGTCGTCGCAGCCCTGCTCGTGCACGGCGGCGCGGATGGCACCCTTGGTGACGGCGTTGCAGGAGCAGACCTGCGCCTCGTCGGGCAGCGCGTCCACCCCGACCCCGCCACCGCCGCCGCCCGCGGGGGCCAGCAGCGCGCCGGGGTCGCCGGGCAGCGGGCGGCCGACCAGGGGGCGCAGCAGCGCGTAGTCCGCGGCGTCGCCGACGAGGACGCCGCCGAGCAGCGTCTTCGCGTCGTCGGAGACCACCAGCTTCTTGTAGGTGCCCTTGACCGCGTCGTTGACCACGACTTCCAGCGCGCCCTCGGTGGCGGCGTGCGCGTCGCCGAAGCTGGCCACGTCGACGCCCATCAGCTTGAGCTTGGTCGACATGTCGGCACCGGGGAAGGTGGCGGTGCCGCCGAGCAGCCGGTCGGCGACGACCTCGGCCATGGAGTAGCCGGGGGCGACCAGGCCGTAGACGCGGCCGTCGAGGTTGGCGCACTCGCCGATGGCGTAGACGTGCGGGTCGGCGGTGCGGCAGGCCTCGTCGACCAGGATGCCGCCGCGCTCGCCGACCGGCAGCCCGGCGTCGCGGGCGAGCTGGTCGCGCGGGCGGATGCCCGCGGAGAACACCACCAGGTCCACGTCCAGCTCGGTGCCGTTGCCCAGGGTGGCCAGCAGCCGACCGCGGTCGGGTTCGATGGCGCCGGTGGAGGTGCCCGGGTGCACGGTGACGTCGAGGTCCTCGATGAGCCGCTTGAGGAGCGCGCCGCCGCCCTCGTCGACCTGCAGCGGCATCAGCCGCGGCGCCAGCTCCACCACGTGCGGGGACAACCCCATGTCGCGCAGCGCCTTCGCCGCCTCCAGGCCGAGCAGGCCACCGCCGATGACCAGCGCGGCGCCGCGGCCCGTGCCCGCGCGGGCCCGCTCGGCGGAGGCGCGGATGGCGTCGAGGTCGTCGATGGTGCGGTAGACGTGGCAGCCGGGCAGGTCGCGGCCGGGGACCGGCGGCACGAACGGCGCCGAGCCGGTGGCCAGGGCGAGCGCGTCGTAGGGCTGGGTGCGGCCCGCGGCGGTGGTGACCGTGCGCGCGGCGCGGTCGATCGAGGCCACCGCGTCGCCGAGGACCAGTTCCACGCCGGGGTCGTCGGTGAACTCCGCGCCGTCGAGCTGCAGCCCCAGCGGGTCCCACCCGTCCACGTAGGACGTGAGGGCGACCCGGTCGTAGGCGGGGCGGGGCTCTTCGGCGAAGACGACCACCTGCCAGCCGCCGTCGGTGTCGCGGTCGCGGACGGCCTGCACCAACCGGTGTCCGACCATCCCGTTGCCGACGACCACGAGTGTGCGCGCCATGCCGGGTGCCTCCTGGCCTGTGGGGGTTGGGGGGAACTGCTGCACCAAGGGTGTGGGCGGGCCGTGTCACGGCGGGGACCGAACGGTGTCGCCGCTGTTACATGACCCTCTCTTCGCAGGTCAGAACTCTGTGCGCGGCCCGCCCGAGTGCTCCGGGTCACCCGGGCGGGGCCGGGCGGCTCTAGACACCCGCGTGCGCGAGGCTCTTCTCACCGGACTTGCGCAGGTAGAAGACCCACGTCGTGACCGCGAACATCACGTAGGCGGCGATGAACACGTACAGCGCCGAGGTCGACCAGGTGGCGTGGGCGTCCGCCGCGGCGACCTTGGCCTCCGGGGTCTTCGCCGCCGCCACCGCGCCGCTGACCGGGACGCTGGCGAGCCGGAAGATCTGCTGGATCAGGAACCCGCCGAAGGCGCCGATGGCCCCGGCGATGCCGATGACCGCGGCCGACATCCGCTTGTAGGCCAGGGCGGTGGCGGTCGCGTCGAGCCCGGCGGCGTCGACCTGCCGCCTGCCCAGTTCGCCGAAGATGACCGGGATCATCCGGTAGGTGGACCCGTTGCCCGCCCCGGAGAGCGCGAAGATCACCATGTAGGAGGCGAAGAACAGCCCGAAGCTGCGCTCGTTCACCCCCACCATGGCCAGCGCGGTGAACGCGGCCATGGCGATGAACACGAACAGCGTGACCCGGGCGCCGCCGAGCCGGTCGGCGAGCCAGCCGCCGAACGGGCGGGTGAACGAACCGATCAGCGCGCCGAGGAACCCCAGGCCCGCCAGGTAGGTGCCGATGAACGGGTTCTGCGCCAGGAACTCCGGGAAGGTCAGCTTGATGACCAGCGGCAGCGCGAAGGAGAAGCCGATGAACGAGCCGAAGGTGCCGATGTAGAGCACCGACATGATCCAGGTGTGGCTCTCCCGCAGGCAGCTCAGGTACGACCTGGTGTCGGCCTTGGCCATGGTCAGGCTGTCCATCTTGAACCACGCGCCGATCACCGCGACGACGATGAACGGCATCCACATGATGCCCGCGTAGGCCAGGTGCACCGGGTGGACCGGGTTCTTGGCGATGGCGTAGGGCACGCCGATGATGACCACGAGCGGCGTCAGCAGTTGCACCACCGCCACCCCGAGGTTGCCGCCCGCGGCGTTGAGGCCGAGCGCGAGGCCCTTCTTCTTCTCCGGGTAGAAGAAGGAGATGTTGGCCATCGACGAGGAGAAGTTGCCGCCGCCGAACCCGGCCAGCGCCGAGAGCACCAGCATGATGGTGAACTGGGTGTCGTGCGACTGCTCGCGCACGAAGTCGAAGTGCACCATCGCGGCCAGCGCCCCGGTCGGGATGAACAGCAGGGCTGCGCTGATGGCCGTCCACAGCCTGCCGCCGAAGCGGGGCACCGCGAACGTGTAGGGGATGCGCAGCGCGGACCCGACCAGGTTGGGCAGCGCGGTGAGCCAGAACAGCTCGCTGGCGGTGAACGCGGTGCCGCCGCCGAACCCGGCGTTCGACAGGTTCAGCACGACCACCGACCACAGCACCCAGATGGAGAACCCGAGGTGCTCGGCGAAGATGGAGAACGCCAGGTTCCGCCGGGCGATCCTCTTCCCGGTCTTCTCCCAGAACTCGGCGTTCTCCGGCTCCCAGTGGTCGATCCACCGACCCGGCCGCCGGGTGGGGGCATCCGCCTGGGGCGGCGAATCGACGGTGAGACTCATGGAAACGTCCTCCTCTGCTGACCGTGGGAGGAACCCTAGGAAGTCGGGATTTCCCACGCGTGGCCCAGGATGACGCCGGTGGCACTTCTTGCGCACTCCGCCGGGCGGCGGCCAGTGAGGTCGGCGGTTCGGCCGCTCAGACCAGTTGGCCGATCCGGTGCGCCGCGCGCTCCAGGCCGCGCATGGACCGCGACGTCGACTTCGGGTGCAGCGCGTGCACGGCGAGGCGGAACAGCAGGGCGCGCAGCAGCGCCTGCGGCCACTCCTCCAGGTGCGACCACCGCTTGGCCAGCGCGTCGTCGGCGCCGCCCCAGGCCATGGCGTCGACCACCACGACCGCGGCGGCCCACTCCGGCGGGCGGTAGAAGGCGGTGAAGTCGATCAGCCCGGGCGGGGCCTCGTCGTCGAACAGGACGTTGCCGAACAGGTCGCCGTGCACCACCTGCGGGGTCAGCGAGATCTCCCGCCGGGACTCGGCGAACAGGTCGAACAGCCGCCCGCCCAGCTCCGGGGTCAGCCGGGGCGGGGTCTCCTCGCCCCAGGCGGCGCGGTCGGCGAGGGCGAACACGTCGGCGCGGGCCCCGAGGAACCGGGGCCGGGACAGGTGCGAGGTGGCCTTGTGCAGGCGCAGCGAGGCCGACACGACCTCGTCGTAGCGGGGTTCGGCGCGGCCGGGGATGAACCGGAACGCCATCCACCCGCCGACGACGAACCGCCCGTCGCTGGAGCGCAGCGGGCGGGCGAGGCGCAGGTCGGGGACGGTGAGGTCGTTGAGGGTCTGCGCCACCCAGCTCGCCTCGGCGGGGCTGTCCGCCTGCCGCATGGCCACGTCGTCGCAGCGCCACACCGGTCCGTGGTCGACCAGCACCGGTTCGGCGTCGCGGGCACCGAAAGCGGCGCGCACGTGTGGGGGCGGCGGAGTGCTCACGGGTCGGGACGCTACCCGTCCCGGCCCCGCCGACACGTGGGCGACACGGGCCCCGATGTATTGATCTTCGCAGGTGGGGGCGGCCCGGGCGACCCGCACGGGTCGCCCGGGCCCCCTCGGCTAGTACGTGGGCAGGCTCGGGTCGACGTCGTGGGCCCAACCCAGGACACCGCCGCCGACGTGCACCGCGTCCTTGAACCCGGCCTTGTGCAGCGCCGCGAGCGCCTCCGCCGAGCGCGCGCCCGACTTGCAGTGCAGCACGATCTGCTTGTCCTGCGGCAGCTCGGAGAACGCCTCCCCGGAGAGGATGCGGTCCTTGGGGATCAGCGTGGAACCCTCGATCCGGACGATCTCGTACTCCCCCGGCTCGCGGACGTCGATCAGCGCGAAGTCGTCGCCCCGGTCGAACTTCTCCTTCAGCTCGCGCGGGGTGATGGTGCTGCCCGCCGCCGCCTGCTGGGCGTCGTCGGACACCACGCCGCAGAACGCGTCGTAGTCGATCAGGCCCTCGATCGGCTTGGTCTCCGGGTCCTTGCGGATCTTGATGGTCCGGTAGGACATCTCCAGCGCGTCGTAGACCATCAGGCGGCCCAGCAGCGTCTCGCCGATGCCGGTCAGCAGCTTGATCGCCTCGGTCACCATGATCGACCCGATGGACGCGCACAGCACGCCCAGCACGCCGCCCTCGGCGCACGAGGGGACCATCCCGGGCGGCGGCGGCTCGGGGTAGAGGTCGCGGTAGTTGAGGCCCTGCCCGTTGGGGGCGTCCTCCCAGAACACGCTGACCTGGCCCTCGAACCGGAAGATCGAGCCCCACACGTACGGCTTGCCCAGCAGCACGGCGGCGTCGTTCACCAGGTAGCGGGTGGCGAAGTTGTCGGTGCCGTCGAGGATCAGGTCGTAGTCGCGGAAGACGTCCAGCGCGTTCGACGAGTTCAGGTGCTCCTGGTGCAGGACCACCGTGACCAGCGGGTTGATCTCGGCGATCGACTCCCGCGCGGACTCCGCCTTCGGCTTGCCCACGTCGGACTGGCCGTGGATGACCTGGCGCTGCAGGTTGGACTCGTCGACGACGTCGAAGTCGACGACGCCGAGGGTGCCCACGCCCGCGGCGGCCAGGTAGAGCAGCGCCGGGCTGCCCAGGCCGCCCGCGCCGACCACCAGGACCTTGGCGTTCTTGAGCCGCTTCTGCCCGTCCACGCCGACGTCGGGGATGATGAGGTGGCGGCTGTAGCGGGCCACCTCCTCCTTGGTCAGCTCCTGCGCCGGCTCCACGAGCGGCGGCAAACTGCCTGGCATCGGCTCCTCCTCGAACACGGGTGTGGTCCCGCCGGCACCGGGTGCCGACATCGGAACTGAACACCAGAATCCCACGGGGGATTCCACTCCTCCCAGCATCCGGGAGGGGAATCACGTCCCGGACCAGCCGGTGGGTCAGCCGGTGGGTCAGCCGGTGGGTCAGCCTGCGGGTTGCGCCTGCGGGTTGGGCCAGGCGTTGGGCTTGCACACCAGCCCGTCGGTCTTCACCGCGTCGGTAAGCCCGACCGCCCGGTTGAGCTGGGCCACGTAGTTGTTCGCCACGCCGAAGCTCTGCTGCATCATCACCGGCGCCAGCGCCCCGTTCTGCGCGCAGCCGACGTGGCTGTTGCGGAACGCGTGGCCGATCTCGTGGTTGATCGCGTACTGCCGGTAGGTCAGCATGTCGCCGCCGAAGACCACCGCGCCGCGCACCCAGCGGGCCAGGTTGATCATCACGCGCTTCTCGGTGCCGCGGTAGCAGGAGGACTCGTACTTGATCGAGTACCCGCACATGTCGGGCCGGTGCGCGGTGTCCGGGCTGGTCAGGCTCACCCGGAAGCTGGGGTCGGGGAAGTCCGGCTCGACCCGCTGCACGGAGATCTCCCCCAGGCTGGTCCAGCCCCGCGGGTCGGCCAGCGTCTGGTCGATGAGCTGGGCGAACGCCGCGTCACCGCTGAACGCCGTCGGGTCGATGCCGTCCTCGACCTCGACGGTGTAGGTGTAGAGCTTCGGGCCGGTGCCGACCCGCTCGCCGTGCCCGGGCACCCCGTGCCAGGTGCCCGCGCCGGACTGGCTGTACGGGCCGCCGTTGGGCAGGTCCGCGGTGGGCACGGACACGTCCACCGGGGTTCCCGCCCGCTCGGTGACCTCCGGCGGCCCGGTCACGACGGGCGCGCCGTCGGCGGCCAGCGGCTCACCGGTGGGCGTGGCGGCCACCGCGCCGCCCTTCTCCCCGGCGGTCTGCACGGCGACCAGCGCCGTCACCGCGAGCAGGACGGGCAGCGCGTAGACCCGCCAGCCGTAGGCGGCGAGCACCCCGCGCACCCCGCGGGGTGCGGTGGTCCTCCGCGGCGGGCGTTCCGGGCGCCACGAGGCGGCCAACGGTTCGCCCGGCACGCGGCGGGCACCACCGCGGAGGCGGTCGTCGTCCGGCGTGGAGCGGGACGGCGTGTCCACGGGCTCGGACCCGCTCGGCGTCGTTCGGCTCACCGGACCCAGGGTGCCACATCACCCGGAATCCGCAGCGGCACCACCCGATCAGGCGTTTTCCCCGCCGTCGCCGCCCACTACCAGGTCCCGTCGGCCGCACCCTCCCACAGCCCGAGCACCGCCCGCGCCACGGTGGCGGGCCGCTCCATCTGCGCGACGTGCCCCGTCCTGGGCAGCACCAGCAGCCTGGCCCCGGGCACCAGCCGGGCCGTGCGCGGCGCCTTGCGGACGGTCACCAGCTTGTCCTCGGTGCCCCAGACGACCAGCGTCGGCGCGGTGATCTTCGGCAGCATCCGCCACACCGACCGGGTGCCAGGGGCCAGCCACGACCGGATCAGCCCCACGGTGCTCTGCGCCAGCGCCGGGTTCGCCCAGGCCAGCTCGGCCCGCTCGGCGTACTCGTTCGCGGTCTCCTCCAGCCGCTCCTGCGACACCTGTGACGGGTCGGCGAAGCACAGGTTCAGCATCTGCGTCGCCCGCTGCCGCGGGGTGGTGCGGGCCAGCCGCCTGCGCGCGATGTTGCCGACGAGGGGCAGCATGGCCAGCGCCATCCTCGGGTCCGACATCCGCCGCGGGTCGGGCCGCAGGTCGGGCACCGCCGGGGACACCAGCGTCAGCGTGCGCACCAGGTCCGGGTGGCGCGCGGCGAGGTAGACGCAGATGGTGCCGCCCATGGAGTTGGCCAGCAGGTGCACCGGCCCCAGGTCCAGCCCGCGCAGCCAGGCGGCCAGCGCGTCCGCGTGCGCCTGGATGGTGAACGGGTAGCCCGCGGGCGGCGCCGACCGCCCGAAGCCCGGCAGGTCGACGGCGATGCCCGGGGCGTACCCGGCGAGCTGGCCCGCCAGGTCGGTCCAGTTGGTGGCCGCGCCGCCGAGCCCGTGCACGTACACGGCGGTCACCGGCCCCTCGCCCGGGGTACGCCGGACGTGCAGGGTGATCCCGGCGGAGGTGATCTCCTCCCCCGGCCAGGCGGGGTGCGCCCGGTCCACCGGGGGCAGCGCGGCGGCGGACAGCGGGACCCGGGTCAGGTGGGCCCGCTCGGTGGTGGAGACGTTCATTTCCCCAGTCTGCCCGGCATCCCACGACCTCGCCGCACTGAGATCCGGCTCACCCGGGATACTCCTGCGGGGGAGATTCCCCCGGGGTCCGTGGCCCGAATTGGGTTACTGGCGAGTAAGCTCGAACCACCCGTTCGGGTTGGCGATCCTGCCCGATGGTTGCACGTGAGCGAGGGTGGAGGCGCATGTCTGAGACGGTTCAGCAGAACGGGGTCGGCCGAGGGGCCAGGCTCCCCCGCACCGCGCGGCGGGCCCAGCTCCTCGCCGCGGCTCAGGACGTCTTCGCGGCGAACGGGTACCACGCCGCGGGGATGGACGAGATCGCCGAGCGCGCGGGCGTCAGCAAGCCGGTCCTCTACCAGCACTTCCCCGGCAAGCTCGAGCTGTACATGGCGTTGCTGGACAAGCACGTCGACGAGCTGGTCCGCCGGGTCACCGAGGCCATGGAGTCCACCACGGACAACAAGGACCGGGTGCGCAACGCGGTCGGCGCCTACTTCGGCTTCGTCGACAACGAGAGCCAGGCCTTCCGCCTGGTCTTCGAGAGCGACCTGCGCGGCGAACCGCTGGTCCAGGACGCCGTCGACCGCGCCACCACCTCCAGCGTGGACGTCATCACCGCCACCATCACCGCGGACGCGGGCCTGGACGAGGCGCGCGCCCGGCTGCTGGCGGTCGGCCTGGTCGGTGTCAGCCAGGTCGCGGCGATGGCGTGGCTGTCGGACAACCGCAGCCTCCCCAAGGAGGACGCCATCGCCCTCATCAGCAACCTGGCGTGGCGGGGCATCGGCGGCGGCTTCCCGCTGCTGCCCCCGAACGACTGAGACCACCCGCCTCCCGGCCCGCGCGACGCGGACCGGGCCGGGTGGCGCCTCAGCGGGTGGGCGCAGGCGCTGAGGCCCTGGCCAGCCGCAGGATGCGCGCCGCCAGTTCGGGGGCCCGCTCGTAGGGCAGCATGTGCCCCGCCTTCGGGTAGCGCACGAACTCCGTGTCCGGCAGCGCCCGCGCGATCACGTGCGCGTGCTCCAGCGGCGTGACCCGGTCCGCCTCCCCCACCAGCACCTGCGTCCGCACCGACCGGTACACCGAGAGCGCGGGCACGCGCGAGTGGTTGCGCAGGATGTCGCGCTGCAACGCGCCCATCGTGCCCTTGTGCGCCCGCCCGAGCTGCTCGGCCACCGCCCGGACGTCCACCAGCCGGAAGGTCGACCCGAACACCAGCCACCGCAGGAAGGCCAGCCCACCCAGCTCCTGCACCCGCGACACCCGCGGGGCCACCCGGTCGGCGAGTTCGGCGAGGGCGAGCGGTTCGGCGGAAGTCGGCTCAGCGGGGATCGGTTCGGTGGGCATCGGCTCAGCGGGGACCGGCCCGGTGGTGTTCATCCCCTCCAGCACCGCCCGCGTGCCCACCGCCGTGGACCGACCGCGCGAGCGCCGGTTCAGCACGGCCCGCACCACCGGCCGGGGCAGGCCGAAGGTCAACTGCGCCATCTCCGCCGCCGAGGTCGAGACGAACATCGCCCCGGCCAGCGACGCCGCCACCTCCGGGTGCGCCTCGGCGAGCGCCATCAGCGTCATCCCGCCCATGGAGTGGCCCACCACGACGACCCGACCCGAGGGCGCGCGGTCGGCGATCAGCTCCGCCAGGTCCGAGGCGAGCCGCGGCAGGGTGGAGCCGTCGCGCGGGCCCGCGGCGGAGCGGCCGTGGCCGCGCTGGTCGTAGCGCAGGACGCGGACGTGCGGGGCGAGGAGGGGCTCCACCACGTCCCACACCCGCAGGTCACTGGTCCACCCGTGCGCGAGCACCACGGTCACGGGCGCCGCGGCGGGGCCGGTGTCGACCACGTGCAGTGCCACGCCGTCCGAGGTGCGGAAGATGTCAGCCACGGCACGGAAGGTTACTACGGAGTAGACGGTAGACCTACTGGCGAGTAAGAACCCCGGTCCGCCTCGCCCCCGGGGAGGCGGACCGGGGCGGCTCAGGCGGTGACCCGCCGCGGCAGCTCGGCTGTGTCGAGCAACCGGGCCAGCCGGGAGGCCACCTCGTCCACCCGCTCGTAGTTGAGCATGTGACCGGCCTCCGGGTAGACCGCCAGCTCCGCGTCGGGCAGCGCGTCGGCGATGGTGCGCCCGTCGGCCACCGAGCAGAGGCGGTCGCGGCCGCCGGACAGGACGACCGCCCGCACGCCGCGGTAGACCGCCAGCGCGGGCAGCCGCTCGTGCTCGTTGAGCGAGCTGCGGAAGCCGACCATGTTCGCCGGGTTGCACCGGCCGACCTGGGCGGCGGTGGCCGCGATGTGCTCCGGGCGGGGCTTGCGCCCGAACAGCAGCCAGCGCACCCCCGGCCGGGCGAACCCGGCCAGGCGGCGGTGCAGCAGGCTGGGCCTG
Source organism: Actinokineospora spheciospongiae (assembly GCF_000564855.1). Taxonomy (GTDB): domain Bacteria; phylum Actinomycetota; class Actinomycetes; order Mycobacteriales; family Pseudonocardiaceae; genus Actinokineospora; species Actinokineospora spheciospongiae. Next base: position 24,367 of record NZ_AYXG01000042.1, read on the forward strand.
CGCGCCCTGGCCAGCCCCAGGTTGACCAGCTTCTCCCCGAACAGCACCGGCGCCGCCACCCAGCGCGGCAGCCCCAGCGTCAGCCGCGAGAGCCCCCCGGAGGTGGTGGCCACGAAGGCCACCCCGGCCACCCGCTCGGTGATCAGCCGGGGGTGCCGCTCGGCCAGCGCCATCAGCGTCATCCCGCCCATGGAGTGCCCGCCGAGCACCAGCGGGCCGGTCGGCGCCACGGCGGCGACCACCTCCGCCAGGTCGTCGGCGAGCCGGTCGATGGACGCCGACCCGTGCGGTGCCGACGCGGAGTCGCCGTGCCCGCGCAGGTCGAACCGGACGATCCGGTGCCCGGACAGCCGCGCCACCGCCTCGTCCCACGACGTGTGGTCCAGCGTCCAGCCGTGCAGCAGGACCAGGGTCACCGGCGCGTGCGCGGGGCCCTCGACGACGACGTTGAGCCGCACGCCGTCACTGGTCACCAGCTCGCTCACTTGACCAGCCCCGCAACCCGCCACAGCGGCATCGTGGGACCGCCGACGAGGTCCGCCTCGTCCAGGAACTTCATGATCCGCTCACCCCAGTAGTGCAGGGTCGCCCGGAAGTGCGGGTTGTTGCGCGCCACCTTCCGCGCCTTCCTCGGGTCGAGCCCCACCGCCGCGTAGACCCTGGGGTTCACCAGGCTCAGCATCACGAAGTAGGACACGACCGCGGTCAGCGCGCGGTGGTAGTTCTTGGCCAGGAACCCCGCCTGGGACATGGCCTGCACGACCTCCTGCCTGGCGAAGGTGACGTGCCTGGCCTCCTCCAGCACGTGAATCCGGTTGACCATCCGGATCAGCGGCTGGAGGGTCTCGTCGGCCATGTGCTCGCGCTGCATCCGGTCGAGCACCTCCTCGGCGACGAGGATCGCGGCGTAGGCCGACGGGCCGCGGCTGAGCGCGGGCAGCACCTTCGCCAGTTGCTTGACCCACGGGCGCGGGCCGTAGGCGGGGGCGCCGAAGCGCTTGCACGCCTTGCCGAACATGGTGGAGTGCCTGCACTCGTCGGCGATCTCGGCGAGCATGTAGTGCACGTGGTCGGTGGTCGGGTCGTGCCGGTAGACCTGCTTGAGCAGCATCTGCATGAGCAGGACCTCGAAGAAGATGCCGGTGCTGGCGATGCTGGCGATCTCGTGCTTGCCCAGCTCGATGCGCTGCTCCGGGGTCATCCGGTCCCACAGCTCGGTGCCGTAGAGGGAGATCCGGTGCTCGGGGTGGTAGTGCAGCCCGTCGGTCGTGGGGGCGTCCCAGTCGATGTCGATCAGCGGGTCGTAGAACTTGTCCGCGGAGGACTTGAGCAGCCTCCCCGCGGTCTTCTCCCGATCGGCTACCTTGGCCACCTGCGTCGCCCGGCTCATCGGCGAGTCACCCCATCTTCAGGCTTGTTCCAGCGTGCGTTACTTCCGGTAACAGTTACTTCTGGTAGCATGAATCGCATGACGGATCGTGTCAAGCGCCACAGGCAGGCAGATCCACGCGAGTCCGGAGACGCCCGCCGGGACCGGTGGAAGTCGCACCGGGCGGCCCGGCGCGAGGAATTCGTCGAGGCGGCCCTGCGCGCCCTCAACGAACACGGCCCCGACCTGGGCATGGAGCACGTCGCCGCGGAGGCGGGCGTCACCAAGCCGGTCCTCTACCGCCACTTCACCGACAAGGCCGACCTGTTCCTGGCCCTCGGCCACCGCGGCACCGAGATCCTCTTCGAGCGCCTCATCCCCGCCATGAACAGCGAGGAGGCCCCGCTCCCGCGCATCCGCAAGTGCCTGGACGCCTTCTTCTCGATCATCGAGGAGTACCCGAGCCTCTACCGCCTGCTGGTCCGCAGCACCTTCGCCGACCGCAGGATGGACGCCGACATCGTCGCCGAGGACAAGCGGGTCATCGCCAACGCGCTGTCCACCCTCCTCGGCGACTACCTGCGCGCCTTCCAGATGGACTCCGGCGGCGCCGAGGTGTGGGGCCACGGCATCGTCGGCATGGTCCAGAACGTCGGCGAGTGGTGGCTGGAGCGCCGCACCATGAGCCGCGACGCGGTGGTCGAGTACCTGACCCAGACCATCTGGGCCGCCATCGACGGCACCATGCGGGCCGACGGCTACGTGCTCGACCCGCACAAGCCGCTGGACATCAACAAGGTCATCAGACTCGGCACCACCCCCGTCGGCGACGGCGCGGCCCCCCAGGAGCGTGAGGCATGAGCACCCCCCACCCCGAGGACGACGGCTACTCCGGCCCGGCCACCCTCCTCGTCGCCGACCGGGAACTGCGGGTCTCGGTCGAACTGCGCGGCCACTTCCAGCCCATCGACGGCTACTACCGCTGGTACGGCCGCATCGCCGCCGACCCGGCCCTGTCGGAGCTGATCGGGGGCCGCAAGACCGGGGCCACCCTGCGCACCCCGGGCGGCGAGTCCCCCTGCGAGCTGTCCGACCCCGACCCGTGGGACCGCTACCGGGTCATGGGGACCAGCACCCCGCCGTTCGTGGTCCAGACGACCCTGGACCGAGCCGAGATCTGACCCGGCACGGCGAAGGCCACCGCCCCGGTCGGGGTGGTGGCCTTCGGCTTCGGCGCGCGATCAGGGGGCGAAGCCGACCTTGCGGGCGTCGGCACCACCGATCTCGACGTAGGCGACCTTGGCGGCGGCCACGACGTAGCGACGACCCTTGTCGTCGGTCAGGGCGAGGGTGCCCGACGGGTTCTTGAAGGCGTCGGCGACCAGGGCCTCGACCTGGTCAGGGGTCTGGGTGCTGTTGAGCACGAGCTCCCGCACGGTGTCCGAGACACCGATCTTGACCTCCACGCAGACCTCCGGGAATCAGAATCGAACAGCTTCCCCGCGAAGGCTAGTACGCCCGACCGCCCCCGCGCGCGAAGGGGCGCCCGGTTTCACCACGCGCGAAACCGGGCGGACCCGGTGGTGGCGCCCCCGCCGCTCAGCCGAGCCCCAGCGCCGTCATCCGCTTCCCGTGCTGCTGCTGCAACCGCCGGAACAGCGCCGCGATGCCCGCCAGGTCACCCGTCCCGGCGACGATCAGCTCGGCCAGGCCGTCGCGCTCGGCGACGACGTACTGGGCCTGGGTCAGCGCCTCGCCCAGCAGCCTGCGGCCCCACAGCGCGAGGCGGTCGCGGACCGCGCGGTCGCGGTCGATGGCGGCCAGGACCTCCCGCTCGGCGAACGCCGAGTGCCCGGTGTCGGCCAGCACGTCGAGCACCAGGGCCTTGGTCGGGTCGTCGAGCCAGGACCCGATCTCGCGGTAGAAGTCGGCGGCCAGACCGTCCCCCACGTACGCCTTGACCAGGGATTCCAGCCACGAGCGGGGGGCGGTGGAGGCGTGCCAGGTGTCGATGTGGCCGATGAACGGGCGGATGGCGTCCTCGATGTCCACCCCGTGCGCGGCCAGGTACTGCTGGATCTTGGCGTAGTGCCCCATCTCGGCGGCCGCCATCTCCGACAGCGCGGCCCGCCCGGACACCGTCGGGGCCGACCGCGCGTCCTCCGACAAGCGGTCGAAAGCGGACAGCTCGCCGTAGGCCAGCACCCCCAGCAGGTCGACGACCCCGTCCGACAACGTGCTCTCGGACACCCCGGCCTCAGCGCTCTCCATGGTTGGCAGCGTATCCGGCGGTGGTCACGGGTAGACTCACGAGGACGTCCGGCCGCGCTGAGGGATTTCGGCGATGGGCTCGGACTCGCGAGAGACCTCGGGAAACTCGCGGCGAACTACGCCGCGGACCGAGCCGAAGAGGGTGCGCGCATACCTCGCAGGCCCTCCCGCGCCCCGTACCGGCGGCGCGGTCGAGCGGCCCGACCAGGGCAGTGCGCGCTGGTATGAGAGAGGCTGATCATCCTGACGCAGGACACCACCACCGAGAACGACCCGGTCGCGCTGGAGCACAGCGAGGCGGGCGTTCCCGAAACCGACACATCGCACCCGCTGGCCGCGGGGGCCCCGGTCAGCGAGCTGGCGCCGACCTTCGCCGAGTTGGGCGTCAAGCCCGAGATCGTGCGCGCGCTGTCCGAGGCGGGCATCGAGCGCACCTTCGCCATCCAGGAGCTGACCCTGCCGCTGGCGCTGGCGGGCGACGACCTGATCGGCCAGGCGCGCACCGGCATGGGCAAGACCCTGGGCTTCGGCGTGCCGCTGCTGCAGCGGGTCACCACCCCCGGCGACGGCACCCCGCAGGCCCTGGTCGTGGTGCCGACCCGCGAGCTGTGCCTGCAGGTCACCGCCGACATCCGGGACGCGGGCAAGCACCTGGGCATCCGGGTGCTGTCCATCTACGGCGGCCGCCCGTACGAGCCGCAGGTCGCCGCGCTGACCAAGGGCGTCGACGTGGTCATCGGCACCCCCGGCCGCCTGCTCGACCTGGCCGAGCAGAAGCACCTGGTGCTGGGCAAGGTCCGCGCGCTGGTGCTCGACGAGGCCGACGAGATGCTCGACCTGGGCTTCCTGCCCGACATCGAGCGCATCCTGCGGATGGTCCCCGACGAGCGGCAGACGATGCTGTTCTCGGCGACCATGCCGGGTCCGATCATCACCCTGGCCCGCACGTTCCTCACCCGGCCCACCCACATCCGGGCCGAGGAGAACGACGCGAGCGCGGTGCACGAGCGCACCGAGCAGTTCGTCTACCGGGCGCACTCGCTGGACAAGGTCGAGGTCGTGGCCCGGTCGCTGCAGGCCGAGGGCCGCGGCCTGACGATGATCTTCACCCGGACCAAGCGGACCGCGCAGAAGGTCGCCGACGAGCTGACCGAGCGCGGCTTCGCCGCAGGCGCCGTGCACGGCGACCTGGGGCAGGGCGCGCGCGAGCAGGCGCTGCGGGCGTTCCGCTCCGGCAAGGTCGACGTGCTGGTCTGCACCGACGTCGCCGCCCGCGGCATCGACGTGACCGACGTCACCCACGTCATCAACTACCAGTGCCCGGAGGACGAGAAGACCTACGTCCACCGCATCGGCCGCACCGGCCGCGCGGGCAAGACCGGCGTGGCGGTCACCCTGGTCGACTGGGACGAGGAGCCGCGCTGGAAGTCCATCAGCGACGCGCTGGGCCTGGACAAGCCCGCCCCGGTGGAGACCTACTCCACCTCCGAGCACCTCTTCGCCGACCTGCACATCCCGGCGGGGTCGACGGGCAGGCTGCCGATGGCGCAGCGCACCCGCGCGGGCCTCGACGCGGAGCCGGAGGAGGACTTCGGCGGTCGCAAGAAGCGCGGCGGCACCCAGGAGCGCACCCGCCGCACCCGCTCCACCGGCGCCGCCCGCCGCGAGGCGGGCGAGTCCGTGCGGCCGCCCGCGGAGGACGGCAGCGGCGAGGGCGACAGCAGGCCGCGCCGCAGGCGCCGCCGCCGCGGCGGGGTCGACTCCGCCGGGGATGCGCCCGAGCAGCAGAACCAGGCCGACCAGGCCCCGGCGGGCCCGGCCGCGGACGCCCCGCAGGCGTCCGGCGAGGCGGGCGCGGACAAGCCCGCCCGCTCGCGCCGCCGTCGCCGCCGCACCGGCGGCGGCGACCAGGCCGCCGCCGAGTCGACCGCGGCCGACAGCACGGGGGCAGCAGACTAGGGGCTGTGACCCGGCTGCCCCACGACGTCGCCGTCGAGGACGTCCTCGACGGCGACGTGCCCCCCGTCCCCGCCAAGCCCACCCGCACCCGCTTCACCCGCCGCCGAGACCTGGTCGCGGCCTCCCTGCTGGTCGTGGCCCTGCTGACCGCGGCCACCCTACTCTGGCGCGACAGCGACTTCCGCGCCACGACCTCGACCACCGCCGACACCCCGGCCACCACCCCACCGGCCCCCCGGTCGGTCCCCGCGACCCTCACCGAGGTCTGGCGCGCCGACAGCCCCGCCACCCGCACCCCCACCACGGCGGGCCCCTCGGTCATCACCGGCCAGGCGGGCGACGTCCACGGCCGCGACCCCCTCACCGGCGCGATCCGCTGGACCTACCACCGCGACCTCCCCCTCTGCACCGTCGGCACGGCGTGGACCAAGGCGGTGGCCGTGCACCGCACCGACGGCGGGGCCCTCCCCGAGAGCGACCCCCGCCACCGGGGCGGGTGCAGCGAGGTCTCCAGCCTCGACGGCGCCACCGGAACCCTCGAAGCCACCCGCAACTCCGACGCCGAACCCGACACCCACCTCCTCGCGGGCGGCGCGCACCTCACCACCACCGGAACCCACCTGCTCACGACGTGGCACTCGAACCTGGTGAAGTCCCTGGAGTACGGCCTGGTCCCGACCCCGGTGAACCCGGACCGCCAACCGCGCCCCGGCTGCACCCACCGCTCCACCCTGGCCTCCGCGAACTCCATCGCCGTGATCGAACGCTGCGCCGAAGAACCCGCCGACCGGCTCACGGTCCTCAAGGCGGTCCCCGAGGACGCGGACGAACCGGAGGTCATCACCAGCCGCCTCCTCCCCACCGACCGGGCCACCCTGGTCGCCATGACCGACCACGCCACCGCGCTCGCCCTGCCCGACCCGGACCGCATCGCGGTCTACGACGAACAAGGCATCGAAGACCACTCCCACCCGCTGCCCCCGGGCGCGATCCCACAACCCCCCACCCCCCTGACCACAACCGCGATCGGCGCCTTCCACTGGTTCACCGGAACGGACACCATCGCACTGTCCACAGCAGACCTCCACCCACTGTGGACGACCCGGAACACCCTCGGCCCCGCCGCGACCCTCGCGGGCCACGCGCTGGTCCCGGTCCCCGAAGGCCTGGCGGTGATCGACCAGTCCACAGGCGAACGCGTGAACACAATCCCCGTCGACCGATCCGGGTACAAAGGACCGGTGACCATCACCAGCATCGGCCCGGTCGTCCTCGAACAACGAGGCCCGACCCTGGTGGCCCTGAGGTGAGCAGGCGGGTTCACCCGGAAGGGGGAAAGTTGTCCACACCCCTCCCAGACCCCCGAAACTGTCAGACCCCAGCGTTAGCCTTGATTCGGAACGGCGCGCGAGGCAGTGGGCTTTGTGGCAGGTGTCGGTCCCACCCCGCACCTCCCAGTTCAGCCCGCCAGCCCTGAACGCGGTCAGCACCGGGTGGCGAGCGCGGCAGGACCGGGCAGCGAGCGCGGCAGGCGCCGGGGTACGCGAGCACTGCAGAACGCAGCGAGCACCGGGGTGTGCAGCGGACGGGGTGCGCAGCGGGCAGGTCGCACAGCGGGCAGGTCGCACAGCGGGCGGGGTGAGCAGCCCACCAGCACAGCCTGCCGACCAGAGCCCGCCCCCTGCCCAGGCTCCGCCCCTCGGCAGGCCAGGCCTCGCCCGTCGACCAGACCCGAATCCCGCCCACCGGTCAGGGCCCCGGACCCACCCGCCGACCAGATCCCGGCCCGCTGCCGCCCGCCCCAGCGCCCCACCGCCCGCAAGGTCCGGGAACACCCCACCCCACCCGCCCGTGCGGCCCGCAGCACCCGATTCCACAGGCCGAGCTGGGCGGCGGCAGGCGATGTGGGCTTGAGCAGCCGATCCGGTCGGCTGGGGCGAAGCACTTGCCACCGGGGCCACCAGGGCCACCGCCACCCGCCTGCCCGTCGGCCCGTCGGCACCCGCTGCGACCCTCCTCGCACTGGCCGCCCCGCCCTTGCCCCCTGCGGCACACTCGAACCCATGCACTCACAGGTCACCCCCCACAGCGCCGAGGCAGTGACGCTCGAAGGCCGCTTCGGCCCGGTCGGGGCCCTGCGGCGGGCGGGTGCCGGGCCGCTCGTCCTCCTCGTGCCCGGGTACACCGGTTCCAAGGAGGACTTCGCCCCGCTGCTGGACCCGATCGCCGAGGCGGGGTTCGAGGTGGTGGCGATCGACCTGCCCGGGCAGATGGATTCCGCCGGGTCGGAGGCGGAGGCGGACTACCTGCCCGAGCCGCTGGGGGTGTTCCTGGCCGAGTTGGTCGAGAAGTTCGCCGCCGAGCGGTCGGTGCTGCTGACCGGGCACTCCTACGGCGGTCTGGTGTGCCGCCGCGCGGTGCTGGCGGGGGCGCCGGTGGCCGGGTTGACGCTGATGGACAGCGGCCCCGCCGACCTGCCCGTCGGGCCGCGCAGGCACATGCTGGACATCGGTGAGCCGGTGTTGCGGGACAACGGGGTGCCCGCGGTGCACAAGATCCTCGAGGTGCTCAACGGGCAGAGCCCGCGGTGGCAGCGGATGTCGCCCGCGCAGCGCGATTTCCTCGGCGCCCGGTTCCTGCGGAACAGGGCCGAGGCGCTGCTGGGCATGGGGTCCGGGTTGCGCACCGAGCCGGACCTCGTCGCCGAGTTGGCCCGGGAGTTGCGCGCCTCGAACACACCCGCGCTGGTGGTCTGCGGCGAGAACGACGACGCGTGGCCCGCGTCCGCGCAGCGGGACATGGCCGACCGGTTGGAGGCCGACTTCAGCGTGGTGCCGGACGCCGCGCACTCACCCGCGATCGAGAACCCCGAGACCCTGCTGGCCACCCTGATCCCGACGTGGCAGGCGTGGACCGGCTGATCCCGCCCCGGATCGACCAGGTGACCCCGGATCAGCCCAGCAGGGCGAGCAGAACCGAGGCACGCGGGCCACACCGAACAGGGACCGGCCGCGCCTCACCACGACACGTGCAGGCTCGCCACGCGGCCAGCATCTGGTGAGTGCTGGACAAACCGGCCTCACAAACAGCGGTCAGCACCGGTCGGATCGACTTCCCGGAGCCCTTCGCGGCCGCGCCTCACAGCGACACGCGCAGGCTCGCCGCGCGGACAGCGTCGGTGAGTGCTGGGCGAACCGGCCTCACAGACGGCGGCGAGCACCAGGCGGGCCGATTTCCCGGAGGCCTTCGCCGCTGGGGCCACGGCACAACAGCGCCGGTTCGCCGGCGGCGGGTGCCAGGCCGTCCGGTGGCGGGTGTCGAGCCGACCCGCGGCGGGCACCCCGTCAGTCGAGCAGGTGGCGGACCAGGGCGACGACCGGTTCGTGCAGGTCGGCGAGCCTGCCCGGGGCGTCCGCGGCGACCGCGGCGGTCACCAGCGCGCTGAGGCCGCCCGCCAGGAAGCGGGCCGCGAACGCCGGGTCCGGGAGGGCGCGCCAGGCCGGGTCGGCGGCGAAGCCCGCGTCGACCACCACCGCGAAGCGCTCCTGGGCGGCGAACCGGCGCTGTTGCGCCGCGGACCCGGCCGCGAAGGCCTCCAGGAAGAACGTGCGCGTCACCGGCCACTGCTCGGCCAGTGCCGCGAGGTAGGCCGAGAGCCCGCGGGCGAACCGCTCGACCGGTGGGGCGTCCTCGGCGGAGGGGACCGCGGCGGCGATCATCGCCAGGACGACGTCCGCGCACCGGTCGAGGGTGGCGAGGAAGCAGTCCTCCTTGTCGCTGAACTGCTGGTAGAAGGTTTCGCGGGAGACGTGGACGCGGCGGAGGACGTCGGCGATGGTGGCCTTGTTGTAGCCCTTCTCGGCGACGACGTCGGCCATGCCCGCGATCAGCTTGTCGCGTTGGGCGGTGCGGACGTCGTCGCGGCTCAGCCGGTGGCGGCCTCTGGGGAGGGCCGGGTACTCGCGCGGGCTCACCCGGAGAGCCTAGCCGCGCTTTGTGTACATACATGTTCGCAAAGGCTATGGTCGACGGGAACCACGCCCGGACCAGGGCGTGGAGCATCGCACAGTGAAGGGGGAAGTGACCCGTGAAGCTCATCGCGGCCGGTGTGGCCGCCTGCGCCATCGCCCTCGGCGTCGTCCTGCCCGCGTCGTCGGCCGCGGCCGACGCCTGCCCGACCCGGATGCTCTTCGAGGTCGGCGGCATGGGCGACCCGCAGGGCAACGTCTTCAACGCGGGCAACGCCGAGCTGCCCCCCGGTGTCGAGGCGACCAAGGTCGTCTACCCGGCCGAGATCTTCCCCCTCGCCCCGAAGACCCTCGACGACTCCAACGCCGAGGGCCGCGCCACCATGGATCGGCTGGTGCGCGAGTTCCACGCCTCCTGCCCCGGTTCGCGCATCACGATCACCGGCTTCTCCCAGGGCGCCCTCGTCGCGGGCGACACCCTCGGCAACCTGTCGAAGGACAACCGGATTCCGCACGACCTCATCAACGGCGTCCTCTACTCCGACGCGCGGCGGGTGGGGGTGAACGGCGGTCCCGGCGGGATCATGACCAACCTCCCCACCTTCCTCCCCGGCATCACCATGGGCGGCCCGCGCACCTTCGGCGACATCCCCGTCGTCAGCCTGTGCAACCAGAACGACGGCATCTGCCACTCCGAGAACCTCCTCACCAACCTGCTGGGCTTCGCGAACGGCATCCAGGGCTACTTCAGCGGTGCCCACAGCGCCTACGACTTCCGCCCCGTCACGCACAACGGCAGCGCGAACACCGTCTTCCCGCAGCCCCCGTTGATCCCCTACGGCCCGCCGCTGCCGCTGCCCATCCCGACTCTCTGGGAGCTCTTCAACGGCAAGCCCGCGGCGGCCGGAGCGATGAACACCTACCGGAGCGTGGTCAGCGCTGTCCTGCCGCAGGCCACCAAGGACCGGTTGGACGAATTCCCCGGTTTGGCGAGCTGACCTGATGTGGTGGGGCGGGAAGTTCCGCCCCACCACGCTTCACGACAGGGCTTCGTCCACGGCCTCGGGGGTGCGGGCGACGAAGGCGCGACCGTCGTCGGTGATGACGATCGGGCGTTCGATCAGGATCGGGTTGTCGGCGAGGATGCGCAGCCAGGTCGCGCGGTCGCGCGGCTCGGTGGCGAGACCGAGCTCCTTGGCCCTGGCTTCCTTCATCCGGGTGATGTCCCACGGTTCCCGGCCCAGCTTGCCGAGCACGTCGTCGAGTTCGGCCACCGTCGGCGGGTCGTCGAGGTACCGGCGCTCGGTGTGCTCGGGGCGGTTGTCGCCGAGCGCCGACCTGGCCGCGCGGGACTTCGAGCAGCTCGGGTTGTGCCAGATTTCCACAGCCCGATTGTGCCCGACGGGCACAGTGTCGGTGCCACTGCGTACCGTGGTCACCGTGCAAGATCAGCTCGGGTTCGACATGCCGCTGCCACGCAAACTGATCAAGGTGACCCCGTCGCGGTTGGGCACCTGGCAGGACTGCAGGCGCCGGTTCCGGATGGCCTACGTCGACCGGCCGACGCCGCCGCGGGGTGGGCCGTGGGCGCACAGCACGATGGGCGCGGTGGTGCACAACGCCCTCAAGGCGCTGTTCGACCTGCCGGTGGAGCGCCGCACACCGGACGCGGCGGCGGCGCTGGTGGGCACGCACTGGAAGGACGACGGGTTCGCCGACCAGGCCCAGTCGGGGGTGTTCCGCGAGCGGGCGGCGGGCTGGGTGCGCGACTACGTGGCCGACAGCGACGTCACCACCGACCCGGTCGGGCTGGAGCGGTGGGTGTCGGCCCCGGTGGGCACCATCGTCGCCGAGGGCCGGGTCGACCGCATCGACCAGCGCGGCGACGAGGTCGTGATCATCGACTACAAGACCGGCCGCCACGCCCTGACGACCGACGACGCCCGGGGCTCGCAAGCCCTCGCGCTCTACGTCCTGGCCGCGCGCCGCACCCTCCGCAGGCCGTGCACCAAGGTCGAACTGCACCACCTGCCCACGGGCACGGTCGCCGCCTGGGAGCACACCGACGCGTCCCTGGGCCGCCACCTCACCCGGGCCGAGGAGAGCGCCGACGAGTTCCAGCTCGCCATCGACACCCACAAGGCGGGCGGCGACCCCGACGCCCTGTTCCCCACCACCCCCGGCCGCCAGTGCGGCTGGTGCGACTTCCGCCGCAGCTGCCCCGACGGCCAAGCGGCTGGACCGGCGCTGGACCCATGGGCGATGCTTGCCCCGTGACCGGCCCGACTGATCGCCTGCCCCGCGAGGACGTGACCACGGTGGAGATCCCGCGCGTCCCCGACGACCCCACCCCCGAACCGGCCGAGGAGACCCCCACCCCGCGCTCCGGCTTCTGGCGCGAACTCTCCGGCGCCCTCGCCGCGGGCCTGCTCGTCCTCGCCATCGTCGTCCTGACCATCCAGGTCGTCGACCAGGCCCAGGGCATGCCCGGCCCCGGCGTCCTCGTGGTCATCGCCCACTTCCTGTGCGCCGCCGCCGCCCTCGCCCTGCAACGCCAGGCCGACCGCAGGCGCGGACCGCAGGCGGGCCTGATGATCCTGCTGATCGGCGTCGTCACCGGGATCGCGGTGTGGTTCTTCTGGTGGGCGTGAGTTGTCCACAGGCACCGACCGGAAACCCGGAAATGTCGGTGCTCGCGGGTAGCCTTGATTCGGAACGGCGCGCGAGGCAGTGGGCGGTCTGGCAGGTCGGCCACGCGCACGGGCCGCGCTCGAGTTGACGCAGGTCCCGCTCAGCCGCAGCCAAGCCGCGACGGACCTGTCCGGTCGCAGGGGGTGCCGAGCCGCAATGGGCCTGTCTGAACGCGCGGGGTGCCGAGCCGCGATGGACCTGTCTGGTCCCGCGGAGATCGGGTAGCGCGATACCGCCAGGGACTCGGTGCCGCGATGCCGCCAGGGCTGTCGTCGCTGGTCGGCACGGCCGGAGTGGTGGTCGCCTTTGGTGTTGATGCGGTCGGTGCCGCTGGAGTGTGCCCAGCGGGTGATGTGCGTCGGTTGGGCCTGCCGGATCGTGGAGTGACCAATCGGTTCGGCTCGGACGCCTGCCGTTCGGCTCGGGGGTGGGCGGCCGGGTCCGGTGTGGGCTAGGACGAGCCGGAGATGAAGCCGCGGACGGAGTCCGCGACGAGCTGGACGGCGATGGCGGCGAGCAGCAGGCCCGCGATCTTGGCCAGGAGCAGGATGCCGCTGTCCTTCACCACTCGGATGACCACGCCGGAGTAGCGCAGGCACAGCCACAGGATCAGGTGGACGGTCAGGATCGCGGCGGCCAGCGCCAGGTAGGAGCCCAGGTGCCCGTCGGCCTGGCGGACGAAGACGATGGTGGCGGCGATGGCTCCGGGGCCCGCCAGCAGCGGCGTCCCCAGCGGCACCAGGGCGACGTTGACGTCCTCGACGGCCTCGGGTTCCGTCGCGCCGCGGCCGGTGAGGAGGTCCAGGGCGATGAGGAGGAGCAGGAGGCCGCCCGCGCCCTGCAGGGCGGGGATGCCGATGCCCAGGTAGGACAGGATGGCCTCGCCGCCGATGGCGAAGAGGCTGATCACGCCCAGTGAGACCAGCACGGCTTGGCGGGCGGCCCGGGCGCGGGCCTGCTTGGACTTGCGGCCGGTGAGGCTGAGGAAGACCGGCACGGTGCCGGGTGGGTCCATGATCACCACCAGGGTGATCGTCGCCTCGGCGAAGAGGGCGGGCAAGGACATGTCGGACCTCCTCGGGTGGGTGGTGGCCGCGGGGTGGCGGGCGGTCGCCGCCACGTGCGGCGGGGGTGTGCGGGGCCGTGTGGCGGGGGTTGCGGGAATCAGGTCGACGGGGTGGGCGAGGGCAGTGTGGCTGGCGGTGGCCGCACCGGCAGCGCGAGGTGGGGGGTGTTCACGCTGCTGGGGTGGGTGCGGACCACGTCCGTGGGAGCGGGGTGGACGGCAGCGGGGAGCTGGACAGGGCCGAAATCGGAATGCCGCTGACGGAAAACACGGCGGGCATCAATGGCCCCGGATCGAAGTCATCGGGGAGCGCACCGGTGGCGGGCTGGCGGTGGCGGGCTGGCGGTGGCGGGCTGGCGGTGGCGGGCTGGCGGTGGCGGGCTGGCGGTGGCGGGCTGGCGGTGGCGGGCTGGCGGTGGCGG
>NZ_AYXG01000043.1 GCF_000564855.1 Actinokineospora spheciospongiae
TTAGAGGTCCTAACAGAGTCGTTGGATGTGTCGCCAGGTGATGATGCAGGTGGCGAGGCCGAGGAAGGCTTCGTGGATGTCGTCGCGGCGTTCCCAGCGGATGCGCAGCCGTTTCATGCCGTGATACCAGGCGATGGTGCGTTCAACGACCCACCGGACGGTGCCCAGCCCGGATCCGTGGGGACGTCCGCGGCGGGCGAAGCGGGTGCGGACGTCCCGGGCACGCATGCGGCGGCGGTACTTGTCGTGGTCGTAGGCCCGGTCGCCGTAGACCGTCTCCGGCCGGTGACGAGGGCGCCCACGCCGCCCGCGCACGCGGGGCACCGCGTCGAGCAGCGGCTCCAACTGGGTGACGTCGTTGCGGTTGCCGCCGGTCAGGACCACAGCCAGCGGGATCCCGTTGCCGTCGGTCAGGACATGGTGCTTGGAGCCCGGTCGGGCGCGGTCGACCGGACTCGGCCCACTTTTGGGCCCCGCCGCGCGGCCCGCACATGCGAGGAATCGATCACCGCCCGATCCCAGTCCAGCCTCCCCGCCGAGTGCAACTCCGCCAGCAACACCGCATGCAACCGGGACCACACCCCGGCCTTGTTCCAGTCACGCAACCGACGCCAACACGTCATCCCCGACCCGAACCCCAACTCCTGGGGCAGGAACTCCCACTGGATGCCCGTGTGCAGCACGAACAGGATCCCGCACAACACCCGCCGATCCGGCAACCGCTTCCGCCCCGGATTGCGTGACCTGCGCTCCACCACCGGCAACAACGGCTCGACCCGCTCCCACAATCCGTCCGAGACAATCCACGGCGGCGCCTCACCTCTCCTCACCAGACCATGATCCACAACCGACGACCACGTTGCCACACAAGTTGATCATTCTGTTAGGAACTCTTAAACCACAGACACGGCTGAGCAAGAGCCCGCCCCAGGCACCCACAACAAACCCCGGCGCTTGAGCCGAAGCGCGCACCAAGGTCCCGGCGAAGCGGCCGAGCACACGGCCCAGCGAATTTCGCAGCCCCCGAATCAATCCAAGCAGGAGACACCGACAGAGGCGGGCGGCCGGATCGGGGTTGTCCACAGGCGGTCGGGTGCCACCCCCGACAACAGACGTAGGACGACCGGACGGTTTGCCGCCGAGTTGGCGTTCCCCACGTAGAGTCCCGGTCCGTGAACCCACTCCGTTCCCTGATCCTCGCCGCCGCGCGGAACGGCGCCACCCGCCGCCTCGTGGCGACCGCCCCCGTGAGCCGGGACGTCGTCCGCCGGTTCGTGGCGGGGGAGACCACCGAGGACGCCGTCGCCGTGACCCGGCGGTTGGTCGACTCCGGTCTCGCCGTCACCCTCGACCACCTCGGTGAGGACACCACCGACACCGAGCAGGCCGAGCACACCGTCCGCGCCTACCTGGACCTGCTCTCCGCCCTGGGCCCGCTCGCCGCGCACGCCGAGGTGAGCGTCAAGCTCACCGCCGTCGGTCAGTTGCTCGACGAGGGGTTGGCCCGGGACAACGCCGCCCGGATCTGCGCCGCCGCGGCCGAGGCGGGCACGACGGTCACCCTCGACATGGAGGACCACACCACCACCGACTCCACCCTCCGGGTGCTCGACGGCCTGCGCCGCGAGCACCCGTGGGTGGGCGCGGTCCTCCAGTCGTACCTGCACCGCACCCTGGACGACGTGCTCGACCTCTCCGGCCCCGGCTCCCGGGTCCGGCTGTGCAAGGGCGCCTACGCCGAACCGGAGTCGGTGGCCTTCCAGGAGCCCGTCGAGGTCGACAAGAGCTACGTGCGCTGCACCAACGCCCTGCTCGCGGGTTCCGGTGTGCCGATGTTCGCCACCCACGACCCGCGCCTGGTGCGGATCATCGGCGAGCGCGCCCAGGCCCACGGGCGACCCCCGGGCAGCTACGAGCACCAGATGCTCTACGGCATCCGCCCCGAGGAGCAACTGCGGTTGGCCCGCCTCGGGCACACCGTCCGGGTGTACGTGCCCTACGGCGGTGAGTGGTACGGCTACCTCATGCGCAGGATGGCCGAACGGCCCGCGAACACCGCGTTCTTCCTGCGCGCCCTGGTGACCCGGACCTGACGGACGGCGGCGATGGTGGCGCGGGGGGAATCGGTGGACCGGGCGTGGCAGGCTGTGGCCATGAATAGCGCTGCTGGGCACGGCGATGTGCGGGCGGGTGGCGGCCCGGCGCCCGCGGTCGGGTCGTTCGCCGCGGCCGTGCGCGTGCGCCCCCTGGGGGACGGCACGTTCACCGCCGACCTGCCCGCCGCCTGGACCGTGGGCGGGCGCCCGCACGGCGGCTTCCTGATGGCCCTGCTGGCCAAGGCGGCCGTGGCCACGCACACCGGTTCCGGCACGCCGCTGGTCGACCCGCTCTCGGTGAGCGCGCAGTTCCTGCGCCCACCGGGGGTGGGGCCGGTCCTGCTGCGCACCGATGTGCGCAAGTCGGGCAGGCGCACCACCGTCGTGTCCGTCCACTTGGAACAGAGCGGGCACAGTTGCGTCGAGGGCCTGGTCACCACCGGCAGGCTGCCCAGGGAGCGGGCCGCGTGGACCGACCTGCCCAACCAGTCCGCCGAACCGCCCGGCAACGCCATCGACCTGTCGGCCATGCGCTCGGCGTCGGCGTTCAAGCTCAGCGAGACCTGCGACGTGCGCCTCGACCCCAACGGGGCGGGCTTCCTGCACGGGCACATCGGCGACCCGCTGCGGCTGCGGCTGTGGGCCCGCCCGCGCGGCGAGCACCCCGACCCGCTGTTCGCGCTGGTCGCGGGGGACATCTCGATGCCGGTGACGTTCAACCTCGGCCGCGTCGGCTGGTCGCCCACGGTCCAGCTCACGGCCTTCCTGCGCTCCCGCCCGGCGCCGGGCTGGCTGCGCATCCAGGTCGAGTCCAAGGCCGTGCACGGCATGTGGTTCGACGCCGACGCCACCGTCGTCGACTCCACCGGCCGCCTGGTCTGCCAGGCCCGGCAGCTCGCGCTCTCCGCCATCGGCTGACCACCCCGGGAGGGTCCGGTTCCCCGGCCCCTCCCGGGGCGGCCGGGCTGGATAGCCTGGTCGCATGACTGAGGTGAAGCGACCGGTCGTCGCGGTGTTCGGCGCGGGCAAGATCGGCGAGGCGCTGCTCTCGGGCCTGCTGCACGGCGGGCGGAGCACCGACGAGCTGGTGTTCACCGAGCGCTCGGCCGCGCGCGCCGCCCAGCTCACCGCCGACCACGGCATCCCCTCCGCCGACGTGGCGGACGCGGCGGAGCGGGCCGACGTGCTGGTGGTCGCGGTCAAGCCGCAGGACATCGAGCCGCTGCTGGACGAGCTGGCGCCGGTGGTCGGCCCGGGCAAGCTGGTCGTGTCGCTGTGCGCGGGCCTGCCGACCGCCCTGTTCGAGCGCAGGCTGCCCGAGGGCGTCCCGGTGGTCCGGGTCATGCCGAACACCCCGATGCTCGTCAACGAGGC
This sequence comes from Actinokineospora spheciospongiae, assembly GCF_000564855.1. Taxonomy (GTDB): domain Bacteria; phylum Actinomycetota; class Actinomycetes; order Mycobacteriales; family Pseudonocardiaceae; genus Actinokineospora; species Actinokineospora spheciospongiae. Next base: position 3,471 of record NZ_AYXG01000043.1, read on the forward strand.
CATGAGCGCCATCTCCGCGGGCGCGCACGCCGGTCCCGAGCACCTGGCCACCGTCGAGGAGCTGATGGGCGTCGTCGGCAAGGTCGTCCGGGTGCCCGAGGCGCAGCAGGACGCCGTCACCGCGCTGTCGGGTTCCGGGCCCGCCTACTTCTTCTACCTGGTCGAGGCCATGATCGACGCGGGCATCCTGCTCGGCATCCCGCGCGCGGTCGCCCAGGACCTCATCGTGCAGTCCGCGGTCGGCGCGGCCACCATGCTCGCCCAGGGCGGCGACCACCCGGTGACCCTGCGCGAGGCGGTCACCTCCCCGGCGGGCACGACGATCATGGCGATCCGCGAGCTGGAGCGGCACGGGGTCCGCGCCGCGCTCATCGACGCCATCGAGGCGGCCAGGGACCGCTCCCGCGAACTGGGCGCCGCGCACGACCAGGGTTGATTGAATAACCGAAAGTGACATCGCACCAGTCACACGTGTCCCGCTACCCTCGATCGAAGCACGTGCGTGTCGAATCCGTCGGTGGGGAAGCCGGCGGCGCGACGCGTGTTGAAGGTTGCGGTGAATCATGGCTGTTCAGAAGCGAGATGAGCCCAAGACCCTGCCCCAGGTGCAATTCCTGACCGTGGCCGAAGTGGCCACCCTGATGCGGGTCTCCAAGATGACGGTCTACCGGCTGGTGCACGGCGGCGAGCTGCCCGCGGTGCGGGTCGGCAAGTCGTTCCGCGTGCCGGAGAAGGCCGTGCACGACTACCTGCAGAACGCGTACTTCGACGCGGGGTGACCCGGGCCCGTTGACGGGCCCCTTGCCGGGGCCGCCCAAGCCGCCGGGTACTCTGGTCAGCCGTTGTGCCTGGTGTCTTGGCGCGCGTCCTCGGACGTGGCAGCACCGGAGCGCCGGACTCCAGTACGACCAACGGACAGGAGCTGAACCCACATGGGCTCGGTCATCAAGAAGCGTCGCAAGCGCATGTCGAAGAAGAAGCACCGCAAGCTGCTGCGCAAGACTCGCGTCCAGCGTCGCAAGCTCAAGAAGTAGTTTCGCAACACCCGGCGGGCGGCCTGTGCTCATCTGCGCACAGGCCGCTGCCTTGTTCGGGTGAACATCCCCCGACACCCCGTGTGACCTGCGTTAAGAGTGTGTTGCTCGACTGGCGGCCCGCCGGGGCCCGCGTACAGTCGTAGGTCCCGACACCTCATCCCAGGGATGCCCATGACGCCCAAAGTCGTTCTGGTGACCGGCGTCGGCGGCTACCTGGGTGGCCACCTGGCCGCCCGGCTCGCGGCCAACCCGGACATCGACCGCGTCCTCGGCGTCGACACCGTGCCCCCGTACCGGGACGTGGTGCGCACCATGGGTCGGGCCGAGTTCGTCCGCGCCGACATCCGCAACCCGCTGATCGCCAAGGTCATCACCTCGGCGAACGTGGACACCGTTGTGCACGCCTCCCTGACCGCGCTCCCGCCCGGGCCCACCCGGCGCACCGCGCTCAAGGAGATGAACGTCATCGGCACCATGCAGCTCCTGGCGGCCTGCCAGCGGGCGCCGTCGGTGCGCAAGCTGGTGGTCAAGTCCAACACCGCCGTCTACGGCGCGGGCCCCCGCTCCCCGGCGGTGTTCACCGAGGACGACACCCCCAAGGACATCTCCTCCGGCGGCCCGGCCAAGGACGCCGTCGAGGTGGAGCAGTACGTGCGCGGCTTCGCCCGCCGCCGCCCGGACGTCGAGGTCACCCTGGTCCGGCTGACCAACCTGATCGGCCCCCGGGTCGACACGGTGCTCACCCGCTACTTCGCCCTGCCGGTGGTCCCCACCGTGCTCGGCTACGACGCCCGCATCCAGTTGCTGCACTCGGAGGACGCCCTCGCGGTGCTGGAGCAGGCGGCCCTGCGCGAGGGCGGGGGAGTGTTCAACGTGGGCGGCGACGGCGTGCTGATGCTGTCGCAGGCCATCCGCCGGGCGGGGCGCGTCCAGCTCCCCATGCCCGCCGCGGCGGTGCCCACCGCGGGCAGGCTGCTGCGCGGCGCCCGGCTGGTCGACTTCAACCCCGACCACGTGCGCTACCTGAACTACGGCCGGGTCGTCGACACGACCCGGCTGCGGACGGTCTTCGGGTTCACCCCCAGGTGGACCACCCGGCAGGCGTTCGACGACTACGTGCACGGCAGCGCGCTGCGGCCGGTGCTCGACCCGTCGCTGCTCGCCGCGTTGGAGAGCCGGGTCCTGCGGACCCGGGTGTGAGGCAACCGAGCGGAGAAGGTGCGTAGGGAATGCAGGAAGCCAGGGTGATCCCGCTCCAGCGGACCGAGCGGAATCGCCGGTTCACCCCGCCGTCCACCCCCGACGGCCCGGCCGTCGAACCAACGCCGCTGCGCCCGGAGCCCGCCGCGCCGCCGGTCTCGCCGCTGCGCCGGGGCGTGGCCGACGCGCTGGCCTTCGCTCGACGCAGGCTCGCTGGCGATTACCAGGTCGACGAGTTCGGCTTCGACCGCGACCTCACCGAGGCCCTCCTGCTCCCGCCGCTGCGCGTGCTCTACGACAGGTGGTTCCGGGTCGAGGTCAGCGGCATCGAGAACCTGCCGGTCGACAGCGGCGCCCTGATCGTCAGCAACCACTCGGGCACGCTGCCGATCGACGCGCTGATGACCGCGGTCGCCGTCCACGACAACCACCCGGGCAGGCGGTACCTGCGGATGCTCGGCGCCGACCTGGTCTTCCAGGTGCCGGTGCTCGGCGCGCTGGCCCGCAAGTCCGGCCAGACCCTGGCCTGCAACCCCGACGCCGAGCACCTGCTGCGCTCCGGCGAACTGGTCGGCGTGTGGCCGGAGGGCTTCAAGGGCATCGGCAAGCCGTTCTCCGACCGCTACAAGCTCCAGCGCTTCGGCCGCGGCGGGTTCGTCTCGGCCGCCCTGCGCACCGGGGTGCCGATCGTCCCGTGCTCCATCGTGGGCGCGGAGGAGATCTACCCGAAGATCGGCGACCTCAAGGCCATCGCCCGGCTGTTCGGCCTGCCGTACTTCCCGATCACCCCGTTCTTCCCGCTGCTCGGCCCGCTCGGCGCCGTCCCGCTGCCGTCGAAGTGGCACATCCGCTTCGGCGAGCCCATCACCACCGACACCTACGACGCCGACGCCCAGGACGACCCGATGCTGGTCTTCAACCTCACCGACCAGGTCCGCGAGACGATCCAGCAGACCCTCTACCGGATGCTCACCCAGCGCGGCAACCCGTTCCTCGGCTGAGCCGCTACCGGGCCAGCCGGTAGCGGGTCAGGCCGCGGATCACCACGGTCTTGCGCCAGCGCGCCCGCCCGACCGGCTTCAGCTCGGGCAGCCGCTCGGCCAGGGCCGTCAGGGCGACCTCGCCCTCCAGCCGGGCCAGGGGTGCGCCCAGGCAGTAGTGGATGCCGCTGGAGAACGACAGGTGGTCGCCGCTGTCGGGGCGGGAGATGTCGAAGCGGTCGGGGTCGGTGAACACCTCCGGGTCGCGGTTGGCCGCGCCCAGCAGGCAGGCCACGAGCGTGCCCGCCCGCGCCTTCACCCCGCCGATCTCCACGTCCTCGTGCGGCAGCCGCTGCGTCATCTGCACCGGCGACTCGTACCGCAGCACCTCGTCCACCGCCGCGGGCGCCAGCGACGGGTCCGCGCGCAGCGCCGCCCACTGGTCGGGGTGCGCGGCGAAGGTGTGCACGGCGTTCCCGATCAGGTTCGACGTGGTCTCGAACCCCGCGATCAGCAGCAGCTCGCAGGTCGAGAGCAACTCCTGCTCGGTCAGCTCCCCGCGCCCGAGCGCCTCGACGAGGGTGCTGATGACGTCCGGCCCCGGGTCGGCGGTCCGCTCCTCGATCAGCCGCAGGAACAGCTTCTGCAACTCCCCGGTGGCGTCGCGCAGGTCCCGGGCGTGCCGGACCGACTTGATGCCGTCCAGCGAGGCGCCGAGGACCCTCCCGTACCGCAGGAACGTGTCCGCGTCGACGTCCGGCACCCCCAGCAGGTCGCTGATGACGGCGATCGGCAGCGGCGAGGCGAAGTCCGCGACCAGGTCGAACACCGGCTTCGCCAGCGCGTCGTCGAGCAGCCGGTGCGTGGTCTTCTCCACGCTCTCCCGGTACCCGGCGATCTGCTTCGGCCCGAACGCGGGCCGGGCCAGCCCCCGCAGCCGGGTGTGGTTCGGCGGGTCCTCCTCCAGGAAAGTGTGCGTCACCAGGTGCTCGGCGGGCAGCGGCGACCGCGCGAACGGCGCGGGCTCGGACCCGTCCGCCGTGCGCACCCCCAGCCGCCGGTCGCGCAGCACCTGCGACACCAGCGCGTGCGAGGCCACGGTCACCGCACCGGTCCGGCTGCGCTGCGCCCCGCTCAGCCGCCGGTACTGGGCGTACGGGTCGGCCCGCCACGGCGGCGCCACCACCCGCGCCAGCGGGTCCCCGGCCGCGGCGATCCCCCACACCCCGCCCCACACCAACGCCAGCCGACCACCCAGAGCGATCTCGTCCCGAAGCGCCATGCGCTCCACCCTAGGCGCGACCCAGCCCCTCTTCCAGGGCCGTGACCAGCGGGGTGCCGCCCAGGCGCCCGCTGAAGCGCGGAATCGAACCCCTGGTCCGGGCAGCGTCAGAAGGCCCGCTTCTTGTAGGCCAGCCCCGCCGCGACCGCACCGGCCAGCGCCCCCGCGCCCAGCACCGACGGCACGCCGATCTTCGCCGCCTTGCGCCCGGTCCGGAAGTCGCGGATCTCCCAGCCGCGCTTGCGGGCGACCTCGCGCAGCCCGCCGTCCGGGTTGACCGCCACAGCGGTCCCCACCACCGACAGCATCGGCACGTCGTTCGAGGAGTCCGAGTACGCCGTGCACCGGCGCAGGTCCAGCCCCTCGCGGGCGGCCAGCGAGCGCACCGCGTGCGCCTTCGCGGGCCCGTGCAGCATCTCGCCGACCAGCTTGCCGGTGAACACCCCGTCGGTGCTCTCCGCGACCGTGCCCAGCGCCCCGGTCAGCCCCAGGCGGCGCGCGATGATCGAGGCGAGTTCGACCGGGGTGGCGGTCACCAGCCACACCCGCTGGCCCGCCTCCAGGTGCATCTGGGCCAGGGCGCGGGTGCCGGGCCAGATCTTGTCCGCCATCAGGTCGTCGAAGATCTCCTCGCCGAGCGAGATCAGCTCCGCCACCGTGTGGCCCGCGACGAAGGACAGGGCCTGCTCGCGGCTGGTGCGGATGCTCTCCGCGGTCTCCTTGCCGCCGACGCGGAACAGGACCTGCTGCATGGCGAACTTGAGCAGGTCGGAGTTGGTGAAGAACTTGCGCGCGGCCAGGCCCCTGGCGAAGTGGAAGATCGAGGCGCCCATCATGACGGTGTTGTCCACGTCGAAGAAGGCCGCGGCGGTGAGGTCGGGCGGGGCGCTCGTGCGCGGCGGCTCGTTGGCCTCCATCGCGACCGCGGCGTCGGCGCTCGCCGCGCCCGCGACCACCGCGATGCGTTCGCGTTCGAGTCCGGGGTCCTGCTCCCCACGCCGCAGGGACACCGCGCGCCTCCCGTCCGATTGGGACTCCGCCGATCAGTGTCGATCAGTCAGCCGACCAGTCGACCACAGCCTAGCGCCGTCCGGTCAGCCGATCTCGATACCGGGCAGGCCCAGGATCGGGGGTACCGCGATCGTGGGCAGGGGGAGCGGGAGCGGCACCTTCAGGGTCGGCGGCGTCGAGGTTCCCGGCCTCGGCGGCGTGGTCGTGGTCGCCTCACCGGGCGTCGACGGCGGCGGCTGCACGGGTGTCGGGGCGGTCGTGGTGGCCACCGGGTCGCTGCCCGCGCCCGGTGCGGGGGGCAGGCCCGCGGGGCCGTCGGAACCGGTGGTCGGGGCGACCTGGCCGGTGCCGGTGGTGGTGCCGGGGGCACCGGCCCCGGGCTGGGTGCCCGCCTGCGACGGCGGCGGCGGCACGGCGCCGGGGCGCAGCGCGCACACCGTGGTGGCGGGCAGCGGACCCAGCTCGTCGACCGCGCCGGAGGTGATCTCGTGGCAGGGCAGCCGGTCGAGCAGCGCGGCCGAGCGGGCCTGGACCTCGGTCAGCAGGGTCGAGGTGGTCGACTCGCGGTTGGCCGCGGCCGCGGGCAGCCGGTCGCGCACGGCGGCGAGGCGCGAACCCTGCTGGGCCGCCCAGCCGCCCAGCGCGTCGAGCCCGCCGCCGTCGCCGGTGGTGACCAGGGCCAGGGTCAGCAACTGCCGGGTGCCCGCGGTGGTGTCGCCCTCGAAGTCGGAGAACGCGGCCAGGTAGTCCGACACCGGGCCGTCGGCCGGGTCGGGGTGGCGCTGGGTCAGCGTCTCGATCTCGGTGATCCGCGCGGAGGCGAACTCCAGGTGCTTGAACGCCCGCTCCTCGTCGCCGAAGGTCAGGCCGAGGGACGCGGCCTCGCCGGTGCGCTTGATCCCGTACAGCGGATCACCCGGGAGGGCGTCGCGGGCGAGCAGCAGGCTCATCCCGCCGAGGGAGAAAACCATCACCAGCACGGCCACCGCCGCCACCGCGAACCGCCCGCGGACCCCGTGGGTGGTTCTTGGGCCCTCCCCGGGCCGCGTGCTGCCGGTGGTCGCGGTGGCGCGGCGGGAGCGCGGCGCGCGGCCCGCCCGGACCGGTCGCGGGTTGGGCGTCGGTCGCGGCCGGTCGGCGGGGAACTCGGTCAGCACCCGGTTGAAGATGCGGTCGCGGGCCGCGGGGTCCGGGCCGGTCAGCGGGCCGAGCTGGGCGAACAGGCCGAGGACGGCCCGGTCGTCGTCGGTGAAGTCGTCGTCGAGGTCGGCGAGCAGCGCCCCGAGGTCGGCGCGCGACGACTCGGCGCGGCCGTCCGGCGCACGCCCGTCGCGCGGGCCCGAGGACCCCGATCCGCTCTCCACATCCCGCTCCGATTTCGGCGTTGGCTCTTGATCGGTCTCAACGACCGCGGGTGCCGGGGGTTACGGCTCCGGCCCGCCGCTCCCCGCGTTGTACACCCGTTCGGCGTACACCGCTCACCGGAGCTCCGTCGGCAGCAACTGCGCGAGCCGCCGCACCGCCCGGTGCTGCAACGCCTTCACCGCACCCTCGTTGCGGTTCATGATCTCGGCTGTCTCCGCGACGGACAACCCTTGCAGGAATCGCAGCACGATGCACTCCCGCTGGTCGTCGCCGAGCTGGTCGACGCACTGCAGCAGCGCGTCGCGGGTCACCCGGGACATGACCTGCTGCTCGGGGCCCGCTTCGTCGCGCTCGGAGTCGCGGAACTCCGGGGTGGTGACCTCCAGCCGGTAGCGGCTGGACTTGACGTGGTCGAGCACCAGGTTGCGGGCGATCGTGACGAACCACGCACCCACGTCGCGGCCCTGGTAGCTGACCGAGGTGATGCGGCGCAGCGCGCGCAGGAACGTCTCGCTGGTGACGTCCTCGGCCAGCTCGCGGTCGCCCACCCGGAACAGCACGTAGCGGAACACCACGTCGACGTAGCGGTCGTAGAGCTTGCCGAACGCGACCGTGTCCCCGGCCTGCGCGGCGTGCACCAGCTCCCAGGACGCGCGGTGCGCCTCCTCGGCCTCCACCGGCTCGGTCCCGGTGGTCCCGTCGGCGGGAACGGTCGCGTCCCCGGCCGGCTCCGGTGCCGGACGGGCGTGCGGCACGGCCGCGTCGGCCGTGTTCGTTCGCGTAGGACGGGTCATCGAGCTGCCGCTCACTCCCTGGACGGTCCCGTTCGGCTGACCACGCGTTGGGCATCCGGTGGGGCTTACGTGTCGTTACTTTTTAGTAGTTGATAAGTCTTCAGGTAAAGGATGTGTCATCTGATGTAGTGAACCGTGATGTTGGTGAGCCGCGCCACAGCGTGGGCATTGCCCGATGCCGTGCAAATGCAGCACCCTATCCGGGTACCTGCGACGAGAGGCCCGCTCCGATGGCAGAGTTGCCCACCGGAACCATCGCTGACCTGGTCATGAAGGCCGCCGCGACGGTACCCCGTCATCTCGCCCTGGTCGACGCCCCCAGCGGGGCGTCGCTGACCTGGCGGGCGCTGGACGCGGCGGTCGACGCCTACGCCCGGGTGCTGACCGAGCACGGTTTGACGCAGGGTGATCGCGTCGTCCTGCTGCTGCCCAATGGGCTCGAATTCTGCGTCGCACTCTTCGGCGTCATCCGTGCGGGTGGCGTGGCCGTCCCGATCGACACCGAATCCGCCCCGCCCGAGGTGCGGCGGGTCGTGGAGCACTGCGGCGCCGAGCTGGCCCTGGGACTCGGCGGGGATGCCGCCGCGGCAGCGCTGCCCGCCCCGGTCCTCGACGCGGAGCCGGGGGAGCCGTTCGCGGCCGTCGGCGGCGGCGAGGACCTGGCGGTGCTCTGCTACACCTCCGGCACCGGCGGGCTGCCGCGCGGGGTGATGCTGTCGCACCGGGCGCTGCTGGCCAACGTCGAGCAGTGCGCCGCGCTGCGCCCGGCCCCGGTCACCGCCCAGGACCGGGTCCTGCTGGCCCTCCCGCTCTCGCACGCCTACGGCCTGTCCGGCCTGTGGCAGGTCGCCGCCGCCGGGGCCACCGGGGTGCTGCTCGACCACTTCGCCGTGGCCAGCGCGCTGGCCGCCTGCCAGGAGCGGCGGATCAGCACCGTCGTCGGGGTGCCCGCGATGTACCGGGCGTTCGTCGGCGCGGGCGCCGAGCGGCTGGGGGAGGCGCTGTCCACGGTCCGGCTGGCCACCTCCGGCGCGGCCCCGCTGGACCCGGGGGTGCTGGCCGGGTTCCGCCGCGAGACCGGCCTGTCGATCTACGAGGGCTACGGCCTGACCGAGACCGGCCCGGTGCTCACCTCCACCCTGGCCAGCGGGGTCGCCAAGCCCGGCTCGGTCGGCAAGCCCATCCCCGGCGTGGAACTGCGCCTGGTCGACAGCGACGGCTCGACGATCGAGGTCCCCACCGAGGACGACGAGATCAGCTACGGCGAGGAGGAGACCGGCACCGGCCTGGTCGCCGCCCGTGGCCCCAACCTGTTCAGCGGCTACTGGCCCGACGGCGCCCACGGCCCCGACGCGGACGGCTGGTTCCGCACCGGCGACGTCGGCTACCTCGACCCCGACGGCGACCTGCGCCTCGTCGACCGCGCCAACGACCTGATCATCGTCAACGGCTTCAACGTCTACCCGCACGAGGTCGAGCGGGTCGTCGGCGAACTCCCGGAGGTCGCCGAGGCCGCCGCCGTGGGCGTCCCGGACGAGCGGGCGGGCGAGCGGGTCAAGGTCGTGGTCGTCCTGCGCCCCGGCACGGAACTGACCGAGGACGGCGTCCGCGCCCACTGCGCGGAGAACCTGGCCCGCTTCAAGGTCCCGGCGGCCGTGGAGTTCGCCGACGCCCTCCCGCACTCGGTCACCGGCAAGATCCGCCGCGCCGGCCTGCGCGGCCCGCGCTGACCCCGCCGGTAGCGTGGCGGCCATGAGCACCAGGGTGACGGTGGTGACCAGGCAGGGCTGCCACGCCTGCGAGGTCGCCGAGGCCGACGTCGCGCGCATCTGCGCCGACCTCGGCATCGGCTGGGACACCACCGACGTCGACACCGACCCGGAACTCCGGGCCGAGTTCGGCGACCGGGTCCCGGTGATCCTGGTCGACGGGGACGAGCACGGGTACTGGAAGGTCGAGGAACCCCGCCTGCGCGCGGCACTCGCCTGACGCCGCGCGGACCGGGGTTGAGCAGCCACCACCCGATCGGGTGGTGGCAATCCGCGGGTCCACCGGGATCGAATACCGCACGTGGACACCATGGAGCGCGACGCAGTGGCCGAGGCACAGCCCGCCGACAAGCTGCCGGTGCCGATCGCGGCGCTGATCGGCGTGCTCGCGGTGGCCGCCGCCCTGGCCGCGGGGCACTTCGTGGCCGGGTTCGTGGGGCCGACCGCCTCCCCGTTCCTGGCCGTCGGCAACAGCGCGATCGACCTGACGCCCGAGTCGCTCAAGTCGTTCGCCATCCGCAACTTCGGGTCCAACGACAAGGTCGTGCTGCTCTCCGGCATGGCCGTGACCATGCTGCTGGTGGCCGTCGTCGCGGGCCTGCTGTCGCGCCGCAAGCCGCTGCCCGGCCTGGTCATCGCGGGCGCCCTGGGCCTGGTCGCCATCGCCGCCGTGCTCAACCGCCCCGACGGCGGGCAGCTCGCGGTGCTCGCCCCGATCGCCAGCCTCGCCGCCGCCATCGGCGTCTTCCGCTGGCTGCACCTGGTGGCCACCAGCCGCTTCACCGCCGAATCCGCGCACGACCAGGGCCTGTCGCGGCGCAGGTTCCTCTACTCCTCCGCCGGTGTCGCGGTCGGCGCGGGCGTGCTCGGCGGGGTGGGCCAGTTCCTGTCGGGCCGCGTCGACGTCGAGGGTTCGCGGGCGGGTGTCGGCTCGCTCAGGCCGAAGGTGCCCGCCCCCGCGATCCCCAACACGGCCGACTTCTCCGCCATCGGCTCGTCGAAGTTCATCACCAGCAACGAGAAGTTCTACCGCGTCGACACCGCCCTCACCGTGCCCCGCCTGCGCGCCGAGGACTGGAAGCTGCGCGTGCACGGCCTGGTCGACAACGAGCGCACCTTCGACTTCGGCGACATCCGCGACCGCGACCTGGTCGAGAAGACCATCACCATGACCTGCGTGTCCAACGAGGTCGGCGGCCCGTACGTCTCCACCGCGAACTTCATCGGCGTCCCGGTGCGCGACCTGCTGCTGGAGGCGGGCGTGCCGAACCGCTCCGCCTGGGTCTTCTCCACCAGCGTGGACGGGTGGACCACCGCCACCCCCGTGGCCGACCTGCTCGACGAGGAGCGCGGCGCCCTGCTGGCCATCGGCATGAACGGCGAGGCGCTGCCGCTGGAGCACGGCTTCCCGGCCCGCCTGGTCGTCCCCGGCCTCTACGGCTACGCCTCGGCCACCAAGTGGGTCGTCGACCTGGAGCTGATCACCGAGGGCGCCAAGAAGTTCTACTGGGAGGAGCGCGGCTGGGCGACCAGGGGCCCGATCAAGACCCAGTCCCGCATCGACTTCCCGGTCGGCTTCGGCAACGTCCCGGCGGGCAAGGTCCAGGTGGCCGGGGTTGCCTGGGCGCAGACCGTGGGCATCGACAAGGTCGAGGTCCGCATGGACGGCGGCCCCTGGCAGGCCGCGGAGCTGGCCACCGAGGTCAACGACCGCACCTGGCGGCAGTGGCGCACCGAGTTCGACCTGGGCAGCGGCAGCCACCGGGTGGAGGTCCGCGCCACCGACCGCAACGGCAACACCCAGACCCCCGACCGCGTCCCCCCGATCCCCGACGGCGCGACCGGCTGGCACCTCATCCAATTCTCCGTGGACTGATCCCCGACCCGGGCGCCGCCGCAGACCACTGCGGCGGCGCTCGTCCTTCCGGTGCCGGTGTCACCCGACACACCACCCGCGTTCGCACAGATGTTCGACTGTGGGCTATACTCGTGGGCATCCGGGATTGGTCGGCGGGGAAGGTCGACCAAGGTCGGGTGCCTGGCGGTCGGCGAGCCCACGCGGCTCGCCGACCGCTGGCCCGTTCGCACCCGCCCCGGTCTCTCCGGGCACCCGCCGCGCACCGCCCGTCAGCGCGGCCCTGGGCCATCCGGGTACACCTCGATGCGGTGGTGTGGCGTGCGTCAAGCCCCTGGCCACTGACTTTGTGCACGCGTTCACAAGCGGTACCGTGTTCTCATCCCGGAGACATTTCCTGTCGAGGAGTACCAGCGTGGCGGCACAGCGAGGCCAGCGGAACGGTGTCGGCGGCGACACCCCACCCGCCCCCACCGCCGCGGAGGTCACGACCCCGATCCCCAGGGTGGCCGAGGTGCCCGCGGCGCGGGAGCGCGCCCGGGCGATCCCCGAGGCCGCGGTGGCCCGGCTGGCCGTCTACCTGCGGGTCCTGTCCGCCATGCAGGAGCAGGGCGCGGGAACGGTCTCCAGCGAGGAACTCGCGACCGCGGCGGGGGTCAACTCGGCCAAGCTCCGCAAGGACCTGTCCTACATCGGCTCGTACGGCACCCGCGGGGTCGGCTACGAGGTGGCGGTGCTCATCGAGGAGATCGAGCGCATCCTCGGCCTGACCCGCAAGCACAGCGTCGCCGTGGTCGGGATCGGTAATCTCGGTCACGCCCTGGCCAACTACGGCGGCTTCCCCGGGCGCGGCTTCCCGGTCTCCGCGCTGTTCGACGTGGACCCCGACCTGGTCGGGGTGCCGGTCGGGGGCCTGCCGGTCGACCACATCGACGACATCTCCCGCGTGTGCGCCGAGCGCGAGGTCTCCATCGGGGTCATCGCCACGCCGCCGCCCGCCGCCCAGACGGTCTGCGACCGTTTGGTCGAGGCGGGAGTTCAGTGCATCCTGAACTTCGCGCCCGTCGTGCTGCAGGTGCCCGACCACGTCGAGGTGCGCAAGGTCGACCTGGCGGTCGAGCTGCAGGTGCTGTCGTTCCACGTGGCGCGGCGAGCCGACGACGCGGCCGCCACGAACGGGCAACAGGTCAACGGGATGGTGGTGTCATGAGCGTGCTCGCGGTCGGGATGTCGCACCGCAGCGCCGACGTCCGCTTGCTGGAGCGGGTGACGGTCGCCGCCGCCGACGTGCCCAAGGTCCTGCACGACCTGCTGGCCTGCCCGAACGTGACCGAGGCCGTGCTCGTCTCCACCTGCAACCGGGTCGAGGTCTACGCCGTCGTCGAGGCCTTCCACGCCGGGCTCTCCGACGTCGTGGGCGTGCTGGCCCGGCACGCCGGGGCCGACCCCACCGCGCTGCACGACCACCTCTACGTGCACTACGCCGCCTCCGCCGTGCAGCACCTGTTCACCGTGGCGGCGGGCCTGGACTCCATGGTCGTCGGCGAGTCGCAGATCCTCGGCCAGGTGCGGATCGCCTACGGCACCGCCACCGAGTGCGGCACCGTCGGCCGCTCGCTGCACGAGCTGGTGCAGCAGGCGCTGCGCATCGGCAAGCGCGTGCACACCGACACCGGGCTCGACCAGGTCGGCGGCTCCGTCGTCTCCGAGGCGCTGGCCGACGCCGACCGGTCCCTGGGCGGCCTCGCGGGCCGCTCGGCGCTGATCGTCGGCGCCGGTTCCATGGGCGGGCTGGCCGCCGCGGCCCTGCGCCGCGCGGGTGTCGGCGAGGTCGTCATCGCCAACCGCTCCGCCGCCAACGGCGAGCGGCTGGCCGCGGCGCTGCTGGAGCAGGGCGTCCCCGCCCGCGCCGTGGTCGGCCTGCACGACCTGACGGCGCTGATCGCCGCCGCCGACGTCGTGGTGTCCTGCACCGGCGCGGTCGGCGCGGTCATCCCGGTCGAGGCCGTCGCCGCGCGCACCACGCCGCTGGTCGTCTGCGACCTCGGCCTGCCGCGCGACGTCGAGGACGGCGTTGGCGAGCTGCCCGGCGTGCACGTGGTCGACCTGGTCAGCCTCCAGCGCCGCCTGGCCGAGACGCCCAGCGGGCTCGACACCCGCCGGGCCGCCGAGATCGTCGCCGAGGAGGTGCGCGGCTACCTCGCCGCGCAGCGCTCGGCGGAGGTCACCCCCACCGTGACCGCCCTGCGCCGCCGGGCCGCCGAGGTCGTCGACGCCGAACTGCTGCGCCTGGACTCCCGGCTGCCCGACCTGGACGACCCGGTCCGCGACGAGCTGGCGCGCACGGTCCGCCGGGTCGTCGACAAGCTGCTGCACACCCCGACGGTGCGGGTCAAGGAGTTGGCCTCCGGACCCGCGGGCACCGGTTACGCCGAGGCGCTGCGCGAGCTGTTCCAGCTCGACCCGCAGAAGCCCGCCGCCGTGGCCGTCGCCAGTGAGGACAAGACGTGAAGCGAACCATCAGGATCGGCACCCGTGGCAGCGCCCTCGCGCTCGCCCAGACCGGGACCATCGCCGACGCGCTGGAGAAGGCGGGCGCGGCGACCGAGATCGTCGTCGTGTCCACCCCCGGCGACCGCTCGCACGCCCCCATCGCCGAGATCGGCGTGGGCGTGTTCACCTCGGCGCTGCGCGACGCGCTCGCCGACGGGACCGTGGACGTGGCCGTCCACTCCTACAAGGACCTGCCGACCGCCCCGGACCCGCGCCTGTCGATGGCCGCGGTGCCGCAGCGCCAGGACCCCCGGGACGCGCTCGTGGCGCGCGACGGGCTCACCCTGGGCGAGCTGCTGCCGGGCGCGCGGATCGGCACCGGCTCGCCACGGCGGGCCGCGCAGTTGCACGCGCTCGGCCTCGGTCACGTGATCGTGCCGATCCGCGGCAATGTGGACAGTCGGATCAAGAAGGTGCGCGACGGCGAACTCGACGCCGTCGTGCTCGCCCGCGCCGGGCTCGCCCGGCTGGGCAGGCTCGACGAGATCACCGAGACCCTCGACCCCATCCAGATGCTCCCCGCGCCCGCGCAGGGAGCGCTGGCGGTGGAGTGCCGGGTCGACGACGTCGACGTCGAACACCTTCTCCGGTCCACAGTGGATGACGAAGCCACCCGGCTCGCGGTTGCCGCGGAGCGCGCCATGCTGGCCGCGCTCGAAGCGGGATGCAGCGCGCCCGTTGGCGCTTTGGCCGACGTCGTCGAAGACTTCGACCAGGACGACAGGGTGATCCTCCGCCTGTCGCTGCGCGGCGTCGCCGCCGCCTACAGCGCGGACGGCGACCCGACGGGTCCGGTCGAGATCATGCGAGCGTCGGCCACCGGTGACCTGACCGAAGGAGAGCAGCTCGGTCGTGCGCTGGCCGCCGAGCTGCTGGAACTCGGGGCCGGGGTGCTCTCCGGTCCCGAGGCGTAGTTGATGGGAAGTGTGGCCTGACATGACCACCCGTGCACGTAAGTCCCCCGGTCGCGTCGCCTTCGTGGGCTCCGGTCCCGGCGACGCCGGACTGCTCACGGTTCGCGCCAAAGAGCTGCTCGAACGCGCCGAGCTGGTGGTGACCGACCCCGATGTGCCCGCCGCCGTGCTGGCCTTCACCAGCGCCGACGCCGAGGTGCGCCCCGCCGTGGGGCAACCCGCGGACGTGGCCAAGGACCTCTCCGGTGAGGCGAAGGCCGGTCGCGTCGTGGTGCGCCTGGTCGCGGGCGACCCGCTGACGCACTCGGCCGTGGTGGCCGAGGCGCAGGCGGTGGCCCGCACCAGCGCGGTGTTCGACGTCATCCCCGGCGTCTCCCCCGCCACCGCGGTCCCGGCCTACGCGGGCATCGCCCTGGGCTCCGGGCACACCGAGGTCGACGTGCGCGGCGACGTGGACTGGGCGGCCCTGGCGGCCGCGCCCGGCCCGATCGTGCTGCACGCCAGCGCCAGCCACCTCGCCGAGGCGGCCTCCTCGCTGGTCGAGCACGGCCTCGCCGCGCAGACCCCGGTCGCGGTCACCGCGGACGGCACCGCGACCAGCCAGCGCACCGTCGACACCACGCTGGCCTCGCTCGCCGCCGACGCCGGGGAGATCTCCGGCCACCTGGTGGTGACGGTCGGCGCCGCCGCCGCGCAGCGCTCGAAGCTGTCGTGGTGGGAGTCGCGCGCCCTCTACGGGTGGCGCGTGCTGGTGCCGCGCACCAAGGACCAGGCGGGGGAGATGAGCGAGCGCCTGCACCTGCACGGCGCCATCCCCAGCGAGGTGCCGACCATCTCGGTCGAGCCGCCGCGCAGCCCCGCGCAGATGGAGCGCTCGGTCAAGGGCCTCGTCGACGGCCGCTACCAGTGGGTCATCTTCACCTCGACCAACGCCGTGCGCGCGGTCTGGGAGAAGTTCGCCGAGTTCGGCCTGGACGCCCGCGCCTTCTCCGGCGTGAAGATCGCCTGCGTGGGCGAGGCGACCGCGGCCAAGGTGCGCTCGTTCGGCATCAACCCGGAGCTGGTGCCCTCGGGCGAGCAGTCCAGCGAGGGCCTGCTGGCGGACTTCCCGCCGTACGACGACATCCTGGACCCGGTGGAGCGCGTGCTGCTCCCGAGGGCCGACATCGCCACCGAGACCCTGGCGGCCGGTCTGCGCGACCGCGGCTGGGAGATCGACGACGTGACGGCCTACCGCACCGTCCGGGCGGCCCCGCCGCCCGCCGACACCCGCGAGATGATCAAGACCGGCGGGTTCGACGCGGTGTGCTTCACCTCGTCGTCGACCGTGCGGAACCTGGTCGGCATCGCGGGCAAGCCGCACACCCGCACCCTGGTCGCGTGCATCGGCCCGAAGACCGCCGAGACCGCCCGCGAGTTCGGCCTCCGGGTCGACGTCCAGCCCGAGCACGCGACCGTGCCCGCGCTGGTCGACGCCCTGGCCGAGCACGCGGCCCGGCTCCGCGCGGAGGGCGCCCTGCCGCCGCCGCGCAAGACCAAGCGCGCGCGCCGCTGACCGGCGCGGCACCGACAGACTGGGCGGGCGGGGTTGCCACTGGCACCCCGCCCGCTCCGGTTTCCGATCCAGTTCGGGAGAGCCTGATGTTCCCCAACCACCGCCCCCGCCGCCTGCGCCGCACCCCCGCGCTGCGCCGCATGGTCAGCGAGACCACCCTCGCGCCGCACCAGTTGGTGCTCCCCGTGTTCGTCAAGGAGGGCGCCACCGAGCCCACCCCGATCTCGAGCATGCCGGGCGTCGTCCAGCACACCCGCGACACCCTGCGCAAGGCGGCCGTCGAGGCCGTCGAGGCCGGGGTGGGCGGCATCATGGTGTTCGGCGTCCCGGAGGTCCGCGACGCCGTGGGCTCCGGCGGGGTCGACCCGGAGGGCATCCTCAACGTCACCCTGCGGGACCTGCGCGCCGAACTCGGCGACAGCACGGTCCTGATGTCCGACCTGTGCCTGGACGAGTTCACCGACCACGGCCACTGCGGCGTCCTCGACGGCGAGGGCAACGTCGACAACGACGCCACCCTGGCGGTCTACGCCGACATGGCCAGGGCCCAGGCGGACGCGGGCGCGCACCTGCTCGGCCCCAGCGGCATGATGGACGGCCAGGTCGGGGTCATCCGCGAGGCCCTGGA
Source organism: Actinokineospora spheciospongiae (assembly GCF_000564855.1). Lineage (GTDB taxonomy): Bacteria > Actinomycetota > Actinomycetes > Mycobacteriales > Pseudonocardiaceae > Actinokineospora > Actinokineospora spheciospongiae. Next base: position 20,414 of record NZ_AYXG01000043.1, read on the forward strand.
CACCTCGGGCCACGCGGACACCGGCATCCTGGCCTACTCGGTCAAGTTCGCCTCGGCCCTCTTCGGCCCCTTCCGCGAGGCGGTCGACTCCCAGCTCACCGGCGACCGCAAGACCTACCAGCAGGACCCGGGCAACATCCGCGAATCCCTGCGCGAGGTCCACCTCGACCTGACCGAGGGCGCGGACCTGGTCATGGTCAAGCCCGCCGGGGCCTATCTGGATGTGATCAGGGCGGTCCACGAGGTCTCCGACGTGCCGGTGGCGGCCTACCAGGTCTCCGGCGAGTACGCGATGGTCGAGGCCGCCGCCGCCAACGGCTGGCTGGACCGCGACCGGACCATCCTGGAGACGCTGACCTCCATCCGCCGCGCAGGCGCCGACGTCATCCTCACCTACTGGGCCACCGAGGCGGCGACCTGGCTCAACCGCCGCTGACCCCGCTGGTTTCGCTGTTCTCACCGGCCGCTGCGGCGACCCGCCGCTCCCGCGCGGTGGTCGCGGTCTCGATCAACCGGTCGAGGCTGCGATCGGTGAGCACGACCTCGAACCCGGTCGCCCACTCGCCCAGGAGCAGGCGGGTGTCCTCGTCCTCGCCGAGGGTGAAGCTCATCCGGCAATCGTCGGGCACGCTGACCCAGGCCCCGACGGTGGGCACATCGCTCATGGAAATCTCCCGAAACGCTCGAAGGTGGGGGTTGTACTGCCGTTGAGACAACGGGTTCGGTCCCTATCCTGCAAGCGCACGCGGAGAAGACCCGGAATGTCGTTGGCAAACCGAGTCCGATACCGCGAAACGAGCGGGGAAAGTCTTGCAAATCGGATGTAGGCTCCCCCCGGGATGAAAGGTGGGGCGGTGTCCGAGGGGACAACGGGCTCAACGGTGCCGAGGCGCCAACTCGGCAGGTACCTGCGCGACCTGCGCGGCAAGGCCAGGCTCACGGTCCGCGCGGCGGCGGAGGCGTTGGAGTGGTCGGAGGCCAAGATCTGGCGGATAGAGACAGGCCAGACCGGCCTTCGTAGCCTGGACGTGGAGGCCATGTGCAAGGTCTACGGCGCCCCGCCGGAGGCCACGGGATCGCTGAAGGAACTCGCCAAGGAAACCAAGAGCAAGGGGTGGTGGCACGCCTTCGGCGATGTCCTGACCAACGACTTCAACCTCTACGTCGGCTTGGAGGAAGCTGCCTCGTCCTTGCGCTGGTATCAGTGCGAGTTGATTCCTGGCCTCTTCCAGACCCCCGAATATGCTCGGGTCATCTTCCGTGGTGGGCGCTCTGACGTGTCAGAGGAAGTGATCGAGCGTCTTGTCCGGCTGCGTGTCGAGCGGCAGGCAATCCTGGACCGGGTCACCGCCGCCCCGGACGTCTCCGTGGTGATCAACGAGGCGATCCTCCGCCGCCCCATCGGGGGACCCGTTGTCATGGGTCTGCAACTGAACCGCCTCATCGAGTTCGGGGAACTGCCCAACGTGAGCATCAGGGTGGCGCCGTTCTCCATCGGGCTGCACCACGGCGCACTCACCGGCCCGTTCGTGATCATGCGCTTTCCCCGGTACGGCGATCGTGACCCGGAGCCACCTACGGTTTTCGTCGATGGCTTCACCGGCTCCCTCTACCTGGACAAGCCGAGTGAAGTCGGAAAATTCGACCAGGCTTTTTCCGGACTGCTCGCCGAGATCCCGGATGAGAAGGCCAGCAAGAGCCTTATCCACCAAGCAGCAAGGGAGTTCATGCCATGAGCAAGCCCAACCTGTCCTGGCGCAAGAGCAGCCACAGTTCGGGAGAGGCCAACTGCGTCGAGGTGGCGTTCCCTGGCCTCTCCGTGGCCACCCGAGACAGCAAGCACCCCACCGGCCCCACCCTCTCCTTCCCCACTCCCACCTGGCACACCTTCCTCACCACCCTCACCCGCTGACCTCATTCGTTTTGAGGACAGGCCCCCTCGTAGTCGGAGGGGGCCTGTCTCGTGCCGGGATCGGAAAAACCGCCTGGCGTGTTTGCTGCCAGCGTCCTTCGGGCCGGGCAAACGACGGTGCCAGGCAGGCACGCACTGCTGCCCGGACTTCACTCGCGCAAAGCTCCGCCTCCGCCGGGAATTCGCGCTCATGTGGTTGGAAATCACAGGTGAATGTCAATTACCTGTTGACCGGACTACGGGGTGACACGTCGACAACGCGCAGGCCCTTGATCGGTAGTCCTAATCCGCCTCGATCAGGGAGAGGTGGACGGTCAATAGCGCTGGCACGTCACTGCGGAATCTGGACGTCTGCCGACCGCAATCGTCGATAGGATGGCCTGCATGGCCATCGCTCGCTTGCCCCTCATCGTTGTCGACTGTCCTGATCCTGGTGCACTCGCCAGGTTCTACGGCGCGATGCTGGGTTGGGAGGTCGCTGTCTCCGCCGACCGGGCTTCGGTTTGCGCTGAGGACGGCCAGTGCATCTCCTTCCATCGGGTGGATGGTTACACGCCGCCGATGTGGCCAACCCAGGAGCGGCCCCAGCAGATGCACCTCGATGTGATCGTTGACGACCTCGATGCCGCCGAGGCGGCAGTGATCGATCTCGGTGCGACCAAACACCCGGACCAGCCCGGTACGTCCTTCCGGGTCTTCCTGGACCCGGCAGGTCATCCCTTCTGTCTTTGTCTGAACTGATCCGGACGGGGCCCTCGGCGTAGCTTCACGATGGGTTCCACCCGGCCGAGTGGGAAGACCTCGACGTGGTCGACCACTGGCGGCGGTACATGAACAACCCGGCCGCGTACCTGCGGTACGTCACCGACAAGTGAGGAACACCGGTGCCGGTCGACACCAGCGGGGCTGACGCGCAGTTCAGGCAGTGGATGCGCGAAAACCTCGACCGCGCCGCGGAGCACTTCGGGGCGGTCGTCGTCGGCGAGCCGCTGCTCGGCTGGCGCGACCGGTCGGTCAGCGCTCCCGCCCGCCGTGGCGATGACGACTGCTGGTTGCGCGTCGTGTCCGAGGACAAACGGTGGATCGGCGGTGACTTCTGGACGGGCAACCTCGACGCGAACGTGTTCGAGGGCATCGCCAAGCCCCGCGTACTGGACGTGGTCGAGTGGGAGGAGTGGCGGCAGCAGCGCGCCGAGATCATGACCAGGTTGCCGGGCCGCGCGTGCTCGCCGACCGACGCACTGCGCGCCACGGCCGACCTACCCGACGAGTGGTGGGTCGAGCTGCGCCGAACCGTCGACACCGTCGCGGCCACACCGACCGAGCGCGCCAACACCACCCAGGCCAAGGTGACCGACTGGCTTGCGCAGCGCTTCGGCGACGCGGTGGACCCGACGGTGCCCGGGTGGGAAACCGTGCACGGTGACGTGCACTGGGCGAACCTGTTCGGTCCTCGATTCGGACTGCTCGACTGGGAGTGGTGGGGCAATGGCCCCGTCGGCACCGACGCGGCGACCCTGCTCTGCTACAGCCTCCTGGTGCCCGAGACCGCGCAACGGGTGCGCGAGGTCTTCGCCGACGTGCTCGACACCGACACGGGCCGGTTCGCGCAGCTCTACGCCACCGCTCGACTGCTGCGCAGGGTGGACCGCGGCGAGTTCCCCGACCTCGCCGAACCGCTCGAACGGCACGCTTCGGGCCTGCTCCGATCCTGACCGCGTGTGACGGCAGACCGAACACCCCCGCTGGTGGAAGAGCGCACCGCGTACGTGATTCGACCGGCCGAAGAGAACTGACCGGATCACTCCGTCACGGGCAGGCACTCGGCGAGCAGGTCGACGACGTCACGCCAGGCTCGCTGTGCGTGCCGTGGGTGGTGTCCGACGCCGGGGAGCACGGTGTGGTCGACCGGTGGGTGGTGGAAGGCGTGCAGGGCGCCGCCGTAGACCATGAGGCGCCAGTCGACGCCCGCGGACTGCATCTCGGCCGTGAACGCTTCCCGTTGCGCGGGCGGCATGATCGGGTCTTCCGACCCGACCCCGGCCCACACCGGGCAGTGGATGCGCGCCGCCTCGCCCGGGCGGCCGGTGGTCAGTCCGTTGACGGTGCCGATCGCGCGCAGGTCGACGCCGTCGCGGCCGAGTTCCAGGGCGATCGCGCCGCCGGTGCCGTAGCCGATGGCGGCGATCCGGTCGGGGTCGGTCCGTGGTTCGGCGCGCAGCACGTCGAGCGCGGCGTGGCCGATGCCCCGCATCCGGTCGGGGTCGGCGAGCAGCGGCAGGCAGCGGGCCAGCATTTCCTCGGGGTCGCCCAGGTAGCGCCCGCCGTGGATGTCGAAGGCGAGTGCCACGTACCCCAGTTCGGCGAGGGTGTCGGCCCGGTGGCGCTCGACGTCGCTGAGGCCCGTGCCCTCCGGGCCGAGCAGCACCGCGGGCCTGCGGTCGGTGCCTGCCGGGAGGGCGAGGTGCCCGAGCATCGTCAGGCCGTCGGCCGGGTACTCGACCGTGCGTGTGGTGATCGTCGCCATGGAATCGGACGGTAGCGATCGGCGGGCACGGTCGGGCCGGGGTTCACCGCAGGCGGAACAGCGCGGCCACAACCTCCTGGGACCGTGCGACGGGTGCGCGAGGTCTTCGCCGGACAGGCCTTTCCGACCGGCGGGTAACCTCGGGTCCGTGAGCACCCCGGACGAGACCGACGACGCCACCCCGCGCGAGGCGCCGGTCATGCCCACCGCCGAGGAAGCCGCCGCTGCCGGGCAGGCGCGGACCGACGCGCCCCGGGTTGTCCGGGTCAGCTTCTGGCTGTGGATCGCGGCGGGGGTCATCGGGCTGGTCGGGGCCGTGTTGTTCCTCGTGCTGCGCGACGAGTGGGCGGACATCCAGGCCCGGAGCAGCCCGGGGCGGAGCGTCGCCGAGATGCGGGGGTTGGCCGCCGGGTTGTCCTGGTGGTTGTTGGCCGGGTCGGTCATGTTCCTGGCGTTCTTCGTGCTGGTCGGCTACAACGCCCGGCGCGGGGTGCGGAAGGCGCGCACGCTGCTGCTGGTGCTGGGGGTCTTCGCCGCCCTGTTCGAGTACTCGTTGGGGCGGGTGACCATCTACGGGCTCATCAGCGCGCTGCTGATCATCGTGGCCGCCGGGTTGCTCTACGCGCCCCCGGCCCGGCGCTTCTTCGCCGGGGACGAGCGGTGACCGAGGAGGCCGGGGGAGTTCCCGGGGAAATCACAGAGGCCCCCGAGGTCGAGGAGGCCGTCCGCTACCACGAGTCCGGCTCCACCTGGTGGCCGTTGCTCTGGGGGCCGGGCTTCTGCGGGGTCGGGTTCACCCTGGAGACCGTCACCGGGGCCTCGCACGGTCTCGCGTGGATCGTCGTCGGGGTGGTGCTGCTCGGGTTGACCGCGCTCTGGGTGTCGGCGCGGCGGACCGACCGCGCGGTGACGCTGACCGACACGACCCTCCGGATGGGGACCGGGATGGTTTCCGTGGCGCGGATCGCGCGTGTCGAAGGGGTGCCGGAACCGGTCGGGGCGCGGGCGGTCGGGGGTGGGTTCACCATCCCGGCCAAGACGCACCCGGTGCCGATGGAGCTGGTCGACGGGTCGGTGGTGCTCGGGTGGGCCCGCTTCTCCGACGACCTGGTCGAGGTGTTGGCGCCCATGGTCGAGGGCAACACCGCCGAGTCCGCCTGCCTGGACCTCGACCTCCCTCCCAGCGCCCGCCCGGCCACCGCCGCGAACGACAGCACGGCGAACGGCACCGCCGCGAACGACAGTGCCGAAGGCAAGACCGCCGCGAGCAACACCGCCGAGAGCGACACCGAACGGCCGCGAACCCCGGTCGAGAGCAAGGAAGGCGAGCAGTGACCCGTCCCACCCCGCCGCCGTACCAGGCCCCGCCGCAGTACACGCCGATGCCGCCGGTGTCCGCGCCGCCGCCGAACCCGCGGCCGCGGATCGTCGACCACGCCGTGTGGCTGACCCTGGCGGGGATGGTCGTGAACGTGGTCGGCACGCTCTACCAGTTGATCTTCGACCGGGCGTGGGTCGACCGGACCGTCCGCGAGCTGACCAAGGACACCAACCCGACCTTCGCCGCCGTGGACGCCAAGGTGGTGGTGATCGCCGGGGTGTGCGGCGTGCTGCTGACGATCGGCCTCTACGTCCTGCTCGCCCTGATGGCCAGGCGCGGGCGGAACTGGGCGCGGATCGCCCTCGCCGCGCTGGCCGCGCTCGGGGCCGCCGGGTTCCTCGCCGGGGTCTCGACCGTCGGGCCCGCGCCGGACCTGATGTGGAACCTGGCCGACGCCGCCTTCCGCGTCGCCGCCGTGGTCTACCTGTTCCAACCCGAGGCGACCAGGTTCTTCCAGCCGGGCCGCCGGGGCTGAAAAGCGCCGCGGCGCGGCGGCAAAAGTCGTGCGGCGACCGCTTGCAGGCAATACGGTCACCCCCATGACCACGAGTGGCCCCGATCCCGACCAGTCCCCCAGGTACGACCCCATGCCCGCGGCCCCGCCGCTGAGCGACCGCGAGATGGGTCAGCCCCTGGCCCGCCCCAAGCCCGTCGACACCGCGTTCACCCTGTGGATCGCCAACGCCGCGCTGAGCCTCATCGCCTACGTCGTCACCCTGACGCTCGGTGGTGACGCGCTGCGCGAGGCGGCCCGCGACTCCGCCCGCGCCAGCGGCGGCGGTGGCCTCTCCGAAGCCGACATCGACACCGCGGTCACCGCGGGTCTGGTGTTCTCCGGGGTCATCGCGGTGGCGTTCTTCGCCCTGTACCTGCTGTTCGCGTTCAAGATGCGCGCGGGCCGCAACTGGGCCCGCATCACCCTCACCGTGCTCGGTGCCCTCGGCCTGATCAGCGGCCTGTTCAGCCTGCTCGGCGGTGGGCTGGACGCGGTGAGCCTGGTGCTGAACATCATCCAGATCGCGCTGATCGGCACGGCGATCTTCATGATGTGGCAGAAGGAGGCCACGCACTACTTCGAGGCCGCCAAGCGCACCGGGTGATGCGCGCGGGACACCGCCGGGGTCGGTAACACGGACCGGTCCGGTTGCTACATACCGGGCGTGACCCAGTTGTCCGTACTCCCCGAACCCGAGGTGTCCCGTGCCAGACCGGCGGCGGTGACCGGCGCGTTCTGCGGTGCCCTGCTCGGCGCCTGCCTCACCGGCGTCATGCTCGTCCTCTCCACCCGGTCCCCGGGGCTGCTCGGCCTCGGGGCCGCCCTGTCGGCGCTGGCCGCCGCGGCCTGCGCGCACCCGTTGCGCGAGGGCCGCGGCTGGGCCCGCTCGGGCCTGGTCGCCGCCGCCCTGCTCGGCGCCCTGTGCGCCCCCGCCGCCGCGAACCCCGTCCCCGGCCCGGCCGCCCCCTTCCTGGGCGGGGCCGCTGTGGTCGTCTGGGTGGTCGTGGTGACGCTGCTGCTGCGCGTCGACGCGGGCACCTTCTTCGCCCGCCGCTCCTGAGCCGCCGCCCCCGGCGGGCGCATGAGACCCTGGGGCCGTGACCACCCCCGAACCCGGTTGGCCGGAACCCGCCCCCGCGCCGCACCGCCCCCGCCGCGCGATCGTGGCCGCGGCGGAGGTCGTGGTCACCGCCGCCCTGGTGTGGCTGGCGTTCTGGCTGTGGTCGCGCGGCACGGTCGTCGGCACCCCCATCCCCGAGCGGCCCGACCTGCGGTTCGAGGAGTTCGACGGGCCGTTCGTGGCCGGTGCGGTCGCCGCGGCCACCCTCGCGGGCCTGGTCCTGGTGGACGCCGTGCGGCAGGTCGTGCTGGCGGTGCGGACCACGCCGAAGGCGGCCGTCGAGGTGGCGTGAGCGCGGCCACCCCGCCGCGTTTGGGACACTGGCGGGGTGACCGCTGAAGTCCAGGCCCACGTCCGCAGCTCCGCCGCCCTCTTCGACCGCGCCAAGGCCGTCACCCCCGGTGGGGTCAACTCCCCGGTCCGGGCGTTCTCGGCGGTGGGCGGCACCCCGCGCTTCATGACCGGCGGGTCCGGCGCCTACCTGTGGGACGTCGACGACAACCGCTACGTCGACCTGGTGTCGTCGTGGGGGCCGATGATCCTCGGCCACGCGCACCCCGAGGTCGTCGAGGCGGTGCGCAAGGCCGCCGGTGACGGGTTGTCGTTCGGCACGCCGACCGCGGGGGAGATCGACCTCGCCGAGGAGATCATCCGCCGGGTCGCGCCGGTGGAGCGGGTGCGCCTGGTCAACTCCGGCACCGAGGCCACGATGAGCGCCATCCGCCTGGCCCGCGGGTTCACCGGTCGGGCCCGGGTCGTCAAGTTCGCCGGGTGCTACCACGGCCACGTCGACGCGCTGCTCGCCGAGGCGGGCTCCGGGGTCGCCACCCTGGGCCTGCCGACCACGCCGGGCGTCACCGGCGCGCAGGCCGAGGACACCCTCGTGCTGCCGTACAACGACTTCGACGCCGTGCGCGCGGTCTTCGCCGAGCACGGCCCGACCATCGCCGCGGTCATCACCGAGGCGGCGGCGGGCAACATGGGCGCCGTCGCCCCGCTGCCCGGTTTCAACGCGCTCCTGCGCGAGCTGGCCACCGAGCACGGCGCGCTGCTGGTCATGGACGAGGTGATGACCGGGTTCCGGGTGTCCGCCGCGGGCTGGTTCGGCCTGGAGGGCGTCGCGGGCGACCTCTACACCTTCGGCAAGGTCATGTCCGGCGGCCTGCCCGCCGCGGCCTTCGGCGGCCGGGCCGACGTCATGGGCAGGCTGGCCCCGAGCGGCCCGGTCTACCAGGCGGGCACCCTGTCCGGGAACCCGGTGGCGGTCGCGGCGGGCCTGGCCACGCTGCGCGCCGCCGACGAGTCGGTCTACCGCGTGCTCGACGCCAACGCCACCCGCCTCGGCGAGCTGTTCACCTCGGCGCTGACCGCCGCGTCCGTCCCGCACCGCGTGCAGTTCGCGGGCAACCTGGTGAGCGTGTTCTTCACCGAAGACCCGGTCGTGGACTACGCGGGGGCGAAGGCGGCGCAGACCTGGCGCTTCCCCGCCTTCTTCCACGCCCTGCTCGACCACGGCGTCTACGCCCCGCCCAGCGCGTTCGAGGCGTGGTTCGTCAACGCAGCCCTGGACGACGAGGCGTTCGAGCGCATCGCCGCCGCCCTCCCCGTCGCCGCAGCGGCGGCCGCAGCAGCCGAGGAGCCCGCGTGACCCAGACCGTCGTCCACCTGCTGCGCCACGGCGAGGTCCACAACCCGTCGGGCATCCTCTACGGCCGCCTGCCGCACTTCCGCCTGTCGGAGACCGGCAAGCGCCAGGCGCTCACCGTCGCGGAGTACCTGCGCGACCACGACATCACCCACGTCGTGGCCTCCCCGCTGCTGCGCGCGCAGGAGACGGCGACGCCGATCGCCGGTTCGCACCGGCTGGAGCTGGCCACCGACGACCGGCTGATCGAGTCGGAGAACGTCTTCGAGGGCCAGAAGGTCTCCGTCGGCGACGGCGCCCTGCGGCAGCCGAAGAACTGGCCGCACCTGCGCGACCCGTTCACCCCGTCCTGGGGGGAGCCGTACCTCCAGATCGCCCACCGGATGCTCGGCGCGGTCCACCGGGCGCGGGCGGCGGCGGCCGGGCACGAGGCGGTGTGCGTGTCCCACCAGCTCCCGGTGTGGACGGTCCGGCGCTACCTGGAGGGCAAGCGCCTCTGGCACAACCCCTCGAAGCGCGAGTGCTCCCTGGCCTCGCTGACCTCCCTGGTGTTCGAGGACGAGAAGCTGGTCGGCCTGCGCTACGCCGAACCCGCCGGTGCCAGCGACCCGAAGAACACGGGGGCCTGAGCCGTGCGCGCGGTCGCGGTCGTGGCGCTGCTGCTGGCCCTGGCGGGCTGCACGGCGGAGAAGGACGCGGTCTCCACCGACACCGAGTTCGTCTTCGTCTCCCCCGGCGGGCAGACCGACATCACCTACCCCGTCGCCGACCGCAAGCCGCTGCCGGAGCTGAGCGGGCCGAGCCTGATGGACGAGTCCCGGCAGCTCAAGCTGTCGGACTACCGCGGCAAGGTGGTCGTGGTGAACGTGTGGGGCCAGTGGTGCGGCCCGTGCCGCGCGGAGGCCCCGGAACTCCAGAAGATCCAGGACGACTACGGCCCCAAGGGCGTGCAGGTCCTGGGCATCAACTTCCGCGACAACCAGCGCGACGTCCCGCAGGACTTCGTCCGCGACCGCGGCTTGACCTTCCCGTCGATCTTCGACCCGCCCGGCCGCACCCTGCTGGCCCTCAAGGGCTACCCGCGCGCGGTCGTCCCGGCCACCTTCCTCATCGACAAGCAGGGCCGGGTCGCCGCCGCCTACATGCGCGACCTGCTGGCCGACGACCTCAGGGCCGAACTGGACAAGCTCACCGCCGAGTCCTGACCGCCCCCGGTGTGAGGTAGGACGCCCCAGGGCCGGGCGCTCACCAGGCCCTGACAGCCGATCCCTACGCTGGTTCCGTGGACGCCACCGAGCTCGTGACCACCGGCCCGCTCCTGGCGGCGGGTGGTGTGGCGCTGCTGGCGGGCGTGGTCTCCTTCGCCTCGCCGTGCGTGGTCCCGCTCGTCCCCGGCTACCTGGCCTACCTCGCCGCCCTGGTCGGCGCCGAGGCCCCGGCCGTGTCCGCCGACGAGGAGCGCAAGTCCGGCCGCGGCCGGGTGCTGGGCGCGGTGGCGCTGTTCATCCTCGGGTTCACCGCCGTCTTCGCCGCGACGATCGGCACCGTCGTCTGGCTGGCGGACACGCTCCTGATCAACCAGGACGTCCTGCAACGGGTCGGCGGCGTGGTCACCATCGCCATGGCGCTGGTGTTCATCGGCCTGGTCCCCGGGATGCAGAAGGACATCCGCATCCACAGGACGCCCAGGATGGGCCTGGTCGGCGCCCCCGTGCTCGGGGCGGTGTTCGGCCTCGGCTGGACGCCGTGCATCGGGCCGACGCTGATGGGCGTGCTGTCCCTGGCCACCGCCACCGGCGGCACCGCGGCCCGCGGGTTCGTGCTCGTCCTGGTCTACTGCCTCGGCCTCGGGGTGCCGTTCCTGCTGATCGCCCTCGGCGCCCGGTGGGCCGTGCGCACCACCACCTGGATGCGCGCCCACGGCCGGGCGATGCAGCTCTTCGGCGGCGGGCTGCTGTTCGTCGTCGGGGTGCTGCTGGTCACCGGGGTGTGGGGCGATGTGGTCGGGTGGCTGCGCGACGCCGTCGTCAACGACTACGAGCTGCCGCTGTGACCGCCTTCCTGCGCAACACCTGGCGCGGCCTCACCTCGATGCGCACGGCGCTGATCCTGCTGTTCCTGCTGGCGCTGGCCGCGATGCCCGGCGCCCTGCTGCCGCAGCGCTCGCTCAACCCGCCCCGCACCGCGGACTACATCGCCGCCCACGGCTGGTGGGGCACGCTGCTGGACCGGCTGGAGTTCTTCGACGTCTACTCCAGCGTCTGGTTCTCCGCGATCTACCTGATGCTGTTCATCTCCCTCGTCGGCTGCCTGCTGCCGCGCACGGTCGACTACGCCAGGTCCATGCGCGCCCAGCCGGTGCTCACCCCGCGCAACCTCGCCCGGATGCCGCACCACGCGCAGGCCACGCTGCCCGAGGAGCCCGCCGCGGTCATCGCCGACGCCAAGGCGCGGCTGTCCGGCTGGCGGACCGTCGAGCGCGACGAGGACGGCGGCGGCAAGACCCTCAGCGCGGAGAAGGGCTACCTGCGCGAACTGGGCAACCTCGTCTTCCACTTCGCCATGCTCGGGCTGATCGTCGCCCTGGCCCTGGGCAAGATGTTCAACTACGAGGGCCAGGTCATCGTGCTGGCCGACGGCTCCGAGTTCTGCAACTCCGGCACCGCCGGGTACGACACCTTCCGGCCCGGCCTGCGCGTCGACGGCACCGACCTCACCCCGTTCTGCGTGCGGGTCGACGACCTCGACGTCAGCTACTTCCCCGACGGGCAGGCCGAGCAGTTCACCGTGCGGATGGACTACCAGGCGGGCGCCGACCTCGACGCGGGCACCTGGCGGCCCTACGACCTGCGGGTCAACGAGCCGCTGCGGGTCGTCGGCGACCGGGTCTACCTGCTCGGCCACGGCTACGCGCCGACCTTCACCGTCACCTTCCCCAACGGGGAGAGCCGCACCCAGACCATCCAGTGGCGCACGGTCGACCCGCAGACCCTGCTCTCGCAGGGCGCGACCAAGTTCGACCCGCCGGGGACCACCGACGCCGAGCAGCGGCGCAAGAGCCAGATCGCGATCACCGGCCTGTTCGCCCCCACCGCCCAGTACGACGGCACCCTGCTCACCTCCGGCCACCCCGACCTCCAGGACCCGGCGGTGGCCGTCGACGTGCTGCGCGGGGACCTGGGCATCGACTCCGGGCGGGGGCAGTCCATCTTCGAGGTGGACCAGTCGCTGGTGGACCAGGGCAGGCTGGTCCGGGTGGCCAGGCAGAACCTGGAGGTCGGCGGTCAGCTCCGGCTCGACGACGGCACCACCGTCCGGTTCGACGGCGTCGAGCGCTGGGCCTACCTCCAGGTCTCGCACGACCCGACGCAGGTGTGGGTGCTCGTCTTCGCCGTGGCGATGATCTTGGGCCTGGGCACCTCGCTGACGATCAAGCGCCGCAGGCTGTGGGTGCGCGCGACGCCGGACGACGCGGGTCGTACCGTGGTCTCGGTCGGCGGACTCGCCCGGACCGACCAGGCGGGGTACGGCGAGGAGTTCAGCAGGATCGCAGCCGCGCTGCGCACTCCCAGGAGGGAACCCTGATGGCGGTCAACGAGACCCTGGCGACCTACAGCGACTGGTGCTTCCGCGCCGCCGTGCTGGTCTACGTCTTCGCGATGGTCGGGTACGCCGTCGAGCAGGCGTTCACCCGCACCGCGAAGAAGTCCGAGGCGGCCCGCGAACTGGTCGGCGCGGGCGGCCCGGTGCCCGCGGGCACCGACACCCCCGCCTACGGCCGGGTCGAGGCGGCCCCCCGGCGCGACCGGGCCGAGCGCGCCGGTCGCGCGGCGGTGGCCCTGACCGTCCTCGGCGTGGCGCTGCACCTGGCCTCGCTGGTGCTGCGCGGGGTCGCCACCCAGCGCGCCCCGTGGGGCAACATGTACGAGTACAGCATGGCCACGATGCTCATCGCGGTCATCACCTGGCTCGTGCTGATGCGCAAGTTCGACGTCCGCCGCATGGGCGTGTTCGTGCTGACCCCGGTCGTCATCCTGATGTTCCTCGGCGGCACCGTCCTCTACACCGACGCGGGCCCGGTGCAGCCCGCGCTGCGGTCCTACTGGCTGGTCGTCCACGTCTCCGCCGCGATCATCTCCAGCGGCCTGTTCCTCGTCCCCGGCGTGTTCAGCGTGCTGTACCTGATCAAGGCCGCGCACGACCGCAACCCGGCCAAGTTCGCCCGCCTGGCCCCCAAGCTCGCCGACGCGGACACCCTCGACCGGCTGGCCTACCGCACCACGATCTTCGCGTTCCCGATCTACACCTTCGGCATCATCTGCGGCGCCATCTGGGCCGAGGCCGCCTGGGGCCGGTTCTGGGGCTGGGACCCCAAGGAGACCGTGGCCTTCGTGGCCTGGGTGGTCTACGCCGGGTACCTGCACTCCAGGGCCACCGCGGGCTGGCGCGGCACCCGGGCGGCGATCGTCAACACCACCGCGTTCGCCATGGTCGTGTTCAACCTGTTCTTCATCAACCTGGTGATCTCCGGGCTGCACTCGTACGCGTCGTAACCGTTTTGCGCGCGTTGCGGACAGCCCCCGTTTCGGTGGCGCCTGCCGCGAGCGACTACCGTCGCCATCGTGAGTCGGGCGGGACCGCTCGCACGCCGGGCAGGAGGGGTCGCAGGGGTGACTGGACGCCAAGATGAGTCCGAGCAGGCCTGGGGGCCCGGTGGCGGGTCCGCGGTGGGCCGGAGCGGGCCGCCGCGCGAAGCCGACACCGACACCCACGACTTCGGCCCAGCCCCCGAACTCGCCGACAAGGCCGACACCCCGAAGGCGGACGACCCGTTGACCGACGACGCGGCCACCGACCACACCCCGTTCCCCGAGGCATCCGGTCCGCACCGGGTCCCCGGCCCGAACCAGTCCGGACCGCACCCCGTGCCCGGCCCTGGCCAGTCGGGACCGCACCCCGTGCCCGGTCCCGGCCAGTCGGGCCCGCACGCCGTGCCCGGCCCTGGCCAGTCGGGTCCGCACGCGATGCCCGGACCCGGGCAGTCCGGCCCGCACGCCGTGCCCGGGCCGCACCAGCCCGGCCCGCCGCCGGGCTACTACAGCGAACCGACCCCCTCCGGCCCGCAGCCGCTGGCCTACGGGCAGGGCTACCCGCAGCCCGGGATGCCCCCGCAGGGCGGCCCGACCGGTTACGGACCGCCGCCGCAGCAGGCGCCGATGGGGCCGCCGCAGAGCGACGAGCTGTCGTCGGCGCGGCTGCTCAAGCAGGCCAAGCGCGCCCCGCAGTCGGGCTGGCGCAAGGCCGTCTACGTGGCCAGCGGGCACCTGATCAACGTGGGCGAGAGCCCGGCCGACCGGCACCGCCGCGAGCTGATCGCCCGGGTCAACCAGCCGCTGCGCGGCTGCTACAAGATCGCCATGCTGAGCCTCAAGGGCGGCGTCGGCAAGACCACGACCACCACCACGCTGGGCTCGACGTACTCGTCGCTGCGCGGTGACCGGGTGATCGCCGTCGACGCCAACCCCGACCGCGGCACGCTGAGCCAGAAGATCCCGCTGGAGACCACGGCCACCGTGCGGCACCTGCTGCGCGACGCCAACCGGATTCGCCGCTACAGCGACATCCGCGCCTACACCTCCCAGGGCCCCAGCCGCCTGGAGGTCCTCGCCTCCGAGCAGGACCCGGCCGTGTCCGAGGCGTTCAGCGAGGACGACTACCGGCGCACGGTGGCGCTGCTGGAGCACTTCTACAACATCGTGCTCACCGACTGCGGCACCGGGCTCATGCACTCGGCGATGAAGGGCGTGCTCGACATCGCCGACTCGCTGGTGATCGTCTCCTCCGGCTCGGTCGACGGCGCCCGCAGCGCCTCGGCCACGCTGGACTGGCTGGACGCGCACGGCTACCGGGACCTGGTGTCCCGCTCGGTCGCGGTGATCAACTCGGTGCGGCCCAAGTCCGGGTCGGTCGACCTGGACAAGCTCACCCAGCACTTCAGCGCGCGCTGCCGCGCGGTCTGCCGCATCCCGTTCGACCCGCACCTGGAGGAGGGCGCCGAGATCGAACTCGAACGCCTCCAGCCCGACACCCGGGTCGCACTCCTGGAGATGGCCGCCACCGTGGCCGACGACTTCCCGAACGAGGCCCACCGCAGGCGTTGACCACGCCGCGGGGAGGCCGTTCGCCGGATTCGTCGGCGGACGGCCTCCTCTCGGTGCCCGGTCTAGGGCGCGGGCGGGGTGCCGTCGTCCTTGCCGTCCTTCTTCCGGTGCTTGTCGAGTCCGCGCAGGAACTCGGGGTCGTCATCCGGGGCCACCGACGTGCGGTGGGGCGCCACGGCCGCGGGCTGCGGTCCGAGCGCGCGCCACAGCAGGACGGCGACGGTGATGGCGCCGACCACGGCGAGCAGATAGATCATCGAGAGACACCTCCGAACCCTGGGGGTTCGAGGCTAGCCGCTTTGTCGCTTTCGCGGGTCCCGCGCGGCGCTCGATTCGCCGATCAGAGGCCGCCCGGGCCGTTGGCCTCGGTGGTCAGCTCCGCCAGCAGCGTCCGCACCTCGGACTCGCGGAACCGGCGGTGCCCGCCCGGGGTCCTGATGGAACCGATGCGGCCCGCGGTGGCCCAGCGGGTGACGGTCTTCGGGTCGACGCGGAACAGGGCCGCGACCTCGCCCGGGGTCAACAGGCGTTCTCCGACGTGCGCAACGGTCACTTGGGCCGCCCTCCTCGATGAGCTGGAACTCGGCTGGGGGCCTGGTCGGCGGGAACCGTCGGACCAAACCGGGACCATCGTGGCACTTCGACCATCGGGTACTCGAACGGTTGGGGAATGGTAAAGAGGTAGTAAGGGACAAAACGGCTGTATCCGGACACCGTTCACCCCCTGAGACGGACGTCGTACGCTGCCTCACCGTGGACACCGTGGACCGCCGCATCATCGCCGCACTGCGCACC
Organism: Actinokineospora spheciospongiae; assembly: GCF_000564855.1. Taxonomy (GTDB): domain Bacteria; phylum Actinomycetota; class Actinomycetes; order Mycobacteriales; family Pseudonocardiaceae; genus Actinokineospora; species Actinokineospora spheciospongiae. The sequence continues at coordinate 36,451 of NZ_AYXG01000043.1, forward strand.
AACGGCCGCCTCACCTACGCCGACCTGGGCAGGCAGGTCGGCCTCTCCGCCTCGGCGGTGCACGAACGGGTCGGCAAGCTGGAGGCCGCCGGGGTCATCACCGGCTACCACGCCGTGGTCGACCCCATGACCGTCGGCCTGGGGGTGACCGCCCTGGTCGGCATCCACCCCACCGACACCGCCGACGACGAGGACGTGGCCGCCGCGCTGGCCGAGCTGCCGGAGGTGGAGAGCTGCTACCGGGTCGCGGGCGACGAGGCGTTCGTGGTCAAGGTCCGGGTCGCCACCGTCGACGAGCTGGAGCGCAGCCTGGGCAGGCTGCGGCGGATCAACGGCGTCGCCCGCACCCGCTCCACGGTCGTCCTGTCCACCCGCTTCGAGGGCAGGCCCAACGTGTCCGACGTCGAAGGACCCACCCCGCGGACCGACGGGTAGCCTGGGACCGTGGACGAGCGGCGGAACCTGGGGCGCGACATCGTGCTGTACACCGCGGCCAGGGTCGCGCTGGTGGCCGTGGTCGCCGGGGTGCTGCTGTGGTTCGACCTGCCGCTGCTGGTCAGCCTGGCCATCGCCCTGGTCGTCGGCTTCCCGCTGGGCCTGCTGCTGTTCCGCGGCCTGAACGCCAGGGTCACCGCGGGCCTCGCCGAGCGCGGCGCGGACCGCGACGCCGAGCGCGACCGCCTGCGCGCGGAACTGCGCGGCGACCGGGGCTAGTCACCCGTGGTCTTCGCCATGCTCGGAAGGTGACAAAACGCCGATAGTGTCGGCTCATGACGGCTGTCGACCGATGCAGTGAGCGCACACGGGCCTGGGTGAACGAGGCCGTCCGGATCATCGAGGCGGACGCCAACCGCAGTGCCGACACGCACCTGCTGCCCTTCCCGCTGCCGACCGAGTGGGGAGTCCGGCTCTACCTCAAGGACGAGTCCACCCACCCCACCGGCTCGCTCAAGCACCGCCTCGCCCGCTCGCTGTTCCTCTACGGCATCTGCAACGGCTGGATCGTCGGCGGCACCCCGGTGATCGAGGCGTCCTCGGGCTCCACCGCGGTCTCCGAGGCGTACTTCGCCAGGATGCTCGGGCTGCCGTTCATCGCCGTCATGCCGCGCACCACCAGCCCGGAGAAGATCCGCCTGATCGAGCGCGAGGGCGGCCGCTGCCACTTCGTCGACTCCCCGGGCGAGATGTACACCGAGGCGCACAGGCTGGCCGACGAACTGGACGGGCACTTCCTCGACCAGTTCACCCACGCCGAGCGGGCCACCGACTGGCGCGGCAACAACAACATCGCCGAGTCGATCTTCCAGCAGATGGCGCTGGAACCGCACCCGGAGCCGGACTGGGTGGTCGTCGGGGCGGGCACCGGCGGCACCAGCGCCACCATCGGCCGCTACATCCGCTACCGCAGGCTCGGCACCCGGCTGGCCGTGGTCGACCCGGAGAACTCGGTGTTCTTCGACGCCTGGCGCGACGCCGACCCGGACCTGACCGGCGGGTGCGGCTCGCGGATCGAGGGCATCGGGCGGCCCCGCGTGGAGCCGTCGTTCCTCGGGCAGGTCGTCGACCGCATGGTGAAGGTGCCCGACGCGGCGTCCATCGCCGCCGCCCGGCTGGCCGAGCGGGTCCTGGGCAGGCGCGTCGGCGGGTCCACCGGCACCAACCTGTGCGGCGCGTTCCAGGTCATCGCGGAACTGCGCGCGGCCGGGCGCGCGGGCAGCGTCGTCACCCTGCTCTGCGACGGCGGCGAACGCTACTCGCACACCTACTACGACGACGCGTGGCTCGCCGCCAACGGCATCGACATCGCCCCGCACCTGGCGTCGCTGGAGGAGTTCCTGCGCACCGGCGAGTGGTGACCGGTCCCGATTCGCATTGGAAAAGCACCACCGGAGTTCGGAACCGGTGTCCGCTGCGGACCGTCAACCCCGGGGTCAGGCACGGGAGTGGTGGGGAGCCGCGATGAGCGAGTTCATGGTCGAGACAGCACAGTTGCGCGGGTACGCGGGATTGTTGGAGCGCAACGCCGGGCACTTCTCGGCGATCGAGGGCCACGCCAGGGACAAGGGCGGCGACACCAGCGGTTTCACCGGCCTGCTGTCCCTGCTCGTCCCGGTGGTCGACGGGGCGGTCGGCCTGTACGCGGAAACGCTGAAGTTCGGGCACGACAAGATGGCCGAGCTGCACCAGTCCCTCACCGGCGCCGCGGACGCCTACGACCGCGCGGACGCCGCCAACGTCACCAAGATGACCACTGTGGACACCGTGTCGAACATCCCGACGGTGGGGGGCAACTGATGGGCTACGCCGACACCGCCGACCCGATCACCGCCCTCAACAACGAGGCGAACCTCCAGGGCGGCCCCAGCATCTCCGACGCCATCAGCGAAGCGGGCGTGCAGGTCCAGGTCGTCAACTGGATCTGGGAGAAGGTCGTCGGCGACGACCTGGTCACCTCCCTCATCGCCCCCATCACCGGCGACTTCGAGAAGATCGCCACCACCGGCAAGCAGTGGACCAACGTCTGCGACGCCCTCCAGGCCGTCCGCGACAACCTCAACACCGGCCTCGACGAACTCGACCCCCACTGGGACGGCGCGGCGGCGGACGCCTTCGCCATGCGCATCCGCACCATGTGGACGGTCGCGATCGAAGCCGACGCCCAAGCCGCCAAACTGGTCGGCACCGCCTTCGACAAGGTCGCCGACGCGTCGAAGAAGGCGTGCGACCAAGCGCTCAAGCTCATCAAGAAGCTGGTCAACAAACTGCTGGAAGCCATCGCCCTGCTGCCCATCCCGGTGGTCGGCTGGGCCAAGGCGGTCAAGACGGTGATCGACGCCATCGAGATCTACAACGCGGTCATGACCATCATCAACGGCATCAAGGCCATCATCGAGGGCTGCAAGTCCGTCGTGCAGGGCGTCCAAGACCTGGGCAGCGCCATCGGCAAGATCAAGGACATCCGCAACGTCAACGACGCCATCAACTCCGCCAACGACATCTCCGACGCCCGCGACGACATCAACGCGGGCAAGGACCAAGCCGCGGGCGGCCTCAAGACCACCGCCAAGGGCGCCGTCTCAGCGGGCAAGAACGGCTACAAGGCCAACAAGCACTACGGCGAGTACCAGCAGGAACGCAACCCCGCCCCGGCCCCCGCCCCCGAGCCGGAACCGGCGGCGAGCTGACCATGCCCGACGACAACTGGAAGAACGTCCAACTCCGCGAGGCCGAAGCCGACCTGGACCTCGCCCTCGCCGCCCTGGACGCAACGGTCGCCGAAACCGCCGCCCGCTTCGCCGACACCCCCGAAACCACGCTGACGGACGAAGACATCGAACTGATCTCGGCCCACAACCGGGGCCCGGACGCCACCCCCGCCCAACGAGCCCTCCAAACCCGCATCGACGCGGGCGAACTCACCTGGCGCGACATCACGAGCGGCCGGGCCGCGGGTGCGGAAGGGGTCCAGGAGGCGCTGGAGGCGGGCCTCCCGCAGATGCGGCAGGCGTACGCCCTGATCGAGGAGGGGCACACGCTGAACGAGATCATCGCCGCTGGGGTGCCGCCGGAGGACGACCCGGACGACTTCAGCGGTCCGATCATGCGCAGGCGCTAGTCGTTCACGCCGAGAGCGGGCTGCCTCCTGGGGTGGCCCGCTCTCGGTTTGTCGGGTGAGCGTTGGTGGCTTGGGGCTGAGGTGCTTGGCCGTGTCCGGCTGCCGGTCTTTTCGCTGGGGTCTCGGGGGATGTGCTTGGTTGCATCCGGGTTCAAGCGCCGGTCGTTTTGTGGGTGTGCCCGGCTGGGTGGATGTGTTTGGCCGGGGCCCCTATGGCGATCATGTGCTCCAGTGCGTCAGGTGGGGCTGAAAAGATGCCCCACCGCCCAGGCAGGCTGTCACATGATCGCCACCCCCGGCCAAACACATCCACCCACCCGGGCAGTTGCTTGGTCGGGCCGGCGGTTCTCGGGGCGGTCGACTCTCCGACAAGGACAGAAGCCGATCGGCCCGGCCTGGCTGGACTGGTCGCTCCGGCTCAGCCCGCCCTTGCCAGCCGGGCTGCCCTGCTCGGCCCCGCCCCGCCCGGCCCCGCCCAGCCCCGCTCGGTCCTGCCCCGCTCGGCCCGGCCCAGTCCGGTCCTGCCCGGCCCGGCCCGGCTCGGCCCGGCCCGGCTCGGCCCGGCTCGGCTTGGCCTGGCTTGGCCTGGCCTGGCCTGGCCTGGCCCGGCTTGGCTCGGCCTGGCCTGGCTTGGCTCGACCCGGTCTGGCTCGGCCCGGCCCGGCCCGGTCCTGCCCGACTCAGCCCCCGGCCCAGCCCTCTCCCGCCCGGCTCGGCTCTGTCCGGCCCTGCCCCCGCCCGGCCTGGCCTGGCCTGGCCCGGCCCGGCCCCGCCTGGCTCGGCCCGCCCGGCCCGGCCCGGCCCGGCCTGGCCTGGCCCGGCCCCGCCTGGCTCGGCCCGCCCGGCCCCGCCTGGCTCGGCCCGCCCGGCCCCGCCTGGCCCGGCCCGGCCCCGCCTGGCCCGGCCCGACCCCGCCTGGCTCGGCCCGCCCGGCCCGGCCTGGTCCGGCCCGGCCTGGCCCGGTCCTGCTCGGCCTCCTGGCCCGGCTCAGTCCCCGGCCCGATGCTCCCCCGCCCGGCTCGGCTCTGTCCGGCCCTGCCCTGCCAGCCGGGCAGGGCAGGGCCGCTCCGGCTCAGTTCAGTTTGCTTCTGCCAGCTCTCCAGCCCAGCCAGCTCGGCTGGGCCCATCCCGGCTGGTTCAGCCGGCAGGTTCGGCCCATTCCGGGCGGCTCGGTCCAGCCCGGGCGGGGCGTCAGCCCGCTCAACCGGGGTGGGCGGCAGGCGGATGGCGTGGCCGGGCGCGGACAGCCCGGCCGGGTGGAGGGCGAGCCGGGTGGGCGGCTGGGGGGTGTCAGACCGCTGCGGTCACGGCTTCGCCGACTGCGGCGCGGAGGCGGGCGTGCAGGTCGCGGAGGCGGTCGCGGTCGGCGCGGACTTCGACCACCCGCAGGCCCGGGGTGGGGGTGAGGGCGGCGCGGAGGTCGGTTGGGGTGGTGACCAGGGTGTGGGGTACGCCGTAGCCCGCGCACAGGGCGCCGAGGTCGGCGCCGGTGGGGGTGGCGAAGACGCGTTCGAAGCCGTTCTTGTGCTCGGCGGCGCCCTGTTCCAGGAGGGAGAAGATGCCGCCGCCGTCGTCGTTGAGGACTACGGCGCAGAGGTTGGGGCGGGGCTCGGTGGGGCCGATGAGGAGGGCGTTGGCGTCGTGCAGGAAGGTCAGGTCGCCCATCAGGGCGTAGCCGGGGGCGGTGCTGCCGAGGCCCACGCCGACCGCGGTGGAGAGGTTGCCGTCGATGCCCGCCACGCCCCGGTTGGCGTGGATGGTGATGTCGGGGCGGGGGGTGGAGACCAGGTCCAGGTCGCGGACCGGGTTCGAGGAGCCGAGGACCAGGGACGCGCCGGTGGGGAGTGCCTCCAGCACCTCGCGGGCCACGTGCAGGCCGGTGGGCCACGTCTCCTCACCGAGCAGCTTCTCCACCGCCAGGGTCGCCGCCTGCTCAGCTTCGCGCCACACCGGCAGCCAGGTGGGGTCGTGGTCGGTGACCCAGCGCAGGTCGTCCTCGTCCAGCCAGCCGCGCACGTGGGTGGCCACGTACTGCGGGTCGGTCCACTGCGGGTGGTCGCCGATGCCGTACACCGCGACCCGGTCCATCAGCCCGCGCACCCCGCGCGACAGGGTGGGCCTGCCGACGACGACCACCGCCTCCGGCCGCATCGACGGCGGGAGCGCGCCGGTGCCCAGCAGCAGCGGCCCGCCGCGCAGCACCGCCGCCCCACCGGCGAGCGCCGCCGCGGTGCCCACCGGTTCGGCCACCACCGGCCAGCCCGCCCGCGCCGCCACCCTGGCCGCCGCCGTGGCCCGCGCCGGGTCGCCGCTGCCGACGACCACCACCGACCGGGCGGGCAGCGGGAAGTCGACCCGGTTGTCCGGGACCGACCGCGGCACCGACGAAGTCGTCCACCGCGCCCCACCCGGCCGCCCGGTCAGCGCGTCCGGCCACGAGTCGCCGAAGGTGGGCACCAGGGGTTCGCGGAACGGGATGTTGAGCTGCACCGGGATGCCGGTCTCCGCGCGCGCCACCCCCCGGCACACCAGCCCGCGCCACACCGGGTTCTGCCCGGTCCGCCGCTCGGCCACCGGGAAGTCCACCGCCACCGCCGCGCTGCCGAAGATGCCGCGCTGGTCGATGGTCTGGTTCGCGCCGCTGCCGTGCAGCTCCGGCGGCCGGTCCGCGGTGATCAGCAGCAACCCCACCCCGGAGTGGTGCGCCTCCAGCACCGACGGGTGCAGGTTCGCCACGGCCGTCCCCGACGTGCACACCACCGCCGCGGGCCGCCCGGTCGCCCGCCCCAACCCCAGCGCCACGAACCCGGCCGACCGCTCGTCCACCCGCACGTGCAGCGTCACCCGCCCCGCCACCGCCGCCTCGTGCAGCGCCAGGCTCAACGGCGCGTTGCGCGACCCCGGGCACAGCACCACCTGCCGCACGTCGTTGCGCACCAGTTCGTCGACCACCACGGTGGCCATCGCGGTGGACGGGTTCACCACAACTCCATTCCCTCATCGCCTCTCGGCACCCGGGCTCGCGGTACCCGCCCACCCGCCACCCACCGCGGCGCTGGGTCGATCACCGCGTCACCCGGCGGCGGGCAGCCGCGACCCGCCGGAACGGCGGCCGGACGTGCGTTCGCGGCCCGTGTGCGGCTTGCCAGGGCTGTCGGGCGCGTGTTCGCGGCCTGTGTGCGGCCTGTCGGGGCGGTGGTGGGGCGCGTGTTCGCGGCCGGTGGCCCGGTCATCGCGGTGGCGGCTCGGTTGGCTTCGGCGGCCCGCAGGCCGGTCGTCGTGGCGCCCGCACCTGCGGCCGGGGCCACCTCGTCGGCCCACGGGCCTGCCGGTGTGGTGGTCGGGTTCGCGGGGGTGGCTCGCGGGGTGGTCATGCGGGTGGGCGGGTTCGGCACGGCCGCCTCATTCCGCTCGGGCCGGGAACAGCACCCTGGCCCGCAGGGACCAGCGGGCCAGGGCCCGGCCCGCGTCGGTCAGGGCCACTCGGCGGCCGGTCGGGTCGGCGTCCACCGCTTCGAGGACCCACAGCCTGCGCAGGAAGCGCTCGCCCAGTTCGGTGGCGTTGGCGGGGCCCGGTTCGCCCGACCAGCCCTCCTCGGCCAGGACGAACGCGATCTTCTCGAACACCCTGGCCGGTGCCATGCGCTCCTCGAGCAGCAGGGCCGCGAACACGACCTCCTGGACCGCGCCCAGTGCCGTCCGCTCCCTCGTCACCAGCCGTTCGCCGACGGTCATCAGCAGTGAGTCGGCGTCGCCGATGAGGGCGGCGCCCTGGTCGGTGAGGCGGAGCCTGCCGCCCTCGCGGGTGAGCAGGTCCATCCGCTCGGCCAGTTCGCGCAGCAGGGCCACCGGGGGCCACTGCGACTCGCTGCGGCCGGTGCCCGCACCGCCCCGGCAGGCGGGCATGACCTCCACCAGCGTCGCCACCAGGGCCGTGGGCAGGTAGCCGCTGCCGGTCAGCCTCGCCCCCGCGCCCCGGCAGGACTCCAGCAGGACGGTCAGGGCGGGCAGCCGCTCCTCGGTGGTCTCCGGGGCCCGGCGGACCTCCGGCCGCAGCCGCACCAGCATCTCGCGGCGGGTCTGGCTGCCGCGGCGGGTGAACCAGGCGTCGAGTCGCTCGTCGAGCAGCCGGGCGAACCAGGACTCCTCGCCCTCGGACTCCGGGCTGGTCAGCAGGCGCATCACCAGGCCGACCCGCATCGGTTCGCCGCTGCCGTCGGCGGGCAGCGTGCCCTGGTCGACGGCCTCCTCCAGCAGCCTGCCGCAGGCGGCGTGCAGGGCGGTCTCGACCGGCCCGCCGTCGTCGGCCCAGCTCAGCACGGGGGTGTCCGGCGGCCACACGCCCGAGGCCGCCCACGCCGCGGCCACCAGCTCCCGGTAGCGCGGCCGGTCGGCGGCGGCGTCGAGGATCTCGTGCGTGACCGCCGAGCGGCACAGCCCGGCGTACTCCTCGTGCCCGAGCAGGAACAGCAGCTCGGCGAAGGACTCGCAGGTCTGGTGCAGGTCGTCGAAGGCGCCCTCGCCGCCGGGGCTGTGGTGGGCGCCGGGCAGGGTGCGCCACACCATCTGCTGCACGTCGTAGCGGGTGACCTTGGTCGGGTGCGCGGCGGTGGCCCGCATCACGTGCCAGAGCGCGTGTGCGTGCTTCGCCGCGGTGTCGTCCCGCGCGCGGATCACGTCCAGCGCGGAGTCCAGGTCGTGCACGGGTCCAGCTTTACACGCCGACCCGCAACCCCGCGAACGGCTGTCCACAGGGCGTCGGGCATCCTCGGGCGCGTGGCTGATCGCGAGGTTTCCGAGTTGTTCGACCCGGCGCAGTGGACCGAGGTCGCCGGGTTCGACTTCACCGACATCACCTACCACCGAGCGGTGGGCACCGGCGCGGTGCGCATCGCGTTCGACCGGCCGGAGGTGCGCAACGCCTTCCGCCCGCACACCGTCGACGAGCTGTACCGGGCGCTGGACCACGCGCGGATGAGCTCCGACGTCGGCTGCGTGCTGCTCACCGGCAACGGGCCCTCGGCCAAGGACGGCGGCTGGGCGTTCTGCTCCGGCGGCGACCAGCGCATCCGCGGCCGCACCGGCTACCAGTACGCCAGCGGCGACACCTCGGAGACGGTCGACCCGGCCCGCGCCGGGCGGCTGCACATCCTGGAGGTGCAGCGGCTGATCCGGTTCATGCCCAAGGTGGTCATCGCCGTGGTCCCCGGGTGGGCCGCGGGCGGCGGGCACAGCCTGCACGTGACCTGCGACCTCACCCTCGCCAGCGCCGAGCACGCCCGGTTCAAGCAGACCGACGCGGACGTGGGCAGCTTCGACGGCGGGTTCGGCTCGGCGTACCTGGCCCGGCAGGTGGGGCAGAAGTTCGCCAGGGAGATCTTCTTCCTCGGCCGCACCTACACCGCCGAGGACATGGTGGCGATGGGCGCGGTGAACCAGGCGGTGCCGCACGCGGAGCTGGAGGCGACCGCGCTGGAGTGGGCGCGGGAGATCAACGGCAAGTCGCCCACGGCGCAGCGGATGCTCAAGTACGCCTTCAACGCCATCGACGACGGCCTAGTCGGGCAGCAGGTGTTCGCGGGGGAGACCACCCGCCTCGCCTACATGACCGACGAGGCCGTGGAGGGCCGCGACGCGTTCCTGGAGAAGCGCGACCCCGACTGGTCCCGCTTCCCCTACTACTACTGAGAACCGGCTGCTATTGGGAACCGGTTTGCGCGAGGAGGTAGCGCTCGTGGTCCTCGCGCAGCCGGTTCCACAGCACCCCGCGCCTGCTCTCGTCCACATCGGACAGTGGTAGCCGGAACAGGTCGGCCAGGGCGGCGAAGTAGTCGGCGCGGGCGGTGAGAACCGAGGAGTCCTCGCCGCCCGGGGCGACCGTCTGCAGCGCCAGGCCGCGCAGTTCGTGGATCACCCGCCCCTCGCGGCGGGCCAGGGTGACGGTGCGGACGAACCCCGAATCGGGGGCTGTGGACAACTCGCGGTGCTTGTCGGTGAAGTCGGCGATACTGGCCTCGGAGGGAGCGAAGTCCATCCCGGCGAACGCACCGCGAGGGTCGTGGTCGAAGCGCCAACCGCCGGGGACGACGTCCGAGGGGCGCAGCCGGAACCGGAACGGGTCGGCCCGGTGGTCGCCGGGCACCAGCGGCAGCGGGTCGCGCAGCCCGTCGCCGAGGCCGGTGTCGACGAACCAGCGGCCGCCCGCGCACTCGGGGGCGGGCAGGCCGTGCACCTCGATGACCATGTGCGACCCGGTGGCGCCGGGGGCCACCGGGTCGTTGCGGCCCTGCGCGCCGCCGACGCGCAGGTGGGTGTCGAAACCGAGCCAGTCCAGCAGCACCGCCAGGGCGCCGTTGAGGTGGTAGCAGTAGCCGCCGCGACCGGAGGCCAGGTAGCCCATCGAGTCGAGGGGTTCGACGGTCCGCGGTTCGCGCAGGGCGATCCACACGACCTCGTACGGCACGCCCTCGATCTGCGCGCGGTGCAGGGCGCGCAGGGTGTCGAGGGTGGGTGGCGGCGGGCTCGGGAAGCCGAGCCGGGTCAGGTACGCGTCGCGCAGGCCCTCGTCGAGGGGGCGGCGCCAGGTGCGCTGCGGCACGGCTCAGGCGAGGTTGAGCTGCCAGGACACGCCGAAGCGGTCGTTGGTCCAGCCGAACCTGCGGCTGAAGCCGTAGTCGGCCAGGGGCATCAGCTCGCTGCCGCCCTCGGCCAGGGCGGCGTACACGCGGTCGATCTCCTCTTCGGAGTCGCACTGCACGAACAGGGAGGTGGAAGGGGTGAAGGTGAAGTCGTGCTCGACGGTGCTGTCGTTGGCGAGGATGGTCTGACCGCCCAGGAGCAGCACGGCCTGCTGCACCGTGCCCTCCTTGCCCGGCCCGCCCGCGGGCCACTTGGTCAGCGCCAGCAGCTCGGCCTCGGCGAACAGGTCCGCGTAGAAGGTCAGCGCCTCTTCCGCCTGCCCCTGGAACATCAGGAAGGTGGAGACCTTCTGCGACATGGTGTGGAGTCCTCTCGACCGGGTGAGCGGGTCCGTCGCAGCGTAGGGGCAGGGACCGTTCTGCTGGAAGGATGAGGCGCATGCGAGTGGTCGAACTGGCCAGTGGTCCCGGCCCCCTGGTCGGGCCGCTGCGGGCGGCGTTGGACGGCACCGGGCCCGCTGTGTTGCCCCTTGCGGCGGGGGAGTCGGCCGCGGCGATGCGGCCGGACCTGCCGGTGGAGCCGGGCACCGCGCTGATCGTGCGGACGTCCGGGTCGACCGGTGCGCCCAAGGGGGTGCTGCTGCCCGCCGCGGCGCTGCGCGCCTCCGCCGGGGCCACGCACGCCCGGCTGGGCGGGCCGGGGACCTGGCTGCTGGCCATGCCCGCCCACCACATCGCCGGGGTGCAGGTCGTGGTGCGCTCGCTGCTGGCCGCGACCCCGCTGTCGGTGCTGCCGCCGGGGAGCTTCCGCGGTCGGGTGTTCGTGGAGTCGGCGGCGGACGTGCTCGCCGCCGACGGCCCCCGCTACACCGCGCTGGTGCCGACCCAGCTCACCCGGCTGCTCACCGAGGGCGGTGCCGCCCTGGCCGCGCTGCGCGCCTTCGACGGGGTGCTGGTCGGCGGTGCCGCCACCCCGCCCGCCCTGCTCGACCGCGCCCGCGCCGAGGGCGTCCGCGTCCGCACCACCTACGGCATGAGCGAGACCTCGGGCGGCTGCGTCTACGACGGCGTCCCCCTCGACGGCGTGCGCGTGCGCACCGCCGACGGCCTGGTCCAGCTTGCCGGGCCGACCCTGGCCTCGGGCTACCGCCTCGACCCGGACAACCCCGCCTTCGCGGGCGGCTGGTTCCGCACCAACGACCTCGGCGCGTTCGACGGCCGGGTGCTCACCGTCCTCGGCCGGGCCGACGACGTGATCAACACCGGTGGGGAGAAGGTGCCGCCCGCCGCCGTCGAGCGGGTGCTGACCGGGTGCCCCGGGGTGCTGGAGGCCTGCGTCGTCGGCCTGCCCGACCCCGAGTGGGGGCAGTCGGTGGCCGCCGCGGTGGTCGCCTCCGGGACCGTCGACGTGCGGGGGCTCGTGGCCGCGGTGCGCGCGGAGCTGGGGCCGGTGGCCGCGCCGAAGCGGGTGCGGGTGGTGGCCGGGCTGCCGCTACGCGGGCCCGGGAAGGTCGACCGCGCCGCCGTCGCCGCGCTGCTCGGCGAGGTGGGCGCCGATGCCGTCGAGGAGGCGCTGTAGGCCGAAGTCGAACAGCTCGTCCAGCTCCAGGTCGACCCCGCCCGCCACCGTGCGGGCGAACGCCGGGAAGCGGCCGGTGGCCAGCACCGCCCGCAGCGCGCTCGACTGGGTGTCCATCCACTGCTCGTCGGTCAGCCCGGACGCGCTCTCCGCCTCCCGCTCCCACTCCAGGTTCACCGCGGTGCCGCGCACGTGGTTGAACACCGTGACGTACACCTGGAACGCCACCGCGGGCGCCAGGCCCAGGCCGTCGAGCGAGCGCAGCATCCACTCCGAGTGGGCCACCGCGTTCGGCAGCAGTTGCGGCCGGGTCAGCGAGAGGGCGTGCGCCAGCCAGGGGTGGCGCCGGTAGACCGCCCACTGCGCCCGCGCGGCGACCTCCAGCCCCGTCCGCCAGTCCGGGGGCGCGGTGTCGGGCAGCGGCACGGTGCCCAGGGCGTGGTCGATCATCAGCAGCACCAGCTCGTCCTTGCCCGCGACGTGCCGGTACGGCGCCATCGTCGCCACGCCGAGCCGGGCGGCGATCCCGCGCATGGACAGCGCCGCCAGCCCCTCGGCGTCGGCCAGTTCCACGGCCACCTCGACGATCCGGCCCCGCGACAGCTCCGGTTCGCGCCTGCGCACCGGCACCCCGGCCGCGACCACCGTGCCGATCCGCGGCAGCGCCTCGACCACGCCCTCGCGCCGCAGCGCGGCCAGGGCCTTGGTCGCGGTCGCCAGGGCCACCCCCCACTCCCGGGTGATCTCCCTGGTGGAGGGCACGCGGTCACCCGGCCGCAGCTCCCCGTCGGCCACCCGCCGCCGGATCTCCGCGGCGATGACCAGGTACGGCGCGTCCATGTCCCACCCTCCCTGTACTAGTACAGCAGTGGCAACTGTACTAGTTGTGACCTGCTGAAATGCTGTATACTTTGCTCGCTGTGACAGCATACGACGTACACACGGTTCTGGTGTCCGGCGCCGGTGTGGCCGGTCCCGCCCTCGCCCACTGGCTGCGCCACCACGGCTTCGCCCCGACCGTCGTCGAACGCGCCCCGGCACCGCGGCCGGGCGGGCAGGCCATCGACGTCCGCGGCCCCGCCATCGAGGTGCTCGACCGCATGGGCGTGCTCGCCGAGGTCCGCGCCGCCCGCACCGGCACCCTCGGCACGTCCTACGTGGACGCCGAGGGCGCCGAACTGTCCCGCACCGAGGGCGAGACCTTCACCGGCGGCCCGGTCGACGGCCCCGACATCGAGATCCTCCGCGACGACCTGTCCGAGATCCTGGTCCGCGCCGCCCCCGCCGAGTACCTCTACGGCGACACCGCCACCGCCCTCGACCAGGACGATCACGGCGTGCTGGTCCACTTCGAGCACTCCGCCCCCCGCCGCTTCGACCTGGTCATCGGCGCCGACGGCCTGCACTCCCGGGTCCGCTCCCTGGCCTTCGGCGAGGTCCCCCCGCACCACCTCGGCGTGGCGCTGGCCGTGTTCAGCACCCCCAACACCTTCGGCCTCGACCGCTGGCAGGTCTTCCACAGCAGCGACGCGGGCATGGTCGGCGTCTACAGCGCCCGCGCCAACGCCGAGGCCCGAGTGGTCATGGGCTGGCACTGCACCGACCTGCCCCGCGACCCCGACGCCCAGCGCACCCTGGTCGCCGAGGCCTTCGCGGGCGGCGGCTGGGAAACCCCCACCCTGGTCGAGGCCATGCGGACCGCGCCGGACTTCTACTGCGACACCATGAGCCAGGTCCACCTCGACACCTGGTCGCGCGGCCGGGTCGGCCTGCTCGGGGACGCCGCGCACTGCCCGTCCCCGCTGTCCGGGCAGGGCACCAGCCTGGCCCTGGTCGGCGCGTACGTGCTGGCGGGCGAACTGGCCCACGGGGGTGGCCTCGCCGGGTACGAGTCGGCGATGCGCGAGTACGTGCGGCTCAACCAGGCCCTCGCCACCGAGCACCAGGGCGCCCCGCCGCCCCCGGAGGCCGTGCGCAAAGCGGTGGACGCCATCGACCTCAAGGCGTACTAGGAACACGTGGACCTCGCCGTGGCCACCCTCGCCGACCGCCCCGCTGCACTACGGCACGGCCGCCGAGCACGTCCTCGTCGCCCATGACCGCGCGGTCGAACCCAATGTCTCGATCCGCCACACCACGCGACCGGTATCGACCCTCAGCCCTCGCCAACGTGCTCGAGTGTGCCCTGTCGGCGTGCTCACACGTAGTGTGATGGAAGCTGGGCGGTGCGGGCTTCGATCATCAGCAGTTCCACGCCCCAGTCGTGCGGCTCGGTGACCATCCGCTCCAGGCACTTCGCCCTGGCCCGCTCCTGCCGCTTCGCCGGGACCGGCGTGCCAACCGCCACCACACTCATCGAACCGAGCGCCCCCCACGGTCCGCGCGGCGGTGTGGCGGGCGGGGAATCCCGTGGAGCGTCGGATGGGCGCAACGGTGGCCACCCGTGGTCGGGGTCGTCGTCGCCATCGGTGAAGATGGTGGCATGGCGACTGTGGCGGAGTGGATCGAAGGCGCGCGGGTGCGGACGTTGCCGAACTCCGTGGCGCCGGTGTTGGTGGGGGCGGGGGCCGCCGTCGCCGGGGGTGGGTTTTCGTGGGGGCGGGCGGTGTTGGCGTTGGTGGTGTCGTTGTCGTTGCAGGTGGGGGTGAACTACGCCAACGACTACTCCGACGGGGTTCGGGGGACCGATGCCGATCGGGTGGGGCCGTTGCGGTTGGTGGGGTCGGGGGTGGCCACGCCGGGGTCGGTGAAGGGGGCGGCGTTCGCCTGCTTCGGGATCGGGGCGGTGGCGGGGTTGGTGCTCGTGGCGCTGTCGGGGTACTGGTGGCTGCTGCTGTTGGGGGCCGTGAGCATCGCGGGTGCCTGGTTCTACACCGGGGGGGACAAGCCGTACGGGTACTCCGGGTGGGGGGAGGTCGCGGTCTTCCTGTTCTTCGGGGTGTTCGCGGTGTTGGGGACCGAGTACGTGCAGACCGGGCGGGTCAGTTGGGTCGGGGTCGGCGGGGCGGTGGCGATGGGGGGGTTCTCCGCGGCCGTGCTGGTGGCGAACAACCTGCGGGACGTGCCGACCGACCGGGTGGCGGGGAAGAACACGCTGGCGGTGCGGCTCGGGGAGGAGCGGACCCGGGTCCTCTACGCCGCCCTGGTGGTGCTGCCGTTCCTGGTGAGCGTGGCGCTGGTGTTGTGGACGCCGTGGGCGTTGGTGGGGGTCGTGGCGGTTGTGCTGGTGGTCCCTGGGTTGAAGCTGGTGCTGGGCAAGGAGACCGGGCTCAACCTGATCCCCGTGTTGAAGCAGACCGGGTTGGCGATGCTGCTCTGGGCGGCCGTCACCACCGCCGTCCTCGCCCTCGCCCGGTAGCCGTCAAGCCCGCCCGCGCCCCCCGCTCCCGCCCGGGAGGCCGGCGCAGGCACGACGAACGCCCCCGGCACCCACAGCCGCGCGTGCACCGGTCAGCGCACCCGTTCGTGGAGCCCGCGCACGCGGGCCTCCACCTCGGACAGGGAGGTGCCGGGGCGGGCGGTCTCCCAGTCGGCCAGGGCGCGGAGGTAGTCGCGGGACAGGTCGCCGAGTTCCGGGGTCGGGGGGAGGTGGACCATCCGCGCGGCGACCAGGGCCAGTTCGGCCCCCAGGTCCGCCCGGCGCTCCCGCCACGCCGCGCGCTCGCGCCGCCGGTCGTCGAGGCGGGCGAGGCCGCGCTCCAGCAGCCCGGACCCGCCGTGCACGCCCACCACGACGGCGCCGACCAGGGCGACGGGGAGCAGGTGGCGGTACGCCGGGGAGTGGAACGCGCGGACCTCGCGCAGCAGCTTGCCGCGGGCGAGGTCGTTGTCGTACATCGCGGCGAGCTGCTCGGCCATGGCCCGGTGGTCGTGGCGGAGGAACTGGGTGGTGTTGTCGTAGGCGGTCCAGTTGGCGAAGTCCCAGCCGAAGCGGTCGGTGGTGAGCGGCAGGTCGTCGCTCTCGCAGCCGTGCTCGAACCGGCCGTCGACGACCAGGACGTTCACGATGCCGTCGATGGCGTCGGTGACGGCCGCGCAGCTCTCGGACTCGTCCGCGGCGAGCGGTGACCCGGCGGCGACGACCACCATGGTCAGCGGGCGCTCCCCGAACGCCCGCCGGACCCCGTCCGCGTCGACGCCCGCCACCCCCGGCTCGACCCACACCGCGTCCCGGTCCAGCGCCGCCACCGCCGACCGCGCCGGTGAGAACAGCAGCAGCAGGTCCGCCCAGCTCAGGAACACCACCGCGGCCACGCCCAGCGCGACCAGCCAGCGGCGCGGCACCACCCACCCCGCCCGCGCGCTCACGGCGCCACCCCCAGCAGCCCCGCGGCCTCGGTGAGCTGGTCCCGCGCGGTCCGCGCCGCCCCCCGCGCGGTCGGCAGGTCGCCGTCCGCCGCGAGCAGGTCCCTGGCCGCGCCGTACCGCTCGGTGGCGCTGGTGACCAGGTCGGCGGCCCGGCCGTCGCGGGCCAGGCCGTCGAGCCGGGCGATCTCGCCGGCCAGGGCGGTGACCTCGGCGGCGAGCCGGTTCCGGGCGACCCGCTCGGCCACCGCCCGCTCCCGCCGCAGCCGGGACGGGCGGTGGCGCAGCGCGACCGGCACCCCGACCAGCAGCACCGCCGCACCGGCGAACGCCCACGGCGCCACCGCCGCTGCCCAGGCCGGCGGGCCCGCGTCGGCCGACGGGGCGACCAGGGCGGCAGCCCGGGCCGCCCTGGTCCCGCCGACTTCCTCGACCAGCAGCGACCCCAGTCGCAGCGGGTCCGGGCCCCACTCGGCGAGCCGGAAGAAGTTCTGCCCGTAGTAGGCGTCGCGGGCGGTGCGGGCGACGTCGGGTTCCGGGCCCGCCATGTCCACCCAGCGCCCGCGGACGACGACCACCAGGTCGCGCGGGAAGCGGGCGCCCAGGCGGTGGACGAGGTCGGTGGCCGGACCCGCGGGCAGCACGGCGATCCGCACCGCCAGGTCCGGCCCGGCCCGCGACCACCGCTCGTCCTTCTCGGCGGCGGGCACGCCGGGGCCGGTGTGCACCGAGCGGGCGGCGAGGTCGGCGGCGACCCGCTCGACCTGCGCGGCCTCGGCGGGCACCGGGGCGGCGGGCTCGGTGTGCGGGCGGTCCTCGGTCAGGGCGGTCAGCACGAACTCGGTCAGGTCCGCGGTGCCGAGGACGGCCGCGACCTCGGCCATGTTCTCCGGTCCGATCAACCGGTGGCTGCGCCCCACCTCCACCCGCAGGCCGCTCACCACGACCAGCCGGTCCCCGCCGTGCTCGTCCCGCAACCTGCGGAGCTCGTCGCGGTGGCGGTCGCGGCTGTCGGTGCCGGAGAACGGCAGCAGCAGCAGCTTCCAGCCCGCCCGCTCCAGCTCCGGGCGCACCCGGCCCTCGTCGACGACGGCGGGGGCGCCGGGGAGCCGGGCGACGTGGTCGTCCGCCAGCGCCCGCACGGCCTCCTCGGCGGTCCAGGGGATCGGCGCGTCCGCGGCGGTGGTCGTGGTGGTCGTCGGGGCGGAGACCGGGGGCTCACCGCCGTGGGTGGCCAGGAACCTGATGCCCGCGATGACGAACGGCGTGCTGAACAGCAGGAGCACCACTAGGACGACCAGGGTCGTGTCCCGCCGCGCGCTCTCACCCTTCGCCACCGAAGGAGCATAGGCAGTGCACCCCCGGACCGGCGCAAACCACCCATAGCGCACGGGACGGTCACCGCCGGTCATCCCGCTACGCTCGTCGTGTGACAGCCGAGCCCGATCGCTCCCAGCCGGTCCGCCGCACGACCGCGATCGTGGCGATCGGTGTCGCCGGGCTGCTGACCGTCCTCGGCCTGCTCCTGGTCATCGGCGCCTTCACCGAGGACTCGGCGATCGAGTCCGACACCGGCCGGGCCAACGCCGACGTGGTCAGCGTGGCCTTCGGCCGCACCCTGGTCCGCTTCCAGACCCCCGACGGCGCCGAGCACACCCCGTCGGGGGGCGTGCTCTACCCCGAGGCGCTGGAGGAGGGGCAGGTCGTGCGGGTGGAGTACGACCAGGGCAACCCGGACCTGGTGCGGGTCGCCGGTCGCGGCGCGACGCTGACCGTGCTGCCGGTGAGCACCACCCTGCTGGTCGGGTGGCTGGTCGTCGGCGGGCTGGTCTGGTGGTTGCGCAGCCGGGGCCCGCTGCACATCCGCCCGCTGCTGCCGCGCCGCATCCGCGTGTGACGGTCCCGCGCTGATCAGTACCGGTTCGGCCGGTGGTCGTCCGGGGTGGGGAAGTGCTGGGGTGCGTACTGCTGCGGCACCTGCCGCCCGCCCGTGGGCTGCTGGGGGATGGTGCCCTGGTGGTACCCGGGCTGCGCAGGCCAGTCCTGGGTGAACTGGCCCTGGCCGTACGGCTGCTCCGGCGGGTACTGGCTCTGCCGGGGCGGACCCGCGGGGACCGCCTGGGCCGGGTGGGCGCCGTGGGCCGCGTGGGCGAACCCCTGCTGGTAGTAGGCGGCGCGCTGCTGCTCGGCCTGCCTGCGGGCGGTGTTGGCCTCCACCTGCTCGCGCATCCGGGGGATCTCCTGCTCGGCCCGGTCGAGCCACCGGGTCCAGCGCTGCTGCATCGGCTTGATCAGACCACCGCCGACGCCGATGACCGCGATGCCGCCGATGGTGGCCAGGACGGTGATGAGGACGGGGGTGGTGACGGTGGTGGCGACGCCGACCTGGTTCAGCGCGGCGATCACCCCGAGCCCGACGACGAACACCGAGGCGGCGGTGGCCACGACCTTGCCGTAGGACAGCCCGCCCATCGCATTGGTGATGAAGTCCTTGGCGGCCTTGGCGATGGCCGCGGCCACCACGACGATGACGATCGCCACGGCGGCCCTGGGCAGCCACGCCACGATATCGCCGAGGAGCTGCGAGACCGGGTTGCTGCCCCACACGCCGAAGGCGAGCTGCAGGGTGATCAGCAGGACCGCGTAGCGGACGAGCTTGGCGATGACGTCCGAGGCGTCGTACTCCGACCTGGCCAGCGCGGTCTTGACCCCGCCGCGCTCGACGACCCGGTCGAACCCGACCCGCTCCAGGACGGCGTTGACCGCCTTGGCCAGGAGCCTCGCCACGAACCATCCGATCACCAGGACGAGCAGGAACCCGAGCAGCCTGGGCGCGGAGGTGACCACCACCTGCCACGCCTGGGACAGGCCGCTCCCGAAGTCCACGGCGGCCACGGTCGATGTCGACGTCACAGCCTTCCCCTTTCCGTCACGGACCAGGGGCCTACCCGGGGTTCGGGGGCGTACACGCGGACCACGCGTCAGGGGGTCAGCCCACGGTAGAAGTCGAGCAGCACCGGGGCCAGCACGCCCTCCTCGACCTGGTGGGTCTGCTCCGGCAGCACGGCGACGGTGACGTCCGGCAGCGCCGCCGCGGCGGCCCGGGCGCCGCGCACCAGGGCCTCCGGGCTGGCACCGCCGTGGCAGACCAGGGCGGGGACGGCGACCGCGGACAGGTCCGGCACCGAACCGTCACCGACGACCCGCCCGTCGTAGGGCAGCGTGTGCGCCATGCCCACCAGGTGGCCCCAGGCCGGGCCGCGGCGCACGGCGTCGACCGCCTCCGCGGGCATCCCGGTCACCTCCAGGAACGCCACCACCGCGCCCTCCCGGTCGCCCGCGGCGATCCGGGCCTCCTGCTCCTCGGCGTAGGTCGGCGACCCGGCGCCGAACGGCGGCTCGTACACCGCGACCCGCTCCGCGGGCACCCCCGCCGCCACGGCCTTGAGCACCAGCACCCCGCCCGAGGACATCCCGTAGAGCCGCGCGCTCCCGCCGACGGCCCCGACCACCGCGGCGAGGTCCTCGAACTCCCGTTCCACGGCGTACCCCGGCGCGTCCCCGCTGCCGCCGCGCCCGCGCCGGTGGTAGCTGACCGCGCTGAACTCCCCGGCCAGCCCGGCCGCCAACCCCGCGGTCGACCCGGCGTCCATGAACGCCCCGCCGACCAGCACCACCGGCGGCCCCGACCCCACCACGTCGAACTCGACCCCGACACCGTCCGCCGAACGCACCTTCGCCATGGCGCCCAGCCTCCCGCACCCCACCGACAATCCCACCAGTCCCGATCGCCAGTTCCGATCGCCAGTTCCTCAGCCGCCGCGCCACCAGCCCAGCGCCTGCTCGGCCACCCCCGGCGCCGCCACCAGCAGCCCGTCCGCGGGCAACCGCACCGCGTCGCGCCCCGACCGGTCCAGCACCACCGCCCCCGACTCCGAGGCCAGCGCCACCGCGGCGGCCACCTCGTGCTCCCGGCAGCCGTGCAGCACCGCCGCCGCCGCGTGCCCCAGCGCCACCTGGGCGACCGCCAGCGCCGACGAGCCGAGCACCCGCACCCGCGCCGCGGCCGCCCCCGCCCGCTCGATGAACCCGGCCAGCCCCGGCCACGGCCCACCCGACACCAGTTCCGTGCACACGATCGCCCCCGCCACCGAGGTGCGGTCCCGCAGCGCGATCCGCACCCCGTTCACCCGCGCCCCGCGCGCCCTGGCCGCGGCGTAGATGCGGCCGCGGAACGGGTCGGCGACCACCCCGACCACCGGGCCGTCCGCGTCGACCAGGGCCAGGCTGTAGGCGCACCAGGGGATGCCCGCGGCGTAGTTGGCGGTGCCGTCGAGCGGGTCGACCACCCAGCGGTAGCGGGACCCGGCCTCGGCGCCGAAGGCGGAGCTGACCACCGGGATACCGGGGAACTCCGCGGTCAGCACCCGCCGGGTGTGCCGCTCCAGGGTGTGGTCGGTGTCGGTGACCCAGTCGAACGGCGACTCCGGGGTGTCCAGGACCGCGTCCCGGCCCGCCGTCGCGGTGATCACGTCGGTGGCGTCGTTGGCGAGCCTGCCCGCGGTCTCCAGGGCCCTGGAGAGCAGCCCGGGGTCCACCTGGCCGCGCGGACGCGGTGACATGAGGGTCATGCCGACCTAGGGTGACCACCTCTGGTGTCCGGTTCACGACCCCCAGGTGACCAAACGACGATGGTCGGGCCAAGGTCGCGCGGGGCACCGGCTGTTCGGCGGCCGTTCGCCCGACTGCCACGCCCAGGTCGATCCCGGCTGCGACGGTCGGACCCGTGCGCGTCGCCATCGTCACCGAGAGCTTCCTGCCGCAGGTCAACGGGGTCGCGAATTCCGTGCTGCGGGTGGTGGAGCACCTGCAGCGCCGGGGCCACCCGGCGCTCGTCGTGGCCCCCGGGCCCGGCCAGGACCGATACCGGCACGCCGAGGTCACCCGGGTCCCGGCGGTCGGTGTACCGCTGATCACATCGCTGCCGATCGGGGTGCCCACCCGCCGGGTGCTCACCGAACTGGCCGCGTTCGACCCGGACGTGGTGCACCTGGCGTCACCGTTCGTGCTCGGCGCGGGCGGGCTGTGGGCGGCCAACCGGCTCGGGGTGCCGACGGTCGCGGTGTACCAGACCGACGTCGCCGGGTTCGCCGCCGCCTACGGCCTCAGCCGCGGCTCCCGGGCGGCCTGGCGCTGGATTCGCAGGCTGCACGCGGGCGCGGACCGGACCCTGGCCCCGTCGACCGCCGCGGTCGACGACCTCACCGCGCACGGCGTGCCCCGCGTGCACCGCTGGGGCCGCGGCGTCGACACCGACCGGTTCCGCCCGGACCGCGCCAGCCGGGCGCTGCGCGCGGAGCTGGCGCCGAACGGGGAACTGCTCGTCGGCTACGTCGGCAGGCTCGCCCCGGAGAAGCAGGTCCACCGGCTCGCCGCCCTGCACGGGGTACCCGGGGTCCGGGTGGTCGTCGTCGGCGAGGGGCCCGCCGAGGAGTCGCTGCGCGCCCTGCTGCCCGGTGCCGCGTTCCTCGGCTTCCGCGACGGCACCGCGCTGGCCGAGGCCTACGCCAGCCTCGACGTGTTCGTGCACACCGGCCCGCACGAGACCTTCTGCCAGGCCGTGCAGGAGGCGATGGCCTCCGGGCTGCCGGTGATCGCCCCGGACGCGGGCGGCCCGCGCGACCTGGTCCGCCCCGGCCGCACCGGGCTGCTGCTCGACCCGGCGGAGTTCGACCTGCGCGGCGCCGTCGACCGGCTGGCCGACCCGCTGACCCGCCGCCGGATGGGCGCCGCGGGCCGCGCCGCGGTCCGCGACCGGGGCTGGCCGGGGGTGTGCGAGGAGTTGCTGGGCCACTACCGGGCGGTGCTCGACGACACCCGTGCGGTGGCCGCCTGAGGCGTTTCTCGTACGCTGCCGCACATGGCGCGCGCCGGTTTGGACAAGGACCCGCACGACATCGCCGAGATGTTCGACGGTGTCGCCCAAGGCTACGACCGCACCAACACGGTCATGACACTCGGGTTCGACCGCCGCTGGCGCGAGCAGACCCGCCGCGTCCTCGACGCCCGCCCGGGGGAGCGGGTCCTCGACCTCGCCGCGGGCACCGCGGTGTCCACCGTGGAGTACGCCCGCTCCGGCGCCTGGTGCGTCGCCGCCGACTTCTCGCTGCCGATGCTCTCCGGCGGCGCGGGCCGGGGCGTGCCCAGGGTCGCCGCGGACGCCTTCCACCTCCCGTTCGCCGACGAGGCGTTCGACGCGGTCACCGTCACCTTCGGACTGCGCAACATGGTCCCCACGGTGGAGGCCCTCGCCGAGATGCGCCGCGTCGTGCGGCCGGGCGGGCGGCTGGTGGTGTGCGAGGTGTCCCAGCCGCCGCTGCGCACCCTGCGCTGGCTCTACCACAACACGGTGCTGCGGGCGCTGCCGCTGATCACCCGCCCGTTCTCCTCCAACGGCGAGGCCTACGCCTACCTGGCGGAGTCCATGCGCGACTGGCACGACCAGCGCTCGGTCGCCGAACTGGTGGCCAAGGCGGGCTGGACCGAGGTCGAGTGGCGCAACCTCACCTTCGGCGTGGTCGCCCTGCACCGCGCGGTCAAGCCGTGACCGCCTCCCGCCCGGTCTGCCACCGGTCCACCCGCCGCATCAGGTAGAGCACCGCCGCCGCGGCCACGACCGTCAGCCCCGCGCCCACCGCGGCGGCGGCGTACACGGCCCCGAACGCGGCCACCGCGTGCCCGCCCGCCAGCACCACCCCGACCGCCTCGGCCAGCAGGGACAGCAGGGACGCGCCCCACCACAGCCCGACGACCCACCCGGTCGGCACCGCCCGCAGGTCGGCCCCGCGCGGCGGCACGTCCGGGTTGCTCGCCCGCCACACGTCGGACACCACCACCGCGGGCAGCCACAGGTTCAGCCCCGGCACGAACCAGGCCCCCACCACCCACCCCGGCCCCAACCGGTGCGGCGCCGCGCAGATCCGCGCCGAGTTCGCCCGGGCCCGCCGCAGCCAGGTCGCGAAGGCCGCCGTGGACGCCACCGACCCGACCAGCCACACCCAGGCCAGCGTCACCGCCCGCCCGTTGGCGGCCACGAGCTGCGCCGCCTCCGCCGCCGGGTCGCGCACCAGCGCGTAGGAACCCCACGCCTGCCAGGCCGCCGAGCAGGCGACCAGCGCGGTGACCGCGATCAACCCGGACGCGGTGCAGCGGGCGGTGTGCGCGGGCCGCACGATCGGCACGTCGTCCGGCGGTGCGGCGGGCGCGTGGTCGTCCGTCCGCGCCACACCGGTCATCTCGGTCATCGAGGGTGCGTCTCCTGGCGGGCCGTGGTCGACCCGGGGAACATCGTGACCCGCCGTACACCCGTTTCACCAGACCCCGGCGCCGGTGTCCCACGCGGGCGCTGCGCGGACGGGCCGCTCCCGGCACGCCCTAGACTGGGCGGCATGACGACTTCTTCGATCAGCAGGCGCAAGGCTGGCGAGGACGCCGAGGTGATCGTCGTGGGCGCGGGCCCCGCAGGTTCGACCGCGGCCACCTACCTCGCCCGCGCGGGCCTGGACGTCCTGCTGCTCGAGAAGAGCACCTTCCCCCGCGAGAAGGTCTGCGGCGACGGGCTCACCCCCCGCGGCGTCAAGCAGCTCATCGACCTCGGCGTCGACACCAGGGAAGAGGCGGGCTGGCTGCACAACCGCGGCCTGCGCGTGGTCGGCGGCGGGGTCACCCTGGAACTGGACTGGCCGGACCTGGCCACCTTCCCCCCGTACGGCGTCGTCCGCCCCCGCCAGGACTTCGACGAGATGCTGGCCCGCACCGCCCAGCGCGCGGGCGCCCGCCTCCTGGAGCAGACCACGGTCACCGGCGCCGTCACCGACGACCGCACCGGCCGCGTCGTCGGCGTGACCGCCAAGGCGGGCCCGGACAAGACCCCGGTCACCTACCGCGCGCCCCTGGTCCTGGCCTGCGACGGCGTCTCCGCCCGCCTGGCCCTCTCGGTCGGCCTGGACAAGATCGAATCCCGCCCCATGGGCGTCGCGGTCCGCCGCTACTACGCCAGCCCCCGCAGCAAGGACGACTACCTGGAGTCGCACCTGGAGCTGTGGGACCGGTCCGACCCGGCCAACCCGGTCCTGCTCCCCGGCTACGGCTGGATCTTCGGCATGGGCGACGGCACCGTCAACGTCGGCCTGGGCATCCTGTCAACGTCGAAGGCGTTCGGCAGCACCGACTACCGCAAGCTGCTCACGTCCTGGCTGGACGGAACCCCCGAGGAGTGGGGCTTCCGCGAGCACAACGCCACCGGCAAGATCGGCGGCGCGGCCCTCCCCATGGGCTTCAACCGCACCCCCCACTACCGCGACGGCCTGCTCCTGGTCGGCGACGCGGGCGGCATGGTCAACCCCTTCAACGGCGAGGGCATCGGCTACGCCATGGAGTCAGCCAGGATCGCCGCCGAGTGCGTCATCCAGGCCCTGGCCCGCGCCGAGGGCCCGGCCAGGGAGAAGGCCCTGCACGGCTACCCGGTCGCCCTCCAGCAGGCACTCGGCAGCTACTACCGCTTGGGCAACATCTTCTCCAAGCTCATCGG
Organism: Actinokineospora spheciospongiae; assembly: GCF_000564855.1. Classification (GTDB taxonomy): domain Bacteria; phylum Actinomycetota; class Actinomycetes; order Mycobacteriales; family Pseudonocardiaceae; genus Actinokineospora; species Actinokineospora spheciospongiae. The sequence goes on from NZ_AYXG01000043.1 coordinate 61,179, forward strand.
CAACCCGAAGGTCATGGCCCTCGCCACCAAGTACGGCCTCCCCCGCCAGACGCTGATGAAGCTCGTGCTCAAGCTCCTGGCGGGCCTCTACGACCCCAAGGACGGCGACGCCTTCGACAAGGTCATCGTCGCCGCCACCAGGATGGCCCCCACCGTCTGACCGGGCGCTGAGTCGCCGACCTGTTGCCCCGCAACCGAAGCCCGGGGCTGCTGTGGCGTGATGGAGGACTCGATGGGTGCGTTCGACGTGCCGCTGGATGATGAACGCACCCAACTGGACGCGTTCGTCGAGGAGTACCGCGCCGCCGTCGAGGCGACGCTGGACTCCCTCACGGAGGAACAGGCCCGCCGCGCACTCGTCCCGTCGGCGACGACGCTGCTCGGGCTGCTCAAGCACGTCACGTGGATGCAGCGGGTGTGGTTCGAGGAGTGCGTGGGCGGCACGCCCCGCCGGGAACTCGGCCTGGTGGGAAACCCGGACGAGTCCTTCCGCCTCGCCGACGGCGACACCGTCGCCTCGGTCACCGCGGCCCACCGGGAAGCCTGCGCCACGGCCAGGACCGCGGTCGCGGACCTGCCGCTGGACACCGTGGTGACCGGCCACCGGACCGGACCGCGCACGCTCCGCTGGGTGTACCTGCAAGTCCTGCGGGAACTGGCCCACCACTGCGGCCACGCCGACATCCTCCGCGAACAGGTCCTCGCCGACTGAGTTCACCCACCCGCAGTTCTGGGCTCCCTCGCGCGACCACCCTCCGAACTCCGGAAAGAGACCACCAAGAGACACCACCAAGCAACACGTCGCCCGTTCGTGCAAGACCGTCAACCCGGTTTTTTCTCAATCGTCCGCCTTCCGGGCGCTTTGTGACGACAGAAAAACCCGTGAACGGCAGCAAGCCCCCGACCGCATGGCCGGGGGCTTGCTGCCGTTCACGAACGCCGTGGCCTGACCCGCTCACACGGGGGGGACGATTCCGGGAAAGTGTCCCACGGTCTGACAGTGTGGGCACGGGCGTCCATTGTCCACCGTGCGAGGTACACCACCGATGATGGCGAGCTTGGGGTCCGCGATCAGGCCCCCGCCGCCACACAGCACGCACACCGTGTGGGTCTCCGACGGGACCTCCACGTCGTCGCCTGTCTCGTCGTCCCCGTAGCCGCCGTTCATCTGTGCCGCCTCACTGGTTCGTCATGCGTCCACCCACTGCGACCCGTCGCACTGCGGGCACGTGATCTTCTCGTCCACTGTTCCGCCGCGCCCGCCCGTGCTCGCGGCGCGCTGCACGGTCACCCACCCCGTGCCGTTGCAACTCGGGCAAATCTGCTTCATTGAATTTTTGCCTTCCTGGTGGAGTGTACTCCGACAAGCCGCAGCGCATGGCGCACGTCGTGGTGCGACAATTCCCGATTCAACTTGTGACATGGAACCGCCGATCGGGCAATCTGCGAATTACCGCTCCAATAGGTGGCGCGGCGCGGTCCGCACCACAGGCATATCGCCGCGTCCTTGATGTCGAGACCGGATTCCGCGTTTCATGGGTGGAGCGCTGATCGGCCGTTCGCCTCGGATTGCGACTCCCGGTGCCATTCCACCGAGGCGGTGCCCGGTCGGGTGGATGTCGATCTTGGTCTGTGGGCAACCTGGGCCGATCTTGCCTGTGGACAACTCGGGGGAGGGGGAAGCAATACACCCGTACTGGTGAGTCCGCCCAGGTCACGGCCATGAGAATGGTCACGCAGAGTTGTCCGGGACCCAGGGTTTCGCGTTGTGAGCCGCGTCCTACACTGGCCCCGATGCTTGTGAACCCGTTCACACCAGGCTGCGCCAGCTTGTGAATGTTTTCACAATCATCACCCGATCGCATGGTATGGGTTAGGGCTGCCTAACAACGGGTGGTGTGACCGATGCCCCATAGGGTTCGGGCCGGAGGAAGCGGGAAAGGACGACGGAGTGCCCATGCTCGTAGCCCAATCTTCGGACGTGTCGTCGGACCTGGGGATCTACCTCCCCCTGGTGGTGATGTTCGCGCTGGCCGCGGCGTTCGCGGTGTTCTCCGCGCTCCTGGGACCCCTGGTCGGGCCCAGCCGCTACAACCGGGCGAAGTTCCAGGCCTACGAGTGCGGCATCGAGCCATCGCCGCAGCCGGTGGTGGGCGGTGGCCGCGTGCCGGTCGCCTACTACCTGACGGCCATGCTGTTCATCCTGTTCGACATCGAGATGGTGTTCCTCTACCCGTTCGCGGTGTCGGCGGACGTCCTCGGTCTGTTCGGACTGGTCGAGATCTTCTTGTTCATCGCGACGGTCGGCTTCGCCTACGCCTACGTGTGGCGGCGCGGCGGCCTCGACTGGAACTGACGGGAGGCACTGAGGTCATGGGACTCGAGGAAAAGCTCCCCAACGGCATCATGCTGGCCAGCTTGGAGAAGCTGGTGAACTGGGGCCGCAAGAACTCGCTGTGGCCCGCCACCTTCGGGCTGGCCTGCTGCGCGATCGAGATGATGACGACCGGCGGACCCCGCTACGACATCGCCCGGTTCGGCATGGAGGCCTTCCGCGCCTCGCCGCGCCAGGCCGACCTGATGATCGTCGCGGGCCGGGTGACCAACAAGATGGCCCCGGTCCTGCGCCAGATCTACGACCAGATGGCCGAGCCGCGCTGGGTGCTGGCCATGGGCGTGTGCGCCTCCTCCGGCGGCATGTTCAACAACTACGCCGTGGTGCAGGGCGTCGACCACATCGTCCCGGTCGACATGTACCTGCCCGGCTGCCCGCCGCGGCCGGAGATGCTGATCGACGCGATCCTGAAGCTGCACGCCAAGATCGGCGACGAGCCGATCAACGCCGCCCGGGCCGCGATCCGCGCCCAGAGCGGCGCCCGCACCGAGCTCATCGCGTCCACCGTGAAGTACGCGAAGAAGTGAGGTGAACCCGAATGGCTGACGATCCCACCACCCCAGACCCCACCACCCCCGAGTCCGACGCCGGTCACGAGATCGGCGGCGCGGACTCCTCCGCCCAGCAGCCCGACGAGGGCTTGCAGGTCACCGGCCCCGGCGACGCCGAGCCCAAGGCCCCGCTGGTCACCGGCCGCACCCGCTCCGGCATGTTCGGCATCAGCGGCACCGGCGACACCTCCGGCTTCGGCGGCCTGCGGCTGCCCGCGTTCAGCCCGGCCCCGGCCGAGCGGCCCTACGGCGGCTGGTTCGACGAGTTCGCCGACGACCTCACCGCCGCGATGGCCAACCGGGACATCCCCGCCTCCGCCGTGCAGCAGGTGACCGTCTCGCACGGGGAGATCACCTTCTACGTGCGCCGCGAGCACCTGCTGGAGCTGTGCCGCACGCTGCGCGACGAGCCCGCGCTGCGGTTCGAGCTGTGCAGCTCGGTGTCCGGTGTGGACTACGGCGTGGACGTGCCGCAGCGGCTGCACTCGGTCTACCACCTGACCTCGATGACGTTCCGCCGCCGCATCCGGCTGGAGGTCGCCCTCGACGTCGACGACGCGCACGTGCCGTCGGTCGTCGAGGTCTACCCGACCGCCGACTGGCACGAGCGCGAGGCGTGGGACATGTTCGGCATCGTCTACGACGGCCACCCCGCGCTGACCCGCATCCTCATGCCGGACGACTGGGACGGCCACCCTCAGCGCAAGGACTACCCGCTCGGCGGCATCCCCGTCGAGTACAAGGGCGCGGAGATCCCTCCGCCCGACCAGCGGAGGTCGTACTCGTGACCACCTCACACGGGACCAAGGCCGAGAACCTGTCCGACGCCGCCACCGGCACCGACACCACCGCCGAGGGCAGCGACAGCACCGCCCAGGCCGACTACGCCCAGGAGCGCGAGACCACCGAGGGCCGCGTCTACACGGTCACCGGCGGCGACTGGGACGACGTGCTGGAAGACGCGGTCCACGACGAGCGGATCGTGATCAACCTCGGCCCGCAGCACCCGTCGACGCACGGCGTGCTGCGGCTGGTGCTGGAGCTGGAGGGCGAGACCGTCACCCAGGCCCGGTCGGTCATCGGGTACCTGCACACCGGCATCGAGAAGAACTGCGAGTACCGCACCTGGACCCAGGGCGTCACCTTCGTGACGCGCATGGACTACCTGGCGCCGCTGTCGAACGAGGCCGCGTACTGCCTGGCGGTGGAGAAGCTGCTCGGCGTCGAGGCGCCGCGGCGCGCGCAGGTCATCCGGGTGATCCTGCTGGAGATCAACCGGATCAGCTCGCACCTGGTGGCGCTGGCCACCGGCGGCATGGAGCTGGGTTCGCTGACCGCGATGACCTCCGGGTTCCGCGAGCGCGAGGAAGCCCTGCACCTGCTCGAGCACCTGACCGGTCTGCGGATGAACCACGCGTTCATCCGGCCCGGCGGCGTCGCCCAAGACCTGCCGGACGACTACGCCACCAAGATCAGCGAGTTCGTCAAGGTGATGGAGAAGCGCCTGCCGGACTACGACAAGCTGCTCACCGGCCAGCCGATCTGGCGCAACCGGCTCAAGGACGTCGGCTACCTCCCGGTGGACGCCTGCCTGGCGCTGGGCATCACCGGTCCGGTGCTGCGCAGCGCGGGCCTGGCCTGGGACCTGCGCAAGGTGGAGCCGTACCTCGGCTACGAGGAGTACGACTTCGAGGTCCCGACCGACACCGCCGCGGACTCCTTCGCCCGCTACCTGCTGCGGCTGGAGGAGATCCACCAGTCGCTGCGGATCATCAAGCAGGCGGTGAAGAAGCTGGAGCCCGGCCCGGTCATGGTGGCCGACCAGAAGATCGCCTGGCCCGCCAAGCTGTCCATCGGCGCCGACGGCATGGGCAACTCCCTGGAGCACGTCCGCAAGATCATGGGCCAGTCCATGGAGTCGCTGATCCACCACTTCAAGCTGGTCACCGAGGGCTTCGCGGTCCCGGCGGGCCAGGTGTACGTGCCGGTCGAGTCGCCGCGCGGGGAGCTGGGCTACCACCTGGTCTCCGACGGCGGCACCCGGCCGCTGCGCGTGCACGTGCGCGAACCCAGCTTCGTCAACCTCCAGGCCATGCCCGCGATGAGCGAGGGCGGCATGGTCGCCGACGTCATCGCGGCCGTCGCCTCGCTCGACCCGGTGATGGGGGGATGTGACCGATGAGCAGCACCGGTTCCACCTACGGCGGCTCCGGCGTCGGCGCCGGGGACACCCACCAGGCGACGGTGCGCGACACCGACGTCCTGGGTGTCTCCCCGGTCCCGGCCGAGCACCTGGTGGCCGAGTACGTCGAGGACCTGGGCGTCTTCGACCCGATCGTGGGCAAGGCCCAGGCGATCATCACCCGCTACCCGCAGTCGCGCTCGGCGCTGCTGCCGATGCTGCACCTGGTGCAGTCGGTGGAGGGCCGGGTGAGCCAGGCGGGCATCCAGTTCTGCGCCGCGCAGCTCGACCTGACCGCGGCCGAGGTCAGCGCCGTCGCGACCTTCTACACCATGTACAAGCGCAAGACCTGCGGTGAGCACCTGGTCAGCGTGTGCACCAACACCCTGTGCGCGGTGCTCGGCGGCGACGACATCTACAAGGCGCTCGGCGAACACCTGGGTTCCGACGGGAAGAAGCTGGGGCACAACGAGACCGCGGGCGAGCCGGGGGAGCCGGGCTCGATCACGCTGGAGCACGCCGAGTGCCTGGCGGCCTGCGACCTCGGCCCGGTCATCCAGGTGAACTACGAGTTCTTCGACAACCAGACCCCGGAGTCGGCGGTCGCCCTGGTCGACGCGCTGCGCGCGGGCGAGAAGCCCGCCCCCACCCGGGGCGCCCCGCTGCGCGACTTCCGCACCGCGGAGCTGGAGCTGGCCGGGTTCTGGCCGGAGGACGAGGCGGACTACCGGGCCACTGTGGACGGTCCGAGTGCCGCTGTGGAAACCCTGCGCGGCGCCAAGCTCGCCGAGGACCGCGGCTGGACCGCCGTGCCCTACCCGGACGACGTGCCGCTGCCGGAGGTGGAGAAGAAATGACCGAACCGACTACCGCCCCGGGCCCGAACAAGCCCGCGCCGGTCACCCCGGTCCTCACCAAGCGCTGGCTCTCGCCCACCTCGTGGTCGATCAAGACCTACGAGCAGCTCGAGGGCTACACCGCGCTGCGCAAGGCGCTGGGCGGGACTCCCGAGCAGCTCGTCGAGCTGGTCAAGGCCTCCGGCCTGCGCGGCCGCGGCGGCGCCGGGTTCCCGGCGGGCGTCAAGTGGTCGTTCATGCCGCCCAACGAGGACAAGCCGCACTACCTGGTGATCAACGCCGACGAGGGCGAACCCGGGACGTGCAAGGACATCCCGCTGATGATGGCCGATCCGCACTCGCTGATCGAGGGCTGCGTCATCGCCTCGTACGCGATGCGCTCGCACCACTGCTTCATCTACGTGCGCGGCGAGGCCCTGCACTGCATCCGCCGCCTCAACGCGGCGGTGCGCGAGGCCAAGGCCGCCGGGTACCTGGGGACGAACATCCTCGGCTCCGGGTTCGACCTGGAGATCACCGTGCACGCGGGCGCGGGCGCCTACATCTGCGGTGAGGAGACGGCGCTGCTCGACTCGCTGGAGGGCCGCCGCGGCCAGCCCCGCCTCAAGCCGCCGTTCCCGGCGGCGGCGGGCCTCTACGCCGCGCCCACCACGGTGAACAACGTCGAGACCATCGCCAGCGTTCCCTTCATCGTCAACGGCGGGTCGGACTGGTTCCGCACCATGGGCACCGAGAAGTCGCCCGGCCCGAAGATCTACTCGATCTCCGGGCACGTCACCAACCCCGGCCAGTTCGAGGCGCCACTGGGCACCACGCTGCGCGAGCTGCTGGAACTGGCCGGTGGCATGAAGGACGGCATCCCGCTGAAGTTCTGGACGCCGGGTGGCTCGTCCACGCCGATGTTCACCGCCGAGCACCTCGACGTCCCGCTGGACTTCGAGGGCGCGGCCGGGGCGGGCTCCATGCTGGGCACCACCGCGGTGATGGTCTTCAACGACACCGTGTCCGTGCCGTGGGCGGTCATGAAGTGGACCCAGTTCTACGAGCACGAGTCCTGCGGCAAGTGCACCCCGTGCCGCGAGGGCACCTACTGGCTGACCGGCATCCTGGAGCGGATGGTCGCGGGCCAGGGCACGCCCGCCGACATCGAGACGCTGCTCGACATCTGCGACAACATCCTGGGCCGCTCGTTCTGCGCCCTCGGTGACGGCGCGGTCAGCCCGATCACCAGCGGCATCAAGTACTTCCGGGACGAGTTCCTCGCGCTCTGCGACCAGAACGCGAAGACCTCCGCCCCAGCACTCGCGGGAGCGCACTCATGACGATCGCGCCGGAGAACCCCACCACGACCGAGAAGCCGCCGGTTCCCGAGGGCCACGTGCGGCTGGTCATCGACGGGGTGGAGGTCGACGCGCCCAAGGGCGAGCTGGTCATCCGCACCGCCGAGCGGCTCGGCATCACCATCCCCCGGTTCTGCGACCACCCCCTGCTCGACCCGGCCGGTGCCTGCCGCCAGTGCCTGGTCGAGGTGGAGATGGGCGGGCGGCCGATGCCCAAGCCGCAGGCCTCCTGCACCATCACCGTCGCCGACGGCATGGTGGTCAAGACCCAGATCACCTCCCCGGTCGCCGACAAGGCCCAGCAGGGTGTGATGGAGCTGCTGCTCATCAACCACCCGCTGGACTGCCCGATCTGCGACAAGGGCGGCGAGTGCCCGCTGCAGAACCAGGCCATGGCGCACGGGCGCACCGAGTCCCGCTTCGTCGAGACCAAGCGCACCTTCGCCAAGCCGCTGCCGATCTCCACCCAGGTGCTGCTGGACCGGGAGCGCTGCGTGCTCTGCCAGCGCTGCACCCGCTTCTCCGCGCAGATCGCGGGCGACCCGTTCATCGAACTGCTCGAACGCGGCGCCCAGCAGCAGATCGGCATCGCCGAGGAGAAGCCGTTCCAGAGCTACTTCTCCGGCAACACCATCCAGATCTGCCCGGTCGGCGCGCTCACCTCCGCCGCATACCGGTTCCGGTCGCGGCCGTTCGACCTGGTGTCCACGCCCAGCGTGTGCGAGCACTGCTCGTCGGGCTGCGCGCAGCGCACCGACTGGCGGCGCGGCAAGGTCATGCGCAAGCTCGCGGGCGACGACCCGGAGGTGAACGAGGAGTGGCTGTGCGACAAGGGCCGCTTCGCGTTCCGCTACACCGGGGTCGGCGACCGGGTGACCCGGCCGATGGTCCGCGACCGCGCGACCGGTGAGCTGGTCGAGACGAGCTGGACCGACGCGCTCCAGGTCGCGGCCGAGGGCCTGGCCAGGGCGCGCGACGGCCAGGGCGCCGCGGTGCTCACCGGCGGTCGGCTGACCGTCGAGGACGCCTACGCCTACGCCAAGTTCGCCCGGATCGCGCTGGGCACCAACGACATCGACTTCCGGGCCCGGCCGCACTCGACCGAGGAGCTGGACTTCCTCGCCGCCGCGGTCGTCGGCACCACCCCGGAGACCGGCGTCTCCTACGCCGACCTGGAGGCGGCGCCCGCGGTGCTCACCGTGGCCTTCGAGGCCGAGGAGGAGTCGCCGATCGTGTTCCTGCGGCTGCGCAAGGCGGCCCGCCAGAACAAGACCCGGGTGTTCCACGTCGGGCAGTGGACCAGCCCCAGCGCGGAGAAGACCTCCGCCACCCTGCTGGCCTGCGCCCCGGGCGCCGAACCCGCCGCGCTCGACGGCCTGGGCACCCACGCCCCGGACGCCGCCGCCGCGCTGGGCGCCCCCGGTGCGGTGGTCCTCGTCGGCGAGCGCGCCGCCGAGGTGCCCGGCCTGTTCAGCGCCGTGCTGCGGCTGGCCGGGACCACCGGCGCCAAGGTGGCCTGGGTCCCGCGCCGCGCCGGTGAGCGCGGCGCGCTCGACGCCGGTGCCGCGCCGACCCTGCTGCCCGGCGGGCGCCTGGTCAGCGACCACCGCGACCGCGCCGCGGTCGAGCAGGTGTGGGGCCTGGCCGAGGGCAGCCTGCCCCCGGCTCCGGGCCGCGACACCGACGGCATCCTCTCCGCCGCGTCCGTTGGCATGATCGACGGCCTGGTCATCGGCGGTGTCGACCCGTTCGACCTGGCCGACCCGCAGCTCGCCGAGCGGGCGCTGGCCGCCACCGGGTTCGTGGTGAGCCTGGAGCTGCGGCACAGCGCGGTCACCGCGCACGCCGACGTGGTCCTGCCCATCGCCCCGGCGGTGGAGAAGTCCGGCTCCTACGTCAACTGGGAGGGCCGGGTCCGCCCGTTCGGCAACACCCTGTCGGGCACCGGCGCGCTGCCGGACTGCCGGGTGCTGGACTCGCTCGCCGTCGAGATGGACGTCGACCTGTTCACCCAGACCCCGGCCGCCAGCGCGGCCGACCTGGCCAGGCTGCCGTCCGTGGCGCGCACCACCCCCGCCCCCTCGGTCGCGGCCGAACCGGTCACCCCGGCCGCCGGGCAGGTCGTGCTGTCGACCTGGCGGATGCTGCTGGACGACGGGTCGCTCCAGGTGGACGAGCCGCACCTGGCGGGCACCGCCCGCCCGGTCGTGGCCCGGGTCTCGCCCGGCACCGCCGCCGCGCTGGGCGTCGCACCGGGTGGCGACATCAGCGTCTCCACCAACCGGGGCGCGCTGACCCTGCCGGTGCTGATCGCCGACCTGCCCGACGGCGTGGTCTGGCTGCCCGCGAACTCGCCCGGCTCGGCTCCCCGCCGGGTCCTCGGGGCAGGCCACGGCGACGTGGTGTCCGTGAACGCTGGAGGCAACGCATGACCAGGGCCCAACTGCTCGCGGACGACCCGCTCTGGCTGATCCTGATCAAGGCCGTGGCGCTGCTGCTGCTCGGCGCCCTGGCCACCATGGCGATGATCATCCTGGAGCGCAAGATCGTCGCCAGGATGCAGCACCGCCCCGGCCCCAACCGGGTCGGGCCCAACGGCTGGTTCCAGTCCATCGCGGACGCGATCAAGCTCCCGTTCAAGGAGCAGATCATCCCGGACACGGCCGACCGGAAGGTCTACTTCCTGGCGCCGATCATCTCCACCATCCCGGCGTTCCTGGCCTTCTCGGTGATCCCGTTCGGCCCGGAGGTCTCGATCTTCGGCGAGCGCACCGTGCTCCAGCTCGTCGACCTGCCGGTCGGCGTGCTGGTGGTGCTGGCCTGCTCCTCGCTCGGCGTCTACGGCATCGTGCTCGCGGGTTGGGCCTCCGGCTCGCCGTACCCGCTGCTGGGCGGTCTGCGCTCGGCGGCGCAGGTGATCTCCTACGAGATCGCCATGGGCCTGTCGATCGTGGCGGTCATCCTCTACACCGGATCGCTGTCCACCGGCGACATCGTCGACGCGCAAGCCAGTGGCTGGTACTTCTACCTGCTGATCCCCAGCTTCCTCATCTACTGCGTCTCCATGGTCGGTGAGACCAACCGCGCCCCGTTCGACCTCCCCGAGGCCGAGTCGGAGCTGGTCGGCGGCTTCCACACCGAGTACAGCTCGATGAAGTTCGCGCTGTTCTTCCTCGCCGAGTACGTCAACATGGTCATCGTCTCCGCGTTCTGCACCACGCTGTTCCTCGGCGGGTACATGGCGCCGTGGCCGGTGTCGCTGATCGGGGACAACTACTTCAACACCGGCTGGTGGCCGCTGCTGTGGTTCTTCACCAAGACCTGGTTCTTCCTGTTCGTGTTCATCTGGCTGCGCGGCACCCTGCCCCGCATGCGCTACGACCAGTTCATGCGGCTGGGCTGGAAGATCCTGGTCCCGGCGAACCTGGTGTGGATCGTGCTGGTGGTCGCGCTGCGCGCGTTCCGCAACGAGGCCGAGATCTCCGCGACGACGATCCTGGTCGCGGGCGGCATCGTGCTGGTCGTGTTGATCGGGCTCAGCTTCCTGCTGCCCGACCGCGCGGCGCCGGACGAGGACTCCGACCGGGTGCCGGTCACCGGCGGCGGCTACCCGATCCCGCCGCTGGACCTGGTCGTCCCGGACAAGGACGCCGCGGCCCCGCGCCGGGTGCGCCGCAAGCGCCAGACCGCGTCGGTGGGCGCAGGCGCCGAGAAGGAGACTGAGCAGTGAGCATCTTCGATCCCTTGAAGGGCTTCGGGGTCACCTTCAGCACGATGTTCAAGAAGGTCGTGACTGAGGAGTACCCGGAGGACTTCCCCGGCACCGCGCCCCGCTACCACGGCCGCCACCAGCTCAACCGGCACCCGGACGGGCTGGAGAAGTGCGTCGGCTGCGAGCTGTGCGCGTGGGCCTGCCCGGCGGACGCGATCTTCGTCGAGGGCGGCGACAACTCCGACGACGAGCGCTACTCCCCGGGGGAGCGCTACGGCGCCGACTACCAGATCAACTACCTGCGCTGCATCGGCTGCGGCCTGTGCATCGAGGCCTGCCCGACCCGCTCGCTGACCATGCTCAACGACTTCGAGCTGGCCGACGACGACCGGCAGCGGCTGATCTACACCAAGGAGGAGCTGCTCGCGCCGCTGCTGCCCGGGATGGAGCAGCCGCCGCACCCGATGCGCCTCGGTGACAACGAGCAGGACTACTACGTCAACGGCCCGCAGCTCGCCCGAGGGGAGACGCCCAAGTGAGCGCCACCATGCTCCTCGCCCAGCAGGGCGCCGCCACCGTCTCCACCGGTGAGGCCGTGTCCTTCTGGGTCCTGGGCCCGCTCGCCCTCGCGGGCGCGCTGGGCATGATCTTCGCCCGCAACGCGGTGCACTCCGCGCTGTTCCTGGTGATGACGATGCTCAGCCTCGGCTGCATCTACATGGTCCAGCAGGCGCCGTTCCTCGGCTTCGTGCAGATCATCGTCTACACCGGCGCGATCATGATGCTGTTCCTGTTCGTGCTGATGCTCGTCGGCCGCGACGCCTCGGACTCGGTGGTCGAGGTGCTGCGCGGGCAGCGGCTGTGGGCCGGGGTCCTCGGCGTCGGCCTCGCGGTGCTCATCACCGGCGCCGTGGCCCGCTCGCTGATCGACGTCACCGACCAGGGCCTCGCCGCCGACACCGCCAACGGCGGTCGCGGCAACGTGGCCAACATCGGGCAGCTCATCTTCTCGGACTACCTGTTCCCGTTCGAGCTGACCTCGGCGCTGCTGATCACCGCCGCCGTCGGCGCGATGGTCCTGGGCTACGTCAACCGCGAGCAGCGCGGCCGCAGGACGCAGAAGGAACTGGTCGAGGCCCGCTTCCGCGGCGAGCACGACCGGCCGTCCCCGCTGCCCGGCCCCGGCGTGTTCGCCACCGCCAACTCGGTGGCCACCCCGGCCCTGCTGCCCGACGGCTCGGTCGCCCCGGAGTCGCTGTCGCGGCTCATCGAGTCCACCACCGCGGACAAGCTCGCGGCCGAGCGCGAGTCCGTCGCGGGCACCGGCCCGGCCGCCGGGACCCGCGCCCTCGCCCCCGGCAAGGAGGAGTCGCGATGACGCCGACGTACTACCTGCTGCTGTCCGCGCTGCTGTTCACCATCGGCGCCGTCGGCGTGCTGGTGCGGCGCAACGCCATCGTCGTGTTCATGTGCGTCGAGCTGATGCTCAACGCGGTGAACCTGTCGCTGGTGACCTTCGCCCGGCTCAACGGCGACCTGCACGGGCAGGTCATGGGGTTCTTCGTGATGGTCGTCGCGGCCGCCGAGGTCGTGGTCGGCCTGGCGATCATCCTGTCGATCTTCCGCACCCGCCGGACCGCGTCGGTCGACGACTCGAACCTGCTGAAGTACTAAGGGGAACTCGGTGACCGGAACGTTCAACCTGGCGCTGGACACCCAGCCCGCGGCCGGGGCGGCGAGCGCGGCCTGGCTGCTGCTGGTCCTGCCCGCCCTCGGCGCCGCCGTCCTGCTGATCGGCGGCAGGCGCACCAACAAGTGGGGCCACCTGCTCGGCAGCGGGATGGTCATCGCGGCCTTCGCCTACGCGGTGGTGCTGTTCTTCGACACGACCTCGCTCGCGGCCGAGGACCGGCTGCGGGACCTGCACCTGTTCGACTGGATCTCGGTCAACCAGCTCTCGGTCGACTTCGGCCTGCGGCTGGACCCGCTGTCCATCACGTTCGTGCTGCTGATCACCGGTGTGGGCTCGCTGATCCACATCTACTCGATCGGCTACCTGAACCACGAGCTGGAGGACCGGCGCCGGTTCTTCGCCTACCTGAACCTGTTCATCGCGGCCATGCTCCTGCTGGTCCTCGGCAACAGCTTCGTGACGCTCTACTTCGGCTGGGAGGGCGTCGGTCTCGCGTCCTACCTGCTCATCGGCTGGTACCAGGGCAAGGACTTCGCGGCCACGGCGGCGAAGAAGGCGTTCCTGATGAACCGCGTCGGTGACGTCGGCCTGGCGCTGGCGATCTTCCTGATGTTCAAGACCATGGGCTCCACCCAGTACGACGTGGTGTTCAGCCAGATCGGCGACCAGTCCACCGGCACCATCGTGGCGATCGGCCTGCTGCTGCTCCTCGGTGCCTGCGGCAAGTCCGGCCAGTTCCCGCTGCAGGCCTGGCTGCCGGACGCGATGGCCGGTCCGACGCCGGTGTCCGCGCTGATCCACGCCGCGACCATGGTGACCGCGGGCGTGTACCTCATCGCCCGCTCCTCGCCGCTGTACTCGCTGCCGCAGGCCGAGGACGCCCGACTGGTCGTGATGATCATCGGTGCGATCACGCTGCTGCTCGGGTGCGTCATCGGCTGCGCCTACGACGACTTCAAGAAGGTCCTGGCGTACTCGACGGTCAGCCAGATCGGCTACATGATCCTGGCCGTGGGCCTCGGCCCGGCCGGGTACGCCTTCGGCATCCTGCACCTGCTCACGCACGGCTTCTTCAAGGCCGGGCTGTTCCTCGGCGCCGGGTCGGTCATGCACGCCATGAACGACGAGGGCGACATCCGGCGGATGGGCGGGCTGTGGAAGAAGATGCCCGTCACGTTCGTCACCTGGACCCTGGGCTACCTGGCGCTGATCGGCTTCCCGTTCCTGTCCGGGTACTTCTCCAAGGACGAGATCATCAACGCCGCGCTCGGCCAGGGCGGCACCCGGGGCTGGGTCTTCGGCGGCATCGCGCTGCTGGGCGCGGCCCTGACCGCGTTCTACATGACCCGGCTGCTCATCCTGGTCTGGCTGGGCAAGCCGCGCTGGGAGAACCTGACCAGCCCGGCCACCCCGGACCCGGAGAGCCCCGAGGCGCCGGTCGGCAAGCCGTACCACCCGCACGAGTCGCCCAGCACGATGACCATCCCGATGATCATCCTGGCGTTCGGCTCGGTGGCGGGCGGCGCGATCCTGTCCGCGGTGCTGCCCGAGTGGCTGACCCCGGCCATCGGTGAGGTCGAGGAGACCCACGGCGCGCTGTCGCACACCATGGTCGGCATCCTCACCGTCGTGCTCGCCGCGATCGGCGCGGGTCTGGCGTTCCTGCTCTTCGGCAGGCGCGAGACCGCGGTCGAGCGGCCCAAGCGGGTGTCGTTCCCGGTCCGCGCCGCGCGCGCCGACCTGTTCGGCAACCACCTCAACGAGGCGCTGTTCGCCCGTCCCGGCACCTGGCTCACCCGGGCCCTGGTGTACGTGGACAACCGCGGCGTGGACGGTCTGGTCAACGGCATCGCGGCGGGCCTCGGCGGCAGTTCCGGCCGCCTGCGCCGCACCCAGACCGGGTTCGTCCGGTCCTACGCGCTGTCCATGCTCGGAGGGTCGATCCTGGTGATCGCCGCACTGCTGATGGTGAGGTTCGCATGACGTCGGCGACCAATTCCTGGGTGCTGGCAGCGCTGCTGCTGCTCCCGCTGGTCGGCGCGGGGGTGGTCACCGCGCTGCGGGCCGACGCCCGCACGGCCAAGCTGACCGCGCTGGGCTTCTCGCTGGCCGAGTTCGCCCTGGCCATCGCGTCCTGGGTGCTGTTCGACACCGGCGGCGCCCGGATTCAGCAGTCGTTCTCCTTCGACTGGATTCCGGCGTTCGGGGTGCACGTCTCCTTCGGCGTCGACGGCATCGCGCTGGTGATGATCGCCGTCATCGGCCTGCTGGTCCCGCTGGTGATCGGCGCGGGCTGGTCGGAGAAGCTGCCCGAGGGCCGCACCGCGGGCGGGTTCTTCGCGCTGATCCTGCTGGAGCAGGCGCTGACCGTCGGCGTGTTCGCCGCGACCGACGTGTTCCTGTTCTACGTGCTGTTCGAGATCATGCTGATCCCGATGTACTTCCTGATCGGCTCCTACGGGGGCGCGCGCAGGCAGTACGCGGCGGTCAAGTTCTTCCTGTACTCGTTCCTCGGCGGCCTGATCATGCTGGCCTCGGTCATCGCGCTCTACGTGATGTCCGCCGACGAACTGGGCTCGGGCACCTTCGACTGGGCCACCCTGGTCCGCACGGTCAGCGACGCGCCGCTGTCGACGCAGATCTGGCTGTTCCTCGGCTTCTTCGTCGCCTTCGCCATCAAGGCGCCGCTGGTGCCGCTGCACACCTGGCTGCCCGACGCCACCGCGGAGGCGCCGATCGGCGTCGCCGTGCTGCTCGTCGGCATCCTGGACAAGGTCGGCACCTTCGGGTTCCTGCGCTACCTGCTGCCGCTGTTCCCGGCGGCCAGCGCGGAACTCGCCCCGCTGGTGCTGGTGCTCGCGGTGGCCGGTGTGGTCTACGGCTCGCTGCTCGCGGTGGGCCAGTCGGACATGAAGCGGTTCGTGGCCTACGTGTCGATCGCCCACTTCGGGTTCATCGCGCTGGGCATCTTCTCGTTCAGCTCGCAGGCCATGACCGGCTCGGTGACCTACATGGTCAACCACAGCATCGCCACCGGGATGCTCATCCTGGTGATCGGCATGGTCATCGCCCGCGGCGGCTCGTCGCGCATCGCCGACTACGGCGGCATGGCGAAGCTGACCCCGCTGCTGGCCGGGATGCTGCTCATCGCCGGGCTCAGCTCGCTGTCGCTGCCCGGCACGAACTCGTTCATCTCCGAGTTCCTCGTGCTCATCGGCTCCTTCCCGAAGGCGCCGGTCTACACGATCATCGCCACCGTCGGCATGGTCTTCGCCGCGCTCTACGTGCTCTGGCTCTACCAGCGGATCATGCAGGGGCCGCTGCGCGGCGCCGCGCTGGTCGGGGTCGAGCCGGGTGAGCCGGTCTCCGGGGGCAGCAGCGCCGGTGGCGCCCTCGCCACCGCCACCCAGACCGAGACCAAGAAGATCCTCGACCTGACCGGCCGCGAGAAGTGGGTCCTCGCCCCGCTGCTCGTGCTGATCGTCGGCCTGGGTCTGTTCCCCAAGCCCGTGCTCGCCACCGTGGCGCCCACCGTGGACGCCACGATGTGCGCGGCGGGCCAGGCCGACCCGGTCCAGTCCGCAGAGAGGCAGTCGCAGTGTCCGTGATGTCCTCGGTCCTGTTCCTCGCACAGGTCCAGCCGGTGCCGTCCCCGGCACCGGCCAAGATCGACCCGCCCGCGCTGGACGCGGTGTGGCCGATCCTGATCGTGCTGGCCGCGGCCTGCGTCGGCGTGCTGTTCGAGGCGTTCCTGCCCCGCCACCAGCGCTGGCCCGCCCAGGTCGCCCTGTCCCTGCTCGCGCTCGCCGGAGCGGGGGTCGCCCTGGCGACCTACCTGTCCGACGCGCCGGAGGCGGGCGAGATGGCCATGTTCAACACCCTCGCGGTCGACCGGCCCGCCCTGTTCCTGTGGGGCACGCTGCTGGCGCTGTCGGTGGGCGCGGTGCTGCTCATCGCCGACCGCTCGGTCGAGCCGGGCGGCGCGTTCGTGGCCACCGCGGCCATCCGGCCGGGCACCGTGCAGGACCGGGCGCAGGTCACCGCGACCGGGATGCAGACCGAGGTCTTCCCGCTGACGCTGTTCGCGCTCGGCGGCATGATGATCTTCTGCGCGGCCAACGACCTGCTCACCATGTTCATCGCGCTGGAAGTGCTGTCGCTGCCGCTGTACCTGATGTGCGGCCTGGCCCGGCGCCGTCGGCTGCTGTCGCAGGAGGCGGCGGTCAAGTACTTCCTGCTCGGCGCGTTCGCCTCGGCGTTCTTCCTCTACGGCGTGGCCCTGCTCTACGGCTACGCGGGCTCGGTGCGCCTGGCCGACATCTCCGCCGCCGCCGCGGGCACCGACCGCTCCGACACGCTGCTGTTCGCGGGCATGGGCCTGCTGGTCGTCGGCCTGCTGTTCAAGGCGTCGGTCGGCCCGTTCCACACCTGGACCCCGGACGTCTACCAGGGCGCCCCGACCCCGGTCACCGCGTTCATGGCCGCCTGCACCAAGGTCGCCGCGTTCGGCGGCATCCTGCGGGTGCTCCAGGTCGCGTTCGAGTCGACGCAGTGGGAGTGGCGCGGGGTGCTGTGGGGCGTGGCGATCGCATCCATGGTCATCGGCGCGATCCTCGGCCTCACCCAGACCGACGTGAAGCGGATGATCGCCTACTCCTCGGTGGCGCACGCGGGCTTCCTGCTCATCGGCGCCATCGCGCTGACCGACCGGGGCCTGTCCGGCACGCTGTTCTACCTGCTCACCTACGGCTTCACCACGCTGGCGGCGTTCGGCGTGATCAGCCTGGTGCGCGACTCCTCCGGCGAGGCCACGCACCTGTCGCAGTGGGCGGGGCTGGCGAAGCGGTCGCCGCTGGTGGCCGGGGTGTTCACCTTCCTGCTGCTCGCCCTCGCGGGCATCCCGCTGACCAGCGGGTTCGTCGGCAAGTTCGTGGTGTTCGAGGCCGCGATCGACGACGGCATGGCCCCGCTGGTGGTGATCGCGCTGGTCGCCTCCGCGGTCGCGGCGTTCTTCTACCTGCGGGTCATCGTGCTGATGTACTTCAGCGAGCCCGCTGCGGACGGCCCGACCGTCACCGTTCCGGGCGCGTTCACCACCGCCGCGATCACCCTGGGCGTGTTGGTCACCCTGCTGCTGGGCATCCTGCCCTCGTTCGCCCTCGACTGGGCGGCGGGCGGGGCGTTCGCCATCCGGTAAAGCAGCGATCCGCGTGAGGGGCCGGGCACGGACTGTGCCCGGCCCCTCACGCGTTCGGGGACACCCTGTGGGGTCGGCCACGTTGTCAGTGGTCCGGAGCCCGCAGCGCGCGGTGAGGGTTCACTCGCCAAGTACGCTCGTTTCCGCGACCAGCCCACCCGATCAGGAGTGCCGAAGCAGTGACTGCCACCGAGAACTCCGCCCAGCCGGACCTGCCCGCGTTCCTCGGGCTCGACTCGGCTGACCCGGCGCTGATCGCCCGCGTCGGCGCGGACCTCGGCCGGGTCGAGGACCTGCTGCGCGCGGTCGTGCACAGCGACGTCGACTTCGTCGACCAGGCGGCGCTGCACCTGGTCAAGGCAGGCGGCAAGCGCTTCCGCCCGCTGTTCACCCTGCTGGCCGCCGAGGTCAACGAGGGCGCGACGGACGCCGTGGTCGCCGCAGCGGCCGCCGTCGAGCTGGTCCACCTCGCCACGCTCTACCACGACGACGTGATGGACGAGGCCACCATGCGCCGCGGCGACGAGAGCGCCAACGCCCGCTGGGACAACTCCATCGCCATCCTCACCGGCGACTTCCTCTTCGCGCACGCCTCGATGCTGGTCGCCGACCTGGGCCCGGTGGCCACCCGGGTGATCGCCGAAACCATGCGCGAGCTGGTGACCGGGCAGATGCGCGAGACCGTCGGCCCGCGCGACGACGACCCGATCGAGCACTACCTGTCGGTGATCGGGCAGAAGACCGGGTCGCTCATCGCCACCTCCGGCCGCTACGGCGGCATGTTCTCCGGTGCCCCCGCGGCGCAGACCGAGGCGCTGTACCGCTTCGGCGAGGTCATCGGCGCCGCGTTCCAGATCTCCGACGACGTCATCGACATCGCCTCACCCGCCACCGAGTCCGGCAAGACCCCGGGCACCGACCTGCGCGAGGGCGTCCGCACGCTGCCGATGCTCTACGCCCTCGCCGACGACGCCGACCCCCGGCTGGCCCGGCTGCTCGCCGGACCCGTCCACGACGACGCCGAGGTCGAGGAGGCGCTGGAGCTGCTGCGCCGCTCCTCGGGCCTGGAGCGCGCCCGCAAGACCCTCGACAGCTACGCCGACCGGGCGCACGCGGAGCTGGCCGCCCTGCCCGCCGGTGCCGCCCGCGACGCCCTGGAACTGCTCACACGCTACGTGGTCGAGCGCACGCGCTGAGCCACCTGGCGTGTCGCGGATTGTGACATCGCGGCGAAAACCCCGGTCGCACATGTCCTGCTCACCCGCTCGCAGTAGCCTTCCCTACGCTTGGGCAACCGTTTCACCCGCGTCCACCCCATGGCGCGGCCGGGGAGGGAGACGTCGGCGATGCCGTTCTTCGGGCAGGTGTGGGTCTGGAGCCTCGCCGGTTTCCTGGTCGGTTCCCTGCTGTGCTGGCTGCTGATCGCCAACCCGGCCCGCAAGCGGGTCTTGGTGCTGGAGCGCAGGCTGGCCGAGGACCGCCGGGTCGAGCCGGTGCGCGGCACCGAGCAGGCCCCCACCCCCGAGCGCACCGCCGTGGTGCCCGGCTACGCCGACGAGCGCGACGAGTACGACCGCCGCGACAGCGACATCCGCCCCCTCCACGACGACCCCGCCCACGACGTTGACGACCACCACCCCGACGACCACCACCCCGAAAACCGCCACGACGGGTACGACCGCGACGACGCGGCCCCACACCCGGACCGCGCCGACGGCGACCATGGCGACGACCTCCGCGACCGCCGCGATGACCACCGCGGCGACGACTTCCACGACGACCGCGCCCCCGGCAACCTGTTCGTGCCCACCGAGGCCGCCGCGGAGACCACCCGGTACCTCCCGCCCACCCCCGGGGACCACGACGACCGCGACACCGACAGCGGTGCCACCCGCGGCGACCTGGCCCACTTCGGCGACCTGGGCGACCTCGCCGCCCACGCCCACGACGACCGCGGGAACGACTTCGCCGACGACCGCGACGGCTGGTACGCGGGCCGCGACGCCGACGGCGAGCACCTCGTCGACGACCTGCCCGGCCGCTCCCGCGACCTCGACGCCGAGCGCGCCGACGACGACCGCATCGACCTCGTCGACGATGGTGACGACCACGGCACGATCTTCACCCAGCACACCGAGCGCATCCCCGCCGCGCTGATCCGCTCCCTCGACGACAGCACCCCCGACCCCGACGCCGTCCCCCGCCACGGCGCCGACCAGGACGACCTCGACCACCGCGCCGACCAGGACACCGCCGACCAGGGCCACCCCGACCAGGGCCACCCCGACCACGGCGACCCGGACCGCGACCACGTCGAGCACCGCGCCGACCTCGACCACGCCGACCTCGACCACGCGGACCGCGCCGAGCACGGTGACCACGCCGAGCACGACCAGCCCGCCGACCTCGACCGCGCCGACCTCGACCACACCGACCTCGGCGGCGACCGCGCCGACCAGGACGAGCCCGCCGACCAGCCCCGCGTCGACCAGGAACCGCCCGCCGACCAGGACCACCGCGGCACCCGCCGCCGCCGCGCCCGCCGCGACGAGCACGACGCGGACCTCGCCGACGACGACGCCCTGGTCGACGACCTCGCCGACGACGTGGACCAGGACCTCGACGAGGTGCTGCCCGCCGAGAACCGCCGCAGGCACGCCCCCGGGTCGCTCTCCGGCGCGCTGCCCGAGCTGACCCCGTTCGGCAGGCCGGTCGAGGAACCCGCCGCCGAGACCAGCATCGTCCCCAGGATCACCGACGAGCGCCCGGCCGACCCGGAGCCCGCCGCCGCGGAGACCACCTTCGTGCCCCGGGTGACCGACGAGCCCCAGTCCCGCCCCGAGCCCCATTCCCGCCCTGAGCCGCAGCCCCGCCCCGAGCCCCAGCCCGAGCCCGCCCCGGAGCCGGAACCCGCCGCCCGGGAGCCCGAGGTCCTCGCGGGCATCACCCCCGCCTACACCCCGGCCGGGCCGCAGCGCCCCGGCGACCCGCTGCCCAAGCGCGTCCCCTCCCGGCCGCGCACCCGCGTCCCGTTCGGCGGGACCGGTGCCGCGGGCGGGTCGGCGCCGCTGCCGGAGCGCCAGAAGGTCCCCGCCGCCTCGATGGGCGCGCCCATCCCGTTCGGCGTGGAGACCACCAGCAACGGCGGCCGGGAACGGTCCCTGTTCGAGCCGATCGTCCCGGTCGACGAGGCCCCGGCGGCCAAGGCGGAGGCGGCCCCGGCGCACGCCCAGCAGCGCAGGCGCGGTGCCCGCACGCTCCAGCAGACCGCGGGCGGCGTCGACCCGTTCGTGCCGCCCGGCCCGTTCGGCCCCGGTTCGGCGATGCCGCTGCCCGGTGGCCGCCCGCCGTCGGGCGAGTACACGATCAAGGCCAGCGTGACCGCGCTGCGCTACTGCTCCCCGGAGTCGCCGAAGTTCGACCGGACCGTCGCCGAGGTGTGGTTCCGCTCGGTCGACGACGCCGAACGGGTCGGGTTCCGCCCGCTCCCGTGAGGCGACTGGCGTCCGCCGGGCGCGGGTGGTAGCAAGTTCCAGGGCGCGCGGACGGGCCGCGCCACCCGATGGCGAGGAGGCCAACCCCGTGCGGCGACCGCTCCTGTTGTCTGCCCTGCTGCTCCTGGCGGCGGTCCTGGTCGCCTGGAACCGCAACGCCAGGCGCGCCGCCGCGGCCCCGGTCACCGCCCCCGCGAGCCCGTTCCCAGCCGAACCCGCCGCAGCAGCCCCGGCCGCCGGCCCCCACGACGCCGAACCCCACGACGCCGAGCCCCACGACGCCGAGCCCCACGACGCCGAACCCCGGAGCGCCAGGCCCCAGGACGTCGAGCCCCGCAACGCCGAAGCCCCGGACGTCGAGATCCCGGTGGGCCAAGGCGCCCAGGTCGACGACGCCTGGTACGACGACACCCCGACCGGCGCGTTCCCGGTGCAGCGCCACCCGGACGCCGAGGTCACCCGCGTGTCCGGCAACCTCGACGACGTCCTGTAGGACCCCCGAGCAACGACTGAGGCCCCCACCGGCGGTGGGGGCCTCAGTCGTTGCTCGGGGGTCGGTCAGTCGCCGACGACCGTCCAGGTGTCCCTGCCGCGCAGCAGGGACTGGAGGTCGGCCTTCCTGGTCTCCCGCGCCTGGGTGACCTGGGCGCGCGCCGAGTCGTCGTAGGTCGGCCGCGACACCGAGCGGAACACGCCGGTGACCGTGTGGCTCAGGTCCTGGGCGGACAGCCGCGACAGCGCGAACGCGTACGACGGGTCGTCGGTGTGCGCGTCGTGCACCACCAGCGCGTCCTCGCCGACGTCGGCGACCCTGGCCACCTCCAGCGTGCCGAACCCGGCCCGCACCACGCCGAACTCGCCGCCCGCGCCGAACCGGATCGGCTTGCCGTGCTCCAGCGGGACCAGCCGCTGCTCGGCCTCGCCCGGCTCCTTGAGGACGTCGAACGCGCCGTCGTTGAAGATCGGGCAGTTCTGGTAGATCTCCACCAGCGCCGTGCCCCGGTGCTCGGCGGCCTGCCGCAGCACCTCGGTGAGCCCCTTGCGGTCGCTGTCGAGCGCGCGGCCGACGAAGGTCGCCTCGGCGCCCAAGGCCAGCGAGACCGGGTTGAACGGGTGGTCCAGCGAGCCCATCGGCGTCGACTTGGTGACCTTGCCGGTCTCCGAGGTGGGCGAGTACTGGCCCTTGGTGAGCCCGTAGATCCGGTTGTTGAACAGCAGGATCTTGAGGTTCACGTTGCGCCGCAGCGTGTGGATCAGGTGGTTGCCGCCGATGGACAGCGCGTCGCCGTCGCCGGTGACGACCCACACCGACAGGTCCTCGCGCGCGGTGGCCAGGCCGGTGGCGATGGCGGTGGCGCGGCCGTGGATGGAGTGCATCCCGTAGGTGTTCATGTAGTACGGGAACCGCGACGAGCACCCGATGCCGGACACGAACACGATGTTCTCGCGCTTGAGGCCCAGCGAAGGCAGGAACGACTGCACCGCGTTGAGCACGACGTAGTCGCCGCAGCCGGGGCACCAGCGCACTTCCTGGTCGGACTTGTAGTCCTTGGCCTTCTGCGGCTCGTCGGTGGTCGGAACACCGGCCAGCCCCCCGAGGCCGGGCAGACCAAGCTCGATCGCGGTCATCGTGTCACTCCCCAATTCGCTGAGAAAAGATCACTCCGCACTTCGCCCGCAAGCTCGCTCATGCGTCGATCCCCTTGACCACACCGGTCAGCACGTCCTGCAACTCCTCGGCCATGAACGGCAGACCGGCCACCTTGGTGTGGCTGATGACGTCGACCAGGTACTTGCCGCGCAGCAGGAGCGCGAGCTGGCCCAGGTTCATCTCCGGGACCACGACCTTGTCGTAGGACCTGAGCACCTCGCCCAGGTTCTTCGGGAACGGGTTGAGGTTGCGCAGGTGCGCCTGGGCGATGGCGTGCCCCTGCTTGCGCACCCGGCGGCAGGCGGCGCCGATCGGGCCGTAGGACGAGCCCCAGCCCAGCACCAGCACCCGCGCCTTGCCGGACGGGTCGTCGACCAGCAGGTCGGGCACCTCGATGCCGTCGACCTTGGCCTGGCGGATGCGGGTCATCCGGTCGTGGTTGTTCGGGTCGTAGGAGATGTTGCCGGTGCCGTCGGCCTTCTCCAGCCCGCCGATGCGGTGCTGGAGACCGGCGGTGCCGGGGACCGCCCACGCCCGCGCCAGCGTCTCCGGGTCGCGCAGGTACGGCCAGAACTCGCCGGACCCGTCCGGGGCGTTGGGCTCGGTGGCGAACTCGACGCCCAAGTCCGCCAGGTCGCCGACCTCGGGGACCAGCCACGGCTCGGAGCCGTTGGCGATCGCGCCGTCGGACAGCAGCATCACCGGCGTGCGGTACTTGAGCGCGATGTGCGTGGCCTCCACGGCCGCGGCGAAGCAGTCCGCGGGCGACTGCGGCGCCACGATCGGCACCGGGGACTCGCCGTTGCGGCCGAACATGGCCTGCAGCAGGTCGGCCTGCTCGGTCTTGGTGGGCAGGCCGGTGGACGGGCCGCCGCGCTGCACGTCGATCACCAGCAGCGGCAGCTCGGTCATCACCCCGAGGCCGATCGCCTCGGACTTGAGCGCCACGCCGGGGCCCGAGGTCGAGGTCACGCCCAGCGCGCCGCCGTAGCTGGCGCCCAGGGCCGCGCAGATGCCCGCGATCTCGTCCTCGGCCTGGAAGGTGGTGATGCCGAACTGCTTGTGCTTGGACAGCTCGTGCAGGATGTCCGAGGCCGGGGTGATCGGGTACGTGCCCAGCAGCACCGGCAGCCCGGACTGCTGCGAGGCGGCCACGATGCCGTAGGCCAGCGCGGTGTTGCCGGTGATCTGCCGGTAGGTGCCGGGGCTCAGCTTCGCCGGGGCCACCTGGTAGGTGGTGGCGAAGGACTCGGTGGTCTCGCCGTAGTAGTAGCCCGCGCGGAAGGCCAGCACGTTCGCCTCGGCGATGTCGGGCTTCTTGGCGAACTTCTCCCGCAGGAACTGCTCGGTGCCCTCGGTGGGCCGGTGGTACATCCACGACAGCAGGCCCAGGGCGAACATGTTCTTGCAGCGCTCGGCGTCCTTCTTGCCGAGGCCGGTCTCGGCGAGCGCGCCCTGGGTGATGGTCGCCATGGCGACCTGGTGCACCTGGTAGGCGGCCAGCGACTCGTCCTCGAGCGGGTTGGCGTCGTAGCCGACCTTGGTGAGGTTGCGCTTGACGAACTCGTCGGTGTTGACGATCAGCGTGCCGCCCGCGGGCAGGTCGGCGATGTTGGCCTTGAGCGCCGCCGGGTTCATCGCCACCAGCACGTCGGGGCGGTCGCCGGGGGTCAGGATGTCGTAGTCGGCGAAGTGCACCTGGAAGCTGGAGACACCGGGGATGGTGCCCTGCGGGGCGCGGATCTCGGCCGGGAAGTTGGGCATCGTCGACAGGTCGTTGCCGAACGCCGCCGCCTCGGAGGTGAACCGGTCGCCGGTGAGCTGCATGCCGTCGCCGGAGTCACCGGCGAACCGGATGACGACCCGGTCCAGTTTGGTGATCCCGGCTCCGCGGGTGCTCCCGGCCACGTCGCCGTCCAAGCCTGTGCTCATGAGCTGCCGATCCCTCTCTCCTGACAGCGGTCCGTCCGCGGGTCAGGCCGCCCGTACCCGGCTTCCCGGCGGGCCGCGCACCGTCCGAGGCTAGTCTCCGGCCGCGCGCTGACCGCCGACGTACCGGCAGCAGGTCGGCTGTTCGCCGCCTTTGTCCACGGTAGGCACCCGGTGGGCCGAGGCCCGCTGGGTGCGTTGTAGATCACAAAGAGTCCACTCCCACGCCGGGTGGCGATGGGATATGGGCGTACCGATTAGTGTAACCGGCGGTTACAGCTATCCCAAGCTCTGGTCGACGGTTCCCGCTGTGTGGATGATTCTGCCGGATCGCGCTTGCCGTCGGCACAAAGCCGACTTAAGCGCGGCTTGGACCGGGCGCGGGGTCAGGACGAGCCGGAGATCCGGGCCTTCATCGTCGCCAGCAGCTCGGCGAACTCGGGCGTGCCCATCGACTCCACCTGCACGACCAGCTCGGCGTCCACCGCCTCGGCGTGCCCGGTCATCGCCGAGGTCGCCCGCAGCGTCCGCTTGATCGTCTTCACCAGCTCCCTGGGCCCCCTCGCCGCCGGGGCCGCCAACTCGACGGCGGCGGCGACCAGCGCGTCGTGGTCCCCGTCCACGGTCGCGAAGGACAGCCCCAGCCGCCGCGCCTCCTCGGCGTCGGGGACCTGCTTGAACAGGGTCATCGCCGTGGCGGTCTGCGGGCCGACGACGCGCTGCAACATCCAGGTCATCCCGCCGCCGGGGTGGATGCCAAGCTGCAGGAACCGCGCGTCGTAGCGGGCGCGCGGCCCGGAGATCCGCACGTCCGCGGCCAGCGCCAGGTTCAACCCGGCCCCCACCGCCGCACCCCCCACGGCCGCGACCGTCGGCAGCGACGAGTTCGCCACCGCCAGGAACCCGGCGTAGATCCCGCGCAACCCCTCGGCCTTCGACTCACCCAGCACGGTGAGGTCCGCACCCGCGCAGAAGGCGGGCGGAGCGCCGGTCACCACGATCGCGGAGACCTCGGGGTCCTCCTCGCACTGCCGCACGAGGTCGGCGAGCCGCGCGGAACCGGCCAGGGTCAGCGCGTTGCGCCGCTCGGGGTCGTTGAGGGTGAGCACGGCGACGCCGTCGCGCCGCTCCAGCAGAACCGCGTTGTCCATGGCCGACAACCTAGCCCGGCGCACCCCCGGGCAGCGCCCGGTGTGGACTCCGCCACCACCCCCTGCCTGCACCCCCGCCCACCGTCACCCGGGCTCCGGCCCGGCAGGCCGCTCCAGGAGCGTGGAGAGCACCACGGTGGAGACCGTCCGCGACACCATGTCGACGCTGCGCAGGCGTTCCAGGGCCTCTTCGAGGTGGTGGATGTTCGCCGCGCGCAGGTGCACGATCGCGTCCGCCGACCCGGACACGGTGTAGGCGGCCACCACCTCCGGCAGGGGTTCGAGCCGCTGCCGAATCCGGTCGGGGGACACGTTCCCCTGGCAGTGCACCTCGACGAAGGCCTCGGTGCCCCACCCCAGCGCCTCCGGGTTCACCACCGCGGTGAACCCCTTGAGCACCCCCAACTCCAGCAACCGGTCCACCCGCCGCTTCACCGCGGGGGCGGACAGCGACACCGCCTTGCCGATCTCGGCGTAGCTCGCCCTGGCATCGGCGACCAGCCGCGAAATGATTCGCTGATCTATCACGTCCACACGCAACATACTGCCGGTCAACAGGCAAGGAAGCGACATTGAAGGAGGTCAACGGGGTCAATAGATTTCGATCCATGACGCCACCCGCGAGCACCGCCACCCTCGTGCTGCCCGTCCCCACCGCGGCCGTCGCCCACGCGGAGCGGGTCCCGACCACCCGCCGCTACCTCATGTGCGAACCCAGGCACTTCACCGTCGAGTACTCCATCAACCCCTGGATGGACCCCACCCGACCGGTGGACACCGCGCTCGCGGTGGCCCAGTGGAACGCCCTCGTCGCCACCTACGAGTCCCTGGGCCACCGGGTCGAGCGCATCGACCCGGTCGACGGCCTCCCCGACATGGTCTTCGCCGCCAACTCCGGCACGGTCATCGGCGGCAGGGTCCTCGGCGCCCGCTTCCGCGCCCCGCAGCGGGCCGCCGAGGCCGACCACTACCGCCGCTGGTTCCTCGACCACGGCTACCGCGACGTCGTCATGCCCACCCGCGTCAACGAGGCCGAGGGCGACCTCACCTGGACCGGCGAGGTCCTCCTGGCCGGAACCGGCTTCCGCACCGACCCCGCGGCCCACGCCGAGGCCCAGGAGGCGCTCGGCGTCCCGGTGGTCTCCCTGTCCCTGGTCGACCCGGCCTACTACCACCTCGACGTCGCCCTGGTCGTGCTCTCCGAGGCCACCCGCGCCCGCCCGGCCCACATCGCCTACTACCCGGGCGCGTTCAGCCCCGGCACCCGCTCAGCCCTGCGCCGCCTCTACCCCGACGCCGTCCTCGCCACCGAGGCGGACGCCGCCTGCCTGGGCCTCAACGCCGTCTCCGACGGCCGCAACGTCGTCCTCGCCGCCGAGGCCACCCACCTCGCGGCCGAACTCGAAGCCCACGGCTACACCCCCCACCCGGTGGACATCTCCGAACTCCGCAAGTCCGGCGGCGGCCCCAAGTGCTGCACCATGGAACTCCGGGGCTGAGCACCGGTCGGTTCTGCGGCGGAGCGGTGCCGACGGCCTTGCGCCGCACCGCGATCGCCCGGGTCGCCGACCCCGCCGAGGGGGCGCGCGCCCCCTCGGTGAGCGGACCTCAGCTCGCCAGGAACTCCAGCAGCGCGGCGTTGAACTCCTCCGGGTGCGAGGCGTTGATCCCGTGCGGACCGTCCTCGATGACGACGACCCGCGCCCCCGCGATGCCCGCCGCCGACCGCTTCCCGCTCACCTCGAACGGCACGATCGCGTCCGAGTCGCCGTGGATGACCAGGGTCGGCACCGTCACCGCGGCCAGGTCGCCGCGGAAGTCGGTGCGGCCGAACGCCGCGATGCAGTCCAGCGTCCCCTTGGGGGAGGCGAAGGCGGCGATGTCGCGGGCGTGGCGCCGCTGCGCCTCGCTGACCTTCAGCGTCGACCCGGCGGTGAAGAAGTTCTTCGTGAACTCGTCCAGGAAGGCCTGGCGGTCGGTCAGGACCCCCTGCTGGAAGGCGCCGATCGTGGCCTCGTCCAGGCCGCCGTCCGGGTTGTCGTCGGTGCGCAGCAGGTACGGGGGCACCGCGGCGGCCAGCACGGCCCGCGACACGCGCGAGGTGCCGTACCGGCTCAGGTGGCGCACGACCTCCCCGCCGCCCATGGAGAAGCCGACCAGGGTGGCGTTGCGCAGGTCGAGGTGTTCGAGCAGCGCGTTGAGGTCCGCCGCGAACGTGTCGTAGTCGTAGCCGGTCCACGGCTGGGAGGACTCACCGAAGCCACGGCGGTCGTAGGTCACGACCCGGTGACCGCTGTTGACCAGGGCGGGGACCTGGGCTTCCCAGGACCGGCCGCTCAGCGGCCAGCCGTGGACTAGCACCACCGGGGGGCCGTCGCCGAAGTCCTCGTAGTGCAGTTCGAGCGTGTCGTCGATGCGCAGCGCGGGCATGGGCGGCGGATTTCCCGGGTGCGGTGTGGACACGCGGAAGTGATCGCGATCACAGCGAGTCGGGTGTCATGTGGGCCCGCACGGGGAAATACCTGCCCGAGCAACCAGAATTCCCGTACAGTCGATCGCATCCGGCCAAGCCGGGTTCTTCCCGCCCTCCCTCGGCAGCGGACTCCCGCAGCGAGTGGACGCGGACCTCATCGTAAGGAACAGCCCTTGAACGAGAACACCCAGCACCGCGACCTCCGCAAGGTGCCCGTCCCGGTCTTCCAGAACGTGCCCGAGCCCGAGCACGAGGAGCAGCCGAAGGTCACCCACGCGGTCACCGCCGTCCCGCGGCCCGTCTTCACGAGCCCGCAGGCCTGACCAGCAGGGTCACCGCCTCGGCCACCCCGGTCGAGCCCGCGGCGCCGGTCGCCAGCCTGCGCAGTTGCAAGCCCGCGACCAGTGCCACCACCGGACCGGTCAGCCGCTCCGGCTCGGGTACGCCCAGACCGGTGAGCACGGACAGCGCGAGCGCGTCGTACGCGGCGAAGCACTCCGCCGCGGCGTCCCGCAGCGACGGGTCGCGGCCCGCCTGGATGTAGAGCTCCAGCGGCGCGATCTCCTCCCGGCCGAACACCGTGCTCTCCACGATCTGCTCCACCAGGGCCGCCGCCTGCTCCACCGACACCGGCCCGCGCTGCTGCCGGGCGAACGCGGTCAGCCTGGTCGTCTCCTCCCGCACGAACAGCAGCAGCGACTCGCGCAGCAATTCGGTCTGCGTGGCGAAGTGGTAGGTGATCGACCCCAGCGAGACGCCCGCCTCGGCGGCGACGCGCCGGTTGGTCACCCCCGCCACACCGGACGCCCCGATCACCCGCAGGACCGCGCGGAGGATGCGCTCACGCACGCGGCGGCGTCCGCTCGTACCAGCGCTCGACCTGCTCCAACTCCGCTGCCAGCGAGAACAGCAGCGGCTCGCTGTCGGCGGGCCCGAGCAGTTGCGCCCCCACCGGCAACCAGTCGTCGGTCAGCCCCGCGGGCACGTTGACCCCGGGCCAGCCCAGCACGTTCCACGGCCAGGCGTACGGGCACGACCGGATCATCGTCCGGTCGGTCTGCCAGCCGGTCAGGCCGTCGATGCCGCCCACCGGCAGCGGCGGTTTGGCCGTGGTCGGGGTGAGCACCACGTCGGCCCGGTCGAAGATCCGGCCGACCCGCCTGTGGAACAGGCCCAGGGTGGCGTGCGCGGCGGCCAGCGCCCGGCCGCGGAGCAGTCCACCCATCCGGCCGTTGTCCCGGGTGCGCCGGTCCAGCAGCGCCGGGTCCGGCACCCGGCCGTGCCAGTCGTTGAGCCCGCCCAGCGAGCGCGGCAGGAAGTTCAGGCCGATCAGGCCGTAGGCGGGGTCGGCGAGCACGATCTCGTGGCCCAGCCCGTGCAGCACCCTGGCCAGCCGCACGACCGCCGCCCGCACCTGCGGGTCCAGCGCCACCGGCAGCCCGGTGAACGCCGGGCGCAGCGACAGCGCGATCCGCAGCCGCCTCGGCGTGGTCCGCGCGGCGTCCTGGTGCGCGGTGCCGGTGTCGGCCAGCACGTCGAACAGCAGCGCCGCGTCCCCCACCGAGCGGGCCAGCACGCCACTGGTGGTGATGCCGTTGAACAACTCCTTCTCCGGCAGCGGGGAAAAGCGCCCGCGCTGCGGCTTGACGCCCACCAGGTGCGTCCACGCGGCCGGGATGCGCACCGACCCGGCCCCGTCCGACCCGACCGCCGCGGGCACCACACCCGCCGCGACCGCCGCCGCGGACCCGCCGGAGGACCCGCCCGGGCTGTGGTCGAGCCGCCAGGGGTTGCGGGTCACCCCGAACGCGCTGCCCTCGGTGATCGGCCACTGGCCGAACTCCGGGGTGTTCGTCTTGCCCACGACGACCGCGCCGGAGGCCTTGAGCAGCCGGACCAGCTCGCAGTCGGCGGTCTTGACCGGGAACTCGCCCGCGCAGCCGAACGCCGTCGGCGCCCCGGCGAGGTCCACGTCGTCCTTGATCGCGATCGGCACGCCCAGCAGCGGCAGCCGCTCGCCGTCGCGCAGCCGCTGGTCGGCCGCGCGGGCCTCGGCGCGCGCCTCCCGGTCGCGCACGAACCGGAACGCGTTGAGCGTCGACCGGGTGTCCTCGATCTCCGCCAGGGCCCGGTCGACCAGCTCGACCGAGGTGACCGCGCCGTCGGCAAGCGCTTGCGCGGTCGCCACCAGCCCGGCGAACCGCAGATCCGGTGTCGTCGTCATCGCCGCCTCCTGTTCGTTCGAACGAACAGTAACAGCGGCCGGTTTGGCGACCACCCGCCACGAGGGTGAGGATGGGCCGCGATGAGCACGAACCCCGACACCCCGCCCCGCCGCCGCTCGCGCAGGCAGGAGACCCGGCTCTGGCGCGTGCCGGTGGTCCGCGTCCAGCGGGTCACCCCGCGCCTGGCCAGGGTGACCGTCCAGGACCCGTCGCTGGCCGACCTCGCCGGGGCGGGCACCGACCAGAACGTGATGCTGTACTTCTACCCGGAGGGCACCGAGTTGCCCGAGCCGCTGACGCTGGAGTCCGCGCGCGGCCTGTGGTCCAAGGTCCGCCCGCTGACCAGGACGTACACCATCCGCCGCCACGACCCGGCCACCGACGAGGTCGACTTCGACTTCGTCCTGCACGGCGACTCCGGTCCGGCCTCGGCCTGGGCGTCGCGGGTCGAGGTCGGCGACGACGTGGTCTTCGTCGGCCCCTCACCCGCCTACCAGCCCGACCCGGCGGCCGACTGGTACCTGCTGGCGGGCGACGAGACCGCGCTGCCCGCCATCGCCAACATCCTCACCGCCGTCACCGCCCCCGTGCGCGCGTTCGTCGAGGTCGCCGACGCCGCCGAGGAGCAGGACATCCCCGGCGTCACCTGGCTGCACCGCGACGCCCCCGCGGGCGAGAGCACGGTCCTCGTCGACGCGATCCGCGCCGCCGACCTGCCCGGGGGCACCCCCGAGGTGTGGCTGGCGGGGGAGCGCGCGGCCATGGTGGCCGTGCGCGCGCACCTGTTGGAGGAGCGCGGTTTCCCGCGCAAGCAGGTCCGCCCCACCACGTACTGGCGGTCGGGCGAGAGTGGCAACTGACTCAGTGTCCGGTTGGAACTTCTCGCCCCCGGCCCGCGTTTGACCTTCCGGACCGAACAACGACTTCACACCGGGGAGGAGCGCGCCGTGCACCGCCACGCCAACGCGGTCAAGACCGCGCTGCTCCTCGCCGGCCTCAGCGCGCTGATCGTCCTGGTCAGCTCCCTGTTCGGCGCCACGGCCCTGCTGATCGGCCTCGGCGTGGCGCTCGTGGTCAACGCCTACGCGTTCTTCAACTCCGACCGGCTGGCGCTGCGCGCGATGCGCGCCCGACCGGTCTCCCAGGCCGAGCAGCCCGCGCTGTACCGGATCGTCCGCGAACTGGCCACCGCCGCCCGCCAGCCCATGCCCCGGCTCTACCTCAGCCCCACCCAGGCCCCGAACGCCTTCGCCACCGGCCGCAACCCCAGGAACGCGGCCATCTGCTGCACCACCGGCCTGCTCGACCTGATGAGCGAGCGTGAACTGCGCGGCGTCCTCGCCCACGAGCTGTCGCACGTCCGCAACCGCGACACCCTCGTCAGCGGTGTGGCGGGCGCCCTGGCAGGCGCGGTCAGCGTGGTCGCGAGCCTCGCCCTGCTCACCGGCCTCTTCGGCGATGACGACGACGAGGACAACAACCCGCTGATGCTCCTGCTGGTGGCCGTCCTCGGCCCGATCGCCGCCACCATCGTCCAACTGGCCGTCAGCCGCTCCCGCGAGTACCAGGCCGACGCCTCCGCCGCGGAGCTGACCGGCGACCCGATCGGCCTGGCCAACGCCCTGCGCAAGCTGGACGCGGGCACCCAGGTGACCCCGCTGGCCCCCGAACCCGCCCTGGTCTCCCAGTCCCACCTGATGATCGCCAACCCCTTCCGCCCCGGCGACGGCCTCTCCAAGCGGTTCTCCACCCACCCGCCCATCGCCGACCGCATCGCCCGCCTGGAACGCCTGGCCCTCCCGGACTTCTGATCCACTCCCGGGATTTCCGCCCGCCCGCCCTCTAACCTGAGCCACGTGCGACGAGACCCGCCGATCACCTTCCGCGGCGCCCTGCAGATCCTCGGCCACCACGACCGCCCCTGGCTGACCCGCCTCAACGGCCTGCTCGGCGGCGTGGTCCTGGCGGCGGGCGGCATCCCCCCGATCACGGCCCTGTTCGGCTGGGTCGACCAGAAGAACGAGGCCACCGCACTGACCAGGCAGGCGCTGGACGCGGTGTCCGACCGCCTGACCCGCACCGGCGGCCTGGACCGCCACCAGTTGGTCATCGCCGCGCACACCACCATCGCCACGGCAGCCGTCTTCGACACCGTCCACGCGGCCTACCCGGAGTCCAACCTCACCGACCCGGAAAAGCTCGGCATCCTCACCGCGAACTGGGCGGACAAGGGCGAGTCCCTGGTCCGCGCCCTCTACGCCGCGGACGTGCCCACCCCGTCCCTGGTCCGAGGCTTCCACGAGAACACCGCCGTGGTCCGCTCCTGGGCGATGAGCCTGCTGAACGAGGTCTTCCACTTCCTCGACGGCCTCGACCTCGACGCCAGCCCCCGCCAGATCCCCCAACTGCTCGCCCTGGTCGAATCCGCCTACCGCGACTCCTACCTGATCCTCGCCGCCACAGTCCCCGAGTTCAAGGTCTGGTCCGACCTCGGCGAACACGCCGCCACCCGCTCCGCCCTGGCCCGCTTGGAATCCCTGCTCACCACCCCCGTCGCCGCCCAGCCCCGCGACCTCCGCGACACCGTCCGAGCGATCAACCGAGCCGAACTCGACCGCCCGATCATCGACGTGGACACCGACGGCTACGGCACCGACGCGGTCTTCCCGGCGGTCTCGGACATCTTCATCACCCCCCGCTTCCGCGCCTGGTACGCCAGCCGCGGCTCCCGCCTCGGCGACGAGCAGTGGTGGCAGGAAATCTCCCTGGGCGAAGACCTGGACCTGGTCCTCGCCCGCCACTTCCTCACCGGCGAGGCCACCAAACGCCCACTGCTGCTCCTGGGCCACCCCGGCGCAGGCAAGTCCCTGCTCACCAAGGTCCTCGCCGCCCGCCTCCCGGACTCGACGTACACGGTCATCCGAGTCCCCCTGCGCCGAGTCGACGCGGACGCCCACATCGCCGACCAGATCCGCGAAGCCCTCGCCCAGTCCACCCACGGCCGCGTCGACTGGTCCGCCCTCGCCGACCAGAGTGCCGACACCGTCCGCGTGGTCCTCTTGGACGGTCTCGACGAACTCCTCCAGGCCACCACGAACGACCGAGGCGGCTACCTCACCGACGTGGTCGAGTTCCAGCGCCGCGAAGCCGCCATGGGCCGCCCGGTCGCGGTGGTCGTCACCTCCCGAACCCTGGTGGCCGAACGGGTCCGCCTCCCGGACGCAACCCCCGTGGTCAAACTGGAGGAGTTCGACGACGCCCAGATCGACCGCTGGGTGTCGGCGTGGAACCAGCACAACACCCGCCCGATGGACGCGGAAACCGCCAAGGCGCAAGGAGAACTGGCCCGCCAGCCGCTCCTGCTGCTGATGCTGACGCTGTACTTCACCGACCCGGCGGTGGGCCCGGTGGAGGACCTGTCGGAGTCCGAACTGTACGGCCGCCTGTTCGACACCTACGCCCGCCGCGAGGTCACCAAGCAGGCGGGCCGAGTCCTCCCGGACGCGGAGTTCGAGGAGGCCGTGGAAACCCAGTTGACCCGGCTTTCCGTTGCGGCCCTGGGCATGTTCAACCGAGGCCGCCAGTCCATCACCGAAGCAGAACTCACCGCAGACCTACTGGCCCTGGGCGAACAAGTCCCGGACGGCGGCAAACTCCTGGGCGAGTTCTTCTTCGTCCACTCCGCCGAGGCGACCACAGGAACCGTCCACCGCAGCTACGAGTTCCTGCACGCCACCTTCAACGAGTACCTGGTGGCAGCCCGCGTCGTCGACGTCCTCCGCGACCTGGCCGAAGGAACCTTCGCCCGCCGCAAACGCCGCCACCCCGACGACGACCTGCTGTTCACCCTGCTGTCGTACCAACCCCTCACCACCCAACGCCCGGTGCTGGCCTTCATCACCCAACTGTTCGACACCCTGGGCGACGAAGCCAACGACATCGCGGCGGCCCTAGACCTCCTGCTCCCCACGCACCGCCCACCCGGGAACCGCCACCCCGAGTACCGCCCCCTCCCCGCTGACCACATCCGCGCCAGCGCGGCGTACTCGGCCAACCTGTTCCTGCTCCGCGCCACCATCGCTCCGATCGACCCGGAGACCGTGTGGCCGCAGGACGAAACGGACAGCCGGTGGATCGCCTTGGCCGACCTCTGGGCCGCGGGCTTGGACAGCGATGGCTACCGCTCGCTGTTCGGCGTGTTCAACTTCGCGGGCGGCAAAATCCGCTCCTCACCGGGCGCGTCCACCACCGGCTTGGACCTCCTCGACGCGCAACACCTGCGAGGCCGCCGTGCGGTCCTGGAACAGTTCAGCGTTGCGGTCGTCCTCGACCGGCACTACAGCGGATTCGGCAGGGGAAATGACTGGGCGGTCCACTGCTCGGGCTGGCTGACCGCACTGCTCGTCCAACCCGACTCGTTGGCCTATGGTTTCCTGACTCCGCCGGATTGGATCGAGGTGCAGGAAATGGCGGAGGTCGCCAACCTCGCCTACGGCGTGCTGGCCGTGCGCTGCGGCGACTGGGAACCGAAGTTCGTCGAACGCTATCTCCGCTGGCTCCTGCGGTTGCCGCTGCTGAACCCGCCCTCGCCCCTGCCCATGATGCTGGCGTACCACCACTACCGGGAGGTGTTCGACCGGTTGCTCTCCGAGGTCGAGAACGACCGGACCCCATACTGGGCGGAACTCCTCCGAACGCTGACCCCTGAACGCCTGGCCGACTTCCCGGTCGGCACCATCGCCGACTACCTCGGAAGCGTCGACATCAGGCTCCCCAAGTTCTGAGCGAACCCGGGGAGCCCGATGGTCAGCCGGTGGCGCCCGCGGCCTTGGCCAACTGCATCACGTACTGGCCGTAACCGGACTTCGCCAGCTTCGCGCCCAGCGCGTACGCCTCGTCGGCGGAGATGAACCCGCGGTCCAGCGCGATCTCCTCCAGGCAGGCGAGCCGAACCCCGGTCCGGTGCTCCAACACCTGCACGAACTGCCCGGCCTCCAGCAGCGAGTCGTGCGTGCCGGTGTCCAGCCAGGCGAACCCGCGGCCCAGGTCCAGCAGCCGGGCCCGCCCCTGCCGCAGGTACTCCAGGTTCACGTCGGTGATCTCCAGCTCGCCGCGCGGGGAGGGCTCCAGCCCTTTGGCGATCTTCACCACGTCGTTGTCGTAGAAGTAGAGCCCGGTGATCGCCCGGTTCGACTTCGGCTCGAGCGGCTTCTCCTCGATGGAGACCAGCATCCCGTTCTCGTCGACCTCGCCGACGCCGTAGCGCTCGGGGTCCTTGACCGGGTAGCCGAACAGCACCGCGCCGTCGATGTCGGAGACGTGGGCCTTCATCAGGTGCGAGAAGCCCACCCCGAAGAAGATGTTGTCCCCGAGCACCAGCGCCACGTCGTCGGCCCCGATGAACTCCTCACCGATGATGAAGGCCTCGGCCAGCCCATTCGGCGCCGCCTGCTCGGCGTAGCTGAAGCGCACCCCGAACTGCGACCCGTCCCCCAGCAACCGCTGGAAGTTCGGCAGGTCGGTCGGCGTCGAGATGATCAGGATGTCCCGAATCCCGGCCAGCATCAGCACCGACACCGGGTAGTAGATCATCGGCTTGTCGTACACCGGCAGCAACTGCTTCGACACCGCCTGGGTGATGGGGTGCAACCGGGTCCCACTACCCCCGGCGAGAACGATGCCCTTCATCACGGCTCCTGTCGTAAGTCCTTGATCTGACCGGTCCCGCACGCCCCCCGGCCCCCGATCCCTCGGAGTCGAGGCTACCGCGACCGACCGGGGCTCCTCGCCCGGTTCGTCCCGCCACCCTGCCGCGCCCCGAGCGCCACCACTGCTCCCGATTGCGCAACCCTGCCCGCCGCCACTCGCGGCCCGCCGGACGCCCACTCGGCCCCACCACCGCACCCCCGCCGCCAAGCCCCGGCACCCGCCCTCGAGACGCCGTGCCCGCCCTCGAGACGCCGTGCCCGCCCTCGAGACGCCGTGCCCGCCACCGAGATGCGGTGCCCGCCGTCAAGACGCCGTGCCCGCCCTCGAGACGCCGTGCCCGCCACCGAGATGCGATGCCCATCGTCAAGACGCGGTGCCCACCGACGAGGCGTGGCACCCTCCTCGAGACGCAGCCCCCGCCGTCGAGATGCGGTGGCCGCCCCCCGAGATGCGGCGACAGCCGAGATGCGGTGGCCGCCGGTCAGCGGTAGTTCGTGAACTGGAGCGCGATGCCGAAGTCGCTCGCCTTGAGCAGGGCGATGACCTCCTGCAGGTGGT
Organism: Actinokineospora spheciospongiae; assembly: GCF_000564855.1. Taxonomy (GTDB): domain Bacteria; phylum Actinomycetota; class Actinomycetes; order Mycobacteriales; family Pseudonocardiaceae; genus Actinokineospora; species Actinokineospora spheciospongiae. The sequence continues at coordinate 98,296 of NZ_AYXG01000043.1, forward strand.
CCTTCTTCTTGGCCGAGACGCGTAGCTGGTCGCCCTGGATCTGCGCCTGGACGCCCTTGGGGGCCTCCTCGCGGATCTTCTTGCCGATCTCCTTGGCCTTCTCGCTGCTGATGCCCTGCACCAGCGTCCCGGTCACCCGGTACGTCTTCCCCGACAGCGTGGGCTCACCCACGTCGAAGGCCTTCTGGGAGACGTTGCGCTTGACCAGCTTCTCCTTGAACACCTCGATGGCGGCGGTGCACCGCTCCTTGGTCTCGGCCTTGATGGTGATCGCCTCGTCCCCGGCCCAGCTCACCTCCGCCCCAGTACCGCGGAAGTCGAAGCGGTTCGCCAACTCCTTGGCCGCCTGGTTGAGCGCGTTGTCCACCTCTTGCCGGTCAACCTTGCTCACCACGTCGAATGACGGGTCCGCCACGTGTCTCGCACCTCCGCGTTCAGGGCTCACTGGGGTCCCGTGGATGCTACCGCCGCCCGCCCCACCCCCACCCCCGCGCGTCAGGGGGTACCCGTTGGCGGAGCCCCGGGGGCATTGGGTAAGGTCTCCGTCGTCCACAGTGGTGGACACCCGGCGGGTTGCCCGAGCGGCCAATGGGAGCGGACTGTAAATCCGTCGCGAAAGCTACAGAGGTTCGAATCCTCTACCCGCCACAGCAAGGCCCGTGTTCTCACTGCGAGAACACGGGCCTTTGTTGCGGTTTGGTCTTCTGTTGGAGCAGCGCCAAGAACTCCGCCGGTGTCAATCCCGCTCGGCGGATGGTGGAGGCGAGGGCGCCGCGCTTCACTGTGCCGTGCACGGGATGGTCACGGTGCGTCCGTCGGCGTTGCGGTGGACGGCATGGCTGCCTTTGGTGCGGGTGAAATCGAAGCCGACGGCATCGAGCGCGCGGATCACCTTCTTGACCGAGAGGTTGGACAGGGCTGAACTCACGCGGCGGTGGCTGGGATCTGGAACGAGGTGACCAGGGGCGTAGTGGTGACCTCCGCCTCGGGAACCTCCGCGAAGTACAGTTCAACGGCTTCGCGGAGGTTGGCCAGGGCCTCTTGGATCGATTGGCCCTGGCTGGCAACGTCCACCTCCAGGCATTGGGCGATGAACCAGTCCTCTTGCTGGTGCACTGCTGCGGTCAGCGTTCGCTGTTCGCTCATGTGCCCCAGTGTCCACCTGCCCAGGCCACGTGTCTCCCGCAGACGCCGGGCCGGTCACGCGTTGGCAGTCGTGGGTGCGTTCGCTGTTTGCTAACGGTCTCCCGCCTCATCAGGTCCCGTGTCTCCTGTGAATGCCGGGTTCGGCTTGCCGGGCAATTGCGCTGATGTCGTATTCGGCACCGGCGGCCGTGTGGTCAGCATTGCCGATGCGGGAATGCGTGCTCGGGGTTTCGGGCGGGGGCCGGCCGCGCCCCCTGTGGTGCGGCCGGTCCCCGCGGCGTTGGGGACTGCCCTTTCCGCGGCTGGCTGGGCTGCGGAAAGCATGGGAACAATCGATCGAATTCGGGTGTGCTGCCGAATGGTGGGGGGTGGTTGGGCTTTCTGTGGTAGCGCGGTGGCGCGTTTGATGGATCTCTGCTGGTAAGCCGGTGAAGTCGAGGGTGGATCACCCGCAAGAGGGACGTCGGGAGGGGTGGGGGTGGTTAGTTTTCGGCTCCGAACCGATTGGTCCTACGCAGGGGGTTTGCTGAGATGGCGTGGAAAAGACGTGTGGGTGCGGTATTCGCGGTTGTCGCGGTGTTGGGGGGCTCCGGGGTGGGTGCTTCGGCTTCGGCGGACAAGGACAAGGGCAAGCGGGAGGGGGAGGTCGTCGCCCGGGTGGTGGAGGGGGAGCCGCCTTCGGGGGCGGTGAAGGTGGAGTTGGTGCCGGACACCGGGGCGGATCGGGCGACTGGGGAGGTGGGGGTGCAGGCGGCGTTCCTGCCGTTCAACTTCAACTTCGACTTCACCGTCAGCCTTGCCTCGCGGACCTTCTGGCCTGTTCTGGGGCGGGCGTGCGTGAGCCTGCGGGGGACCGGGAGCGCTGACCCGAGCTACTACCAGCGGGAGGTGAAGGTCGAGATGTGGGACGCCTACGGCACCGACACCAAGAAGGGCCTCACCGCCCGGTACTCGCTCAACGGCGGCTACTACGGCTACTGCTGGTCGGGCCTGTCCTCCGGGCACGAGCACTACTTCCGCATCTACAAGGACTGGAACCTCGGTGCCCGGGTGTGGGGCAACGGTTGGACCTCGCCCATCTGACCCCCTGGTCCGAGGACGGGGCGGCGACAACCGCCCCGTCCTCGTCCTGGAGGTGGGCTTCACAGGCCGTCCACCCGCAGGACGGTGGTGGCCGTGTCCGGGGTGGCGGACCGGCGGACTCGGACCACCGGTTCCACCTCGGTGACCACGCCGACGTTGATCAGGACCTCGGGGTGGTCCGGGTCGGCGAGGGTGATGCGGTTGCCGGGGGAGGGTTTGGTCCTGCCCTTGGGCGTGAAGACAACCGTGGTGTCGTCGAGCGTGGTGAGGGTGCCGGGGGTGCCGGTGATGGCCACCGCGACCGGGAGGTCGGGGACCGCGCCCAGGTCCGTGGTGACCGTCCCGTCCGGGGCGACCACGCCGAGGAGGCCTTCGGGGCTGGCCAGCAGGCTGGTGCGGCCCGCGTCCGGGACGCTCAGCAGGTCGCTGGTGCGGGTCAGCGTGGTGACCGTGACCTGTGGGTCCGCCACGCCCGCGGTGACCGGCACCGGCACCGCACCCACCAGGGCCACCGTGTTCCACGCGCCCGCCCCGGTCTGGAACAGCGCCCAGGTCACCCCGGGTTCCACCGACGGCGTCGCCACTTGGTCGTCGAGGACGGACGTGTGCAGGGTGACGTCCCGCGCTCCCGGTTCGGCCAGGGCGAAGCCGATGGAGCCGCCGCCCGCGGGCACCTCGTCCCCGGGCAGGGCCGTGGCGGACACGAAGCCGACCGCGCGCTGGCCGCGGGCCACCGGTGCGGTGGCGCGCAGCACCAGCCGCGACGGGTCGGGGGTGCCTTGGACGTCGAGTGGGCTGGTGGCGAAGCCCACCCGTTCTCCGCCGCCGGGGTCCACCGCGACCAGGACGACCACCACCAGCGACGCGGCCCGGTTGGGTGAGGTGCCCGCGTAGACCACCCGCGACGCCCCGCCCTCCGGCCAGGCCGCGCGGGCCCGGTCGGCCAGCTCCTCATCGCCGATGAGGTTGCCGCGCGGGGTCCACTCGGTGACCGGGGCGGCGGGGGGTACCTCCGTGCCCCGGTCCCGGGCCGCGAACCCGCCCACCACCAGTGCCAGTGCCACCACCGCCGCGGTGACCGACACCAGCGCGCGCTGCCGCCGCTGGGCGTGCCTGCGCTGGTGCAGCCGCCGCAGCACCCCGTCGACCGCGGCGCCGTCCCCGTGGACCTCGACCGCGTCGAGTTCGCGCCGGAGTCGGGTGGCCGTCCGGTGGGTCTCGTCCTGTCCTCCCGCGATCACGGCCTCCTCCTCCCCGGCGCGGCGGGCTCGTCGGCCCCCCACAGCTCGCGCACCCTGGCCAGCCCTCTGCTGGTCAGCGACTTCACCGTGCCCACGGCACAGCCCAGTTCCCTGGCGGCCTGCGCCTCGGTCATGTCCAGGACCACCCGGCACACGACCGCCGCCCGCTGCCGGGCGGGGAGCTGTTGCAGCACCGCCAGCACGTGGTGGCGGTTGTCGACCGCCCGGGAGAAGTCCGCCACGTCCAACTGCTCGGCGTACTCCGCCAGCGGCACCGGCGGCTTGCGCCGGACGGTCCGCAGGAACTCGTGGTAGACGGCCTTGCGCGCGTAGGCGACCGCGTTGTCCGCGGGCACCCGGCGCCACCGGGCCAGGCAGCGCAGCAGCGCCTCCTGCACGATCTCCTCCGCGTCGGTCCGGCGTCCGGCGAGCATCAGGGCGTAGCGCAGCAGTTGGTCGTACCGCTCGCGGACGAACGCGTCGAAGTCCGGGTCACCCGGCACGTCTTACCTCCCGATCCACTCCCCAGACCGCCCGGTCGCCCGGAAGGTTGCCGTGCCCGGCGGGAATCTCCCCGCCCGCGCTACCGTGCGGCCATGAGCACCGCCTTCCACCTCGCCATCCCGGTCGACGACCTCGACGCCGCCCGCCGCTTCTACGGCGAGCTGATCGGGTGCCCGCGGGGGCGGGAGGCCGACACCTGGGTGGACTGGGACCTGGGGGGCCACCAGTTGGTCACCCACCTCGCCCCGGGCGGGCGCGGCGACGCGGCCGTCAACGCCGTCGACGGCCACGGGGTCCCGGTCCCGCACTTCGGCCTGGTCCTCGACGTCCCCGACTTCCAGGCCCTGGCCGGGCGCCTGCGCGCGGCCGGGACCGAGTTCGTCATCGAGCCGCACGTGCGCTTCCCCGGGCAGCCCGGTGAGCAGTGGACCATGTTCCTGCGCGACCCGGCGGGCAACGCCCTGGAGTTCAAGGCCTTCGCCGACCGCGACCAGCTCTTCGCCCGCTGACGATGGACCTCGACCTCGTCTCGCGGACCGTGTCCCAGGGCCTCGCCGGTCCCCGCCCGAAGGCCGTCGCCGACGCCGTCCGGCGGGTGGTGGGCGTGCCCGCCCGCGACGTGTTCGCCGCCGCCCTGGCCGTCCGCGCCCGCACGGACGGGTTGGTGCTCGCCGACGTGGACGACGCGATCACCTCCGGTTCCGTGGTGCGGACCTGGGCGATGCGCGGCGCCCTGCACCTGGTCGCCGCGGCGGACGCGGGCTGGCTGGTCGCCCTGCTGGGGCCGCGGGCCGCGCACGGGCTGCGGGAGCGCAGGCACCGGCTCGGGCTCGACGACGCCAGGGTCGCGCACGGCACGAAGGTGATCGCCGAGGCCGCGGTGGTCCCGCGCACGCGCCCGGAACTGCTGGCCGACCTGGCCGCGGCGGGGATGGCGCTGGACGACAGCCGGGCCTTCGCGCAGTTGGTCGCGCACGCGGCGATGGCCGGGGAGGTCGTCCGGGTCGCCGACCGGGACGGGGAGCCGACGTTCCTGCGCGCGGAACCGGTGGTCGAGGACGAGGCGGTGCTGCTGAACCGGCTCGCCCTGCGCTACCTCGACGGGCACGCGCCCGCCGGGTGGGAGGACTTCGCCACCTGGTCCGGGCTGCCCACCGGCAAGGCCAAGGCGGCGTTCGCCGGGCTGTACCCGCCCGCCGCGCGGCCGGAGCCGCCGCGGACCGCGCGGCTGCTGGGGCACTCGGACCCGTACCTGTCGGCGTACCGGTCGCGGGCGTTCGTGGTGCCCTCGGGGTTCGAGGGGCGCGTGCAGGAGGGCGACGGGGTGGTGAACCCGGTCGTCTTGGTGGACGGGGCCGCGGTGGGGACGTGGGGGCTGGAGGGCGACGAGGTGCGGGTGGCGCCGTTCGCGATCCTGCCGCGCGGGGTGGGGTCGCTGCTGCGGGTGGAGACGGGGGAGCTGGGCCGGTTCCTGGGGCAGCCGTTGACGCTGCTGGAACGGGCCTGAGGACCGGTCAGCGGCGGACCGGGCGGCGCAGCCACATCGTCCACAGCGGGCGGTAGCCGTGGGAGTACCAGAACGGCGTGGAGCGGGGGTTGGGCAGGGCGTGGTGCAGGAGGGTCACCGGGATGCCCTCGTCGTCGAGGACCCGGTGGGCGTGCGCGGCGAGGGCCGAGCCGATCCCGGTGCCGCGCTCGGCCGCGGTGACGCCGAGGCTGGCCAGGTAGGCCACCTCCGGCGCCGAGGTGTAGCGGCGGGCCCACCGCGAGGTGGGTGGGAGCTGGAGGTGGACGTGGCCGAGGACGCGGTCGCCGCGCACGGCCACCCACACCGCGGGCCGGGGCTCCCCCAGGAGGAACACCAACTGGTTGCGCAGGGCCTCGGCGGTGTCCTCGCGGGGGGTGACCTTCCCGAAGGGGGCGTCGTACTCGACGACCTCCAGGTTGAGGGCCACGAGGGTGTCGAGGTCGTCCGGGGTGGCGGGGCGGATGGTGGCGTCCGTCAGCGGGGTCGGGCCGGGACGGCCCGCGGTGCGGGCGGCGATGGTGCTGACCGGGGCGAAGCCACGGTGGACCAGGGCCAGGACCGCCTCGGTGTCGCGGCTGGGGAGTTCCAGGACCGCCGCCGAGTCGGTGTCGCCGGGGGTGGTGGCGCCGTGCAGGAGGTCGAACCAGGTGTCGAGGAGGGCGCCGAGGGTGGTGGCCCGGTCCGCGCCCGCCAGGCGGACCTCCAGGTTGTGCCGCTTCGCCGGGTCCCAGGTGCGCGCCGCCGTGCCGACCGCGGATTCCTGGTACCAGGCGATCGCCGCGCCCGCGGGGGCGGTGATCAGCTTGCCCGCGCCGGGGGACAGGGGCGGGGGCGCGGGCAGCAACGGGTCCAGGTCCGCCAGGCGGGCGGCGTGCTCGTCGGCGACGGCGGCGACGGCGGTGAGGTCTGGGGTGGGATCGGCGGGGCTCACGCGGCCATCCAAGCGCAGCGACCGGCCCGGCGTGCCGCGATCGGGGCGGGACGGTTCCTCGTTCGGGTGGGTGATGCCGGGGGACGAGCTCGGTGTCTCTGCGTTGGGACGGCGTTGCGCCAGTGGGGTGATTGTCGCCGCACCCCGACCGGAGAAGGCGGCTCGTGTCGGTCGGGGTCCCCGGCGGCCCCGGGGGTGCGTGGAGTGGATCTCCGCGCTGCGCCTGGGCCAGGACTTGAGCGGGAGCGGGCCGGGCGGTCGTCGCTGGTGGCCCGGTGGGTGCCCCGCGGCGCGAGAACGTGCCGGGAGTGCTCGACAGTGGTCCGGTGGTGTTGCGGGGGTGAGCGAAAACCGGGTTCGGCGGGCTGTCGAGCGGTGGGCGGACGCCTGAACTTGGTGTCCACGAGTAACTAGCACACGTGCCAGTTTCGCCTGATCGGGGTACAGTCGGCTCGCCGTCGGGGGACTCGCCATGCGCGGGGGTGGTCAGCAGGGCCATCCACCGGCCGTCCGAGGAGGTTGAATGTCGGACCACCATGGCGGGGCCGCTCCCGGCCAACTGCCCGCGGTGAGCACCACTGCCGACACCCCGGACGAGGGGCAGCAGTGGGCGTCCGAGGAGCCCCCGCCGAATCGGCGGTTCCTGGTCTTCTCCGTCCTGGTCCTCACCTCCTCCCTGGTCGCGGCCGCGCTGGTGTCGCCGTGGTCGATGCCCTCCGGCGGGGCGCAGGTGATCTGGATCGGGCTGCTGCTGGCGCTGGGCTTCCTGGTCGCCGAGCAGCTCGGCATCAACATCGACGTGCGCAGCGGCGTGTCCTGGTCGATCTCCTTCTCCGAGATCCCCCTGGTCATCGGGCTGTTCGTGGCCCCGTTCGAGGTGGTGCTGGCCGCGCACCTGGTCGCGGGCGTCGGCACGCTGCTGGTCCGCCGGGTGCAGGACCGCATCCTCTACAACGCGGGCGCCATGGTCTTCGAGATCGTCAGCGCCTTCGCCGTGTTCGGGTTCGTCAACCGCTGGCTCGCCGGGGTCGGGCCGAGCTGGACCGGCGTGCTCGCCGGTGCGCTGGCCGCCCCGCTGTCGAGCACCCTGCTGGCCCTGGTCTGCGTGCGCGTCCTCGGCCGCCGGATGCGGCTGGGCGCCGCGGTCCGGCTCGTCCTGCGCACCCTGGTCCTCGGCCTGGTCAACGCCTCCACCGGCGTCGTCGGCTACCAGGTCGTCATGCACGCCGAGGCCGGGTGGCCGCTGCTGGTGCTGGCCATGGGCGGGCTGGCCGCGCTCTACATCGCCTACTCCGGGCTGCTGCGCGAGCAGCGGGACCTGGAGGCGCTCTCGGAGGTCAGCCTGATCGTCGCCCGCTCCGGGCACCAGGCCGCGGCGAAGCCCTCGATGGGGCTGGCCGACCCGAACGAGGTCGCCGAGGTGACCGACCCCGACGAGTGGCAGGTCATCGCCGAGCGGATCAAGGACCAGCTCGGCGCCGCCAGGGTGGTTCTGCGGCTGCGGTTCGACCCGCAGCTCCCGCTGCACACCGTGGTCTCCGGCACCGACCTGCCCGGCGAGATGTACGACCTCGAGGCGACCGGGCCCAAGGCGGACGCGCTGCTGCGGCTGCCCGGCTCGCACGTGCGCCACTTCCGCCGCGGCGACGCGGTCCCCGAGGTGCGCCACGCCCTGCTGCGCCGCGACGCCGAGGAGGCGCTGGTGGTGCCGCTGCGCAGCGCCAGCCACCTGCTCGGCGTGGTCGAGGCGCACGACAAGCTGTCGCGGTGGCGCGGCTTCGGCCAGGCCGACACCCGGCTCATCGGCACCATGGCCAGCCACCTCGCCACCGCCATGGACAACCGCAGGCTGCTCGCCACCCTGCGCCACGACGCCTACCACGACCCGCTGACCGGCCTGCTCAACCGGCCCGGCTTTCGCCGCGCCGCCGGGGAGCCCATCCGCCAGCACCCCGACTCGGTCGTGCTGCGCATCGACCTCGACGTGCTCTCCACCGTCAGCGACGCCCTCGGCTACGCCTGGAGCGACCGGATGGTGGTGGCCGCGGGCAGGCGGCTGCGCGACGCGCTCGGCCCGGACGTGGCGCTGGCCCGGCTGGAGGGCGGCCAGTTCGCCGTGCTGCTGGCCGAGACCACCCCCGAGGAGGCGCACCGGGTCGCCGAGCGGCTGCGCTCCGGGCTCGCCGCCTCCTACCCGGTCGACCGGCTGACCGTCGAGGCCAGCTCCGTGGTCGGCTACTCCACCCCGCGCACGGTCGGCACCGACGCGGAGGACGCCCTCGAACTCGACGTCGACGCGCTGTTGCAGCGCGCCGACGTGGCGCTGCGCGCGGCCCGTTCCAGCGGCGAGAACGTGCGCGTCTACCTGCCCACGATGGGCCAGATCTTCCTGCGCCGCTTCCAGTTGGTCACCCAGTTCCGCCAGGCGCTGGAGACCGGCCAGGTGAAGGTGCACTACCAGCCGAAGGTGGCGCTGCCGAGCCGCCAGGTGCTCGGCGTCGAGGCGCTGGTGCGCTGGCGGCACCCGGAGTTCGGCAGGCTCGACCCGGACGAGTTCGTGCCCGCCGTGGAGGCCGCCGGGCTGGTGGACGCGCTGACCGGGTTCGTCATGGACCAGTCGCTGATCCGGGTGCGCAAGTGGCTCGACCGCGGGCTGCGGATCGCCGCCGCGGTGAACCTGTCGGTGCGCAGCCTGGACGACCCGAACTTCCCCGACCGCGTCGCCGAGGCGCTGGAGCGCCACCAGGTGCCGCCGGAGCTGCTGACCCTGGAGCTGACCGAGTCCGGGGTGATGGCCGACCCGCAGCGCGCCCTGCCGGTGCTGCGCCGGTTGCACACCCTGGGCGTGACGCTGGCGGTCGACGACTTCGGCACCGGCTACTCGTCGCTGGCCTACCTGCGCCAGCTCCCGGTGGACGAGGTGAAGATCGACAAGAGCTTCGTGCTCGGCATGGGCACCGACCTCGGCGACCTCGCCGTGGTCCGCTCCATCGTCGAGCTGGGCCACTCGCTGGGCCTGATCGTGGTGGCCGAGGGCGTGGAGGACGACGCCGCCCGCGACCAGTTGGCCGCGATGGGCTGCGACGTGGCGCAGGGCTACCTGATCTCCCGCCCGCTGTCGGAGAGCAGGCTGGAGGCGTGGCTCCAGGCCCGAACGACGCAGGCGAGGGGCTTGCGCGACGAGACCGTACTGACCCTGTTGTCGTAAGGGACCCCCCGGTTTTGACCCTGCGACACCGTTGTGTATGGTTACCCGCGTCGCCAGGGAAACCAGGCGGCAGGAGCCAGACCAGCCCCTTTAGCTCAGTCGGCAGAGCGTCTCCATGGTAAGGAGAAGGTCTACGGTTCGATTCCGTAAAGGGGCTCGACGGTTGAAGCCGCGGTTGCACCGGGAATTTTCGCGGTGTGTCGCGGCTTGAACCATGTCATAGCGGCGTAGCTCAGTTGGTAGAGCAAACGGCTCATAATCGTTGTGTCGCCGGTTCAAGTCCGGCCGTCGCTACGCGATAGACCGAGGGGTTCGCCCCTCGCATCCTTGAGACCCGGTCCACGCCGTGGGCCAGGCCTCCCCGCCCGCAGGGCGGTCATCGGTTACGAAAGGCATCGCTGTGGCTTCTACTGACGTGCGGCCGAAGATCACGCTCGCGTGTGAGAGCTGCAAGCACCGCAACTACATCACCAAGAAGAACCGGCGCAACGACCCGGACCGCCTGGAGATGAAGAAGTTCTGCCCGAACTGCGGCGCGCACAAGCTGCACAAGGAGACCCGCTGACCCACCGGGCCCCACGGGCCCCCTGGTTGGCTGACTGAGCCGTCCTACCTCGGTAGGGCGGCTTTGGTCGTTTTCAAGCGCGCCTGACTAAGGTGCTCCCGTGGCACTCGACCAGTCGTTTGTGGGGCGTACCTACCCGCCGTCGCCCGTGTACGAGGTGGGGCGGGCGAAGATCAAGGAGTTCGTGGACGCGATCGGCGACACCGATCCCGTGCACCGCGACCCGGAGGCCGCGCGCGCCGCGGGCTTCCCGGACGTGGTGGCACCGCCGACGTTCACCACCATCCTGAACCTCGAACTCATCAACACCATCGTGTCCGACCCCAAGCTGGGGCTCGACTACGGCCGGATGGTGCACGGGGACCAGAGCTTCGAGTACCACCGGCCCGTCGTGGCCGGGGACCGGCTGGTCGCGGTGGGTTCGGTGCAGAGCATCATGAGCCGGGCGGGCAACGACTTCATCGTGCTCCGGGCGGAGATCACCACCGAGTCGGGCGAGCCCAGGGTCACCGGCACGGCGCAGTTGGTCGTGCGGGACGCGGGAGTCGACTCGTGAGCGCGCTGGAGAAGGGCGCCGAGCTGCCGCCGCTGCAGGTCCGGCTGACCAGGGCCGACCTGGTCCGGTACGCGGGCGCGGCGCTCGACCACAACCCGATCCACTGGAACGAGCGCTTCGCCAAGGAGGTCGGCCTCCCGGACGTCATCGCGCACGGGATGCTGACCATGGGCGTCGCCGGTCGCGTCGTCACCGAGGCCCGGGTGGGGACGCTGGTCAGCTACAGCGCCCGGTTCACCCGGCCCGTGGTCGTCCCGGACGACGACAAGGGCGCCCTGGTGGAGCTGAGCGCCAAGGTCGGCGCGGTGCTCGACAACGGCGACCTGCGCATCGACATCACCGCCCGGTTCGACGGCCGGACCGTGCTCGGCAAGGCCATCGCGATCGTCCGCCCCTGAGCCCCCGGCGGCCGGACACCTGCCCGGCCGCCGGAATTGCTCCGGTCGCCAGGGGGACGCCCGCAACATTTGTCGTCCGGGGCTGGCCAAACCGGGGGTGTGTCGGGTAATGCGGCCCACTCGCCCAGCCCCGGTGGGACGGGACTACATTCGCCCGGGTGACGGCATCCGACCTCATCTCCTTCGCCCGCGGCGCCCCCTCCCTCGACATCATCGACGTGGCAGGCCTCAAGGCCGCCACGGACGCGGCGCTCACCCAAGACCCCGGCGGCGCCCTCGGCTACGGCACCGCGATCGGCTACCCCCCGCTGCGCAAGCTGCTCGCCGAGCGGCACGGCGTGGCCGAGGACCAGGTGCTGGTCACCAACGGCTCGATGCAGGCCGACGCGTTCCTGTTCGACCAGCTCGTCGTCTCCGGCAGCCCGGTCGTGGTGGAGCGGCCCACCTACGACCGCACCCTGCTGGGCCTGCGCGAGCGCGGCGCCGACGTGCGGCCGGTGGCGCTGGACCTCGACGGCATCGACACCGAGGAGCTGGCCGCCCTGCTCGACGGGGGCCTGCGCCCGACGTTCGCGCACATCATCCCCAACTTCCAGAACCCGGCCGGCTACACGCTGAGCCTGGCCAAGCGCAAGCGCCTGCTGGAGCTGGCCGAGCAGTACGACTTCGTCGTGTTCGAGGACGACCCGTACGCGCAGATCCGGTTCGCCGGTGAGCCGCTGCCGACCATGCTGGAGCTGGACGAGGGCCGCGGTCGGGTCGTCTACGCCAGCTCGTTCTCCAAGACGGTGGCCCCCGGCGTGCGCGTCGGCTACATCGTCGGGCCCAAGGAGCTGGTGGCGCGGGTGCGGGCGCGGGCGACCAACACCTACATCTCGCCCAACATGTTCGCCCAGGCCGTGGTCTACCAGTTCTGCGTCGACGGCGGCCTCGACCGGTCGATCGCCAAGGTCAACGCGGCCCTGGCCGAGCGGGTCGCGACGCTGTGCGCCGCGCTGGCCGAGCAGCTCCCGGAGGCGAAGTTCACCGCCCCCGAGGGCGGCTACTTCATGTGGGTCGAGCTGCCCGAGGGCGTCGACGTGGCGCGGCTGCTGCCCGCCGCCGAGGAGCGCGGGGTGACCTTCGTCAAGGGCACCGACTTCCTGCTGGAGGGCGGCGCGTCGACCATGCGCCTGGCCTACTCCGGGGTGCGCGCCGACCAGATCGCCGAGGGCGTCGGTCGCCTCGCCGAGGCGCTGCGCTCGTTGCGGGTCGCCGCGGGCTGAGAGCACCGGTCACCCGGGATGTGGGCCTCGGTTGCGAGACCCACTCCCGGGTACCGTATGCTCTCGTGCTTGGGACGGCTTGATCGCCCACGCTGGTCCGCGCGAGCGGTAAGGTGGGGGTCGATCGGGTGCGTTCGCACCACGCAGTCGCGAGGCTGCACAGGGGCGTAGCTCAATTGGCAGAGCAGCGGTCTCCAAAACCGCAGGTTGCAGGTTCGATTCCTGTCGCCCCTGCGTTTGTCGCCCGGTCCGGCCCGAGTCCTCGACTCGACCGGCCCGGGCGAACAGAACACACCGAGTGGAGGATGGCGTGGCCGAGGACAAGGAGCGGGAAGAGGGGCAGGAGCGCCCCTCTCGTCCGTCCACCGCCGCTTCCCGGCGGGAACGCCGCGGCACCGCCCGGCCCGCCGCCGCTGCCTCCACGGGCAAGGACGTCGACCCCAAGACCGAGCGGGTCAAGGCGGTCCGCCCCGCGGGCAAGACCGACGCGGCCGACGCGAAGGACAAGAAGGGCCGCGCGACCCCCAGCCGGGAGCGCAAGGCCGAGAAGGTGTCCTTCTTCGCGCGCATCGCCCGGTTCCTCCGCGAGGTCGTCTCCGAGCTGCGCAAGGTCATCTGGCCCACGCGCAAGCAACTGATCACCTACACCGCCGTGGTGCTGGTGTTCGTCGCCTTCATGGTGGCGCTGGTCTCGGGCCTCGACCTCCTCCTCGGCAAGGGCGTTTTCTGGCTGTTCGGCTGAGCCCGCGCCCGCTGGGTGCGCCGGTCGGAACGGGCTGGGGACGTGATGTACGAAAGGAAGCGAGACCAACTGTGACCTCCGAGAACGGCGCCGCCGACGGGAGCGGCCTGTCCGCCCTCACCGACGACGAGGTCTTCGCGGCCAAGGACACCGAGTCCGACGCGGACGCGGTGGACTCCACCGAGACCGACAGCGCCGATGAGGCCGACGGCACCGACGAGGCCGACAGCGCGGACGCCGACGACGCGGACGACTCCGACGACGCGGACTCCGACACCGGGGACTCCGACACCGGGGACCTCGAGTCCGAGGCCGCCGAGACCGAGGCCGCTGATGGTGCGGTGGTCGACGAGACCCCGATCGACGCCCCGCCCGCCGACCCGGTCGCCGAGATGCGCGACGCGCTGCGCGCGGCCCCCGGCGACTGGTACGTCGTGCACTCCTACGCGGGTTACGAGAACAAGGTCAAGACCAACCTCGAGACCCGCATCCAGACCCTCGACCAGGAGGAGTTCATCTTCCAGGTCGAGGTGCCGACCGAAGAGGTCACCGAGATCAAGAATGGCCAGCGCAAGCAGGTGCAGCGCAAGGTGCTGCCCGGCTACATCCTGGTCCGGATGGAGCTCAACGACGCCTCCTGGTCCGCGGTCCGCAACACCCCCGGGGTCACCGGTTTCGTCGGCGCGACCTCCAAGCCGTCGCCGCTGACCATCGACGAGGTGCTGAAGTTCCTCCTCCCTCGGGTCGAGGAGGCCAAGCCGGACAAGGCCAAGGGCTCCTCGGGCACCGCGTCCCGCGGTCCCGCGGTCGAGGTGGACTTCGAGGTCGGCGAGTCGGTCACCGTCATGGACGGCCCGTTCGCCACGCTGCCCGCCACGATCAGCGAGGTCAACGCCGACGGGCAGAAGCTGAAGGTCCTGGTGTCGATCTTCGGCCGGGAGACCCCGGTCGAGCTGTCGTTCACCCAGGTCTCCAAGATCTGATCCGCTCCCCGCCCGCGGGGACGGACGGCCGCACCCGGCGCAGCCATTCGCCGGGTGCGGACCCTGTGGCCGTACCTGGCCACTCCCGATGGAAACAGGAAGCACGGAAATGCCACCCAAGAAGAAGAAGCTCGCAGCGATCATCAAGCTGCAGATCAAGGCGGGCCTGGCCAACCCGGCCCCGCCGGTCGGCCCCGCGCTGGGCCAGCACGGCGTCAACATCATGGAGTTCTGCAAGGCCTACAACGCCGCGACCGAGTCGCAGCGCGGGCAGGTCGTGCCGGTCGAGATCTCCGTGTTCGAGGACCGCTCGTTCGACTTCAAGCTCAAGACCCCGCCCGCGGCGAAGCTGCTGCTCAAGGCCGCCGGGGTGGAGAAGGGCTCGCCGGAGCCGCACACCAAGAAGGTCGCCAAGGTGACCTGGGACCAGGTGCGCGAGATCGCCGAGACCAAGAAGGCCGACCTGAACGCGGTCGACATCGACCAGGCCGCCAAGATCATCGCGGGCACCGCCCGCTCGATGGGCATCACGGTCGAGTAGGACCAGCTCCACCAGCACCGACGTGGGAGGGCCGAGCGCGGCTCGCACCACAACTGATCAGCGGACGCCGGTTCGCCTTCCTGACCGGAACCGCACTCCAGGACTTACCAGAGGAACAGCAATGGCAAAGCGCAGCAAGGCATACCGTCAGGCGGCGGAGCTGATCGACCGCGAGCGGCTCTACAGCCCGCTCGAGGCGGCCAACCTCGCCAAGGACACCTCCAAGGTGAAGCTGGACGCGACCGTCGAGGTCGCCATCCGGCTCGGCGTGGACCCCCGCAAGGCCGACCAGATGGTCCGCGGCACGGTCAACCTGCCGCACGGCACCGGCAAGACCGCCCGCGTCATCGTCTTCGCCACCGGCGACAAGGCCGCCGAGGCCGAGGCCGCCGGTGCCGACGCCGTGGGCGCCGAGGACCTGATCGAGCGGATTCAGGGCGGCTGGCTCGACTTCGACGCCGCGATCGCCACCCCGGACCAGATGGCCAAGGTCGGCCGGATCGCCCGCATCCTGGGCCCGCGCGGCCTGATGCCGAACCCGAAGACCGGCACCGTCACCCCGGACGTGACCAAGGCCGTCAACGAGATCAAGGGCGGCAAGATCAACTTCCGGGTGGACAAGCAGGCCAACCTGCACCTGGTCATCGGCAAGGTCTCCTTCGACAAGGAGAAGCTGGTCGAGAACTACGCCGCCGCGCTGGACGAGGTCCTGCGGGCCAAGCCGTCGGCCGCGAAGGGCCGCTTCCTGAAGAAGATCACCTTCTCCACCACGATGGGCCCCGGCATCCCGGTCGACCCGTCGCGCACCCGCAACCTGCTGGAGGACGAGGCGGCTGTCTGAGCCTCCCCTCCCGACGAACGAGGGCGGTCCCGCTTCGGCGGGGCCGCCCTCGTCCGTCGTCGGGCCCCGTCTCAGCAGGTCTCGCGCTCGTGCCGGGAGATGGTCCACTGGTCGCCGCGCGAACCCCCGATGACCTTGATCGTGAAGCGGCCGAGGCGGGGACCCGCGCTGACCTCCAGGTCGCAGGAGCTGACCACCACCGTCCCGTCCGGACCCGGGGCGAGGCTGACGCCGGTGGGGAAGTACACCTCGGCGTAGTCGTTCTTGCCGGTCACCTCCGCGTGCAGCCGCCGCACCGCGGTGGCGCAGTCGGGGGCGTTGAAGTGGTTCGCGAACGACCGCTCCACCGCCTCGGTCTCGAACCGGGTGCAGGCGTCGGGGAGGGTCTCCTGGGCGACGTTGTCGTAGAAGGCGCGGATGGCCTCCTTCGGGTCGGTGGCGAACAGGACCGTGCGCTCGGTCTTGAAGCCACCGGTCACCGAGGCCGGGAGGCTCTCGTCCGGGTTGCCGAAGTACTTCTCGTAGGCCCAGTTCGCCGCCAGGACCACCACCAGGAGGAAAGCCAGCCTGCGCAGCCACTTGGACAGCAGCAGCCTCTTCCACACCGGCCTGCCCCGGCGGCGCGGCCTGTCCGGTTCGGGGGCCTCGCCGAACCGCGAGGAGTCCCGGAACTCCTGGAAGCGCTGGAACTCCTGGAACTGCCGCCAGCGCTCGGCTTCCTCCGCGCTCAGGGGCTGGGCGGGCGGGGTCGCGCCCGGCGTCGCCGGGGGCGGCGCCTGCGGGCGCACGGCGGGCGGCCTCGACTCGGGGTCGCCGGGTCCTGACTGCTGGTTGTCGGCCACGTCGACCATTCTGCCGTGACCCGATTTGGAGAGTCGACAGCCGGGCGCGTACTCTTCGGGGAGTTCTACCGAAGACCGCTGGTTTCCCGCGCTGCCCGCCAGGGCCGCGCAGGACGAAGGCCCCGGATGTGGGCGGCCCGCGCAGGGGGAACGAGGAAGACGCAGCGCCCCGCGCGCTGCCACGCCCCGTGCCGCTCCCGCGCCGGGGCGTTCGTGCGTTCCAGGGCCCTCGTGATGCCGGCGCAACCCCATGCACACGAGAGGAGGCGTCCCATGGCGAAGCCTGACAAGGTCAACGCCGTCGCCGAGATCGCGGACAAGTTCCGCACCAGCTCGGCTGCCGTCGTGACCGAGTACAGCGGCCTCACCGTGGCGCAGCTGACCACGCTGCGGCGCGCCCTCGGCTCCGGCTCGTCCTACCGCGTCGCCAAGAACACCCTGGTGAAGCGGGCGGCCGAGGACGCGGGCGTGGAGGGCCTCGAGTCCCTCTTCGTCGGTCCGACCGCCATCGCGTTCGTCACCGGTGAGCCGGTCGACGCGGCCAAGGCCATTCGCGACTTCGCGAAGGACAACAAGGGCCTGGTCGTCAAGGGCGGCTACATGGACGGCCGCGCGCTGTCCGTGGACGAGGTCACCCGGATCGCCGACCTGGACAGCCGCGAGGTCCTCCTCGCCAAGCTGGCCGGTGCGATGAAGGGCAACCTGTCCAAGGCAGCGGGCCTGTTCCAGGCCCCCGCCTCGCAGGTCGCGCGCCTCGCGGCCGCCCTGCAGGAGAAGAAGGCGGCGGGCGAGCCCGCCGCCGAGGCTGCCGAAGCCCCAGCCGAGAGCTGATCACCCACCCGGTAAGTACATCGCGCCCGTTCGACCGGGTGTGTTAGTGAAAGGAACGCCACCATGGCGAAGCTCAGCACCGACGAGCTGCTCGACGTCTTCAAGGAGATGACCCTCCTGGAGCTGTCGTCCTTCGTGAAGCAGTTCGAGGAGACCTTCGAGGTCACCGCCGCCGCCCCCGTCGCCGTGGCCGCCGCCGCGCCGGGTGCCGCCCCGGCCGAGGCCGCCGAGGAGCAGGACGAGTTCGACGTCATCATCGAGGCCGCCGGTGACAAGAAGATCCAGGTCATCAAGGTCGTCCGCGAGGTCGTCTCGGGCCTGGGCCTGAAGGAGGCCAAGGAGCTGGTCGAGGCCGCTCCGAAGGCCCTCCTGGAGAAGGTCAACAAGGAGGCCGCCGAGGCCGCCAAGGAGAAGCTCGAGGCCGCTGGCGCCAAGGTCTCCGTCAAGTAGTCCAGCGCAGCAGCCCGAAGGGCCCGGCACCGTCAGGTGCCGGGCCTTTTTGCGTTCCGGCACAACCTCCGCGAGCGGGACAAGGGCCATCCGAGTACTTTTCCGACTCGGCGGTAACTCCCGCAGTAACCAGGATGGTCCGCCGTCGTTGCATCCACTGACGCGGTTCGGCGGGCGGCCGGGCGGCGGAGCACAGGTTCGGGGAGGTCCGATGAGCGCCGAGGTGGTCATCGAGGGTCTGACGAAGTCCTTCGGCAAGCAGGCCATCTGGCGGGACGTGTCGCTGACGCTGCCCCCCGGTGAGGTGTCGGTGATGCTCGGCCCGTCGGGCACCGGCAAGTCGGTGTTCCTCAAGTCGATGATCGGCCTGCTCAAGCCGGACCGGGGGAGCTGCGTGATCAACGGCGTGGACATCGTCACGTGCAGCGAGGCGAAGCTCTACGAGACGCGCAAGCTCTTCGGCGTCCTGTTCCAGGACGGCGCGCTGTTCGGGTCGATGAACCTCTACGACAACGTCGCCTTCCCGCTGCGCGAGCACACCAAGAAGTCCGAGTCCGAGATCAAGCGGATCGTGCTGGAGAAGCTGGACCTCACCGGTCTGCAGGGCGCGGAGGGCAAGCTCCCCGGGGAGATCTCCGGCGGCATGCGCAAGCGCGCGGGCCTGGCCAGGGCGCTGGTGCTCGACCCCGAGATCATCCTGTGCGACGAGCCGGACTCCGGGCTCGACCCGGTCCGCACCGCCTACCTGAGCCAGCTCCTCATCGACCTCAACGCCCAGATCGACGCGACGATCCTGATCGTCACCCACAACATCAACCTGGCCCGCACGGTGCCGGACAACCTGGGGATGCTCTTCCGCAAGGAACTGGTCATGTTCGGCCCGCGCGAGGTGCTGCTGACCAGCGACGAACCGGTGGTCGAGCAGTTCCTCAACGGCCGCAGGCTCGGGCCGATCGGCATGTCCGAGGAGAAGGACGCCGCGCAGATGGCCCGCGAGCAGGCGCACGTGGAGGCCGGGCACGCCGACGGCACCGCGGGCGAGGACATGCGCGGCGTGGTCCCGCAGCTCGTGCCCACCCCCGGGCTGCCGCCGCGGCAGGGCGAGCGCCGCCGCAAGGACCGGGTCATGAAGATCCTGCACACCCTGCCGCCGGTGGCCCAGCAGGGCATCATCGCCTCGCTGACCGACGACGAGCGGCGCCACTACGGCGTCGGCGGCGCCCGCACCGGTTTCGCCCAGCCGGTCGCGCAGCCGTCGCCGCGGCCGCGGCCCCAGCCGGGTCCGCACGACACCCAGGAGATCGCCCGGGTGCCCGAGCCGGGGTGGCCGGGGGGCGGGCGCCCGTGACCACCGGGGCCGCCCGCGGCGACTTCCCCGGCGCCGGGGCGCTGCGCGAGACGGGCAAGCTGTGCGCGCTGGGCATCGACGTCGTGGTGAACACGTTCCGGCGGCCGTTCCAGGCCCGCGAGTTCATCCAGCAGTGCTGGTTCATCGCCAGCGTCACGATCCTGCCGACCGCGCTGGTCGCCATCCCGTTCGGCGCGATCATCGCGTTGCAGCTCGGCACGCTGATCGTGCAGCTCGGCGCGCAGTCGTTCACCGGCGCGGCGAGCGTGCTGGCGATCATCCAGCAGGCGGCGCCGCTGGTGACCGCGCTGCTGGTGGCGGGCGCGGGCGGGTCGGCGATCTGCGCCGACATCGGCTCGCGCACCATCCGCGAGGAGATCGACGCGATGGAGGTGCTTGGCGTCTCCGCCGTGCAGCGCCTGGTCGTGCCCAGGGTGCTCGCCGCGATGCTGGTGGCCGTCCTGCTCAACGGGCTGGTCAGCGTGGTCGGGGTGATGGGCGGCTACTTCTTCAACGTGGTGCTCCAGGGCGGCACGCCGGGCGCGTACCTGGCCAGCTTCTCCGCCCTGGCCCAGCTCTCGGACCTGTGGATCAGCGAGCTGAAGGCGCTGATCTTCGGGTTCATCGCCGGGGTCGTGGCCGCCCACCGGGGGCTCAACCCCAAGGGCGGCCCGAAGGGGGTGGGTGACGCGGTGAACCAGTCCGTGGTCATCACGTTCCTCCTGCTGTTCTTCGTCAACTTCGTGCTGACGGCGGTGTACCTCCAGGTCGTCCCGGCGAAGGGGAGCTGAGCATGGCTTCGGCAGCCGATTCCGCGAAGCGGATCGCCAAGCGGGGCTACGACCGCCCGATGGGGGTCCTCGACGAGCTGGGCGACCAGCTCTCGTTCTACCTGCGCGCGCTGGCCTGGATACCGCGGGCGCTGCGCCGCTACACCAAGGAGACGATGCGGCTGCTGGCCGAGGTCAGCTTCGGCTCCGGCGCGCTGGCGGTCATCGGCGGCACCGTCGGGGTGATGGTGGGGCTGACCGTGTTCACCGGGGTGGTCGTCGGGTTGCAGGGCTACGCCGCGCTGGACCAGATCGGCACCGCCGCGTTCTCCGGCTTCGCCTCCGCCTACATCAACACCCGGGAGATCGCGCCGCTGGTCGCCGGGCTGGCGCTGTCGGCGACGGTGGGGTCCGGGTTCACCGCGCAGCTCGGCGCGATGCGGATCTCCGAGGAGATCGACGCGTTGGAGGTCATGGCGGTCCCGAGCCTGCCGTTCCTGGTGACCACCCGGATCATCGCCGGGTTCATCGCGGTCATCCCGCTCTACATCATCGGCCTGCTGACGTCGTACCTGGCGTCGAGGTCGATCACCGTCTACTTCTACGGGCAGTCGGCCGGGACCTACGACCACTACTTCAACCTCTTCCTGCCGCCGGAGGACGTGTTCTACTCGTTCGGCAAGGTGTTGATCTTCGCGATCATCATCATCCTGTCGCACTGCTACTACGGCTACAACGCCAGTGGCGGCCCGGCGGGCGTCGGGATCGCCGTGGGGCGGGCGGTGCGGACCACGATCGTCACCGTCGCCATCGTCAACTTCTTCATCGGCTTCGCCATCTGGGGCACCACGACGACGGTGAGGATCGCCGGATGAGTCAGCAGAGCACGAGCCGGGGTGGGTTGGGCAAGCTCATCAAGCGGAGGTTGTCCGGGCTGGCGTTCATCCTGATCGTCGCCGGGCTCGTCGCGCTGAGCATCGCCATGTACAACAAGGCGTTCACCCCGGTCGCCTCGGTCACGCTGACCACCGACAAGGTCGGCAACCAGCTCGCGGTGCACTCCGACGTGAAGGTGCGCGGGCTGGTCGTCGGCGAGGTCCGCGGCATCACCCCGACCCGCGACGGCGCCGAGCTGGACCTGGCGCTGGACCCGGACAAGATCGACGTCATCCCGGCCGACGTCTCCGCCCGGTTCCTGCCCAAGACGCTGTTCGGCGAGCGCTACGTCTCCCTGCAGATCCCCGACGGCGCCTCCGCCGCCCGGCTGCGCGGCGGCGACCGCATCCGGCAGGACACCTCCACCGCGGCCGTCGAACTGGAGCAGGCGTTCGAGAGCCTGCTCCCGGTGTTGCAGGCGGTGCAGCCGCAGAAGCTCTCCAGTACCCTCACCGCCATCTCCACCGCCCTCGCGGGCCGCGGCGACGCCCTCGGGCAGACCCTGTCCGACCTGGGTTCGCTGGTCGGCGAGCTGAACCCGCACCTGCCGCGGCTGCGCGAGGACCTGGTCCAGTTGGCCACCGTCTCCGACACCTACAGCGACGCCGCGCCGGACCTGGTGCAGGCGCTCACCGACCTGACCGTCACCTCGCGGACCGTCGCCGAGCAGCGCGCGAACCTCGACAGCCTGTTCGCCACGACCACCACCGCCGCGCGGGACCTGGAGTCGTTCCTGCGGATCAACCGGGACAACCTGATCCGCCTCGCCGACAGCTCGCGGCCCACCCTGGACGCGCTGGCCCGGTACTCCCCGGAGTACCCGTGCCTGCTGGGGATGATGGCCGACAACGTCGACACGCTGGACAAGGTGTTCGGCAAGGGCACCGACCGGCCCGGCCTGCACGCCACCATCGAGGTCACGGTCAACCGCGGCAAGTACGAGCCCGGCAAGGACACGCCCGCCTACGAAGACGACCGCGGCCCGCGCTGCTACGACTTCACCCAGTTCCCCACGCCGTTCCCGCAGAACCCGCCGGACGGCCAGATCCAGGACGGCACCTCGCCCAAGCCCGTCGCCCGCTCGCAGCAGGACGGGGTCAACCCGCCCGCCAACCTCGGCGGCACCACCCCGCAGTCCGCCCCGGCCGACGGCGACCTCGGCCTGGCGAACTCGCCGGGGGAGGCGGACTTCCTGGCCCAGTTGCTCGCCCCCGACCTGGGGGTGGCGCCCGAACAGGTGCCGAGCTGGAGCGCGCTGCTGCTCGGCCCCGCCTACCGCGGCACGGAGGTGAGCTTCAAGTGAGGGGCCTCGTCGCACCGCTGGTCAAGCTGGCGGTCTTCATGGTCGTCACGGTGGCCGCCACCGGCGTGCTCGCGGTGAGCATCGCCAACATCGACCTGTCCGACACCACCACCTACACCGCCCGCTTCACCGACGCGACGCAACTGCTGCCCGGTGACGACGTCCGGATCTCCGGGGTGCGGGTCGGGCAGGTGGAGGAGGTCGCCATCGCCGACCGCAAGCAGGCGGAGGTCAGGTTCTCGGTGACCGCCGGGCGCAGGCTGCCCGCCTCGGTCACCGCGCAGATCAAGTTCCGCAACCTGGTCGGGCAGCGCTACGTCGCGCTCGGGCAGGGCGCGGGCGGCGACCCGAACGCCGTGCTCGACCCGGACGGGGTGATCCCGCTGGAGCGCACCCGGCCCGCGCTGGACCTGACCCAGTTGTTCAACGGCTTCAAGCCGCTGTTCCAGGCGCTGTCCCCGGACGACGTCAACAAGCTGTCCTACGAGGTCATCCAGGTCCTGCAGGGCGAGGGCGGCACGGTGGAGAACCTGCTGGCGCACACGGCGACGCTGACCACCACCCTCGCCGACAAGGACCGGGTGATCGGCGAGGTGATCACCAACCTGAACGGGGTGCTCGGCGCGATCAACTCCCGCGGCGACCAGCTCGGGCAGCTCGTCGGGCAGGTGCAGCAGTTGGTGAGCGGCCTGGCCGGGGACCGCGAGCCGATAGGCGAGGCCATCGACGCCCTCGGCGGCCTGGCCACGACCACCTCCGGCCTGCTCACCGAGGCCCGCGAACCGCTCAGGCAGGACATCGCCGCGCTGGGCGGGCTGGTGGACAACCTCAACGCCGACGAGTCCACCGTGGAGCGGTTCATCCAGTTCCTGCCGCAGAAGACCGAGACGCTGGCCCGGACGGTCAGCTACGGGTCCTGGCTGAACTTCTTCCTCTGCTCGGCCTCCGGTCAGATCGGTGTCCCCGGCCTGATCACCACGCCCATCGACATCCCGGTGCTGCCCGCGAACCAGCCGAGGTGCACGACGCCATGAGCCCGATGAAGCCCTTCCGCCAGCGCAACCCGATCCCGATCGGCCTGGTCAGCCTGCTGACCATCGGCCTGGTCCTGACCGCGGCCATCTACTCCGACGACCTGCCGGTCATCGGCGGCGGCACCACCTACAGCGCCGAGTTCAGCGAGGCCTCCGGCCTGCAGGCCGACGACGAGGTCCGGGTCGCCGGGATCAAGGTCGGCCAGGTGTCCGACATCGACCTCGACCACGACCGGGTGGTGGTCAGCTTCAAGGTCAAGGACGCCTGGATCGGCGACCGCACCCGCGCCGACATCAGGATCAAGACGCTGCTGGGGCAGAAGTTCCTCTCCCTCGAACCCGACGGCACCGAGGTGCTCGACCCGGGCACCCGCATCCCGCGCGAGCGCACCACCGCCCCGTACGACGTGCTGGAGGCCTTCCGCGGGCTGGCCGAGACCACCAACGAGATCAACACCACCCAGCTCGCGCAGAGCTTCGAGGTCATCACCGAGACCTTCGCCGACACCCCGGACGACGTGAAGGGCGCGCTGACCGGGTTGCAGGCGCTGTCGAAGACGATCTCCTCGCGCGACCGGGAGCTGTCGGTGCTGCTCGGCAACACCCGGCAGTTCAGCCAGACCCTCGCCGACCGCGACGCCCAGGTGGTCAAGCTGATCACCGACGGGAACCTGCTGCTCGACGAGGTCAACGCCCGCAAGAAGGCCATCGACGCGCTGCTCACCGGCACCCAGGCGCTGTCGCGGGAGCTGTCCGGGCTCGTCTCCGACAACCAGGCCCAGCTCGGCCCGGTGCTGACCGGCCTCGACCAGCTCACCGCCATGCTCCAGCGCAACCAGACCTCGCTGGCCGAGGGGATCGAGAAGTTCGCCCCGTTCGCCAGGCAGTTCAACAACGTCCTGGGCAACGGCCGGTGGTTCGACGCCTACCTCTGCGGCCTGCTGCCGCCCTCGCTCGGCCCGATCAACAGCTCCGGCTGCCTGGGGGACCCGAAATGAGCACCTTCTCCAGCAAGTTCGGCCGCGACCTGTCCCGCACCGTCGCCCTCGCCTGCGTGCTCGGCCTCCTCGTCGCGGCGGCGCTGTGGTGGCTGCTGCGGGAGCCGAACGAGAAGCGCTACACCGCCGTGTTCCCCGGCGTCGTCGGCCTCTACGAGGACAACGACGTGCGGGTGCTGGGCGTCAAGGTCGGCACCGTCGACAAGATCACCCCGCGCGGGGACGTGGTCGAGGTCGAGGTGCTGGTGGACCGGACCGTCGACGTGCCCGCCGAGGCGCAGGCGCTCATCGTCGCGCCGTCGCTGGTGTCCGACCGCTACGTCCAGCTCGCCCCCGCCTACACCGCGGGCCCGGTCATGGCGACCGGCGCGGTCATCCCGCGCGAGCGCACCTCCACCCCGCTGGAGGTCGACGACCTCTACGCCAGCCTCACCAGGGTCAGCGAAACCCTCGGCCCGAACGGGGCCAACAAGAACGGCGCGTTGTCGGACCTGCTCACCACCGCCGCGACCAACCTCGGCGGCAACGGGCAGGCCCTCAACGACACGATCAAGCAGCTCGGTCAGCTCTCCAGCACCCTGTCCGGCAACTCCACCGACCTGTTCGCCACCGTGGACAACCTCCAGAAGTTCACCACCGCGCTGGCGGGCAGCGACGAGCAGGTGAACCTGTTCAGCAGGCAGCTCGCCCAGGTCAGCGAGTTCCTGGCGGCCGAGAAGGGCAACCTCGGCGCCTCGGTCGACCAGCTCGGCCGGTCCCTCGGCGTGGTGCAGCAGTTCATCAACGACAACCGCGGCCGCATCCGGTCCAACGTGGACAAGCTGGCCTCGGTGACCCAGGTGCTCACCGACCAGCGGGCCGCGCTGGCCGAAACCCTCGACATCGCCCCGCTGGCGCTGGGCAACGTCTACAACACCTACAACGCCGCGTCCGGCACCCTCGACGCCAGGGCCAACATCAACGAGCTGACCCAGCCGGTGATCGTCACCCTGTGCAAGCTGGTCCGGCAGGGCACCCCCACCGGGCTGCCCACCACGCTGGCCGACGCCTGCGACCAGCTCGCCCCGATCGTGCAGGGCCTGGTGCCGCTGCCCACGCCCGCGCAGATCATCTCCGACCTGCAGAGCGGGCGGCTGCCGTCGCTGCCGCTGCCGCTCGCGGGCCAGGTCTTCGGCACCACGGGAGGCCAGTGATGGGCGCCAGGGCAGTCGCCACCAGGGTGGCCGCCGCGGTGGGCGCGGTCGTGCTCACCGCCTCCGGGTGCGGGTTCACCGGCGTCTACGACCTGCCGCTGCCCGGCGGCGCCGACCTCGGCGACCACCCGTACACGGTGAAGGTCGAGTTCCGCGACGTGCTCGACCTGGTCCCGCAGTCCGCGGTCAAGGTCGACGAGGTCGCCGTCGGCCGGGTCGACTCGGTCGGCTTCGCCGCCGACGGCTGGACCGCCGAGGTGACCCTGCTGGTCCGCGGCGACGTCGACCTGCCCGCCAACGCCTCGGCCAAGCTGCGCCAGTCCAGCCTGCTCGGCGAGAAGTACGTGGAACTGGCCGCGCCCCCCACCGGCACCGCGGCGGAGGGCAGGCTCGCCGACGGGGCGGTCATCCCGGTCGGCCGCACCAACCGCAACACCGAGGTCGAAGAGGTCCTGGGCGCGCTGTCGCTGCTGCTCAACGGCGGCGGCGTCGAGCAACTGCGCGACATCACCCGGGAGCTGAACAAGGCCACCGAGGGCCGCGAGACCGACATCCGCGCGCTGCTGGACAACGTCAACAGCGCGGTCACCACCCTCGACGCGGGCAAGGCCGACATCACCAGGGCCATCGACGGCATCAACCGCCTGGCGATGACCCTCAACGGCCAGCGCGACCGGATCGTCGGCGTGATCGACGGCATCGGCCCCGGCCTGAAGGTCCTCACCGACCAGCGCGAGCAGCTTGTGACCATGCTGCAGAGCCTCGACTCGCTCTCCGGGGTGGCGGTCGACACGGTCAACCGCAGCCAGGCCGACCTGGTCGCCGACCTCAAGGCGCTCACCCCGACGCTGCTCAAGCTGGGCGAGGCGGGCAACGACCTGCCCAAGTCGCTGGAGCTGCTGATCACCTTCCCGTTCACCGACGCGGCGGTCGCGGGCGTCAAGGGCGACTACTTCAACATCTACGCCGACATCGACCTGAACCTGTCGAACGTCCTGGACAACCTCGGCCGGTCCCGGCAGAACCCGCTCGACAGCCTCATCCCCGGCATCGGCGGCACTCCCGCCCCGCCCGCCGGGACCGGCGCCACCCCCGGCACCCCGGCGCCGCCCCTGCTGCCGCTGCCCCCACTGCCCGGCCTCGGCACCCCCACCGCCCCGCCCGCGGCGGGCGCGCCGCCCACCCCCGCGCGGACCGGCCTGCCCGGCCTGCTCGACTCCCTGCTCGGAGGCGGTGCCTGATGCTCACCACGACGGTCCGCAGGCAGCTCATCGCGTTCGCGGTCATCGCGGTCGTGGCGGTGGTCTACGCCCTGTTCCGGTTCACCGACCTCGGCCGCGCCTTCGGCTCCGAGGGCTACCGGGTGCGGATGGAACTGGTCGAGTCCGGCGGCATCTTCACCAACGCCGAGGTCACCTACCGCGGCGTGAACGTGGGCCGGGTGGGGGAGATCCGGCTGACCCCCGGGGGCATGGAGGTCGACCTCGACATCGAGCCGTCCGCCCCGGACATCCCCGCCGACCTCGACGCCCTGGTGGCCAACCGGTCCGCGGTCGGCGAGCAGTTCGTCGACCTGCGCCCGCGCCACGACGGCGGCGAGGTGCTGCGGGAGGGGTCGCTGATCCCCGCCGACCGGACCAAGACCCCGGTCAGCACCGACACCGTCATCCGCGACCTGGACGGCCTGGCGCGCTCGGTCCCCACCGACTCGCTGCGCACCGTCGTCGACGAGCTGGACAAGGCGTTCACCGGCACCGGCCCCGACCTGCAGGTCCTGCTCGACACGGCGAGCGAGTTCACCAGGGCGGCCAAGGAGAACCTGCCGGAGACGATCAAGCTGATCCAGGACGGCAACACCGTCCTGGACACCCAGGCGGCGAACTCCGGCAACATCAAGTCCTTCGCCGCGGACCTGGCCGAGGTGACCGCGCAGCTCAAGGCGTCCGACCCGGCCCTGCGCACGCTGATCGCCAACACCCCGGCCGCCGCCGACTCGGTGGTCAACCTGCTGCGCGAGTCCGGGCAGGGCCTGGGCGTGCTCACCGCGAACCTGCTGACCACCTCGGACATCCTCCGCGCCCGGGTCGACGGGATCGAGCTGGCGCTGGTGGTCTACCCGGTGCTGGCGGTCGGCCCGAAGACGGTCGCCCCCGGCGACGGCACCGCCCACCTGGGCCTGGCGCTCAACCTGTTCGACCCGCCGCCGTGCACCAAGGGCTACGAGGGCACGACCAGGCGCGCGGGCACCGACGCGGCGCCGATCGCGGAGAACACCGCCGCCTACTGCGCCGAACCGCTGGGCAGCCCGATCAACGTGCGCGGCTCGCAGAACGCCCCGTTCGGCGGCAGCCCGACCACGCCGAGCCCGGGGGACATCGCGGCCAACCAGGACCGGTCGCGGGAGCAACTGGCGGCGATGGCGGCGGCGAACCTGCCGGGCACCGTGGGTCAGCCGGGCAGTCCCAGCCCGCCCTCGCTCGCGGGCCTGCTCGGCCTGGGCGGCTGAAGGTTTGCCACCGGGGAGTCAAACGCGGACCTGACCGGCCACCCTCTACCCTGGAGCGCCATGACCAGTAAGGACGAGCGCGACGACCCCGGCGCCGAGATCGCGGACGCGGAGATCGCCGACGGCGACGGCACCCGCGAGGAGCCGCCCGCGCTTTCCCCAGACCTGGTTCCCGAGGACGACGACGACGAGCGGGCCGAGTCCGAGCGAACCGGCGCCACCGCGTCCACGGCGGACGGACCCGCGCGGCGCGGCCCCAACCCGGTCCTGCTCGGCGCGGGCGCGCTGGCCGCCGTCGCGCTGGTCTTCGCGGCCTGGTTCGGCATTTCCTGGGCCCGCGCCGCGGGCGACGAGGACCTGGCGCTCGACCGCACCCGCGACGAGGTGTCCCGGGTCGCCGACGCCGCGGTGGTCACCTTCAACACCCTGGACCACCGCAGGGTCGACGAGGGCCTGGACCGCTGGGAGGCCGCCTCCACCGGCGAGCTGCACGACAACATCCGCAACGGGCGCGCCACGAGCAAGTCCACCATCGAGTCGACCAAGAAGAGCACCACCGCCAAGGTCCTCAAGTCCGCGGTGACCCAGCTCAACGACCGCGACGGCACCGCCCAGGTGATGACCGCGCTGGTCCGGGAGACGATCCCGGAGGGCGGCGAGACCACCACCGACTACCTGCGCCTGCAGAGCACCCTGCTGCGCACCGACACCGGCTGGAAGCTCACCGGGATCGACACGGTGCCGTTCACCCCCGCAAGCTGAGCCGAGAGCCCGTCGAGAGGACCCGCAGTGCCCACGCCTCCGCGCCGCCGCCCGGCGACCCCGCCCGCCCGCCGCCCCAGGGTGGCCGGTCTGCGCAGGCCCGCCACCCCCGCCGACGAGGCCGCCGAGAGCCCGCTGGTCGACCCCGCGGACCTCACGGCGTCGACCCCGGCCGCCGAGACCGGCCCGCACCCCGCCGACCGGGCGACCGACGTCGACGAGGCCGCCGAACCCGCCTCCGCGGTGACCGGCGGCGTGCTCGGTGCCCCGGCCGCCGAGACCCCGGCCGACGACACCACCGAGTCCCGCACCACCGAGTCCCGCACCACCGAGTCCCGCACCACCGAGCCGGGCACCGCCGAGCCGGGCACCACCGCCGGGTCGCGCACGGGCACCGGAGCCGCCGAGGTCGCCACGAGCACCACCGCCGAGCAGGCGGCGAAGACCGCCGCGACCGGGCCGAAGGCGAAGGCCGCCCCGGCGACCGCCGACCGCCCCACGCCCGGCCGCAGGCCCGCGGGCAAGCGCAAGGCCGAGAGTTCCCTGGTGGGCGACCGGCGCGAGGACACCCGCGAGCGGCCCGCCGCCGCGGCCCGCAAGCCGCGCAAGCCGTCCCGGACCACCGCCGCCCGGTCCGGGATGAACGCCGCCATCGTGCTGGCCGTCGTCGCCCTGGTCCTGGCCGGTCTGGCGCTGTGGTTCAAGGGCAAGTCCGACTCGCTGACCGCGGGCGCGGACGCCGACAACAGCGCGGTCACCGACGTGCGGGCCACCGAGGAGCTCAAGAACAAGCTCAAGTCCGCCATCGAGCGCACGCTGTCCTACAACTTCGCCGACCTCGACGCCACCGCCAAGGCCGTCCAGGAGACCCTGACCGACCGCGCGGTCTGCGACTACAACGCCCTCTACGGCAAGATCCGCGAGCTGGCCCCGCAGGAGAAGCTCGTCCTGTCGACCAAGGTGCGCGACATCGGCGTGGTGTCGCTGCGCGGGTCCGAGGCCGAGGCGCTGGTCTTCGTCGATCAGACCACCACCCGCGCCGCCGCCACGGCGGGCGCGGAGGGCCAGACCGTCGCCAGCGGGGCCCAGTTCGCCGTCCGCGCCCGGTCCGAGGGCGATGTCTGGAAGATCACTGCCTTCGACATGCTCAACCAGCCGCTGCCCGGCGGGCAGAGCACGGCCAACTGCTGAGCCGTCCGGGTGCGGTGCGTGTTTCCCCAGGTCACACCGTAATCGGTGAGTGATCGCACACTGCTGCAAAAGTGGTCTGGTTGGCGTGGCACCTTGACTCAGCGACCGCTCGGGGTCAGGCTGTTACCCAGCACGGAACGAGTGGGAGCACCGATTGCACAGCGGGCCTCGACAGTCGCCCATCTAGTGGCTAGACTGCCCCTTTGCGCTGCCCACTTTCCGCACGCCCTTTGCCAAGAGCTAGGATGTTGGGCACCACGGCACCCTTGACAGCCGCGTTGACTGTTGCTAACGCGGCTGCCAACCGCTCATAGTCCTGGAAGGACGCATCTTGGCGATCTCCCGCGCGACCAAGGCCACTGCTGCGACCAACTCCACTGCGTCGAACCCGGGTATTCCGGGCGCCCCTCTTCGGGTCTCCTTCTCGAAGATCCGCGAGCCCCTGGTCACGCCCAACCTGCTGGATCTGCAGATTCAGTCGTTCGAGTGGTTCACCGGCAACGAGGCGTGGTTCCAGCGCCGCGTCGACGCCGGTGAGGAGACCCCCACCGGTGGCCTCGAAGAGGTCCTCAACGAGCTCTCCCCGATCGAGGACTTCTCCGGTTCGATGTCCCTGTCCTTCTCCGACCCGCGCTTCGACGAGGTCAAGGCCTCCGTCGAGGAGTGCAAGGACAAGGACATGACATACGCGGCGCCGCTGTTCGTCACGGCCGAGTTCACCAACAACACCACCGGCGAGATCAAGAGCCAGACGGTGTTCATGGGTGACTTCCCGGTCATGACCGACAAGGGCACCTTCATCATCAACGGCACCGAGCGTGTCGTGGTCTCCCAGCTCGTCCGGTCCCCGGGTGTCTACTTCGACACCAACATCGACAAGACGACCGACAAGGACGTCTTCTCGGTCAAGGTCATCCCCAGCCGCGGCGCGTGGCTGGAGTTCGACGTCGACAAGCGCGACACCGTCGGGGTGCGCATCGACCGCAAGCGCCGCCAGCCGGTCACCGTGCTGCTCAAGGCGCTGGGCTGGTCGACCGAGGCGATCCGCGAGCGTTTCTCCTTCTCCGAGACGCTCATCGCCACCCTCGACAAGGACCACACCGCGGGCACCGACGAGGCCCTGCTCGACATCTACCGCAAGCTGCGCCCCGGCGAGCCGCCGACGAAGGAGTCGGCGCAGACCCTGCTGGAGAACCTGTTCTTCAAGGACAAGCGCTACGACCTGGCCAAGGTCGGCCGGTACAAGGTCAACAAGAAGCTGGGCCTGTCGCTGCCGACGAAGACCGGCGTGCTGACCGAGGACGACATCGTCACCACGATCGAGTACCTGGTCCGCCTGCACGCCGGTGACACCGAGATGACGGTCGGCCAGGGCGAGAACGCGGTCACCATCCCGGTCGAGGTCGACGACATCGACCACTTCGGCAACCGCCGCCTGCGCACCGTCGGCGAGCTGATCCAGAACCAGATCCGGGTCGGCCTCTCCCGCATGGAGCGCGTGGTCCGCGAGCGGATGACCACCCAGGACGTCGAGGCGATCACGCCGCAGACCCTGATCAACATCCGCCCGGTGGTGGCCGCGATCAAGGAGTTCTTCGGCACCTCGCAGCTCTCGCAGTTCATGCAGCAGACCAACCCGGTCGACGGCCTGACCCACAAGCGCCGCCTGTCCGCGCTGGGCCCGGGTGGCCTCTCGCGTGAGCGCGCGGGCATGGAGGTCCGCGACGTCCACCACAGCCACTACGGCCGCATGTGCCCGATCGAGACGCCCGAGGGCCCGAACATCGGCCTGATCGGCTCGCTGTCGTGCTACGCGCGGGTCAACCCGTTCGGCTTCATCGAGACGCCGTACCGCAAGGTCGTCGAGGGCCAGGTCACCGACCAGATCGACTACCTGACCGCGGACGAGGAGGACCGGCACGTCATCGCGCAGGCCAACGCCTCGCTCGACGAGCAGAACCACTTCGCCGAGGACCGCGTCCTGGTCCGCAAGAAGGGCGGCGACGTCGAGTTCATCGAGCCCTTCGACGTCGACTACATGGACGTCTCGCCCCGGCAGATGGTCTCCGTCGCCACGGCGATGATCCCGTTCCTGGAGCACGACGCCGCGAACCGCGCGCTCATGGGCGCCAACATGCAGCGCCAGGCGGTGCCGCTGCTGCGCAGCGAGTCCCCGCTGGTCGGCACCGGCATGGAGCTGCGCGCCGCGGTCGACGGCGGCGACCTGGTCGTCGCCGGGAAGACCGGGGTCATCGAGGAGCTGTCCGCGGACTTCATCACGGTGATGGCCGACGACGGCACCCGCCAGACCTACGGGATGCACAAGTTCCGCCGGTCCAACCAGGGCACCTGCATCAACCAGAAGCCGATCGTCTCCGAGGGCGACCGCGTCGAGGCCGGTCAGGTCATCGCCGACGGCCCGTGCACCGAGAACGGCGAGACGGCGCTGGGCAAGAACCTGCTCGTGGCGATCATGCCGTGGGAGGGCCACAACTACGAGGACGCGATCATCCTGTCGCAGCGCCTCGTGCAGGACGACGTGCTCACCTCGATCCACATCGACGAGCACGAGATCGACGCGCGCGACACCAAGCTCGGCGCCGAGGAGATCACCCGGGACATCCCGAACGTCTCCGAGGAGGTCTTGGCCGACCTCGACGAGCGCGGCATCATCCGCATCGGTGCCGAGGTCGGCGCGGGCGACATCCTGGTCGGCAAGGTCACCCCCAAGGGCGAGACCGAGCTGACCCCGGAGGAGCGGCTGCTCCGCGCGATCTTCGGCGAGAAGGCGCGCGAGGTCCGCGACACCTCGCTCAAGGTCCCGCACGGCGAGACCGGCAAGGTCATCGGCATCCGGGTGTTCTCCCGCGAGGACGAGGACGAGCTGCCCCCCGGCGTCAACGAGCTGGTCCGCGTCTACGTGGCCCAGAAGCGCAAGATCCAGGACGGCGACAAGCTCGCGGGCCGCCACGGCAACAAGGGCGTCATCGGCAAGATCCTCCCCGTCGAGGACATGCCGTTCCTCGCCGACGGCACCCCGGTCGACGTCGTGCTGAACACCCACGGTGTCCCGCGGCGGATGAACATCGGCCAGATCCTGGAGAGCCACCTCGGGTGGATCGCCAAGCAGGGCTGGAAGGTGGAGGGCGACCCCGAGTGGGCGGCCCTGATGCCGGAGGACCTGCGCGACGTCGCCCCGGGCACGAACACCGCCACCCCGGTGTTCGACGGCGTCCGGGAGAACGAGCTGACCGGCCTGCTCGCCTCGACCCGCCCCAACCGCGACGGCGAGCGGATGGTCAAGGAGGACGGCAAGGCGCAGCTCTTCGACGGCCGCAGCGGCGAGCCGTACCCGTACCCGGTCTCGGTCGGCTACATGTACATCCTCAAGCTGCTGCACCTGGTCGACGACAAGATCCACGCCCGCTCGACCGGCCCGTACTCGATGATCACCCAGCAGCCGCTCGGCGGCAAGGCCCAGTTCGGTGGCCAGCGCTTCGGTGAGATGGAGTGCTGGGCGATGCAGGCCTACGGCGCCGCGTACACCCTGCAGGAGCTGCTCACCATCAAGTCCGACGACGTCCTGGGCCGGGTCAAGGTCTACGAGGCGATCGTCAAGGGCGAGAACATCCCCGAGCCGGGCATCCCGGAGTCGTTCAAGGTGCTCCTCAAGGAGCTCCAGTCGCTGTGCCTGAACGTGGAGGTCCTCTCCAGCGACGGTGCCGCGATCGAGATGCGCGACGGGGACGACGAGGACCTGGAGCGCGCCGCCGCGAACCTGGGCATCAACCTCTCGCGCAACGAGTCGCCGTCGGTGGACGACGTCGTCAATTGATCTAGCCGTCACCGCCGGGGAGGGACCGGAAACCCCTCCCCGGCGGGTCAGGCACTGATCCCCCCATTTACGTGCTGTAACCAAGAAGGGGAGAAGAACAGACGTGCTGGACGTCAACTTCTTCGATGAGCTCCGCATTGGCCTCGCCACCGCCGACGACATCCGCCAGTGGTCCTTCGGCGAGGTGAAGAAGCCGGAAACGATCAACTACCGCACGCTCAAGCCGGAGAAGGACGGGCTCTTCTGCGAGAAGATCTTCGGTCCCACCCGGGACTGGGAGTGCTACTGCGGCAAGTACAAGCGCGTGCGCTTCAAGGGCATCATCTGCGAGCGCTGCGGCGTCGAGGTCACCCGCGCCAAGGTGCGCCGCGAGCGGATGGGCCACATCGAGCTGGCCGCGCCGGTCACCCACATCTGGTACTTCAAGGGTGTCCCCAGCCGCCTGGGCTACCTGCTCGACCTCGCGCCGAAGGATCTCGAGAAGATCATCTACTTCGCCGCGTACGTGATCACCACGGTGAACACCGAGCTGCGCCACAACGACCTGCCGACCCTCGACTCCGAGATGGGCGTCGAGCGCAAGCAGGTCGAGAACAAGCGCGACGCCGACATCGAGGCCCGCGCGCAGAAGCTCGAGGCCGACCTGGCCCAGCTCGAGGCCGAGGGCGCCAAGTCCGACGTCCGCCGCAAGGTCAAGGAGGGCGGCGAGCGGGAGATGCGCCAGCTCCGCGACCGCGCCCAGCGCGAGCTGGACCGGCTCGACGAGATCTGGACGACCTTCACCAAGCTCGACATCAAGCAGCTCATCGCCGACGAGATGCTCTACCGCGAGCTGGTCGACCGCTACGGCGACTACTTCACCGGCTCGATGGGCGCCGAGGCCATCCAGACCCTGGCCCGCGACTTCGACGTCGACGCCGAGGCGGTCAACCTCCGCGACACCATCCGCAACGGCAAGGGGCAGAAGAAGCTCCGCGCGCTCAAGCGGCTCAAGGTCGTCGCGGCGTTCCAGGCGACCCGCAACTCGCCGATGGGCATGGTCCTCGACTGCGTCCCGGTCATCCCGCCGGACCTGCGCCCGATGGTGCAGCTCGACGGTGGCCGCTTCGCCACCTCGGACCTCAACGACCTGTACCGCCGGGTCATCAACCGCAACAACCGCCTCAAGCGGCTGATCGACCTCGGCGCGCCCGAGATCATCGTCAACAACGAGAAGCGGATGCTGCAGGAGGCCGTCGACGCGCTGTTCGACAACGGCCGCCGCGGTCGCCCGGTGACCGGGCCGGGCAACCGCCCGCTCAAGTCGCTGTCCGACCTGCTCAAGGGCAAGCAGGGCCGGTTCCGCCAGAACCTGCTCGGCAAGCGCGTCGACTACTCCGGCCGTTCGGTCATCGTGGTCGGCCCGCAGCTCAAGCTGCACCAGTGCGGCCTGCCCAAGGCGATGGCGCTGGAGCTGTTCAAGCCGTTCGTGATGAAGCGGCTGGTCGACCTCAACCACGCGCAGAACATCAAGTCGGCCAAGCGCATGGTCGAGCGCGCCCGCCCGGCCGTGTGGGACGTGCTGGAGGAGGTCATCACCGAGCACCCGGTGATGCTCAACCGCGCGCCCACCCTGCACCGCCTCGGCATCCAGGCGTTCGAGCCGCAGCTCGTCGAGGGCAAGGCCATCCAGCTCCACCCGCTGGTCTGCGAGGCGTTCAACGCGGACTTCGACGGTGACCAGATGGCGGTCCACCTGCCGCTGTCGGCCGAGGCGCAGGCCGAGGCCCGCATCCTGATGCTGTCGTCGAACAACATCCTGTCCCCGGCGTCGGGTCGCCCGCTGGCGATGCCCCGCCTGGACATGGTGACCGGCATCTACCACCTGACCCGCCCCAAGGAGGGTGGCGTCGGCGAGGGCCTGGCGTTCTCGTCCCCGGCCGAGGCCATCATGGCCTTCGACCGCGGCGTGATCGGCCTGCAGTCCGCGGTGAAGATCCGCATCAGCGACCGCAACCCGGGCCCGGGCATGGCGCCCGAGGACTGGGCACCGGGTCAGCCGTGGCTGGCGAGCACCACCCTGGGCCGGGTGCTGTTCAACGAGCTGCTGCCCGCGGACTACCCGTTCATGAACGAGCCGATGCCGAAGAAGCGGCAGGCCGCGATCGTCAACGACCTCGCCGAGCGGTACCCGATGGTCACCGTGGCGCGGACGCTGGACAAGCTCAAGGACGCGGGCTTCTACTGGGCGACCCGCTCGGGTGTCACCATCGCCATCTCGGACGTCATCGTGCCGCCCGCCAAGAAGGGCATCCTCGACGAGTACGAGAAGAAGGCCGACATCGTCGAGAAGCGCTACCAGCGCGGCCAGCTCTCCTCGACCGAGCGGAACAACGAGCTGGTCAAGGTGTGGTCGAACGCGACCGAGGACGTCGCCAAGGCCATGGAGGAGAACTTCCCGGACGACAACCCGATCCCGACGATCGTCAAGTCGGGCGCGGCGGGCAACATGACCCAGATCCGGCAGCTCGCGGGCATGAACGGCCTGGTGACCAACCCGCGCGGTGAGTTCATCCCCCGGCCGATCAAGGCGAACTTCCGCGAGGGCCTGTCCGTGGTCGAGTACTTCATCGCCACGCACGGTGCCCGCAAGGGCCTCGCCGACACCGCGCTGCGCACCGCCGACTCGGGTTACCTGACCCGGCGCCTGGTGGACGTGTCGCAGGACGTCATCGTCCGCGAGGTCGACTGCGGCACCACCCGGGGCATCATCATGCCGCTGGGCGAGGCCGGTGCGGACGGCAAGGTCCTGCGCGACCAGCACGTGGAGACCTCGGTCTACGCGCGCTGCGTGTCCGACGACGTCACCGACGCCGAGGGCAACGTGCTGCTCAACCGCGCCGACGACCTCGGCGACCCGGCGATCGAGAAGCTGATCGGCTCCGGCGTCACCCAGGTCAAGGTGCGCTCGGTGCTGACCTGCGAGGCCGCGGTCGGCGTCTGCGCCACCTGCTACGGCCGCTCGATGGCCACCGGCCAGTTGGTCGACATCGGCGAGGCCGTCGGCATCGTCGCCGCCCAGTCGATCGGTGAGCCCGGCACCCAGTTGACCATGCGCACCTTCCAGCAGGGCGGTGTCGTCAACGACGACATCACCACGGGTCTGCCGCGCGTCCAGGAGCTGTTCGAGGCCCGCGTCCCGAAGGGCAAGGCGCCCATCGCCGACGTCGACGGCCGCGTGCGGATCGAGGACGGCGACCGCTTCTGGAAGATCACCCTCACGCCGGACGACGGCAGCGAGGAGATCATCTTCGAGAAGCTGTCGAAGCGCCAGCGCTTGGCGGCCACCCCGGACGGCCCGCTGTCCGACGGTGACCACGTGAAGGTCGGCCAGCAGCTCCTGGAGGGCACCAGGGACCCGCACGAGGTGCTGCGGGTCATGGGTCCCCGCGAGGCCCAGCTGCACCTGGTGGACGAGGTCCAGAAGGTGTACCGGGCGCAGGGCGTGTCCATCCACGACAAGCACATCGAGGTCATCGTCCGGCAGATGCTGCGCCGGGTCACGATCCTCGACAGCGGTGCCGCGGAGTTCCTGCCGGGCGCGCTCATCGAGCGGGCCCAGTTCGAGTCCGAGAACCGCCGCGTGGTGGCCTCCGGCGGCGAGCCCGCCTCCGGCCGCCCGGTCCTGATGGGCATCACCAAGGCCTCCCTGGCCACCGACTCCTGGCTCTCGGCCGCCTCCTTCCAGGAGACGACCCGCGTGCTGACCGACGCCGCCATCAACGGCCGCTCGGACAAGCTCGTCGGCCTCAAGGAGAACGTGATCATCGGAAAGCTGATCCCGGCCGGTACCGGCATCAACAAGTACCGCAACATCCAGGTCCAGCCCACCGAGGAGGCCCGAGTGGCCGCCTACGCCATCCCCAGCTACGACGACGGGTACTACACCCCCGACGTCTTCGGCACCGGCACCGGCGCGGCTGTCCCGCTCGACGACTACGACTTCGGCCGCGACTACCGCTGACCGAGTAGCAGTTCCCACGGCGAAGGCCCCGGACACCCTCGAGGTGTCCGGGGCCTTCCCTCGTGCCACACCCACCGATCGCCGGACAGGAGCACCAGGAGAATGACCATCCAAGACCAGGCCCAGCAGCTCCTCGGCTTGGCCGAGCAACTGCCCACCGCGCACGTCCAGGGACTGTTGAACGAACTCGTCAACGTCCAGGCCCAGGTCGCGGGCATCCTCGGCGACACCAGCAGCGCGAACAGCATCCAGAACGCCATCTCCCGATCCCAGGGCCTCCTCAACGACGTCGGCTCATCCCTGGAACAGCTCCGCCAGGAGATCCAGAGCGCGGCCCAGCACCACATGCGCGGCTGATCCCCGAGGGTGGTCGCCCGCACGTGCTCGCCCAGCACGTGCCGGTCGCCGCAGGCCCTGTGGCGCGCTGCTGCCCGTGTCCGTACCGATTCGGCCGCGACCACCGCTGACCGAGTGGTGGTCACCGCGGTGAAGGCCCCCGGACACCTCAGGGCGCCCGGGGGCCTTCACCGCGATGAGCGGGCAGCGGCTCAGAACAGAGTTCAGGGCTCGGTCTTCGGCTCGTAGTTGGTGAAAACGAGATCCCAGCTCCCGCGCTTCGCTGACTGGAGGTTGATGTCACGCCGAGTGGCCATCCGCCGCACGTTGAAACCCTTGAAGATGGTCCGGGTCGTGTCTGTGTCGCTATTTGTCAGCATCAGGAAAATTCCACGTCGATCAGCATCCCACATCGCCTCGGCCAAACGCTGGTGGTCAGCTTCGTGAAATTGCCCGGAGGTGTACCTCTTGAAGTCGGAGAACCCGCCTTCCGGGATGTACGGTGGATCGAGGTAAATCCAATCACCAGCCGACGCCTTTTTCAGCGACTCCGCGAAGTCGCCGTGCCGCACCTCAACCCCGTTCAATGCGCGCGACGCGAGGAGGAGCGTGTCCCGATTGTAGTACGGTCGATCATAGTTCCCGTACGGAACGTTGTACTGACCTTTTTTGTTGACTCGCCACAAGCCGCGGAAAGATGTCTTGTTCAGATAGATGACACGCGCGGCGCACTGTATTTCCGAAAGATTTTCGACGTCTTGACGTCGAATTACCTCGAAGTACTCGCGCGTGTTCGGCATGGTGTCGAGCTGGGCCATGACCGCTTCCGGGTCGCGAGCGACAGCGCAAAAGCAGACGACAAGGTCCGGATTGGCGTCGGAAAGCACAGCCTTGGTGGGCTTGCCCTCGAAGAACACGGCGGCGCTGCCCATGAAGGGCTCCCAGTAGCAGCCGTCGTAGGCCGGAGCCGCCTTGATCAACTGGTCTGCGTACCGGCTTTTGCCGCCTGCCCACTTGAGGAACGAGCGACCTTCACCGCGGGTGCTGCTCGTCGTCTGTGGACGTATCGACGCCATGGGCGAGATCCTAACCCATGTCATGTGCGGAGAACGAAACGCGAGCCTGTTCGACGTCGTTGAGATCGCCGATGCGCGGCGTGCGCCCCAGGGCAATTCTTCGATCACTTCGGTTCACCGGGAGGGACCAATTGCGACGATCCGACCACTTTGCATCCCCGTCATGGGACGATCCGTTCTGGCATGTCGTTCGGATCTTGGTGGATGTGTACAAGAGGAAAATCCCTTCAAGGGAAGACATCCTCTCGTCCCGACAAGCCCTGGGTGGGCAGAAATCGCCAGGACTCGACGCCTACATCCGTGGCCGTGAACACCTGGTGGAGCCGCTGGTCGAATACCTCCACCTCCGGGCGGAGTTGGCGAGCGACCTGCTGGCTCGCATGCGCACGGAAGACGAGGCCAAGATGGACCTGAGCAGGCTCTTCGGTGTCGAAGCACTCACCTATGGCACGAAGATGACTGGTCACCACCAGTCGGCCAAAGTGCTCGTCGCCACCGTTGAAGCGATGACGAACCAGGTCTGCGGGCAGTACGGGAGGACGGTGAACGTCAATCCGCAACAGCGCGCCACCGTGATCGCCGATGATCACCTCTGGGTGAGCCCCCGCCGCCTTGACGGAGCATTTCCCGGTCTCGCCAATCCGAAGGCGTTGTGGGAGATCAAGGAGTACTGGGGCAAGACCAGTGGTGGCAGCAAGATGTCCGATGCCATCTACGAGTGTCAACTCGTCGGTATCGAACTGCGGGCGTTCGAGGACAAGTACGGCGTTCACGTCGAGCACCATGTCATCCTTGACGGGCGCGACCAGTGGACGGCGCGTCAGTCGGACCTGCGGCGGGCAGTCGACCTGCTCTACTGCGGACTCATCGACGAGTTGGTCGTCGGCAGGGATGTGCTCACCGACTGGCCGAGGATCATGGAAAGCCTGTGCGCTCAGCATGTCCCGCGCAGTGCGCATCACCCCCACGCCGGACGACGGCAATGAGGAAATCACCTTCGGGAAGCTCGCGTTGCGAGTGCGCCGAGCGACCTGGGTTCGCAGCGCTCAGCCGCGGGTGCCCGCCAGGCCGGTGAGCTGGCTCTGCACCCACAGTTCCTCTTCGATCTCCTGCTCGCTGGAGGAGATCGCCACCGTCAGCAGGGACGCTGCCGTGACCAGGCCGATGATCATGGCCAGGGGAGCGAAGAACGCGTACGAGCCCACCCCGGGCAGGGAGGCGGGGGTGGTCGGGTCCACCTCCACGGACATGGCGGCCATGCCCACGTAGTGCATGCCGCTGACCGCCAGGCCCATCACCAGGGCCGCTCCGGCGGTGGCGGGGACGCCGCGGATGTTGAGCGCCGCCCACAGCGCCGCCGTGGCCGCCGCCACCGCGATCAGCAGCGACAGCGCCACCAGCCAGCCGTTGTAGGTGACCGTTCCGCGCAGGTGCATCGCCGAGATGCCCACGTAGTGCATCGACGCCACGCCGAGGCCGGTGATGGTGCCCGCGCCGACCAGGCGGACGCGGCCGACCTCGCGGTAGCTGACCGCCGCCAGGCCCAGCAGCACGATCCCCGCCGCCACCACCATGCTGACCAGCGTCCGCACCAGGTCGTAGCGGATGTCGGTGCCGTCCACGGCGAAGCCGAGCATCGCCACGAAGTGCATCACCCAGATCCCGGTGCCGCCGATGGACACCGCGCCCAGCACCAGCCAGGAGACCTTCTGCCACCCGCGGTGGTTCCGCGCCCGCTGCATGCTCAGCAGCCCGAGCGAGCAGCCGACCACGGAGAGGACGTAGGCGACGGTGGGTGTGAACGGTCCCGCGGAGAAGTGGTGCACGTGGTCCATGGGCGATCCCCGATAGGCGCGGAGGGATGAATAGCGGGGAGCAGAACACGCTTTAGTGTGTACGTGCCAATAGTTGCTTTGTGACTTGTTTCACATTGAGATCATGGTAGCGGCGAGGCGCTGACCTGCGATGACTTCCGAATGTCCGGGTGTGGTTCATGTGGGCGAAATAAACTCACCGACTGCGCCGGGTGGTGTCGGGGCATTCGGCACACGGCGGTTGTCGGTCCGAAATGTCGAACACCGGCACTGGAAATCCAGGTGGGCCGGACTCCTGTGCCACCGCCTGTTCGGCCCGCTCCGCCATCGCACGGCCACGGCAGGGGTGGCCTCCACCGAGCCCCTATTCGGTCTGTGATTCGTTGACCGCCACTTCACCGCCGCGTCACGCTTCCGGTGTCACTCACCCACCCGGAGGTGCCCCGTGAAGCGACTGGCCAGGCTCCTAGCCGTCGTCCCCCTGATCGCCGCCGCCGTCCTCTCCGTGCTCACCGTCAGCGCCGCCCCGGCCTCGGCGGCGAGTTGCTACGGCTTCGGGCGCTCCCTGTCGCAGGGTGCCTCCGGGGAGGACGTGCGCCAACTGCAGATCCGCGTGTCCGGTTACCCGGGCTACGGCGCGGTGCTGGCCATCGACGGCCAGTTCGGCGCGGGCACCAAGGCCGCGGTGACCCGGTTCCAGCAGGCCTACGGGCTCGGCGCCGACGGCGTCGCGGGTCCGGCGACCTTCGCCAAGCTGTCCTCCCTGGAGGACTCCGACTGCACCCCGGTCAACTTCTCCTACGCCGAGCTGAACCGCTGCAACTCGACCTGGTCCGGCGGGGCGGTCTCGGCCGCGACGGCGAAGGCCAACGCGCTCGTCACGATGTGGAAGCTCCAGGCGATGCGGCACGCCCTGGGGGACCGGCCGATCACCGTCAACGGCGGCTTCCGCAGCTACGCCTGCAACAGCGCCGTCGGGGGAGCGGCGGGCAGCAGGCACCTCTACGGCGACGCGGCGGACCTCGGCGCCGGGGGCATCGGCTTCTGCAAGCTGGCGCAGCAGGCGCGCAACCACGGGTTCAGCGAGATCCTCGGCCCGGGCTACCCCGACCACAACGACCACGCCCACCTGGCGAACCGGTCCGGGCGGCTCTGGTCCGCGCCGAGTTGCGGCATCTGACAACGGTTCCACCACGCGCCCGCGTTCCCTGTGGACGGTCGGGTGCGATCGGGTTCGAACACCTGCTCGACGGGCGCCGCCGGGGACACCCCGGCGGCGCCCTGTGGTGAACGCCACAGGTTTCGCCCCTGTACGGTGCACGCCCCGGGGTTGCCGCGGGGTGTAGTGCACCCCGTTTTGACCCCGCGTCCACGGTCGGGGTATCTTTGCTACTCGTGCCCGACCCATGTCGGGTCGGTCCGTGTGCCTGTGCCGCGCGGTCGGTGATCTGCCGGTGTCAACCACACCGTCGGGGATCGGACTCCTGCCAGTCACGCCGGAGTTCCTCCCGAACCCCGCAGGGATGGTGTGATACCCCGCGGGCGCTTCGGGGCCGGGCGACACGCCCGACCTCGGGGGGCGGGCGGAGCAGCAGGAACCGCAAGTACACAGTGCCTTCGGCGCCCGGCAGGGGTGCCGAGAGTGAACAGAGAAAGCCGGTCTATGCCCACGATCCAGCAGCTGGTCCGCAAGGGCCGCCAGGACAAGGTCGCCAAGCAGAAGACTGCGGCTCTCAAGGGGAGCCCGCAGCGGCGTGGCGTGTGCACCCGCGTGTACACCACCACCCCGAAGAAGCCGAACTCCGCGCTCCGCAAGGTCGCTCGCGTGAAGCTGACCAGCGGCATCGAGGTCACGGCGTACATCCCCGGTGAGGGTCACAACCTGCAGGAGCACTCCATGGTGCTCGTCCGCGGTGGCCGTGTGAAGGACCTCCCGGGCGTGCGCTACAAGATCATCCGGGGTTCGCTGGACACGCAGGGCGTGAAGAACCGCAAGCAGGCGCGCAGCCACTACGGCGCGAAGAAGGAGAAGAGCTGACATGCCCCGCAAGGGACCGGCCCCTAAGCGGCCGCTTATCTCCGACCCGGTGTACGCCTCGCCGCTGGTCACCCAGCTCATCAACAAGGTCCTCAAGGACGGCAAGCGCTCGGTCGCCGAGCGCATCGTCTACGGGGCGATGGAAGGTGCCCGGGAGAAGACCGGCACCGACCCCGTGGTGACGCTCAAGCGCGCGCTGGACAACGTGAAGCCCACCATCGAGGTGAAGTCCCGCCGCGTCGGTGGCGCCACCTACCAGGTGCCGATCGAGGTCAAGCCGGGTCGCTCGACCACCCTCGCGCTGCGCTGGCTGGTGTCCTTCTCCCAGGCCCGCCGCGAGAAGACCATGATCGAGCGCCTGCAGAACGAACTGCTCGACGCCTCGAACGGCCTTGGCGCCAGCGTCAAGCGCCGCGAGGACACGCACAAGATGGCCGAGTCCAACAAGGCCTTCGCCCACTACCGCTGGTGAGAACCGGCCTCGGCCACCCGGTCGGGGCCCCAGCGGCGCCGTAGCTCTGCATCAAGGACAGGGGAACACACCCGTGGCACTCGACGTGCTGACCGACCTGGCCAAGGTCCGCAACATCGGGATCATGGCCCACATCGACGCGGGCAAGACCACGACGACCGAGCGAATCCTCTTCTACACGGGGATCAGCTACAAGATCGGCGAGGTGCACGACGGCGCCGCGGTCATGGACTGGATGGAGCAGGAGCAGGAGCGGGGCATCACGATCACCTCGGCTGCCACCACCTGCTTCTGGAAGAACCACCAGATCAACATCATCGACACCCCCGGGCACGTCGACTTCACCGTCGAGGTGGAGCGCTCGCTGCGCGTGCTGGACGGCGCCGTCGCGGTCTTCGACGGCAAGGAGGGTGTCGAGCCCCAGTCCGAGCAGGTCTGGCGCCAGGCCACCAAGTACGACGTCCCGCGCATCTGCTTCGTCAACAAGATGGACAAGCTGGGCGCGGACTTCTACTTCACCGTGCGCACCATCTCCGAGCGCCTCGGTGCCAAGCCGCTGCCGATCCAGCTCCCGATCGGCTCCGAGAGCGACTTCATCGGCGTCGTCGACCTGGTCGAGATGCGCGCGCTCACCTGGCGCGGCGAGGTCCAGAAGGGCGAGGACTACGCCGTCGAGGAGATCCCCGCGGACCTGGCCGACAAGGCCGCCGAGTACCGCGAGGCGCTCATCGAGGCCGTGGCCGAGACCGACGACGCGCTGATGGAGAAGTACCTCGGTGGCGAGGAACTGACCGTCGAGGAGATCAAGACCGGTATCCGCGCGATCGTCACCGGTCGGCTCGCCTACCCGGTGCTGTGCGGCTCGGCGTTCAAGAACAAGGGCGTGCAGCCCATGCTCGACGCCGTGATCGACTACCTGCCCGCGCCGCTGGACGTCCCGCCGGTCGAGGGCACGCTGCTCGACGGCGAGACCAAGGCGACCCGCGCGCCGAACACCGAGGAGCCGTTCTCGGCCCTGGCGTTCAAGATCGCCGTGCACCCGTTCTTCGGCAAGCTGACCTACGTCCGGGTGTACTCGGGCAAGCTCGCCTCCGGTTCGCAGGTCATCAACTCGACCAAGGACCGCAAGGAGCGCATCGGGAAGCTCTTCCAGATGCACGCCAACAAGGAGAACCCGGTCGACACCGCCAGCGCCGGTCACATCTACGCCGTGATCGGGCTGAAGGACACCACGACCGGCGACACCCTGTGCGACCCGGCGAACCCGATCGTGCTCGAGTCGATGACCTTCCCGGACCCCGTGATCCAGGTGGCCATCGAGCCGAAGACGAAGGCGGACCAGGAGAAGCTGGGCACCGCGATCCAGAAGCTGGCCGAGGAGGA
Source organism: Actinokineospora spheciospongiae (assembly GCF_000564855.1). GTDB lineage: Bacteria > Actinomycetota > Actinomycetes > Mycobacteriales > Pseudonocardiaceae > Actinokineospora > Actinokineospora spheciospongiae. The sequence continues at coordinate 142,949 of NZ_AYXG01000043.1, forward strand.
CCCCACCTTCAAGGTCAACCTGGACCAGGAGACCGGCCAGACGATCATCGCGGGCATGGGCGAGCTGCACCTCGACATCCTCGTCGACCGCATGCGGCGCGAGTTCAAGGTCGAGGCCAACATCGGCAAGCCGCAGGTGGCCTACCGCGAGACCATCCGCAAGACGGTCGAGAAGCTGGACTACACCCACAAGAAGCAGACCGGTGGGTCGGGCCAGTTCGCGAAGGTCGTCATCAAGCTGGAGCCGCTGGCCACCACGGACGGCGCGCTCTACGAGTTCGACAACAAGGTCACCGGTGGCCGCGTGCCCAGGGAGTACATCCCCTCGGTCGACGCCGGTGCGCAGGACGCCATGCAGTACGGCGTGCTGGCGGGCTACCCGCTGGTGGGCCTGAAGCTGACCCTGCTCGACGGTGCGTACCACGAGGTCGACTCGTCCGAGATGGCGTTCAAGGTCGCGGGTTCCATGGCGATGAAGGAAGCCGCCCGCAAGGCGGGTCCGGTCATCCTGGAGCCCCTGATGGCCGTCGAGGTCACCACGCCCGAGGACTACATGGGCGAGGTCATCGGCGACCTCAACTCCCGCCGCGGCCAGATCCAGGCCATGGAGGAGCGCAGCGGTGCCCGGATCGTGAAGGCCCTGGTCCCGCTGTCGGAGATGTTCGGGTACGTGGGCGACCTGCGGTCGAAGACCCAGGGCCGCGCCAACTACTCGATGGTCTTCGACTCCTACGCCGAGGTCCCGGCCAGCGTGGCGCGGGAGATCATCGCCAAGGCCACCGGCGAGTGAGCGTGCGCTCACTCCCCCGAGTTTGCGGGGTTGCTCCCCGGAGCACCGCACTTTAGTGCGGTACTCCGGGGGGTTCCCCCTGGTCCGCACAGACCCTAATGAGCCGCTTCCGAGGCCGGCCGGATAACGTCCGTCCCCGCAGCGGAAGAAAGCAAATCCAGTCCAGGAGGACAGTCCAGTGGCGAAGGCCAAGTTCGAGCGGACCAAGCCGCACGTCAACATCGGCACCATTGGTCACATCGACCATGGCAAGACCACGCTGACCGCGGCCATCTCGAAGGTCCTGCACGACAAGTACCCCGACCTGAACCCCTTCACGCCGTTCGACGAGATCGACAAGGCGCCGGAGGAGAAGCAGCGCGGTATCACCATCTCGATCGCGCACATCGAGTACCAGACCGAGAACCGCCACTACGCGCACGTCGACTGCCCCGGGCACGCCGACTACGTGAAGAACATGATCACCGGTGCGGCCCAGATGGACGGCGCCATCCTGGTCGTGGCGGCCACCGACGGCCCGATGCCGCAGACCCGCGAGCACGTGCTGCTGGCCCGCCAGGTCGGCGTCCCCTACATCGTGGTGGCCCTGAACAAGGCCGACATGGTGGACGACGAGGAGATCCTGGAGCTCGTCGAGCTCGAGGTGCGCGAGCTGCTGTCCGCGCAGGACTTCCCCGGCGACGACCTCCCGGTCGTGCGCGTCTCGGCGCTCAAGGCCCTCGAGGGCGACGCCGAGTGGGGCGCCCGCCTCATCGAGCTGATGGACGCGGTGGACGAGAACATCCCGCAGCCGGAGCGCGAGACGGACAAGCCGTTCCTCATGCCGGTCGAGGACGTCTTCACCATCACCGGTCGCGGCACCGTGGCCACCGGCCGCATCGAGCGCGGCATCGTCAACGTCAACGAGGAAGTCGAGATCGTCGGCATCCGCGAGAAGGCGCAGAAGACCACCGTCACCGGTGTCGAGATGTTCCGCAAGCTGCTCGACCAGGGCCAGGCGGGCGACAACGTCGGCCTCCTGCTCCGCGGCATCAAGCGCGAGGACATCGAGCGCGGCCAGGTCATCGTGAAGCCGGGCACCACCACCCCGCACACCGAGTTCGAGGCCCAGGTCGTCATCCTGAGCAAGGACGAGGGCGGTCGGCACACCCCGTTCTTCAACAACTACCGTCCGCAGTTCTACTTCCGGACGACCGACGTGACCGGCGTGGTGACCCTCCCCGAGGGCACCGAGATGGTCATGCCGGGTGACTCCACCAGCATGTCGGTGAACCTCATCCAGCCCATCGCGATGGACGAGGGTCTCCGCTTCGCCATCCGCGAGGGTGGCCGCACCGTCGGTGCGGGCCGGGTCACCAAGATCAACAAGTAGTGCCCCCCGGGGGGTCGGAGGCGACTCCGACCCCCCGGTTTTGTTTGCCGCGCCGCGGTGTGGCATCCTTGATGGGTTGCTCGTTGCGGGGGCGGCCGGGTCGTACCACCGGCCGCCCCGCGCGAGAAGTCGGAATCCTGGTCCCCAAGCACAGGGTTCCGCCGATAGACACGATGCACGGTTAGCCCGAGGAAGCGAAGTTCGTCCAAGGGACCGGTGTGCGGATCGGGCGCGACACGCCCGACCTCGTGGACCGGGAGCCGGTGGGTCCACACACTATGAACAGGGAAGCGGCGCGGCACCGGTCCTCCACGGACCGCCGGGATCGCAACGAGAAGAGGAACGGCAAGCCACCATGGCGGGACAGAAGATCCGCATTCGGCTCAAGGCCTACGACCACGAGGCGATCGACGCGTCCGCGCGCAAGATCGTGGAGACGGTGACGCGCACCGGCGCCCGGGTCGTGGGGCCAGTGCCGCTGCCCACTGAGAAGAACGTGTACTGCGTCATCCGCTCGCCGCACAAGTACAAGGACTCGCGCGAGCACTTCGAGATGCGGACGCACAAGCGTCTGATCGACATCCTCGACCCGACGCCGAAGACGGTCGACGCGCTGATGCGCATCGACCTCCCGGCCAGCGTCGACGTCAACATCCAGTAAGCGCGCGGCGGAGAGTAAAGAGCCATGTCTGACAGGCAGATGAAGGGAATCCTGGGCACCAAGCTCGGGATGACCCAGGTCTTCGACGAGAACAACCGGATCGTCCCGGTGACCGTCGTCAAGGCGGGTCCCAACGTGGTCACCCAGGTTCGCAGCCAGGAGTCCGACGGTTACGTCGCGGTCCAGCTCGCCTTCGGTGCCATCGACCCGCGCAAGGTCAACAAGCCGGAGTCCGGCCACTTCGCCAAGGCGGGCGTGACCCCGCGCCGCGTCCTCGCGGAGCTGCGCACCAGCGACGCGGGCGGCTACGAGGTCGGCCAGGAGATCACCGCCGAGGTGTTCGAGGCCGGTCAGGTCATCGACGCCACCGGCACCACCAAGGGCAAGGGCACCGCCGGTGTCATGAAGCGCCACGGCTTCAAGGGCCTCAGCGCTTCGCACGGCACCCAGCGCAAGCACCGCTCGCCGGGTTCCATCGGCGGCTGCGCCACCCCCGGCCGGGTCTTCAAGGGCCTGCGCATGGCCGGTCGCATGGGCCACGTGAAGGTGACCACGCAGAACCTCAAGGTCCACCGGGTCGACGCCGAGTCCGGCCTGATCCTGCTCAAGGGCGCCGTTCCCGGCCCCAAGGGCGGCCTGGTGTTCCTCCGCACGGCCGCGAAGGGCGGTGCCTGATGACCAGCGTTGACATCAAGACCCCCGCGGGCACGACCGACGGCACGGCCGAGCTGCCCGACGAGATCTTCGACGTGCAGGCCAACGTGCCGCTGATGCACCAGGTCGTCGTCGCGCAGATGGCCGCCGCCCGGCAGGGCACGCACTCCACCAAGACCAGGGGCGAGGTGTCCGGCGGTGGTCGCAAGCCCTACCGCCAGAAGGGCACCGGCCGCGCCCGGCAGGGCTCGACCCGCGCGCCGCAGTTCGTCGGCGGTGGCGTCGTGCACGGTCCCCAGCCGCGCGACTACGTGCAGCGGACCCCCAAGAAGATGAAGGCCGCCGCGCTGCGCGGTGCGCTCTCGGACCGGGCCCGCGCGGGCCAGGTGCACGTCGTGTCCGGCCTGGTCGAGGGGGACACCCCGTCGACCAAGACCGCGCGCACGCTGCTGGCCTCGGTGTCCGACGCCAAGCGCCTGCTCGTCGTGCTCACCCGCTCCGAGGACGTCGCCTGGGTGTCGGTGCGCAACCTGCCCAACGTGCACGTGATCGCGCCGGACCAGTTGAACACCTACGACGTCCTCGTCAACGACGACGTCGTGTTCACCAAGGCCGCGCTCGACGCCTTCCTCACCCGCCCCAGCCAGGGCGGCGCCAGGGCGAAGGCCACGTCGGCCGAGGCCGAGCAGTCCGAGGAGGACAAGTGATCCCCGACCACCGAGACATCCTTCTCGCGCCGGTGATCTCCGAGAAGTCCTACGGGCTGCTCGAGGAGAACAAGTACACCTTCCTGGTGTCCCCGGACGCCAACAAGACCCAGATCAAGATCGCGGTCGAGAAGGTGTTCGGCGTCAAGGTGGTGAGCGTGAACACGCTCAACCGCAACGGCAAGCGCAAGCGCACCCGCACCGGGTACGGCAAGCGCAAGGACACCAAGCGAGCGATCGTGACGCTGTCCGCCGAGAGCAAGCCGATCGAGATCTTCGGCGGCCCGGCCGCGTAAGGGACTGAGAACACATGGGAATCCGCAAGTACAAGCCGACGACCCCGGGTCGTCGCGGCTCCAGTGTCTCGGACTTCGCCGAGATCACGCGGTCGACGCCGGAGAAGTCGCTGATCCGCCCCCTGCACGGCACGGGCGGTCGCAACGCGCACGGCAGGATCACCACCCGGCACAAGGGTGGCGGCCACAAGCGCGCGTACCGACTGATCGACTTCCGGCGCAACGACAAGGACGGCGTGCCCGCCAAGGTCGCGCACATCGAGTACGACCCGAACCGCACGGCGCGCATCGCGCTCCTGCACTACGCGGACGGCGAGAAGCGCTACATCATCGCGCCGAACAAGCTCAAGCAGGGCGACCCGATCGAGAACGGCCCCCGCGCCGACATCAAGCCGGGCAACAACCTGCCGATGCGCAACATCCCCGTCGGTACCGTGATCCACGCGATCGAACTCCGCCCCGGTGGCGGCGCGAAGATCGCCCGGTCCGCCGGTGCCAGCGTGCAGCTCGTGGCCAAGGACGGCCCGTACGCGCAGCTCCGCATGCCGTCCGGTGAGATCCGCAACGTCGACGTGCGCTGCCGCGCCACCGTCGGCGAGGTGGGCAACGCCGAGCACGCCAACATCAACTGGGGCAAGGCCGGGCGCATGCGCTGGAAGGGCAAGCGCCCGACCGTCCGCGGTGTCGCGATGAACCCGGTCGACCACCCGCACGGTGGTGGTGAGGGCAAGACCTCCGGTGGTCGCCACCCGGTGAACCCGGCAGGCAAGCCCGAGGGCCGCACCCGTCGCCGCAAGCCCAGCGACAAGCTGATCGTCCGCCGCCGGCGTACCGGCAAGAAGCGCTGAGCAGGGAGGTAGAAGCAATGCCACGCAGCCTGAAGAAGGGCCCGTTCGTGGACGACCACCTGCTCAAGAAGGTGGACGCTCTCAACGAGTCGGGCAAGAAGACCGTCATCAAGACCTGGTCCCGCCGGTCCACGATCATCCCGGACATGCTGGGTCACACCATCGCGGTGCACGACGGCCGCAAGCACGTCCCGGTGTTCGTCTCCGAGGCCATGGTGGGTCACAAGCTGGGCGAGTTCGCCCCGACCCGCACGTTCAAGGGCCACATCAAGGACGACCGCAAGGCCCGCCGCCGCTAGTCGGCACGAACTCACAGAGCAGAGAAAGAGCTAAGGGGAAGCAGCGATGAACGCCCGCAACGCAGCTACGGCGCAGGAGGAATACCCCAGCGCCGTCGCTCGGGCTCGCTACGTCCGCGACACTCCGATGAAGGTGCGTCGCGTCGTTGAGCTCATCAGGGGTCGTAGCGCCAGCGAGGCCCTGGCAGTGCTCCGGTTCGCGCCGTTTGCGGCAAGTGAGCCGGTCGCGAAGGTGCTCGCCAGTGCCATTGCCAACGCAGAGAACAACCTCAGCCTCGACCCGGACACCCTCTGGATCAAGACGGTGTTCGTCGACGAGGGCCCGACGCTGAAGCGTTTCCGGCCGCGTGCGCAGGGTCGCGCGTACCGCATCCGCAAGCGCACGAGCCACATCACGGTCGAGGTCGAGTCCCGGCCGAAGCCTGCGGCCAAGGCCGCGAAGAAGGGTGGTGCCCGCTAATGGGGCAGAAGATCAACCCACACGGCTTCCGGCTCGGGATCACCACCGACTGGCGGTCCCGCTGGTACGCCGACAAGCAGTACGCCGAGTACGTGGCGGAGGACGTCAAGATCCGCCGCCTGCTGTCCAAGGGCATGGAGCGCGCCGGTATCTCCCGCGTGGAGATCGAGCGCACCCGTGACCGCGTGCGGGTGGACATCCACACCGCCCGCCCGGGCATCGTCATCGGCCGCCGCGGCGCCGAGGCCGACCGCATCCGCGGTGAGCTGGAGAAGCTCACCAAGAAGCAGGTGCAGCTCAACATCCTCGAGGTCAAGAACCCCGAGTCCGACGCCCAGCTGGTCGCCCAGGTGACCGCCGAGCAGCTGTCCAACCGCGTGTCCTTCCGGCGCGCGATGCGCAAGGCCATCCAGTCGGCCATGCGCTCGCCGCAGGTCAAGGGCATCCGGGTGCAGTGCGGTGGCCGCCTCGGCGGTGCCGAGATGTCGCGCTCGGAGCACTACCGCGAGGGTCGCGTCCCGCTGCACACGCTGCGCGCGGACATCGACTACGGCTTCTTCGAGGCCCGCACCACCTTCGGCCGCATCGGCGTGAAGGTGTGGATCTACAAGGGCGAGGTCGTCGGCGGTCGCCGCGAGGCCGACAACAACCCCCGCTCGGCCGCGCCGGACAACCGCCGCGAGCCGCGCCGCGAGCGCCCGAACCGCGCTCGCCGCTCCGGTGCCTCGGGCACCACCGCCACCAGCACCGAGGCGGGCCGCGCGGCCGCCGAGGCGCAGACGAAGGTCGACGCCCCCGCGGCGGAGACCGCTTCCAACGGGGAGGGCTGACCAGTGCTCATCCCGCGCAGGGTCAAGCACCGCAAGCAGCACCACCCCAAGCGGTCGGGTGCTGCCAAGGGCGGCACGAAGGTCACCTTCGGCGAGTTCGGCATCCAGGCGCTCGAGCCCGCCTACGTGACGAACCGCCAGATCGAGTCCGCTCGTATCGCCATCAACCGGCACATCCGCCGTGGCGGCAAGGTCTGGATCAACATCTTCCCGGACCGCCCGCTCACCAAGAAGCCCGCCGAGACCCGCATGGGTTCCGGAAAGGGTTCGCCGGAGTACTGGGTGGCGAACGTCAAGCCGGGTCGCGTCGTCTTCGAGATGAGCTTTCCGAACGAGCAGATCGCGCGCGAGGCACTCCGCAGGGCGATCCACAAGCTCCCGATGAAGTGCCGCATCGTCACGCGTGAGGGTGGTGACTTCTGATGGCAGCGGGTACCACCGCGGCGGACATGCGCGAGCTTTCCGATGAGGAGCTCGTGGCGCGTCTGCGAGAGGCGAAGGAAGAGCTGTTCAACCTTCGGTTCCAGATGGCGACCGGTCAGCTCGACAACAACCGCAGGTTGCGCACCGTCAAGCACGACATCGCCCGCATCTACACCGTCATGCGCGAGCGCGAGCTCGGGCTGTCGGTGTCCCCCGATGAGGCGTCGAGTGAGGCATCCGCATGAGCGAGAACACTGAATCCGTCGAGGTCCGCAACAACCGCAAGGTCCGCGAGGGCCTGGTCGTGTCGGACAAGATGGACAAGACCGTCGTCGTGGCCCTGGAAGACCGCAAGAAGCACCCGCGGTACGCCAAGGTCCTGCGCTTCACCACCAAGGTGAAGGCGCACGACGAGGAGAACACGGCGGGCGTGGGCGACCGCGTCCTGCTGATGGAGACCCGGCCGCTGTCGGCCACCAAGCGCTGGCGCCTGGTCGAGGTCCTCGAGAAGGCCAAGTAAGTTTCCGTTTTCTGCTAGGCCGAGCCTGTCAGGTCGGAAATCTGGCAGGCCACGAATGGTCAGGAGTAAGTAGTGATCCAGCAGGAGTCGCGGCTTCGGGTCGCCGACAACACCGGTGCGAAGGAAATCCTTTGCATCCGTGTTCTCGGCGGCTCCGGTCGCCGCTACGCCGGCATCGGCGACATCATCGTCGCCACCGTCAAGGACGCGATCCCCGGCGCCGGTGTGAAGAAGGGTGACGTCGTCAAGGCCGTCATCGTCCGCACCGTCAAGGAGCGCCGCCGTCCCGACGGTTCCTACATCCGGTTCGACGAGAACGCCGCCGTCCTCATCAAGAACGAGGGCGAGCCGCGGGGCACGCGCATCTTCGGCCCGGTGGGCCGCGAGCTGCGCGACAAGAAGTTCATGAAGATCATCTCGCTGGCGCCGGAGGTGCTCTGACATGGCGAAGCCCAAGCTCAAGGTCAAGAAGGGCGACACGGTCGTCGTCATCGCGGGCAAGGACAAGGGCGCGCGGGGCAAGGTCATCCAGGCCTACCCCGACACCAACAAGGTCCTCGTCGAGGGTGTCAACCGGATCAAGAAGCACACGCGGGTCTCGCAGACCCAGCGCGGCGCGCAGTCCGGCGGCATCGTGACCCAGGAGGCCCCGATCCACATCAGCAACGTGATGCTGGTCAACGACGGCAAGGCCGTCCGGGTCGGCTACAAGTTCGACGACGAGGGCAACAAGGTCCGGATCGCCCGCGGCACCAACGGCAATGGGAAGGAGATCTGATCATGTCCACCACTGAGAAGATCATCCCCCGGTTGAAGACCCGGTACCGCGAGGAGATCACGGTCGCCCTGCGGGACGAGTACGCGTACTCGAACCCCATGCAGATCCCCGGCGTCGTGAAGGTCGTCGTCAACATGGGCGTCGGCGACGCCGCCCGTGAGGGCAAGCTGATCGAGGGTGCGGTCCGCGACCTCGCCACGATCACCGGCCAGAAGCCCGAGGTCCGCAAGGCCCGCAAGTCCATCGCGCAGTTCAAGCTGCGCGAGGGCATGCCGATCGGCGCTCGGGTCACCCTGCGCGGCGACCGCATGTGGGAGTTCCTCGACCGCCTGCTCACCATCGCGCTGCCCCGGATTCGCGACTTCCGCGGTCTGTCCCCGAAGCAGTTCGACGGCAACGGCAACTACACCTTCGGTCTCAACGAGCAGTCCATGTTCCACGAGATCGACCCCGATGCCATCGACCGCCCCCGCGGCATGGACATCACCATCGTGACCACCGCGACCAACGACGCGGAGGGCCGGGCGCTGCTCAAGCACCTGGGCTTCCCGTTCAAGGAGAACTGAGCAGTGGTTGCCGCTGTGGATCGAAACAGGGAGAACTGAGATGGCGAAGAAGGCTCTGGTCGCCAAGGCCGCTCGCAAGCCGAAGTTCGCGGTGCGCGCGTACACCCGCTGCAACCGCTGCGGCCGTCCGCACTCGGTGTTCCGCAAGTTCGGCCTGTGCCGGATCTGCCTGCGCCAGATGGCGCACCGGGGCGAACTGCCCGGCGTCAGCAAGTCCAGCTGGTAGGGAACCCGGGCCCCTCGCGGGCCCGGGCTCCTCGCCCGCTCTACCCCCAGTTCGCCGCAGGCCCGCGAGGGAACCACGGCGAGAAAGGTTGACAGGTCACCCATGACGATGACCGACCCGATCGCAGACTTCCTGACCCGTCTGCGCAATGCGAATTCGGCGTACCACGACGAGGTCGTGCTGCCGCACTCGAAGCTCAAGGCGCACATCTCCGAGATCCTCAAGCGCGAGGGCTACATCGCGGGCTTCCGCGACGAGGACGGCGAGAAGGGCAAAAACCTCGTCGTCACCCTCAAGTACGGCCCGAACCGCGAGCGCAGCATCGCCGGTCTGCGCCGGGTGTCGAAGCCCGGTCTGCGGGTGTACGCGAAGTCGACCAACCTGCCGAAGGTCCTCGGCGGCCTGGGCGTGGCGATCATTTCCACGTCCGGTGGCCTGCTGACCGACCGGCAAGCGGGCAAGCAGGGCGTGGGCGGCGAAGTCCTCGCGTACGTCTGGTAAGGGAGGGGTAGCAGCATGTCTCGCATCGGTAGGCTTCCGATCCCCGTCCCGACCGGGGTCGACATCACCATCGACGGGCAGCAGCTCAGCGCCAAGGGGCCCAAGGGCACCCTCACGCTGACGGTGTCCGAGCCGATCGTCGTCGAGCGCGCCGAGGACGGCACGCTCGAGGTCAAGCGGCCCAACGACGAGCGCCAGAACCGTGCCCTGCACGGCCTGACCCGCTCGCTCGTCAACAACGTCGTCGTCGGCGTGACCGCGGGTTTCGAGAAGAAGCTCGAGATCCACGGCGTCGGTTACCGCGTTCTGGCCAAGGGTTCGGACCTCGAGTTCGCCCTGGGCTTCAGCCACCCGGTCAAGGTCGTCGCCCCCGAGGGCATCACCTTCGCTGTCGAGAGCCCGACGAAGTTCTCCGTCTCGGGCATCGACAAGCAGCAGGTCGGCGAGGTCGCGGCCAACATCCGCAAGCTCCGCAAGCCCGACCCGTACAAGGGCAAGGGTGTGCGGTACGCGGGCGAGAAGATCCGCCGCAAGGTCGGAAAGACGGGTAAGTGATCATGAGCGAAGCGACTGTCACCAAGCGCAAGCCGGTGGGCAAGGACATCTCCACCTCCCGGCGCATCGCCAAGACCCGCAGGCACTTCCGGCTCCGCAAGAAGATCAGCGGCACCTCGGAGCGCCCCCGCCTGGTCGTGAACCGGTCCTCGCGGCACATCACCGCGCAGATCGTCGACGACCTGGCCGGGCACACCCTCGCGTCCGCGTCCTCCCTGGAGGCCGACGTGCGCGCGGTGGACGGCGACAAGAAGGCCCGCGCGGCCAAGGTCGGCGAGCTGCTCGCCGCCCGGGCGAAGGACGCGGGCATCGCCAAGGTCGTCTTCGACCGCGGCGGCAACAAGTACACCGGCCGGATCGCGTCGCTGGCCACCTCGGCCCGCGAAGCGGGGCTGGAGTTCTGATGACGTACAGCAACGATGGAAGGAACGCCTGATGCCGGGACGTACACGGCAGTTCGGCGGGCAGGGCGGCCCGGGCGGCGGTCAGCAGGGCGGCGGCAACGAGCGCGGCGAGCGCCGTGGCGGTCGCGACCGGCGTGACGGCGGTCGCGGCCAGGCCCAGGAGAAGACCCCGCACCTCGAGCGCGTCGTCGCGATCAACCGCGTCGCGAAGGTCGTCAAGGGCGGTCGGCGCTTCAGCTTCACCGCGCTGGTCGTCGTCGGCGACGGCGACGGCATGGTCGGCGTCGGCTACGGCAAGGCCAAGGAGGTGCCCGCCGCGATCGCGAAGGGCGTCGAGGAAGCCAAGAAGAGCTTCTTCCGCGTCCCGCGCATCGGCGGCACCATCCCGCACCCCATCCAGGGTGAGAAGGCCGCGGGCGTCGTGCTGCTCCGCCCGGCGTCCGCCGGTACCGGTGTGATCGCCGGTGGCCCGGTCCGCGCGGTGCTGGAGTGCGCGGGCATCCAGGACGTGCTGTCCAAGTCGCTCGGCTCGGACAACGCGATCAACATCGTGCACGCCACCATGGCGGCCCTGCGCGGCTTGCAGCGGCCGGAAGAGGTCGCGGCCCGCCGCGGCCTGCCGCTGGAGGACGTGGCACCCGCGGGCATGCTCCGCGCCCGCGCGGCCGCCGCTGCCGGAACGGGGGCCTGACCATGGCGCAGCTCAAGGTCACCCAGGTCAAGAGCAGCATCGGCACCAAGCGCAACCACCGCGAGTCCCTCCGCACCCTCGGCCTGCGCAAGATCCGGCAGAGCACCGTGCGCGAGGACTCCCCCGAGGTGCGCGGCCTGATCCACACCGTCCGCCACCTCGTGACCGTCGAGGAGGTCTGACATGGCCATCAAGATCCACCACCTGCGTCCGGCCCCGGGTGCCAAGTCCGACAAGATCCGCGTCGGTCGTGGTGAGGGCTCCAAGGGCAAGACGGCCGGTCGAGGCACCAAGGGCACCAAGGCGCGCAAGAACGTCCCCGCGCGCTTCGAGGGTGGCCAGATGCCGATCCAGATGCGGCTGCCGAAGCTCAAGGGCTTCAAGAACCGCTTCCGGGTCGAGTACCAGGTCGTGAACGTCGGCGACATCGCCGTGGCGTTCCCCGACGGCGGCACGGTCGGCATCGCCGACCTCGTCGCCAAGGGCCTGGTCCGCAAGGGCTCGCTGGTCAAGGTCCTCGGCAACGGCGACCTGAACGGCGTGAAGCTGGACATCACCGCCGACAAGTTCTCCGGCTCCGCGTCGGAGAAGCTGTCCGCGGCCGGTGGCACCGCCACCACCGTCTGACCCAGGCGCACGAGAAGGGCCGGAACCCCCACGGGGTTCCGGCCCTTCTCGCTTGTGCACAGGGCCTCGCGCGGGTCCCCCAGCCCACTGCCCGGGCCCGGTGGGGGAGTGGGGCGTCCCCGATCGACATCCGGCGGGGCGATGGCCGGTTGAGCGCGGGTGCGCAATTCCTCCCCCAATCGGCGCGCGGTGTCATCGCGTCCCGCGCAAGGCGGGGGCACCACCGACGAACGGCGTCAGCCCATCGGAGCAACCGCCGCCGATCCGCTGTTCACCAGTAGTGATCGTCGCTTTCAGTGCACCCCGGGGGGTGCTCCACCTACTCGCCGTGCTGTTAGAGTCGGGAGCACGCTGCGGGAGCCCTGTCCCCCGGAGCGTTCCCGTCCTGCCACCAAGCGGTCGTTCGGGAACATCGTGTACGTGCCGGCTGACCAGCCGGCTCCAGCCGTTCACCGGCACCGAGCTGCCGGTGACGCCGAGGAGGTTCTTGCGGTGCTCAGCGCCTTCCGCTCGGCTCTCGCGACGCCGGACCTGCGCCGCAAGATCCTGTTCACCCTCATGATCATCGCGATCTACCGGGTGGGCGCGACGATCCCGTCGCCCGGTGTGTCCTACCCGAACGTCAAGCGGTGCCTGGAGAACGTCGACGACCAGGGCGTCGTGCAGCTTCTGAACCTGTTCAGCGGCGGCGCGCTGCTCCAGCTCTCCGTTTTCGCGCTGGGCATCATGCCCTACATCACCGCGAGCATCATCATCCAGCTCCTCACCGTGGTCATCCCGCGGTTCGAGCAGTTGAAGAAGGAAGGCCAGTCCGGCCAGGGCAAGCTGACCCAGTTCACCCGGTACCTGACGATCGCCCTGGCGATCCTGCAGGCCACCGGCATCGTGGCGATGGCCGACCGCGGGCAGCTCTTCGGCAACTGCCAGGACCCGATCATCCCGAACAGCAACATCTTCACGCTGATCGTCATCGTGGTCACGATGACCGCGGGCACCGCGATCATCATGTGGTTCGGCGAGCTGATCACCGAGCGCGGCATCGGCAACGGCATGTCCCTGCTGATGTTCATCAACATCGCGGCCCGCATCCCGGCCGAGGGTGCCGCCATCCTGGACAAGGGCGGCGTGACCTTCGCCGTCGTCTGCGTGTTCGCGCTGCTGATCATCGCCAGCGTGGTGTTCGTCGAGCAGGGCCAGCGCCGCATCCCGGTGCAGTACGCCAAGCGCATGATCGGCCGCCGGATGTACGGCGGGACCTCGACCTACCTGCCGCTCAAGGTGAACCAGGCGGGCGTCATCCCGGTCATCTTCGCCTCGTCGCTGCTGTACCTGCCGGACCTGATCTCGCGCCTGGTCGGCGCGGACGGCGCGGGCTGGCAGAACTTCATCGCGAACTACATCGTGAAGCAGGACAGCTGGGTGCACATCAGCGTGTACTTCCTGCTGATCATCTTCTTCACGTACTTCTACATCACCATCACGTTCAACGTGAACGAGCGCGCCGACGAGATGAAGAAGTTCGGCGGCTTCATCCCCGGCATCCGCCCCGGGCGCCCCACCTCGGAGTACCTGCAGTTCGTCCTGAGCCGGATCACCCTGCCCGGTTCGCTCTACCTCGGCATCATCGCGGTGCTGCCGAACTTCTTCCTCGAAGTGACCGACAGCGGGCAGAACCAGAACTTCCCGTTCGGCGGCACGGCGGTGCTCATCATGGTCGGCGTCGGCCTGGACACCGTGAAGCAGATCGAGAGCCAGCTCATGCAGCGTAACTACGAAGGGTTCCTCAAGTGACTCGTGTTGTGCTCGTCGGTCCGCCCGGTGCGGGCAAGGGAACCCAGGCAACTGCGCTCAGCCGCCGGCTCGGCGTACCGCACATCTCCACGGGTGACCTGTTCCGAGCGCACATCGCGAACGGCACCGAGCTGGGCCTGCGGGTCAAGGCGATCATCGACAGCGGCGGCCTGGTCCCCGACGAGATCACCAACGAGATGGTCCGCGTCCGGCTCGCCGACGAGGACACCCGGGCGGGCTTCCTGCTCGACGGCTTCCCGCGCAACACCGGCCAGGCCGACTTCCTGCGCGACGCCCTCGGCGGGGTCGACCTGGACGCCGTGGTCGAGTTCAAGATCGACGAGGACGTCGTGGTCGGGCGGCTGCTCGGCCGCGGCCGGGTCGACGACAGCGAGGACGTGATCCGCCACCGGCTGGACGTCTACCGCAAGGAGACCGCCCCGCTGCTGGAGTACTACGCCGACAAGCTGATCACGCTGGACGCGGTCGGCGAGGTCGACGAGATCACCGGTCGGGTCCTGTCGGCCCTGCGCGACCGGGGATGAGCGGTGGTTTCAGCGCCTTCCGGATGGCGCTCGCGACCTGGAAGGCCCGGATGATCGAGATCAAGTCGCCCGCCGAGCTGCAGGCCATGCGCGCGGCCGGGCTGGTGGTGGCCAGGGCGCTCGCCGAGGTCACCGCCGCGGCCAAGCCCGGGGTGAGCACCGCCGAGCTGGACGAGATCGCCGAGCAGACCATCCGCGACGCGGGCGCCGTGCCGTCCTTCAAGGGCTACCACGGCTTCCCGGCGAGCATCTGCGCCTCGGTCAACGAGCAGATCGTGCACGGCATCCCGGCGGGGTCGCAGGTGCTGGCCGAGGGCGACCTGCTCTCGGTCGACTGCGGGGCGATCCTCGACGACTGGCACGGCGACTCCGCGGTGACCCTGGCCATCGGCGGGGTCTCCGCGGCGGACGAGGACCTGTCGACGGCCACCCGGCTGTCCATGGAGGCGGGCATCAAGGCCGCCGTCGCGGGTGCCCGGCTCTCGGACATCTCGCACGCGGTGGAGACCGCCACCCTGGCGGCCGGGCGCGCGCACGGCCGCGAGTACGGCATCGTCCGCGAGTACGGCGGCCACGGCATCGGCAGCTCGATGCACATGGACCCGTTCCTGCCGAACTACGGCAAGCCCGGCCGCGGCCCCAAGCTGCGCGTCGGCATGGCGATCGCCATCGAGCCCATGCTCACCCTGGGCAGCGAGGAGACGGTGGAGCTGGAGGACGGCTGGACGGTCGTCACCGCCGACGCCAGCCGCGCCGCGCACTGGGAGCACACGGTCGCCATCACCGAGGACGGCCCGTGGGTCCTCACCGCGCCCGAGGGCGTCTGACCAGCGGTTCTTCCGCCGCACTCGACTCGATCGAGTGAATTTCACACCGGTTCTTGACGGATCGGCAACCCGGATTTCGTGCCCGTCGGCACTGTGCGTACACTTGACCGGTGGCGCTCAGCGCCGAATCCGTCGTGCGCGTCGCCCGGTGCAGTTCCTGCTGCCGTGCCGCGCGCCCGCCGGGGAGCAGGACCAGCACGACAAGCACCAGCCACCCAACAGCGAACCAACGTCACGAAACGCGGAGGACATGGGCAAGAAGGACGGGGCCATCGAGGTCGAAGGCCGCGTGGTCGAGCCACTCCCCAACGCGATGTTCCGCGTCGAGTTGGAGAACGGCCACAAGGTCCTGGCACACATCAGCGGCAAGATGCGGCAGCACTACATCCGCATCCTGCCGGAGGACCGGGTAGTCGTGGAGCTCTCGCCCTACGACCTGTCCCGCGGCCGCATCGTCTACCGCTACAAGTGACGAGCCTCCCGGTCCCCCCGGACCGGGCAGCCACGGCCGAAGCAGGAGAACAGCAGACGTGAAGGTCAACCCGAGCGTCAAGAAGATCTGCGACAAGTGCAAGGTGATCCGCCGTCACGGCCGGGTCATGGTGATCTGCGAGAACCTGCGCCACAAGCAGCGCCAGGGCTGATCACCGCCGAGCGCCCGGTCGCAGACCAGACGCACAGCTAGCGCAACGAAGAAGGCCTCCCCCAACCTGTCGGGTCACACGGACCCGGAGCACGCCCGGACCCCAGGCCGGGTCCCGGACCTTGAGTCGGTCCGGGGTGGTGGGGGAGCAAACCCGGGGAAGACACAGAGGAGACAACGCCGAGATGGCACGACTCGCCGGCGTCGACCTCCCCCGCGAAAAGCGGATGGAGATCGCGCTGACCTACATTTTCGGGATCGGCCGCACCCGCTCCAAGGAGCTGCTGGCCGCCACGAACATCGACCCCGACCTGCGGGCCAAGGACCTCTCCGACGAGGACCTGATCAAGCTCCGCGAGTACATGGACCAGAACTTCAAGGTCGAGGGTGACCTGCGCCGCGAGGTCCAGGCCGACATCCGCCGGAAGATCGAGATCGGCTGCTACGAGGGCCTGCGGTGGCGCCGCGGTCTGCCGGTGCGCGGACAGCGCACCAAGACCAACGCCCGCACCCGCAAGGGCCCCAAGAAGACGGTCGCCGGCAAGAAGAAGGCCGGCAAGAAGTGAGCAAGAGCTGCGAGTCCGTGTCGCACGTCGTGCCGCAGCGCCGACGTCGCAACAGGTCATTCATGGCCTACACCGTCGCGCCCAGGTGTGCCCGCCCGGCCGCCCTGCGCGACCTGTACAAGGACGCCGGATCAATCATCCGGGACGCCGCTCCTGAGATCACCACCTCGCGGTCCGAGTAGGAGATACCCGAAGACATGCCCCCCAAGTCGCGTACCGGCGCCGGAGCCAAGAAGGTCCGGCGCAAGGAAAAGAAGAACGTCGCCCACGGGCACGCTCACATCAAGAGCACGTTCAACAACACCATCGTGTCCATCACGGACCCGACCGGTGCCGTGATCGCGTGGGCCTCCTCCGGCCACGTCGGTTTCAAGGGCTCGCGCAAGTCCACGCCGTTCGCGGCGCAGATGGCCGCCGAGAGCGCCGCCCGCAAGGCCGCCGAGCACGGCATGAAGAAGGTCGACGTGTTCGTGAAGGGCCCCGGCTCCGGCCGGGAGACCGCGATCCGCTCGCTGCAGGCGGCGGGCCTCGAGGTCGGCACCATCCAGGACGTGACCCCGCAGCCCCACAACGGCTGCCGCCCGCCCAAGCGGCGCCGGGTCTGAGGAACGGGGAGGAGTAACAAGAAATGGCACGCTACACCGGGCCCGCGACGCGCATCTCGCGTCGCCTCAAGGTCGACCTCGTCGGTGGGGACCAGGCGTTCGAGCGCCGCCCCTACCCCCCGGGCCAGCACGGCCGCGGGCGGATCAAGGAGAGCGAGTACCTGCTTCAGCTCCAGGAGAAGCAGAAGGCGCGCTACACCTACGGCGTCCTCGAGAAGCAGTTCCGCAAGTACTACGTGGAGGCCGTGCGCCGCCAGGGCAAGACCGGTGAGGTCCTGCTCCAGCTGCTCGAGTCGCGCCTGGACAACGTCGTGTACCGCGCGGGTCTCGCGCGCACCCGGCGCCAGGCCCGCCAGTTGGTCAGCCACGGGCACTTCATCGTGAACGGCCGCAAGGTCAACATCCCGTCGTTCCAGGTGAGCAAGTTCGACATCATCGATGTCAAGCCCAAGTCGCTCTCGACGCTGCCGTTCGTGGCCGCCAAGGAGTCCTTCGGCGACCGCCCGATCCCGGGCTGGCTGCAGGTCGTGCAGTCCAACCTGCGGATTCTGGTGCACCAGCTGCCCGAGCGCGCGCAGATCGACGTGCCCGTGCAGGAACAGCTGATCGTCGAGCTCTACTCGAAGTGATCGCGCGGGGGCGGTGGCGCAGGAGCCGCCGCCCCGCTCGCGCGCACACCCCCTCCAGACGGGGAGCGCGCGCGGGCATCCCAATCAGTCCGGGCGTCAAATAGCGGGCGCCCACAGGGAAGGAAGAACCCAGAGTGCTCATCTCACAGCGTCCCACCCTGGCCGAGGAGCCGGTCGTCGAGACCCGCTCCCGCTTCGTCATCGAGCCGCTCGAGCCCGGCTTCGGCTACACGCTCGGCAACTCGCTGCGCCGCACGCTGCTCTCGTCGATCCCGGGTGCCTCGGTCACGAGCATCCGCATCGACGGCGTGCTGCACGAGTTCACCACCGTCCCCGGGGTGAAGGAGGACGTCACCGACGTCATCCTGAACCTCAAGGAGCTGGTGGTCTCCTCCGAGGAGGACGAGCCGGTGACGATGTACCTGCGCAAGCAGGGCCCCGGCGAGGTCACCGCGGGCGACATCGTGCCGCCCGCGGGCGTCACGGTGCACAACCCCGACCTGCACATCGCCACCCTGAACGGCAAGGGCAAGCTGGAGATCGAGCTCGTGGTCGAGCGCGGTCGCGGCTACGTCCCGGCGGTCCAGAACAAGCAGGCGGGCGCGGAGATCGGCCGGATTCCGGTCGACTCCATCTACTCGCCCGTGCTCAAGGTGACGTACAAGGTCGAGGCCACCCGCGTCGAGCAGCGCACCGACTTCGACAAGCTCATCCTCGACGTCGAGACCAAGCCGTCGATCACCCCGCGCGACGCGGTCGCGTCCGCGGGCAAGACGCTGGTCGAGCTGTTCGGGCTCGCCCGCGAGCTGAACGTGGACGCCGAGGGCATCGAGATCGGCCCCTCGCCGCAGGAGGCGGACACCATCGCCGCCTACGCGATGCCGATCGAGGACCTCGACCTCACCGTCCGCTCCTACAACTGCCTCAAGCGCGAGGGCATCCACACCGTGGGTGAACTCGTGTCGCGCAGCGAGGCGGACCTGCTGGACATCCGCAACTTCGGTGCCAAGTCCATCGACGAGGTCAAGATGAAGCTCGTCGGTCTGGGCCTGGCCCTCAAGGACAGCCCGCCCGGGTTCGACCCGACGGCCGCTGCGGCGGACTACGCGACCGACGGCTGGTCGGACACCGCGGACACCGGCACCGACGACGGCCAGGACTACGCAGAGACCGAGCAGCTCTGAGTCGTCCGCGAGGACGCCTGAGCAGCGGATTTCCACAAGGAGCAAGCAATGCCCACCCCCACGAAGGGCGCCCGTCTCGGCGGGGGCCCCGCGCACGAGCGGCTGCTGCTGGCCAACCTGGCCACCGCGCTGTTCCAGCACGGCCGGATCACCACGACCGAGGCGAAGGCCAAGCGCCTGCGCCCCTACGCCGAGCGCCTGATCACCAAGGCCAAGGTCGGCGACCTGCACAACCGCCGCGAGATCATGAAGGTGATCCGCGACAAGGACGTCGTGCAGCGCCTCTGCGTCGAGATCGGCCCGTTCTTCAGCGACCGCTCCGGCGGTTACACCCGGATCACCAAGACGATGCCGCGCAAGGGCGACAACGCCCCCATGGCGGTCATCGAACTGATCCAGGAGAAGACGGTCACCGCCGAGGCCGAGGCCGCGCGCAAGACCAGGTTCGCCAAGGACGAGCCGAAGGCGGACGCCCCGGTCGAGGACGCCAAGGTCGACGAGACCGACGCGGCCACCACCGAGGCCCCCGCTGAGGACACCGCGGTCGACCAAGACGCCGAGGCGCCCGAGTCGGCCACCAAGGACGCCGCCGAGGAGCCCGCCGAGGGCGCCAAGGACAAGTCCTGACCTCGCAGCACACCACGGACGAGCCCGCCACCCCCACCGGGGGCGGCGGGCTCGTCCGCGTTCGACGGGTGCGCCTGGACATCGCCTACGACGGCACCGACTTCTCCGGCTGGGCCCGCCAACCCGCCCGCCGCACGGTGTGCGGGGTCCTGGAGGACACGCTGTCGCTGGTGCTGCGCCTCGACGTCCGGCTGACGGTCGCGGGCCGCACCGACGCGGGCGTGCACGCCACCGGGCAGGTCGCCCACGTCGACCTGCCCGCCGACGTCGACCTGGGCGTCCTGGTGCCCCGCCTGGCCCGCGCGCTGCCCGCGGACGTCCGCGTCGGCGCCGCCACCCCCGTCCCACCGGAGTTCGACGCCCGCTTCACCGCGCTGCGCCGCCACTACGCCTACCGCGTGTGCGACCACCAGGCGAGCGCGGACCCGCTGCGCCGCAACCACGTCGTCACCTGGCCCCGCCCGCTGGACCTCGGCGCGCTCAACGCCGCGTCGGCGCTGCTGCTGGGCGAGCACGACTTCGTGGCCTTCTGCAAGCGCCGCGAGGGCGCCACCACCATCCGCGAACTCCAGCGCCTGGACTGGTCCCGCGCGGCCGACGGCACCCTGGAGGCCAGGGTGTCCGCCGACGCCTTCTGCCACTCCATGGTCCGCAGCCTGGTCGGCGCGCTGCTGGCGGTCGGCGAGGGCCGCAAGCCCCCGGGCTGGCCCGCCGGGATGCTGACCGCCACCGAGCGCCCCAGCGCCATCACCGTCGCCCCGGCGCACGGTCTGGCCCTGGTCGGCGTGGACTACCCGGCCGACGCCGAACTGGCGGCCCGCGCCGAGCTCACCCGCCGGGTCCGCACCCTCTGAGCCCCACGGCAGGCACCGCGGACGAACGGCCCGGACTCGGGGGAGTCCGGGCCGTTCACCGTGGTCCAGCCGATCAGGCTGCCGATCGCAGCGCTCAGAGGTCGAGCGTCCAGGTGTTCAGCTTGCCGGTGTCACCCGCGTACACGTCGGCGACCCGGAGCTTCCAGACGCCGTTGGCGGGCTCGGACGACAGGTTCGCCGTGTAGGTCGCGACGACGTTGTCCGCTCCGTCCGAGCTGTTGGAGCTCTTCAGCAGGTAGGTGGAGTTGTCCGGCGCGACGAGGGTGATGGTGAGGTCACCGCGGTAGGTGTGGGTGATGTTCACCGCCACCGTCGAGGCCGAACCCGCGTTGCCGGAGCAGCCGGAGACGGTGATGCTGCTGTTGATCGTGCTGAGGTCCGGGATGTTGGTCGCGGTGCCGTTGGTGACCGCGGCGCAGCCCGGTCCGGGCGGGGTGGTGCCGCCGGTGCCGGTGTACTGGAGCAGGTTCGGCGAGCCGGTGCCCGGGTTGGTGATCTTGTTCGGGGTGGCCGCCGAGATCAGCGCCGAGGCGACCTGCGCCGGGGTGGCGGTCGGGTTGGCGGCCAGGTACAGCGCCGCGCCGCCCGCGATGTGCGGGGAGGCCATCGAGGTGCCGCTGATGGTGTTGGTGGCGGAGGTGCCGCCGATCCACGCCGAGGTGATGCCCACGCCGGGCGCGAAGATGTCGGTGCAGGTGCCGAAGTTGGAGAAGCTCGCCCTGGCGTCGTTGCGGTCCGAGGCGTTCACCGAGATCGCCGTGGGCACGCGGGCGGGGGAGTAGCCGCACGCGTTGGCGTTGGAGTTGCCCGACGCGACGGCGTAGGTGACACCGGAGGCGATCGAGGCGGCCACCGCGTTGTCCAGGGTGGTCGACGCGCCGCCGCCCAGGCTCATGTTGGCCACGGCGGGCTTCACCGCGTTCGCGGTCACCCAGTCGACGCCCGCGATGACACCCGCGGTGGTGCCGGAGCCGTTGCAGTCGAGCACCCGCACGCCGATCAGCTTGACGCCCTTGGCCACGCCGTACGCCGAGCCGCCGACGGTGCCGGACACGTGCGTGCCGTGGCCCTGGCAGTCGGTGGCGTCGTTGTCGTTGTCCACCTTGTCGGTGCCGCTGACCGCGCGACCGCCGAAGTCGCTGTGCGGGAAGTTGATGCCGGTGTCGATGATGTAGGCGTTCACGTTCGACGCGGTGGTCGCGTACGAGTAGACGCTGTTGAGCGGCAGGTCCCGCTGGTCGATGCGGTCCAGGCCCCAGGACGGCGGGTTGGTCTGGTCGACCGACATCCGCACGACCTGGTCGGCCTCGACGTAGGCCACCGACGGGTCGGCGGCGAGCTTCCTGGCCTGGGCCTCGGACATCTTCGCGGAGAACCCGTTGACCGAGGAGAAGCGGTGGCCGACCTGGCCGCCGTAGGCGGCGGCGAGGCCGTCGGTGCTCGCCGCGGCCGACAGGCCGTTCTTGAGCACGACGATGTAGCTGCCGGGGACGACGTCGGCCCGGTCCGCGCCCAGGATCGTGCCCTGGGCGGCGGAGGCGGGCGCGGCCAGCGACACGCTCGCCGCGAGGGTCGCGGCGGCGGCCAGGCCCAACCCGGCGAAGCGCTGTAAGGCAGTGCGAGACAAACGCATGTGCATGGCTCCTTCAAGCAGGGGGCACGCGGCGGCGGAGGCCCTCACAACCGGGCCGCGTGCTGGAGAGATGCTGGTGAACGTTTGTTCGCGCGAACTGAGCACAACAGTGGCGAACGCGCATTTCCGGCGCAAGGCGCGTCGGGGATTTCCCCACGCCACTTATGAACAGTTGGCCGCCGCCGGCAACGGAATGCGCCTTTCGGTCGATCCAGTGCCCGACACCCGCTCCCAACGGACGAACCCCCCACCGACGGAAGGCGGTGGGGGGTTCGTGGAACCGGTTGCGACCTGCTCAGTCGCCGCGCCGGACCGGGCCCAGGATCTGCTGCTCCTTCTGCGTGGTGACCAGCCGCAGCGGCTTCCACAGGTTGCGGCCCAGGGCCACCACCTGGTCGTCGGCCAGCGAGGTGAGCTGCTGCACCATCGGCGGCGGCAGCCGCCAGATCCGCGCCGCCAACTGCGCCTGCCCGACCGGCAGCCGCTGCAGCAGCACCAGGTCGGCCGCGTTCGCCGTCGCCCCCGCCTGCGGGTGCATGTAGGGCAGCACGTACACCGTGGTCTGCCACGGGGTGCGCGGCGGGAACAGCTCCTGCGGGGTCGGGCCGCCGTCGTGCACCACCATCAGCGGGCCGTCCTCGGACGGCCGGGGCAGTTCCACCGGGCTCAGCCGCCGGATCTGCACCAGCGGCGCGAGCCGCCCGTCGGGGCCCTCGCCCGCCGCCTTCTGCAACATCTGCCAGGCCGCGGGCCGACCGGTGGCGACCACCACCCAGGCGCCGACGGCCATCGCCCGCAGCGCCACCTGCCGGGCCAGGTACAGCCCGCCGACCAGCACGATCCTGGTCGGCGCGGGCCGCAGCGCGGAGATCGTCAGCGGTTCGCCCTGCAAGCCCGAGCCGAGCACCATGCCGCCGCGGTCACCGGAGGGGCTCACCGCGTCCAGCATGTCCGGCGACACCAGGAACTCCGGGGCGATGCTCGCCCCGCCGCCCTGGGTGTCCAGCAGCCTGCTCGACCCGCTCATGCCCGGCCTCCCAGCGGAAGTGTCGCCGCCAGCCCGGCCACCTGCAGGCCGCGCAGCGGGGTCAGGGTGATGCCGAGCCGGTCGGAGATCGCGGTCAGCCGCTCGTCGGCCAGGCTCAGCTCGTCGGGGTTGCGGGCGCTGACCCGCACCAGCCCGCGCAGGCCGACCTGGTCGTCGTCGGTGCCGGGGGAGATCGACATCGCCACTGTCGCCGACAGCGCGCGCACCCCGGTCAGCGCGTTCAGGCTGGTCGCCATCTTGCCCTGCGGCCAGCCGGTGATCGCGTAGCTGGCGTGCCCGATGCCCGCCGCGGTGACCCCGGTCCAGCGCTCGCGCAGCCCCACCCGGTCGGTCGACCCGGCGACCCCGGTCAGCTCGGCGGAGGAGATCCCGGCGCGCAGCAGCTCGTCGGGGTCCAGCGGCCGGGTCGGCACGCCGCGCGACTCCAGCGCGTTGCGCACCCGGGACAGGGCGCCGATCAGCGCCCGGTGCGCGCCGACGACACCGCCGCCGCGCTCGCGCACCGCCGCCGGGCAGCGCCGCGGGTCCAGCCGGACCGCCACCCAGGTGGTGCGCCGGGCGGCCGCGGGCAGCGGGCCCAGCACCTCCAGGTAGGACGCCAGGGCGGGGGAGTTCGGCGGCAGCGCCACGCTGCCGGGGTAGCAGTGCCAGATCACCTGGATCGCGTCGAGCACCACCCCGCGGTCCTCCAGGCACGGCGCCAGCGCGCCCAGCGGCAGGCTCGGCGTGGAGCCGACCGCGCTCACCAGCGCGGGCGCCGGGTCGACCAGCAGCACCGCGGTCCAGGTGCCCTCGTGCCAGGCCAGGCCCAGCGGCCTGCGCTCGTGGTCGGCGCCGTGCGCCACCACCAGGTCCGGCACGGCCAGCCGCAGCAGCGCCACCCGCGCGTCGTCCGGGCCGGTGACCGCGGTCGCCTCCTCGGCGGCGGCGAGCTGCTCCTCCATGGTCACCGGGTCGACGGGCTTGGTGGTGCGCGAGTGCGACCGGAAGGTGTAGCGGGTGGTGAGCCCGATCCACTGGGTGAACCAGCGGCCGCGCCAGCGCAGGAACGCCACCACCAGCGCCACCGCGGCGATGCCGATGGCGACGTAGACCATGGTGAGGTCGATCGCGAGCAGGACCAGCCCGATGGCCGCGCCGACCTCGAGGACGACCAGGTTCGACACCGGCAGCGAGCCCAGGCTGGCGCCCTTGGTGCGCCTGCGGGCCGCCACCCTGGCGCGCGGCTGCTCCGGTTCGGCGGGCTGACCGGGCGGGCGCGCGGGCCCACCGGGGCCACCGGGGCCGCTCGGCCCACCGGGTCCGCCCGGGCCACCCGGCCCACCGGGTCCGCCCGGACCACCCGGGCCACCGGGACCGCCGGGACCACCCGGGCCACCGGGTCCTCCGGGGCCGCCCGGTCTGCCGGGGCCACCGCCCGGACCCCCGGGGCCGCCGGGGCGCGGCGGCTGTCCAGGCGGTGGCGTCCTGCCCTGTCGTGGCGGAGTGGTCACGGACATCCGATCGGTCTCTTCCCCTCATCGGTGCTGCTCGGCGCCTGCGCGGTCCCGGGTTTTCCACAGGATGGCGCAAGACCCGCGTACGGCCGGAGCCGTACGGCTATCCTGCGGAACGGTACCGCGACGGGGAGAGCAGCAGGCCGAGAATGCCATCAACACCAACGACGAAGTCTCAGGTCCAGGCGTACCGCTTCGTGCTGCGCCGGATGCAGTCGGCACTCGTGCGCAAGGACGCGGTCATGCTGCACGACCCGATGCGCACGCACTCGCGGGCCACCATCGTCGGGGTCTGCATCGCGGCCATCATCTGCGTCGGCTTCCTCGTCGTCGGCCTGCTCAACCCGACCGGCAAGGCACCGGAGAACACCGGGATCATCATCGGCAAGCCCTCCGGCGCGGTCTACGTGAAGTGGAAGGACCCGCTCAAGGGCGACGTCCTGATCCCCACGTTCAACCTGGCCTCGGCCCGGCTGCTGATGCTCGCTCGCAGCTCCTCCGGCCAGAACCAGGCCCCGGCGAGCAACACCGACGCGGGCGGCGGCGGTCAGGTCGTGCAGCCCGAGGTCGTCCCGGACGACAAGCTGATCGGCCTCCCGCGCGAGCGCCTCACCGGCATCCAGGACGGCCCGCAGTTCCTCCCCGGCTCCGCGGCCGAGCGGATCAGCGCCAACTGGGCGGTCTGCGACGCCTACCAGAACGACCCCTCGCTCAACCGGGTGGCGAACGAGAACAAGATCGAGACCAGCGTCATCGGCGGCGTGCCCGACCTCGGCCCCGAGCTGGCCGAGACGGAGTCGCTGCTGGTCCGCGACCGGGCGGGCAAGACCTACCTGGTCTACCGCAAGCCCGCGACGGCGAACGTCCCCAACGCCGACACGGTGCGCGCCGAGGTCGACACGACCAGCCGCAGCATCAAGGACGTGCTCAGCCTGGAGACCAGGAACAAGGGCACCGAGCGCAACATCACCGACGGCCTGCTCAACGCCATCCCCCCGGTCGCGCCGCTGACCGCGCCCACCATCCCCGGCGTGGGCGGTCGCACCGCCGACGACCTGGTGGTGGGCGCGGTCCTGGAGGTCGAGCGCGCCGGGCGCGTCCTGGAGTACTACGTGGTCCTGCGGGACGGCGTCCAGCAGATCAAGCGGTCCACCGCCGACCTGATCCGCTTCACCACCACCGCGGGCGGCGCCGACATCAAGCAGATCAGCCCGGCCGAACTGCCCGCCAAGAGCCCCAACGGCGTGATCGACGACTCGTCGTTCCCGGCGCAGGTGCCCGAGGTGCTCGACCCGATCAACTCCCCGGTCGCCTGCCTGGGCTGGGGCCTGGTCGGCGAGGGCCAGGACGCCGACCAGCAGACCAAGGTGCACGTCGGCAAGCGCTTGCCGATCGACCGGTTCAACGCCGACGGCGAGCCCGCCACCATCCCGATCACCAGCCCGGGCAGCGCGCAGATCCGCATCGACTCGTTCTACATGCCGCCGGGCAAGGCGGCCGTGGTGCGCGGGGCGACGAACCGGATGAACTTCCAGACCGGCCCGATCTACCTGATCTCCGACCGCGGCGTGAAGTACGGCGTGCCCGACGCCCGCAGCGCCAACGCGCTGGGCCTGGACAACCAGTTGCCCGCCCCGGTGTCCATCGTGCAGTTGCTGCCCGACGGCGCCTCGCTGAGCACCACCGACGTGCTCCAGACCTACGACACGGTGCCGGTCGAGCCCGGCCTGTTCCCGTCGACCGCGGCCAACCCGGCGGGCGGGGGCTGACCGGACGCCCCGGCGGGCGGCTGATCGGTGGTCACGGGAACCGGGCGCCGACGACTACCGTCACACCGGTGAGCAACGCCCCGTGACCGAGGAGGTGCGCACCCGATGGCCACGATCAAGGTCGACCCCACCTGGGTGAGCCAGTACGCGTACAACGTCGGCGAGGCGGCCGAGGTCCTGTCCGAGGGCGCGGCCGTGCTGCGCACCGCCCCGCTCACCTCGGAGACCTTCGGCACCCTGGGCGACACCGTCCGGGTCACCGAGTCCTACCTGCGCGCCGCCGAGGCGCTGCGCACCCAGCTCACCCGGGGCGTGGAGGCGCTCAAGTCCGCCTCCACCAGCCTCACCCAGGTCGCCGAGAAGTACGAGTCCTCCGACGGCGACGGCATCGCCTCCATCAACCGCAGCGGCCAGGCCTGAGAGGGGCGACCATGCGCACCCGAGAGCCCGCCGACGGCGCGGCAGGCCCGGCGGGCCTGTCCACCGACCCCGCCTTCGGCGGTTGGCAGTCCCGCCCGATCAGCGCCGCCCTCGACGCCGGTGAGGCGGGGCTGTCCAGCGCCCTGCCCCCGGACACCCGCGCCCAGCCGTCGCCGCCCGCCCCGGTCGCCACCCCCACCCCGCGCCCCAGCCAGGCCCAGGGTGGCCGCGACGGCGCGCAGATCCGGTCCGACCTCTCGGCGTACCTGGACTTCCTGAGCGCGCTGTGCGCGGAACTGGGCATCCCCGACCCGGTCCAGGAGTACTTCGCCCCGGTCGTCGGCCGGTGGAGCGACATGCACGCCGAGGCCGACCGCTGGCGGGCGGTGGGCGCGGTGGCCGAGGTCGTCACCGAGGGCCTCACCCAGCCCCTCGGCGGCCTCGACGCCGCCTGGCAGGGCGCGGACGCCGAGTCCTTCATCGACTACGTCAACCGCGTCGGCCTCGCCGGTCACGACCTGGCCGACGCCATGATCACCATGGGCGAGGTCCTCGACACCACCGCCGACGGCCTCCGCCAGGTCGTCGAGGACATGGCGGGCGTCCTGGTGGAGATGGCCGAGACCACCTCGCAGGCCATGTCCGGCCCGGTGCAGGGCGAGGAGCGCACCCGCCAGTACCTCGACCAGATGCGCCGCCCCACCCGGGAACTGTTCGAGGCCACCCGCCAGGTCCTCGAAGCCCTGGTCAAGCTGTGCGAGGGCGTCGACGGCTCCCAGGTCTTCGACAAGATCACCATGGCCCACACCTTCCCCGAGGAGAACTGGGGCATCACCGCCGAAGTCCCCCCGGTCGACGTCCCCGCGGCCGTCACCCCCGCCGCCGCGACCCCAGACCCCCCGGGCGGCGGCGCGAGCCTGGGCAGCGGCGGCTTCGGCGGCGGCGGTGGTGGTTTCGGCGGCGGTGGCGCGGGCCTCGGCGGCGGCG
Organism: Actinokineospora spheciospongiae; assembly: GCF_000564855.1. GTDB lineage: Bacteria > Actinomycetota > Actinomycetes > Mycobacteriales > Pseudonocardiaceae > Actinokineospora > Actinokineospora spheciospongiae. The sequence goes on from NZ_AYXG01000043.1 coordinate 170,802, forward strand.
CGGCCTCCCCGGCCACCCCGCTGAGCGCGGGCGGCGCGGCCACGGGCGTCGGCGAGGCGGGCCCCGGCAAACCCGGCGGGATGCCCAACGGCGGCGCGGCCCCCGCCGCCGCCTCGGCGGGCGGCCGCGGCATGGGCGGGATGATGGGCGGCATGCCCATGGGCGGCGGCATGGGCGCCCAGGGCGGCAACAACGAGCACAAGGCCAGGACCAAGGTCGCGGGCAACCCGGAGGACATCTTCGGCAAACCCGGCCGAGCCAGCCCCTCCGTCATCGGCGACGACCCCGCCTGACCCGCTCCCCACCACCACGGGCTGCCCCGGCACCTGTAGTCCGCCCAGCTCGCAGGGGCACAAGCCGGCGGTCACGCGCAGCGAGGCGGTGAGCCATCGCCACGCGCACCCGGGGCTGGGCGTCGGCGCGAGCCTGCGGCCACGGCGGGGCAATGTGGTGAACCACCGCCACTCGCACCCGGGTCCGGGCGCCGGTGCGAGCCTGCGGCCACGGCGCAGAGAAGTGGTGGTGCGCTGGATCGGGTGGTTGTTCTTGGTTGGGGGAGAAGACCCTCTGCCAAGCTG
>NZ_AYXG01000044.1 GCF_000564855.1 Actinokineospora spheciospongiae
CCCCGGCCAAACACATCCACCCACCCGGGCGTTTGCTTAGCCGGGCCGCCGGTTTCAGGGGTGGTCGGCTGGGCAAGCGCATCCACCCACCCGGGCCTTTGCTTGGCCGGGCCGGCGGTTCGTGGGGTGGTCGGCTGAGTAAGCGCATCCACCCACCTACCCACGCATCTGCTTAGAGGTCCTAACAGAGTCGTTGGATGTGTCGCCAGGTGATGATGCAGGTGGCGAGGCCGAGGAAGGCTTCGTGGATGTCGTCGCGGCGTTCCCAGCGGATGCGCAGCCGTTTCATGCCGTGATACCAGGCGATGGTGCGTTCAACGACCCACCGGACGGTGCCCAGCCCGGATCCGTGGGGACGTCCGCGGCGGGCGAAGCGGGTGCGGACGTCCCGGGCACGCATGCGGCGGCGGTACTTGTCGTGGTCGTAGGCCCGGTCGCCGTAGACCGTCTCCGGCCGGTGACGAGGGCGCCCACGCCGCCCGCGCACGCGGGGCACCGCGTCGAGCAGCGGCTCCAACTGGGTGACGTCGTTGCGGTTGCCGCCGGTCAGGACCACAGCCAGCGGGATCCCGTTGCCGTCGGTCAGGACATGGTGCTTGGAGCCCGGTCGGGCGCGGTCGACCGGACTCGGCCCACTTTTGGGCCCCGCCGCGCGGCCCGCACATGCGAGGAATCGATCACCGCCCGATCCCAGTCCAGCCTCCCCGCCGAGTGCAACTCCGCCAGCAACACCGCATGCAACCGGGACCACACCCCGGCCTTGTTCCAGTCACGCAACCGACGCCAACACGTCATCCCCGACCCGAACCCCAACTCCTGGGGCAGGAACTCCCACTGGATGCCCGTGTGCAGCACGAACAGGATCCCGCACAACACCCGCCGATCCGGCAACCGCTTCCGCCCCGGATTGCGTGACCTGCGCTCCACCACCGGCAACAACGGCTCGACCCGCTCCCACAATCCGTCCGAGACAATCCACGGCGGCGCCTCACCTCTCCTCACCAGACCATGATCCACAACCGACGACCACGTTGCCACACAAGTTGATCATTCTGTTAGGAACTCTTA
>NZ_AYXG01000045.1 GCF_000564855.1 Actinokineospora spheciospongiae
TCGCCATAGGGGCCCCGGCCAAACACATCCACCCAGCCGGGCACACCCACAAACAACCGGCGACGAAGGCAGAGCACATTCACCCAGCCGGGCACCCCAGTGAAAGACCGGGCACACCCACCAGCTCCGAACTACGGCGTGGTCTGCGATACCAGGGTGTCGTAGATCGGCGCCGTCTCAGCCCAGCGAGCAGCCGGAGCGGCGGCGTAGATGAAGTACTCGATGCCGTTGACCCGCCAGTACATCGAGTGCGCGTGCGTGCGGACCGACCCCGGCACCTCGTGTTCGAACTCCCAGTCGACCGCCAGCGTGTCGTGGTAGGTCGTGGTGCCCAGGCTCAGCCGCCGGAAACCGGGGCGGGTGGCGGAGAACGCGCGGTCGTAGTCCACGTGCGACTCCAGCAGCCCGGTCGCGGGGGCGAGGGCGCCGCCGTAGCGCACGAAGCGGTTGGGGTCGGCCGGGTCGGTGGCCTGCATGGCGGCCGGGCCAGAGGACTTCGACACCACCCAGCCCGCCGGGATGGCGGTGACCAGCCCGTTGGGACCGGTGGTCCGCTGGTAGCCCGCGGGCACCGGCATCGCCACCCGCGACGGTCCCGGCGCCCGGCGCGGGTCCGAGAGGGCGGGCGCCTGGCCCGCGGGTGGGCCGGGTGAATCCACGTAGGTCACCACGGGGGGCTGCGAGCCCAGCGCGGCGGGCTCCTTGGGGGCGACCAGCAGGACCGTGCCGACGGCGGCGCTCACCGCCGCGTAGGCGACCACCAGCGAGGAGGCCAGCCAGCGCGAGCTGAGCTGTCCCCCGCGGCGCGGTGTTCGGCGGTTCGTGGCGACTCCCCTGGTCGGCTCCCCGGTTTCGGCGAACTGAGGGTAGCGTGCCGACCCAGGTGATCCAATGCTCCGTACCTGGCAAGACGTCATCGCCAAGTGGCGACTGCTCCCCGACGGCGACGGCGGGAGCGGCGCAGGCGGTGCTGACAGCGCTGACGGCGTCGACGGCGACGCCCCCCGCTCCGCGACCGACGACCCCGGCCCGCAGGCCTTCCGCCGCGGGCGCTCCGCCCTGCTCAGCGGGCGCTTGGACGACGCCTTGGCCGAGTTCGGCCGGGCGGCGGGCACCCGCGCGCACCCGCACGACCACGTCGGCCTCGGCGACGTGGCGCTGGCCCGCGGCCAGGTCCGCTCGGCCGTCGTCAGCTACCGCACCGCCCTCGAACTGGCCCCCGGCGACCGCCTGGCGCTGCTCGGGCTGTCGCAGGCCAGGGTGGCCAGTGGCGACGCCGAGGCGGCCGCCGCCGAGCTGGAGCAGGCCTTCGGCGCCGAGGCCGACCCGGTCCTGCGCTACTACCTGGCCAGCACCTGGTGCTCGGCCGCCGACCAGGTCCGCGGCCGCACCGGCGACGGCGCTCTCGCCTTCACCGACGAGCGCCAGCTCGCGGTCTGCGAGGACGCCGCCCACCGCATCCTCGAACTCGACGTCGCCGACGAGGAGCTGCGCCGCGCCGCGCAGCGGCTGCTCTCGGAGGTGCGCGCGGGCAGGCGCTACCGGTGGCGGCCCGAGGGCATCGCGGTGAGCCTGCTCGTCCTCGCCGTCTCCCTCGGCCTGACCCTCGTCGCCATCGGCGGGCTCAGCGGCAGCCCGCCGCTGGTGGTCGCGGGGATCGTCACCGGCAGCGTGCTGCTCTACCTGATCGTCGTGCGCTTCCGCAGGCAGACCTGGCGGGAGAAACCCGCCCGCGGGGCAGGCCGAGGCGCGTCCGGTTCGGGAATCGGACACCGCTAGAGTCGCCGGGGTGACCACGGTCTACGACTGCAGCGTCCCCGACGAGCGCGCCGACGGACTCAGCGCCGCCGCGAGTGCCGTGCGGGCGGGCCGGTCGGTCGTGCTCCCCACCGACACCGTCTACGGCATCGGCTGCGACGCCTTCTCCCGCGGCGCGGTCACCTCCCTGCTGGCCGCCAAGCGCCGCGGCCCGGACATGCCGGTCGGCGTCCTGGTCGGGTCCTGGGCCACCATCGACGGCCTGGTGCTGTCGGTGCCGCACGAGGCGCGGGTGCTGGTCGAGGCGTTCTGGCCGGGGGACCTGTCGATCGTGCTCCCGCACGCCCCGTCGTTGCAGTGGGACCTCGGCGACACCGGGCAGACGGTGATGCTGCGGATGCCGCTGCACCCGGTGGCCATCGAACTGCTGCGCGAGGTGGGCCCGATGGCGGTCTCCAGCGCCAACCGCTCCGGCAACCCCCCCGCCGCCAGCGCGCAGGAGGCGGTGGCGCAGTTCGGCGAGGACGTCCCCGTCTACCTCGACGGCGGCCCGTCCGGGGAGCCGGTGCCCTCCACCATCGTGAGCCTCGTCGGCCCGCGCCCGGTCGTGCTGCGCGAGGGCGCGGTCAGCCTCGCCGCGGTCGCCGAGGCGCTGGGCACCGAGGTCCCGCTCGCCCACTAGCGTGAACACCGCCCCACTCCCGCTCGCCCACCCCACCCGCACCCGCCCGCAGGAGATCCGACCCGCCGTGCCCCTCCCCACCCCGGGCGCCGCCCGCCCAGCCGCTCGAAGGAGCTAGCGGGCGTGCCCCCCCTCAGCGGATTCGCCCCGGCGGGGCTCCCGGTCCGGGAGTACCTGCTCGTCGGGCTCATCACGGCGGTGCTGACGTTCCTGCTGACCGGGCTGGTGCGGCTGTTCGCCATCCGGATCGGCGCCGTGGCCTACCCCAGGCAGCGCGACGTGCACGTGGTGCCGATGCCGCGGATGGGCGGGGTCGCGATGTACCTGGGGGTGTGCGGCGGGATGCTGCTGGCCCACCAGCTCCCGGTGCTGCGCCGCGCCTTCGACTACACCTGGGACCCGGTCGCGGTGCTGATCGGCGGCGGGGTGATCGTCCTCATCGGCATGCTCGACGACCGGTTCGAGCTGGACTCGCTGACGAAGTTCGCCGGGCAGACCACCTGCGCGGGGGTGCTGGTGCTCTTCGGCATCCAGTGGTTCGTGCTGTGGGTGCCGTGGGGCGGCGACGCCGACAACGTCGGGGCGGTGCTGATCCTCGACCAGAACCAGGGCGGGCTGCTGGCGATCCTGCTGGCGGTCACCATGGTCAACGCGATGAACTTCGTCGACGGCCTCGACGGCCTCGCGGCGGGCATCGGGCTGATCGCCGCAGCGGCCACCTGCGCGTTCTCGCTGCACCTGCTCGACCAGTCCAACGGCGACGTCAACAACTACCCGCCCGCCCTGATCGCGGCGACCCTCGCGGGCGCCTGCCTGGGATTCCTGCCGCACAACTTCCAACCCGCGCGCATCTTCATGGGCGACTCCGGGTCCATGCTGATCGGGCTGATGCTGGCCGCGGCCAGCACCTCGGCCTCCGGCCGGGCGAACCCGTCGCTGTGGGGCGCCACCGAGACGATCGCCGTGCTGTCGCCGCTGTTCATCGTGGCCGCCGTCCTCTTCGTCCCGCTGCTCGACCTGCTGATGGCGGTGGTGCGGCGCACCCGGCGCGGGGAGAGCCCGTTCGCCGCCGACAAGATGCACCTGCACCACCGAATGCTCGCCGTGGGCCACTCGCAGCGCCGGGCCGTGCTGCTGATCTACCTGTGGGCGGGGGTGCTCGCGTTCGGCGCGGTGGCGCTGACCGTGTTCGACGTGTTCTTCGTCACCTGGGGCCTGGTGCTGGCGGTCGTGGTCGCGGCGGCGGCATCATTCCTGCCGTCGGTGCGCTCAGCGAAGTGAGCAAAAGCGAGGCGCGCTCAGCGGGCGTGATCTTCACTATGTGTCGCCGGGCCGGGTTTGCCTGGACACTGGCCGTGACGGACGCTCCACATCGGCGTGTGACCCGCGGGGTGTGGTCCTGCCGTCGGTGATCGACATCGCGGTCCCTACACTGGGAAGCGATGAGCGAGAACCCCGACACCACACCCGACTCCGCGACGGCCACCCGGCCGCAGCGGCAGTCAGATCCGCACGCGCGGGCCATGCTGACCCTGGCGGGGGCCATGTTCCGCTACGCGCTGTGGCCGTCGGTGGGCACCGCGGTGCTCGGTGTCGTCCTCTTCGGACTCCTGCGTGGCGGCGCGGGGGCCTTCGGGGCGGCCGTGGGCGGAGCGCTGGCCTGCGTGTCCTCGCTGATCACGCTGGCCCTGATGCGGGCGACCGCGCACCAGGGCCCGCACATCGGGATGGCCGCCTCCCTGGGCGGTTTCGTGGGCAAGCTGCTGCTCCTGCTGATCGTGATGACGCTGCTGCGCGGGGTGGACGCGCTGGAGCCGAAGTCGCTGGGCATCACCATGATCGCCGTGGTGGTCGTGGCCGCCGGTGCCGAGGCGCTGGCGTTCCGCAGGACCAAGCTGCCCACGATCATCCCGGCGGGCGAGGAGTAGGCACCCCTACCGAGCAGTACACCCGTTCGGAGACCGAAAGGTCCCTGATAGGGTCCGTTTCATCGGCGGCGTCGCCGCGCTTCGCGCATGCCGCCGGGAGGCCTCCGAGCAGTGGGTGGCCGCCCGCAGACAGGCCAAGGTTGTCAGGTACGTTACGTCCTGATCGTGACGATTCCCCCGGCGGAGTGAACGCCGGCCGGGAGAACCGGAAGGAGCCCACAGTTGGGCAGGCTGGTGCTAGCCGAGGGTGACGTCTTCGCACCCCCGGGCGTGAAGGACTTTTTCCTCCCGCCGATTTTCGGTGAGGTCACCAAGCCGATGGTGCTGGTGGTGCTCTCCGTCATCATCATCTCGGCCTTCTTCGTCCTCTCCTCGCGCAACCTCAAGATCATCCCGGGGAAGTGGCAGTTCGCCGTCGAATCGGTCTACGACTTCGGCCGCAACAACATCGCCAGGGAGCAGATCGGTTCGAAGGAGTTCAAGCCCTTCGTCCCGTTCATTCTCTCACTGTTCACCTTCGTGTTGGTGAACAACATCTACGGCATCATCCCGGTCCTGCAATTCCCGACGATGGCGAAGATCGGCTTCCCGCTGACGCTCGCGGTGATGGTCTACTTCGTCTACCACTGGGTCGGCTTCAAGAAGTTCGGGTTCGTCGGGTACCTCAAGAACCAGACCGTGCCCCCCGGCGCCCCCGGGCCGATCTACCTCCTGCTGACTCCCATCGAGTTCCTGCAGAAGTTCGTGCTGAACCCGATCACGCTGGCGATCCGAGTCTTCGCCGCCATGTTCGCGGGACACCTCATCCTCCTGGTGTTCACCCTCGGTGGTGAGTACCTGCTGCTGCACGCCGCCGGACCGCTCAAGCCGGTCTCGATCGTCTCCTGGGCCTTCGCCATCGCGATGACCTTCCTGGAGGCGTTCATCCAGGTGTTGCAGGCCTACATCTTCGCGCTGCTGTCGGCCAACTACATCGGCATGGCCCTCGCCGAAGACCACTAGGAAAAACCACTCAAGCCCCCGATCCGCGGGTTCCCGCGGACCGAGTTGGAAAGGGAAACACAAGTGAGCAGTGTTGTTCTCGCCCAGGAAGCCGTGAACCTCAACCAGGGTCTCGCCGCGATCGGCTACGGTCTTGGCGCGATCGGCCCCGGCGTCGGCGTCGGTCTGATCTGGGCCGCGGTCATCAACGGCACCGCCCGTCAGCCGGAGGCCCAGAGCAAGCTCATGAGCATCGCCTGGACGACCTTCGTCCTGGTCGAGGTCCTCGCGCTGATCGGTCTGGTCGTCTACTTCATCGCGTCCGGCGGCTGATCCAGCTCTACTCGTCTAGGGAGTCGTCGTGCTGAAGTCAGTACTCATCCTGGCAGCCGAAGAGGAACCGCTGAACCCGGTCCTGCCGCACCCCGTGGAGATCATCCTCGGTGCGGTCGCGTTCCTGCTCCTGCTGTTCGTCATCTCGAAGTTCGTCACGCCCCGGTTCGAGAAGCTCTACGAGGAGCGGACCGCCAAGATCGAGGGTGGCATCGAGAAGGCGGAGGCCGCGCAGGTCGAGGCCGAGGCCGCGTTGCAGCAGTACAAGGCGCAGCTCGCCGAGGCCAGGGCCGAGTCCGCCCGCATCCGGGACGACGCCCGCGCCGAGGCCGAGCAGATCAAGGAAGAACTCCGGGCCCAGGCCCAGGAGGAGTCCGCGCGGATCGTGGCGCAGGGACAGGCGCAGCTCGAGGCGCAGCGCGCGCAGATCGTCGCCGAGCTGCGCGCCGAACTGGGCCGCAACGCGGTCGAGTTGGCCAGTCGCATCGTGGGTGAGTCCCTGGAGGACGAGACCCGTCGTCGCGGCACCGTCGACCGGTTCCTCACCGAGCTCGACTCGGTGTCGGCCCCGGCGAAGAGCTAGGGGAGACGCCGCAGATGACATTCCACGCCGCGAGCCGGGAAGCCCTCGCCGCCGTCGAGCTGACCCTGCTCGACGTCCCCGAGGGCACCGCGGGCAGCCTGGGTGCCGAGCTGTTCGCGGTGGCCGGACTGCTCGACCGGGAGGTCGGCCTGCGCCGCACCCTGGCCGACTCGTCCACCGACCCGTCGTCCCGCGAAGGGCTCGCCACGAGCCTGCTGTCGGGCAAGGTCACCGACCAGACCCTGACGGTGGTCACCGCCGCCGTCGGCGCCCGGTGGTCCAGCCCCCGGCAGTTGGTCGACGGCCTGGAGTCGCTGGCCACCACCGCGCTGCTGGTGTCCGCCGAGCGGGCGGGCGACCTCGACTCGGTCGAGGACGAGCTGTTCCGGCTCGGCCGCATCGTCGCCGACCAGACCGAGCTGGAGCGGGTGCTCACCAGCCGCTCCGCGCCCGTCGAGGGCAAGCTGGCGCTGGTCCGCGACCTGATCGGCGGCAAGGTCGCCCCCACGACCGAGGCGCTGGTGGAGAACCTGGTCGCGCAGCCGCGCGGCCGCGGCCTGGTCCCCGGCCTGGAGGCGCTCGCCACCGAGGCGGCCAAGCGCCGGGAGCGCTCGGTGGCGCACGTGATCTCGGCGGGCCCGCTGTCGGCGGTGCAGCAGGAGAAGCTGTCGGCCTCGCTGCAGCGGATCTACAACCGGCCGATCGCACTGCACCTCGAGGTCGACCCCGACCTCGGCGGCGGCCTGGTCATCAAGGTCGGCGACGAGGTCATCGACGGCAGCACCCGAGGACGGCTCGACGCGCTGCGGCGCCGGTTCGCCTGACCCCCTAGAACTTTTCCAGAACGAAGCGAGAGCAGGAACTTTCATGGCGGAGCTGACGATCTCGTCGGACGAGATCCGCAGTGCGATCGAGAACTACGTCTCCAGCTACTCCCCGGACGTGAACCGGGAAGAGGTCGGAACGGTCTCCGACACCGGCGACGGCATCGCCCACGTGGAGGGCCTGCCCTCGGCCATGGCCAACGAGCTGCTGGAGTTCCCCGGTGGCATCGTCGGCGTGGCGCTGAACCTCGACGCCCGCGAGATCGGTGCCGCCATCCTCGGCGACTACGACAAGATCGAGGAGGGCCAGGAGGTCAAGCGGACCGGCCGGGTCCTCTCGGTGCCGGTGGGCGACGCCTTCCTCGGCCGGGTCATCGACCCGCTGGGCAACCCGATCGACGGCCTCGGCGACATCGCCGCGGACGAGCAGCGCGCGCTGGAGCTGCAGGCGGCCACCGTCGTGCAGCGCCAGCCGGTCGAGGAGCCGATGCCCACCGGCATCAAGGCCATCGACGCGATGACCCCGATCGGCCGCGGCCAGCGCCAGCTCATCATCGGTGACCGCAAGACCGGCAAGACCACGGTCTGCGTCGACACCATCATCAACCAGAAGAAGGCCTGGGAGACCGGCGACCCGAAGCAGCAGGTCCGCTGCATCTACGTCGCCGTCGGCCAGAAGGGCTCCACCATCGCGGGCGTCAAGTCCGCCCTGGAGGACGCGGGCGCGCTGGAGTACACCACCATCGTCGCCGCCCCCGCCTCGGACTCCGCGGGCTTCAAGTGGCTCGCGCCCTACACCGGCTCCGCGCTCGGCCAGCACTGGATGTACCAGGGCAAGCACGTCCTGATCATCTTCGACGACCTGACCAAGCAGGCCGAGGCCTACCGCGCCATCTCGCTGCTGCTGCGCCGCCCGCCGGGCCGCGAGGCGTACCCGGGTGACGTCTTCTACTTGCACTCCCGCCTGCTGGAGCGCTGCGCGAAGCTCTCCGACGAGCTGGGCGGCGGCTCGATGACCGGTCTGCCGATCATCGAGACCAAGGCGAACGACATCTCCGCCTACATCCCCACCAACGTCATCTCCATCACCGACGGGCAGTGCTTCCTCGAGTCCGACCTGTTCAACTCGGGTCAGCGCCCGGCGGTCAACGTCGGCACCTCGGTCTCCCGCGTCGGCACCGCCGCGCAGACCAAGGCGATGAAGTCGGTCGCCTCGACGCTGCGCCTGGAGCTGGCCCAGTACCGCGAGCTGGAGGCGTTCGCCGCCTTCGCCTCCGACCTGGACGCCACCTCGAAGGCCCAGCTCGAGCGCGGCACCCGGATGATGGAGCTGCTCAAGCAGGGCCAGTACTCCCCGGTGTCGATGGAGGAGCAGGTCGTCTCCATCTGGATCGGCACCAAGGGCCACCTCGACGACATCGCCATCGGCGACGTCCGCCGGTTCGAGGCGGAGGTGCTGGACAACATCCGCCACCGCCACGCGGGCATCCTGGACGAGATCCGCACCGACAAGAAGCTGACCGACGACAACGCCGACCGGCTCAAGGCGGCCGTGGTGGACTTCAAGAAGTCCTTCACCGGCTCCGACGGCAAGACGGTCGTCGAGGCCGACGCCGAGGCGATGGACGCGTCCGAGGTCGGCCAGGAGACGGTGAAGGTCAACAAGCCCACGCCGAAGGCCTGACGAGATGGCACAACTCCGGGAAATCCGACAGCGGATCAAGTCCGCCCAGTCGTTCAAGAAGATCTTCAAGGCGCAGGAGCTGATCGCCACCTCGCGGATCAGCCGGGCGCAGGCGCGGGTCGCGGCCGCCAAGCCGTACTCCGACGAGATCACCTCGGTGCTGACCGAGCTGGCCACCGGCGCCACCAACCTGGACTCGCCGCTGCTCGTCGAGCGGCAGCGCACCGGGCGCGCGGCGGTGCTCGTCATCACCTCCGACCGCGGTCTGTGCGGCGGCTACAACGCCAACGTGCTGCGCGCGGCCGAGGAGTTGCAGTCGCTGCTGCGCGAGCAGGGCAAGACCCCGGTGGTCTACGTGGTCGGGCGCAAGGGGCTGAACTACTACCGGTTCCGCGACCGCGAGGTCGCGGGGAGCTGGACCGGGTTCTCCGAGGCGCCCGGCTACCAGCACGCGGCGGAAGCGGGGTCGACCCTGGTCAGCGCCTTCCTCAGCGGCGCGGACGACGAGGGCGACCGGCCGGGTCCGGACGGGGTCCTCGGCGTGGACGAGCTGCACGTCGTCTACACCGAGTTCGTGTCGATGCTGTCGCAGAAGCCGGTCGCCACGCGCGTCGCGCCGCTGGAGGTCGAGTACTCGGAGCAGACGCTGACCTCGGCGTACTCGTTCGAGCCCAGCGCCGAGGTGCTCCTCGGCAACCTGCTCCCGAAGTACATCAACACGCGGATCTTCGCGGCGCTGCTGGAGTCGGCGGCGTCGGAGTCGGCCGCCCGGCGGACGGCCATGAAGGCCGCCACCGACAACGCCGACGAGCTCGTCCGCAGCTTCACCCGCGTTGCCAACCAGGTCCGCCAGGCGCAGATCACGCAGGAGATCAGCGAGATCGTCGGTGGCGTAGAGGCGCTCTCTGCCGCAGGAAGTGATGAATAGCCATGACCGCTGTCCAGGAACCCACCACCAGCACCGCCACCGGTCGCGTGGTCCGCGTCATCGGCCCCGTGGTCGACGTCGAGTTCCCGCGTGACTCGGTGCCGGACCTCTACAACGCCCTGACCGTCAAGGTCGAGCTCGAGGCGCTGAAGAAGACCATCACCCTCGAGGTCGCCCAGCACCTCGGCGACAACCTGGTGCGCTGCATCTCCATGGCGCCGCAGGACGGCCTGGTGCGCGGCGCCCCCGTCACCGACACCGGCGCGGCCATCTCGGTCCCGGTCGGCGACGCCGTCAAGGGCCACGTGTTCAACGCGCTCGGCGAGTGCCTGGACAAGCCCGGGCACGCCGCGGACGCCGAGAAGTGGCGCATCCACCGCCGTCCCCCGGCGTTCGACCAGCTCGAGGGTCGGACCAAGATGCTGGAGACCGGCGTCAAGGTCATCGACCTGCTGACCCCGTACGTCGAGGGCGGCAAGATCGGCCTGTTCGGCGGCGCGGGCGTGGGCAAGACGGTGCTCATCCAGGAGATGATCACCCGCATCGCCCGCAACTTCGGTGGCACCTCGGTGTTCGCCGGGGTCGGCGAGCGCACCCGCGAGGGCACCGACCTCTTCCTGGAGATGGAGGAGATGGGTGTCCTCCCGGACACCGCGCTGGTCTTCGGCCAGATGGACGAGCCGCCGGGCACCCGGATGCGCGTCGCGCTGTCCGCGCTGACCATGGCGGAGTACTTCCGCGACGTCCAGAACCAGGACGTGCTGCTGTTCATCGACAACATCTTCCGGTTCACCCAGGCCGGTTCGGAGGTGTCGACCCTGCTGGGCCGCATGCCGTCCGCCGTGGGCTACCAGCCGACGCTGGCCGACGAGATGGGTGAGCTGCAGGAGCGGATCACCTCGACCCGCGGTCGCTCGATCACCTCGATGCAGGCGATCTACGTCCCCGCGGACGACTACACCGACCCGGCGCCCGCCACCACCTTCGCCCACCTGGACGCGACGACGGAACTCTCCCGTCCGATCTCCCAGAAGGGCATCTACCCGGCGGTCGACCCGCTGACCTCGTCCTCCCGAATCCTCGACCCCGGCGTGGTCGGCGAGGAGCACTACCGGGTGGCCCAGGAGGTCAAGCGCATCCTGCAGAAGTACAAGGAGCTGCAGGACATCATCGCCATCCTCGGCATGGACGAGCTGTCCGAAGAGGACAAGGTGACGGTCAACCGCGCCCGGCGCATCGAGCGCTTCCTGTCGCAGAACTTCTTCGTCGCGGAGAAGTTCACCGGCGACGTGGGCTCGTTCGTGAAGCTCTCGGACACCATCGAGGCCTTCGACAAGGTCGCCAAGGGCGAGTACGACCACGTCCCGGAGCAGGCCTTCCTGTCGATCGGTGGCCTCGACGACCTCGAGCGCCGCTACCACGAGCTGACCGGCAAGAAGAAGTAGTACCGCCACAGCGCACGAGAGGGGCCGGTGTCCACACGGACACCGGCCCCTCGTGCTGTTCTCAGAAGACGATGACCCGGGGGGCCGCACTGCCGCCGCTGAATTCGAGCGCGGTCGCGGTCATCGGGACGATCGCCGCGCCCACCCCCGCCTCGACCCAGGGCCCCGCCCCGGTGCGGTGGCGCAGCCGGGCCCCCGGCCGGGCGACGAGCCTGCCCAGGCCGCCCGGGAGCACCTGGTCGACGAACAGTGTCTCCTGGTCCAGCGAGGGTGCTCCCAGGCAGGTCATCCAGTCGACCACCCCGGCTCGGTCGACGATCATCACGTACACGCGGGTGCCCACGCCGGACTGCTGGAGCACGAAGCTGCGCAGCACCCGGCCGTCCGGCAGGTCGGCCACGGCCTGCCAGCGGAAGTCCTCCCCGTACCCGAGCGGGTCGATGATGCCCGCCTGCCGCAGCGAGTCGACGGCATCCGCGCCGAGCAACGGCTCGGTGGTGCCCCCCACCAGGGCAGGGGGGCCGTCGTAGGGGCGCAGGTCTGCGGTGATCCCGTACAGGTGGCTCCGCTGCCCGGCGAAGGTCGAGTTGTGGCTGTACTCGAAGGTTGCCACGGCGTCGATCGGTTGCGACAGGTCGGGTGAGCCGGAAAGCCGGGCACCGGAGGTGCCGGACGGTTCGGGCAGGGTGGCGAACGCCATGCCGTCGAGGTCGGTCATCGGGGTCCACGTCCGGGTGCCGCGACCGTCCGCGCCGATGTCGAACCTGGGCGAGGAGTAGGCGGTGCCGCCCAGTGCCAGGGCGTTGAGGTTCCCGATGCCGAACAGGAACCCGATCCGCTCGCCCCGGGCGAGCCCACCGGGCGGCACGTCCTGGATGACGATCGGCTCGTCGCCGTGCAGCAGGCCGAGGGCCGGGGAGGCGGCGGGGGAGGGGCCCGGCTGGTCGACCAGCGCCATGCGGCCCTCGGGGGTGGTGCCCGCCCAGTAGACGTGCGGTTCCCCGGTGAGGGCGCTGAGGAGGTCCCTGTTGGGTGAGGTCGGGATCTTCTGCCGCCACGCGGCGAGCACCTTCGCCAGGTACGCCTGGTCGCCCGCCAGGTCGCCCCGGGTCGGGCCGTCGAAGCTGATGGGGGCGGGGGTGGCGACGGGGGGTCGGGCTGGTGCCTGTTCAGGGCGCCCGCCGGTCGACCAGGCGACGGCTCCGGCGGTCAGGGCGACCACCAGGACCGCCGTGCCGCCCGCCAGGGTGCGCCTGCGCCGGGTCCTGGCGCGGTGGGCGCCGCGCAGCACGTCGTCGGTGAAGCCCGGGCGGGGGCGCACGTCTTCGGTGGCCGCGCGCAGGGCGGTGGTCAGGTCTTCGGTGTCCACGATCAGCTCCTCACCGGTGTGTCGAGCAGGGTGCGCAGGCGCTCCAGGCCGCGCGAGGTCTGGCTCTTGACCGTGCCGACGCCGCAGCCCAGGGCGGCGGCGGTGTCGGCTTCGGACAGGTCGTCGAAGAAGCGCAGGACCAGCACCGCGCGCATCCGCGGTGGCAGCCCGCCAAGGGCCGTGGCCACCCGGTCGCGGTCGGCGAGGCGGGCGGCCTCGTCGGTCCACGTGCCCGGGTCGGCGGCCCGCTCCAGCGGTGCCTCCGGCACCCGGCGGGAGCGGGTGCGCCAGCGGTTGGCCGCCGCGTTGGCCAGGCCCGCGCGGACGTAGGGCTCCAGTCCGCCGCGCACCCGGCCGCGTTTGCGGTAGGTGCGTTCGAGGACGTCTTGCAGCAGGTCTTCGGCCGCGCCCCGGTCCCCGCCGCAGAGCAGGTAGGCCGTGCGCAGCAGGGCCGTGGCCCGGTTCGCCACGAAGTCGGTGAACTCGTCCGGTTCGATCGCCGTCACCCCCAGGGGTTCGTTCTGCACCACTGTGCCCAGTGACACCGGGCTGACTGGGGAGGTTGCGCCGGTTCCGACTAGACTGTGCGGTAACCGCGAGCCGAAGGAGATACGCGTGGCTGAGATGTCCGTCCAGCTGGTCGCCGTGGAACGACGCCTGTGGTCGGGCACCGGCACGTTCGTGTCCGCCCAGACCCTCGAGGGTGAGATCGGCATCCTGCCCGGCCACGAGCCCGTCCTCGGCCAGCTCATCGAGGGCGGCGTGGTGAAGATCAGGACCGCCGAGGGCGAAACCATCGTCGCCGCCGTGCACGGCGGGTTCCTCTCGGTGACCGCCGAGGCGGTCAGCATCCTGGCCGAGTCGGCCGAGCTGTCCACCGAGATCGACGTGAACGCGGCCCGCTCGGCGCTCAACGCCGACGACGGGGAAGCCCGGACCAGGGCGGCTGCCCAGCTCCGCGCCGCCGAGCAGTCGGCCTGATGACGGCCTAGGGGCGGGGGCGGCCGGTGGACATCAGCGATGTGGTCGTCGTCGTCCTGGCCGCCGTCCTGCTCCTGCTGCTCCTGCTCGTCTACCGCCGCCTGCGGCTGCTGCGCTCCGGCGGCATCCACGTGGCCATGCGCGTGCGCATCGACGACTCCGGCAAGGGCTGGCACCTGGGTGTGGGCCGCTACCAGGGCGACGAGTTCGCCTGGTTCCGCGCGCTGAGCCTGCGCGCGGGCCCCGACCGGGTGATCAGCCGCGAGGGCCTGGAGATCGCCGCGCGCCGCGACCCCGGGCGCGCCGAGACCCCGAACATGCCGCAGGGCTCCCGGGTGCTGCGCTTCGACACCCCGCCGGGCTCACCGACCCCCGCCTTCGAGATCGCGATGAGCACCGACACGCTCACCGGGTTCCTGTCCTGGCTGGAGAGCGCCCCGCCCGGCCGCCGCCTGCCCTGGGCCTCCTGATCCACCACTGAGCCCGGACCCGCGAGCGGGTCCGGGCTCAGTGGTCTGCGGGGGTCAGGCGTTCTGGCCGGGCTGCCAGAGCACGTCGCCGTCCGGGTTCGCCACCCGGCCCAGCACGAACAGCAGGTCGGACAGGCGGTTGAGGTACTTGGCGGCCAATGTGTTGGTGCGCTCGCCGTCCTCCTCGATGAGCAGCCAGGCGCTGCGCTCGGCGCGGCGGGTCACCGTGCGCGCCACGTGCAGCAGGGCCGCGCCGGGGGTGCCGCCGGGGAGGATGAACGAGTTCAGCTTGCCCAGGCGGCCGTTGAAGTCGTCGATCCAGCCCTCGAGCCGGGTGATGTAGGGCTCGGTGATCCGCAGCGCCGGGTACGGCGGGTCGGGGACGATCGGGGCGCACAGGTCGGCGCCGACGTCGAACAGGTCGTTCTGCACCGAGCGCAGCACGTCGGCCAGTTCGCCGGTCAGCGCGCCCAGGGCGACCGCGACCCCGATGGCCGAGTTGGCCTCGTCCACGTCGGCGTAGGCACCCAACCGGGCCGACGTCTTCGGGACCCGGGAACCGTCGCCGAGCGCGGTCGTGCCGTTGTCGCCGACCTTGGTGTACACCCGCGTGATGTGGACCGACATGCTCCCCACCCTAGCCGGCCGCGGCCCCCCGACCGGTGTGAGAGCGGACTCCGCATCACCCACCCGCCTCGCCCCCGGGCGGGCGGGGCATCATTGCCCCCGTGACAGAGCACTTCCAGGTCCGCGGCGGCGCCCGGCTCGTCGGCGAGGTCGACGTCGTCGGCGCGAAGAACAGCGTGCTCAAGCTCATGGCGGCGGCACTGCTCGCCGAGGGCACCACCACGATCACCAACTGCCCGCAGATCCTCGACGTCCCGCTGATGGGCGACGTGCTGCGCAGCCTCGGCTGCCAGGTCGACCTCGACGGCGACACCGCGGTCATCACCACCCCGGCCGAGCTGAACCACCGCGCCGACTCGGCGTCGATGGGCAAGCTGCGCGCCTCGGTGTGCGTGCTCGGGCCGCTGGTGGGCCGGTGCAAGCGGGCGGTGGTGGCGCTGCCCGGCGGGGACGCGATCGGCTCGCGCCCGCTGGACATGCACCAGAACGGGCTGCGCCAGCTCGGCGCCACCAGCGAGATCGAACACGGCTGCGTGGTCGCCGAGGCCGAGGGCCTGCACGGCGCGCAGATCTGGCTGGACTTCCCCAGCGTCGGCGCCACCGAGAACATCCTGATGGCCGCCGTCCTCGCCGACGGCACCACGGTGATCGACAACGCCGCGCGCGAGCCGGAGATCGTCGACCTGTGCCTGATGCTGCAGCAGATGGGCGCCAAGGTCGAGGGCGCGGGCACCTCCACGCTCACCGTGCACGGCGTGACCTCGCTGCAACCCACCACGCACCGGGTGGTCGGCGACCGCATCGTCGGCGCCACCTGGGCCTTCGCCGCCGCCATGACCCGCGGCGACATCACCGTGCGCGGGGTCGACCCGCACCACCTCGACCTGGTGCTGGAGAAGCTGCGCACCGCGGGCGCGGAGATCACCACCGAGACCGACGGCTTCCGCGTGGTGCAGCGCGACCGGCCCGGCGCGGTCGACTTCGTGACCCTGCCCTACCCGGGCTTCGCCACCGACCTGCAACCGTTCGCCATCGCGCTGACCGCCATCGCCGACGGCACCTCGATGATCACCGAGAACCTGTTCGAGGCCCGCTTCCGGTTCGTCGAGGAAATGGTCCGCCTCGGCGCCGACGCCCGCACCGACGGCCACCACGCCGTCGTCCGCGGCGTCCCCCGGCTCTCCAGCGCCCCGGTGTGGGCCAGCGACATCCGCGCGGGGGTGGGGTTGGTCCTGGCGGGGTTGTGCGCTGACGGGGTCACCGAGGTGTGGGACGTGTTCCACATCGACCGCGGCTACCCGATGTTCGTGGAGAACATGCAGCGCTTGGGCGCTGACGTGCACCGAGTCGACGCTGAGCCCGAGCGCGCGCTCTGACCTGTTGCGTGTTCTTGAAGCCCGGGGCTTTGGGTGCCCGGGTGGATGTGCTTGGCCGGGCCTGTGTCCCGCAAAGCCCGGTCGTTTGTCGTGGGTGCCCGGCTGGGTGGATGTGT
>NZ_AYXG01000046.1 GCF_000564855.1 Actinokineospora spheciospongiae
GGATGTTGCTCGGCCAGCCACCCGACCACCCCGCCAACCGCCGGCCCGGCCACCAGCCACCGCGAACCCCACCGGCGCAGCGACCCACCGGCGCCACCGAAACCGCCGGCCCGGCGGGCGAATGCCCGGTGGGTGGATGTGCTCGGCCAGCCACCCGACGACCCCGCCGGCTCGGCCACCAGCCACCCGAAACTCCACCGGCGCAGCGGCCCAACCGGCCACCCCGAGAACCGCCAGCCCCGCAAGCAAATGCCCGGGTGGGTGGATGTGTTTGGCCGGGGGTGGCGATCATGTGA
>NZ_AYXG01000047.1 GCF_000564855.1 Actinokineospora spheciospongiae
GCCGCCGCTGCTGCCACCGCTGCCGCTGCTGCTGCCGCGCCGCCGCCATGCCGCCGCCACCGCCGCTGCTGCCGCTGCCACCGCCGCCGCTGCTGCCACCGCTGCCGCTGCTGCTGCCGCGCCGCCGCCATGCCGCTGCCACCGCCGCCGCGCTGCCTCAGCCGCCGTGTCGCTGCTGCTGCGCCGCAACCGCACTGCTGCCGCTGTGCCGCCGACGTACCTCGCCGCCGGGCACCAGTGCACAGCCCGTGCCAGCCGTGTGCCGTTCTGAGCAGCCCCCGAATCAATCCAAGTGTGGGGCACCGACAGAACCGGGGACCTGAGCCGGAGTTGTCCACAGCGGGCGTCCACCGCTGGGTGGGTTCACGCGCCTCGCTCCGTAAGATCACCGTTCGTGTCTGAAGCGCAGTTGCACCGGCATACGCCCCGCAGGTTGACGGTCCTGCTGCCCGTCGTCGCCCTGGTGGTGCTCGCCGGGTGCGGGCTGACGCTGTTGGCGTTGAGCACGGCCAGGGTCGGGTTGGTGGCCGAGTTGGTGGGGGTCGGTGCCGCGCTGTTGCCGGTGGGGCCGGTGGTGGCGGCGTTCCTGTGGGTGGACCGGTGGGAGCCGGAGCCCGCGAAGCTGCTCTGGTCGGCTTTCGCGTGGGGGGCGTGCGGGGCGACGATCACCGCGCTGCTGATCAACAACACCGCTGAGGCCGTCGGTGACCTGCTGCTGGGGCAGGGCAACGGGGACAAGCTCAGCGCGGTCGTGTCGGCGCCGCTGTTCGAGGAGGCGGCCAAGGGGGTGTTCATCCTCGGCGTCTACCTGTTCCTGCGCACCGAGTTCGACGGGGTCATCGACGGGATCGTGTTCGCCGGGTTCACCGCGGCCGGGTTCGCGTTCACCGAGAACATCTACTACTTCGGCCGCGCGTTCTCCGACTACGGCTTCGGCGACAGCACCTCGCCCGGGGTGATCGCCGCGTTCGTGCTGCGCGGGCTGCTCTCGCCGTTCACCCACCCGCTGTTCACGGTCATGATCGGCATCGGGATCGGGGTGGCCGCGCGCACCACCTCCGCGCGCACCCGCGTCCTCGCCCCCATCGCGGGGTACGTCGCGGCGGTCCTGCTGCACGCCACCTGGAACGCCTCCGCCACCCTCGGCACCGCCTCGACCTTCCTCGGGGTGTACTTCCTGCTGATGGTGCCGCTGTTCGGTTCCGTGCTGTGGCTGGTCGGCTGGCACCGCAAGCGGGAGCAGCGGGTGATCGCCGCCGCCCTGCCCGCCATGGTGGAATCGCGGTGGATTCTGCCGTCGGAGGTCGAGGCGCTGGCCAGCCTGCACGGGCGCAAGGAGTGGCGTGCCCGGGTGCGGCGGCGCAACGGGCGGCAGGCGGCCGCCGCTGTGGAGGAGTACCAGGCTGCGGTCAGCGAGCTGGCGTTCCTGTGGCACGCCATGGCCGTCGGCACCGCCGGGCCCACCGGGCCCGCGCACGAGACGAAGCTGATCAGCGTGCTCAAGCAGGCCAGGAAGCGTGCTGTGCAGGCTTCCGCGAACCGTGACCGCGAACCCGGCTCCTCGGTTTCTGCTTGACGAGCTGGGATGTTCTCGGTGCCTGTCTGAATCCGCCTGCCGTGCTTTCGAGCCCAGGACCTTGTGCGGTGGGGGCTGGGTGGGCCGATCTGCTCGGTCGTGTTTCAAGGGCCCGGGATTTTTGGGGGCGTGCCCGGGTGGGTGGATGTGCTTGGGCGGGGCCCCTACGGCGATCATGTGCCCAGTGCGACCGAGTGAGGCG
>NZ_AYXG01000048.1 GCF_000564855.1 Actinokineospora spheciospongiae
TCGTTCCGGTTGTTTTCCCGGCCCGTGTCGCTCTGACTTGGATAAAGTTACACGACCCCAAAACGGGGGTTCACAGGGGGGTCCCTTAAGCCGTCATCGGCCGTGTTCGCGCTGGTCAGCGCCCACCCCGAGGTCGCGGCGCAGCCCGAGCGGCCACGCCGGGCCCGCGACCGCCCCCGGCGCGGAGACCCGCCGCCGCACGCCGGTCCCGACATCCGTCCCGACATTCCGTCTCGACACCGAGCCCCTCTCTCGCTATCTTGATAACGGATAGAGACTTGCGATGTCAGGAGTGGGATGGACGCCGGTGATGTGGGTCGACTGCTGTTCGGCAGGCCGAGTCGACTGCGGTTGGCACTGTGGATTCACCAGCACGCGGGGCCGCGGTTCTTCCAGTCGGAACCACCGAAGACGGTGATCGCGCAGAGCGCCTGCGGTGTGGAGCTGACCCGGCTGGTGGACCTGGGCATGTTGACCGAGCACCGCGAGCCCGCGAACCGGCGCGTCTACTACGAGCGCACCCGCAGCCCGTTGTGGTCGATCATCACCGCCGCCTCGAAGGTCGTCGACCCCGTCGACAAGTAGTCGACGGGGTCGAGCGGGCCGGTCGGTCAGTTCCCGGGCGGGGTGCCGCCCCCGTCCGGGCCCTGGTCGTCGGTGCCGCCGGTGCCGTCGCGGCGCGGCGGCACGCCCTGCTGCTGACCACCGGGCATCCCACCAAGGGCTCCGGGACCACCCATGACGTCTCCCTCGGAGACGGACTCCGCAGTGGCGGTGTCGCCGGAGGTGGTGGCCAGGACCATCACCTGGTCGCCGGTCTCCACCGCGGTCTTCACCGTGTCGGCGTCGATCACGTAGGTCTTGGTGAAGCCGTCGGCGCTCTTGGCGGTGATCGAGGTGTCGCTGATCGCGGTGACCTCACCGGTCTGCATCAGCTTGGTCTCGTAGCCACCGTTGCCGTCCGAGGCGACGAATTCGCCGTGCAGCGCGCCCATCAGCCCACCCACCCCGCCCCGGATGACCATGCCGCCGGGACCTCCGCGCATCCCGCCGGGTCCACCGCGCTGCTCGGCGCCGTCCGCGGTGGCGTTGCCCGCCGCGTAGACGGCGAACCCGCCGCCGACGGCGACCCCCACGGCGACAGCGGTCGCGGCGGCGGTCTTCTTCCACGACCAGCGGGGCGCGGTCCGCTCCGGTGCGGGCGCGCCCCAGGTCATGGACTGTTCCGGCCCGGGTGCGCCCCAGGCCGCCTGCTGCTGGGGTGCGGGTTGCCCCGGCGCGGCCTGCGGCGCCGCGGACTCCTGGCCCACCGGCTGCCGCGCCGCGGGGTCGTGCGCCTCGGGCCGCGGGGCCGTGGGCTGCGCCGCGGGGGCGGGCTGCTCCTGGCCGGGCCTGCCGGTCTGGTCGGACATGGTTCCTCCTGGGTCCACCGCGGGGCCCCGTGCCCCTCGGTGTGGGACCAGGTTCGCCGCCGTCCCTGTGGATGAGCTGTGCACCGCTTCTGCGTCACCTATGTCCGGCTCGTCCGGGGAGCCGTCGCCGCGCACAGCTGATACACAGGGTCGGCACAGTGCGACCCCAACCAGGCGCACCACGATGGGAGCATGTCCGTGAACGCCGTGTCCCGCCCCGACCTCCGCAGGCCCGACGGCCAGCCCGTGCGCGTGCTGGTGGTCGACGACGAACCGACCCTGGCCGAGCTGGTCACGCTGGCGCTGCGCTACGAGGGTTGGGACGTGCGCAGCGCCCTGGACGGGGCCACGGCCGTGCGCACGGCGCGCGAGTTCAAGCCGGACGCGGTGGTCCTGGACGTGATGCTGCCGGACTTCGACGGCATCGAGGTGCTGCGGAGGCTGCGCGCGGAGAGCGACAACCTGCCGGTGCTGTTCCTGACCGCGAAGGACTCGGTGGAGGACCGGATCGCGGGCCTGACCGCGGGCGGCGACGACTACGTCACCAAGCCGTTCAGCGTCGAGGAGGTCGTGCTGCGGTTGCGGGCGCTGATGCGCCGGACCGGGGTGAGCGAGGCGGGCAACGACGCCACCCTGGTCGTGGGTGACCTGACGCTGGACGAGGACACCCGCGAGGTGCACCGGGCGGGTGTGGAGATCACGCTGACCGCCACCGAGTTCGAGCTGCTGCGGTTCCTGATGCGCAACCCGCGCCGGGTGCTGAGCAAGACGCAGATCCTCGACCGGGTGTGGAACTACGACTTCGGCGGTCAGGCCAACATCGTCGAGCTCTACATCTCCTACCTGCGCAAGAAGATCGACGCGGGCCGGGAGCCGATGATCCACACCATGCGGGGGGCGGGCTATGCCCTCAAGCCCGCTGGGTGAGCGGCCCCTGTCCCTGCGCACCCGGCTCATCGCCGAGCAGCTCGTGCTGCTGGCGCTGGTGTGCCTGGTGATCGGGGTGGTCACCGTCGTGGGGTTGCGGGCGTTCCTGGTGGGGCAGCTCGACGACCAGTTGCGGCAGGCGAGCGGCCGGGCCACCGAGTTCTCCGGCCGGATGCCGCCGGGGATGCGCCCACCGCCGAGCAACGCGCCGGGCCGGGGGCCGGGCACGATCAGCGCGCTGATCGTGGGCGGCGCGGTCGACGACGCGAAGCGGCAGACCAACACCCTGGTCCAGGAGCCGCTGTCCGGCTCGGCGATGGACGTGCTGGCGGCGCTGCCCGCCGACGGGGTCACCCGGGACCGGGAGCTGGACGGGGTGGGCAACTACCGGCTCATCGCGGTCCGCACGGTCTACGGCGACGTCGTGGTGACCGGGCTGCCGCTGGCCGGGGTCGAGGACACGCTGCTGACCACGGGCCTGGTGCTCGGCGGGGTCGCGCTGATCGGGTTGACCATCGCGGGGGTGGCCGGGGCGCTGATCGTGCGCCGGACCCTGGAACCGCTCGACCGGATGGCGGCGACCGCGCAGCGGGTGTCCGAGTTGGAGCTGGACCGGGGTGAGGTGGCGCTGTCGGTGCGGGTGCCCGCGGTGGACTCCGACGAGCGGACCGAGGTCGGGCAGGTGGGGTCCGCGCTGAACCGGATGCTCGGGCACATCGGCCGCGCGCTGACCGCCCGGCAGGCCAGCGAGACCCGGGTGCGGCAGTTCGTGGCCGACGCCAGCCACGAGCTGCGCACGCCGCTGGCCGCGATCAGCGGGTACACCGAGCTGGCGAGCAGGCGCACCGGGGAACTGCCGCCGGACGTGGCGCACGCGCTGTCGCGGGTGGGCTCGGAGGCGCGGCGGATGACAGCCCTGGTGGAGGACCTGCTGCTGCTGGCCCGGCTGGACTCCGGGCGCCCACTGCTGCACGAGACGGTCGACCTGTCACTGCTGGTGATCGACACCGTCGGCGACGCCCGGGTGGCAGGCCCGGAGCACCACTGGCGGCTCGACCTGCCGGGCGAACCGGTGCTGGCGGTCGGCGACCAGGCCAGGCTGCACCAGGTCTTGGCGAACCTGCTGGCCAACGGCCGCACGCACACCCCACCGGGCACCACGATCACCGTGGCCCTGACCCGCTCGGGCCCGGAGGCGGTGCTCACGGTGGCCGACGACGGCCCCGGCATCGCCCCGGACCTGCTGCCGGAGGTGTTCGAGCGCTTCGCCCGAGGCGACAGCTCCCGCAACCGCGCGGCGGGCAGCAGCACCGGCCTCGGCCTGGCGATCGTGGCAGCGGTGGTGCAGGCCCACGACGGTTCGGTCGACGTGGCGAGCGTGCCGGGCGAGACCCGCTTCACGGTGCGGCTGCCCGCAGCAGAAGCCTGACCGACGGGCGAGCCGGGCCTCACCACGCAGGTACCCGGAAGCCCGGCCGGGCGAGATCCGCTTCGTGGGGCGGGTGCCCGGCAAGACCCGCCTCTCTGTGCGGCTGCCCGCGGCGCAGGCCCGACCGGCGGTGTTCCACCGTGCGGGTGTCCGCGGCGGAAGCCCGACAGGCGGGCCTGCCGGGCACGGCACGCCTCACCACGCGGCTGTCCGCGTCGCAGGATTGACCGGTGGGGCGTCGGTCAGGGCGGGGTGGTCGCGCGGTCGGCGTTGACGATGATCGCGTCGTGGACGTAGCGCGACAGGCCGGGGGCCATGTCGTCGTAGTTGCGGCCGATGCGCTCGTTGGCCAGGTAGGTGGCGGCGAGGTGGCGGTGCGTGTCGTGGTCGCAGTCGTGGAACCACCGGTGCAGGTGCAGGCGCTGCTCCTCGGCGAGGTCCGCGGCGGTCGGGGAGGTGGCCGGGACACCCGCCCGCATGGCGTCGAGCAGGCGCTGGTGGATGCCGGACTGCTCGGCGCGGATGGCGAGCCAGTCCGGCGCGGAGTGGGCCGAGGCGCGCCGCCGCCGCTGCCGCCACTGCTCGGTGCCGCCCCAGCGCTGCTCGGCGCGGTCGGCGTTGTCCTCCAACCGGGTGCTGCCGAACACCTCTAGTCGCTCCTGCGGGGTGAGGGTCAGGCCCAGCTTGCGTGCGGCCACCTCCCGGTCGATGACCGCCATCATGGCCTGGTGGCGGGCGATCCGCTCGCCGAGCAGCTCGCGTTGGGCGCGCAGCAGGTCCTCGTCGGTGACCCCGGGTTCGGCCAGCACGGCGCCGATCGTGCCGAGGTCGAGGTCCAGTTCCCGGTAGAACAGGATGCGCTGCAACCGCCGCAGGTCGTCGGCGGAGTAGAGCCGGTAGCCCGCCGGGCTGCGGTCGTTCGGTTCCAGCAGCCCGATCTCGTCGTAGTGGTGCAGGGTCCGCACGGACACCCCGGTGAGTGCCGCGACCGCGCCGACGGTGTGCTCTTCCATCTCCATGCCGCCACTGTGGGGCCTCACGTGGCGTGGGGGTCAAGGGGCGCACGGTCGGGCCAGTCCTCGTCGCGGTCGAGGATGCCCGCGATGGGCAGCGGCAGGTATCCGGCCGAGTGCGGGAGGGGGTATTCGTCCAGCCTGCCGGTGTGGACGTTCCAGCGGACGAGGCGGGACGGGTGCTGGGTCGGGAACACGAGGGTGGACGCGCTTTCCCACACCGGGCCGCCCGGACCCACGGAGCTGAGCTGCATGTCGTCGGGGAGGCGGTACCGGGTCGGGGCGATCGCCGCGGGGTCGTGGATCGCGATCGTGTTCGGGTTGTTCCTGAGGGTGTAGACGATTCCGCCCGGGGCCAAGCGGTGCGGGGCCTCGACCGCGAGCGGGACCTGGGCGCCGTCCGGGGTGTGGAGGGTGTACCACCCGGGGCCGCCGGACGAGCGGGTGCCGGAGAGCGGGTCGACCGCCCAGGTGCCGGGGCCGAGGGGTTCGGGGTCGTAACCGGGGAGCCAGCGGTAGGTGGTCGCGTCGTAGTACGTGCCCTCGGTGAAGTACAGGGCTCCGCCGTGGACGGCCAGTGGCCGACGGGTGAGGCCGTCCGCGCGGGGCAGGCTGGTCACCTCCCCGGTGTCGAGGTCGAGCAGGTGCGGCTGGTCCCAGCTGTGGCGGCCGACGTGCGACCGGACCCCGCCGAGGAGCCCGCCGTCCGCGCTGCGCACCGGGGCGAACCCCAGTTCGACCGGCAGCCGCGCCACCTCACCGTCCCAGCGGACCAGCCAGGCGACCTCGCCGGTGCTGACCACGACGCCGTCCCGGATCTCCAGCGCGTGGTGCACGTGCTGCCCCGGCACCCGCCCCAGCACACCGGTTCCTCCCCGCGCCACACGAGGACGTCGCGGGACGCGGTCACCACCCCGACGCGCGGTGGGTCGCCCACGGGCAGCTCCACCCCCCGATCACCACCGAACGACTGCACGACCGCGATGGACGTGCCGCCCCCCACACCACCGCTCCCCAGGTCCTCGGGCGCCACCCTGAACGTGCGTGCGCGGGGACGCGGCTTGGGCAGGACCACGTGCGACGTCGTCGGGAGCGGCCGGGGAAGCGGCCGGATGCCGTCCGGGTCGTGGCGGATGAGCCCGTCGGAGACGGCGTGGGCCAACACCTCGGGGATCAGCCTGTCCTCGACCAGGAGGCGTTCGGCCAGGTCGTCGACGGGCGCGGGGTTCCCCCAGGCGGCGATGGAGGTGACCTCGGCGGCCAGCCGGACGAGGCGAGCGCGGACGTTGCTCTCCCGAAGGCGCTTCGCCTGCTCTTCCGGCAGTTCCAGGCGGTCCACGGCCATCGGCGGCCGCGTGACCAACCGGTACCCGTCTCCCTCCGGTACCAGCACCCCGGCGGCGACGAGCACGGGTATCGCGTCGCGCCGGGTCACCGGTACGGGGACCCCGAGCTGCGCGCACACCGGCGCGGGCACGGGGTCTCCTGGCAGCGGTTCGTCGTACCAGGACTCCGGGTGCCGCATCCCGTACCCCGCCGCGAAGTGGGCGACGTCCATGGCCTGGTACCCGAGCACCTGCCCCCACCCGGGGTCCTCGGCCCCCTCCGCCGCGGTGGTCCGCTTCACCCACCGGTGCCCGGCCGACGCCGCCACCGGCCAGAACTGCTACAGCCAGACCTTCCCCCGCACCTCTTCCTCAGCCGCGCCGGGCCACGCGCACCTCGAACAGCCCGTTCCTCCCCAGATCGAGTTCATCCCCGCATACCCCGCCGGTCAGGCTCCCCAGCCCCACCGAACCGGTGCGGCTGCGGTACGGGGTCACCAGGACGTCCTCCCACTCCCCCAGCTCCACCGCGGGCGCGCCGTCGTGCGCCTCCAGCCGCACCTCCTGGTACGGGTCACCGGTCGAACCGTGCAACCACCCGTCCCCGGCCGTTGCCAGCTCGCCGCTCAGCGCGGAGGTCTCCAATTCCCCCAGCAGCCCACCCGCCTCAGGCAGCCTGTCACCGCCCACCCCGTCCCGGACGACCAGCGTCCCGTACTCCGGCAGGTACTCGTCATCCTCGACCATCCCCAGCATCCCCATGCCCGCGACGGTAGCGGCGCCCGCCGACAGTTCCGGCTCAGGTGTCGAGGGCGTGATCGCTCGGCGAAACAAGGGGCCGGTGGCGTCCACCTGGGCCGGGTGGTGGTCGGGCAGGCTAGTTTGCTCGGGTGAGCCTCCTCGATGATGTGGCCGAGCGCGACGGCTGGCGCTGCTGGGTGTGCGACGAGCCGGTGGACCCCGACATGTCGGTGAACGACCCGCGGGGACCCAGCGTCGACAGCCGGACCGCCGATCGGAAGGCCAAGGTCGCCGAGCGGCTCGCGCACCGCGGGTGCAACACCCGCAAGGGCGCGGTGAAGGTGGTCATCGCCTGGCCGGAGCGCCTGCACGTGGCCGAGCCCGCGCCGCTGGTCACCGTCGCCGGGCGGCTGGAGCGCAAGGGGGGCCGCGAGGTGGTCGCCCGCTGCCCGACCGAGCAGGACGCCCGCGAGGCGGCGGAGTGGCTGGCGGACCGGTTCTCCCGACTGGTCCCCGGGCTGCCGGTGACCGCGAACGTCGAGGCGGGCGGCGGGCAGTTCCTCGTCATCCTGACCACCGGCCGCCGCTGACCCGGGACCACCGCGGCGAGCCGCACCGTCGACCGGACCGCCGGTCGGGGGTCCGCGCCGGTCAGTCGGCGAAGCGGGCTAGGTGGGCGGTGACGTCGTCGGCGAAGCGGGCGAGGAGGTCGGTGAGGGCGCGGCGGTCCTGGGGGGTCCAGTCGGCCAGGGCTTCGGTGAACCAGCCGAACAGGACACCGAGGTAGCGGGTGGCGAGGTCCCGGCCCTGCGGTGTCAGTTCGACCAGGCGGGCGCGGGAGTCGTTCGGGTCGGTGACGCGGTGGACGAGGCCGCGGGTCTCCAGGGTGTTGAGCTGGCGGGTGACGTGCGGGCCGACCACCTGCATCCGGGTGGCGATCTCGCCGACGCGCAGGGGTTCGCCCGCGATGTGCAGGACGTTGAGGACCGTCATGGCGGGGCGCTCCAGCGTCACGCCCGCCGCCGCCATGGCGCGCTCGTCGAGCTTGCCGCGGTTGACCGCGGTGCCGATCTGCGAGAGGCGGGGCAGCAGGGCCGCCAGCAGGTCGTCGGCTCCCCCGGTGTCGGTGGTCATCAGCACTCCCCTTACATGCATACCTAACTTAGGTATATGATCGGTGGTATCCCGTTCGCCGCGAGCGACCGCTCACGGCGTGGATAAAGATACCTAAGGTAGGTAGACAGCCATGGCTCGTGTTCTCGTCTCCGGTGCCAGTGTCGCCGGGCCGACGTTGGCGTTCTGGTTGCGGCACCACGGTTTCGAGGTCACCGTAGTGGAGAAGGCGGGGGCCGTTCGCGGTGGCGGCTACCCGATCGACATCCGGGGCACCGCGGTGGAGGTCGTCGACCGGATGGGGCTGCTCCCCCGGGTCGCGGCGAAGCACATCGACACGCGGCAGTTGACCTTCGTTGACGTCGATGGGCGCGAAGTCGGGACCATTCGGCCGGAGGAGGTCACCGGGGGTGTCGAGGGCCGTGACCTGGAGCTGCCCCGCGGTGACCTCACCGACGTCCTCTACGACGCCGTGCGCGACCGGGTCGACTTCCGCTTCGGCGACTCCATCGCCGCCCTCACCGAGCACGGCACCGGCGTCGACGTGGTGTTCCGGGGCGGGGACCGGGCGACCTTCGACCTGGTGATCGGGGCGGACGGGCTGCACTCGGGCACCCGACGGCTGGCCTTCGGGCCGGAAGCCGACCACCTCCGCCACCTGGGCTACTGCTTCGCCGGGTTCACCATGCCCAACCACCTGGGCCTGGCCCACGGCGGCATCACCTGGAACACCCCGGGCAAGGCGGGCGTGCTCTACGCGGCGGGCGCGAGCGACCGGCTGCACGCGTTCCTCACCTTCAGCAGCCCCGAACCGCCCGCCGGTGCCCACCGCGACCCGGCCGCGCAGCGCGAGCTGGTCGCGGCCGAGTTCGCGGGTCACGGCTGGGAGATCCCGCGCATAGTGGCCGCCATGCGCGCCGCCGACGACCTGTTCTTCGACGTCGTCAGCCAGATCCACCTGCCCGCCTGGTCCACCGGCCGGGTGGCGCTGGTCGGCGACGCCGCCCACGCCCCGTCGTTCCTCTCCGGACAGGGGTCGAGCATCGCGCTGGTCGGTGCCTACGTCCTGGCGGGTGAGCTGGCCACGCACGCCGACCACACCGAGGCGTTCGCCGCGTACGAGCGGGGCCTGCGCGGTTTCGTGGAGCGCAACCAGGCTCTCGCGACCGGTGGCGCGCCGACGATCATCCCGCGCACGGCGGAGGAATTGCGCCTGCGCAACGCGGCGCTCGCCGACCCGACCCTCCTGCCCGGACGGACGAGCCGGGAGGTGACCACCGCGCTCGCGCTGGCGGACTACGCGGCGTGAGGTGTTCGACGTTCAGGCGCCTCGGCCGGTGCGCTCCTGCAGGGCCTCGATCCGCTCGCTCGCCTCGGCCTTGGTGAGGTCGTCCGGGACCTCCTCACCGGCTTCCTGGGCGAGGGTGTGCAGGTAGGAGCGCTGCGGGCCGGTCATCGGCTCGTCGCCGGTGACCCACTCGTCGGTGGGCTTCTCGGCCGTGGGCTCGGGTGTGGACTCGGTCATCTGTCGTCTCCTCGGAGGGGTCGAACGGGTGTTCGGCCAAGGTAGTCGGATCGATTCACCCGCGCACGCCGAGCGGGATGCGGGCGGCGGGCGAATACTCGGAGCACATGGAGACCATCCCGCCGCACGTGTTCGTGATCTTCGGCGCGACCGGGGACCTGGCCAGGCGCAAGCTGTTCCCCGGGCTGTTCAAGCTGTACCGGGCCGGGCTGCTGCCGGAGTTCGCCGTCATCGGGTCGGGCAGGCACTCGCCGGGCACCGACGAGGAGTTCCGCGCCAAGGTCGCCAAGGACCCCGACGACCCGCGGTGGGCGGAGTTCGCCGAGCACATCACCTTCCAGACCTCCTCGGCCGACGACGGCGAGGAACTGGCGGCAGCGGTCGAGGCGCGGCGGGCGGAGTTGGGTGCGGACTCCCGCACGCTGCTGTACCTGTCCGTGCCGCCGGGCACCATGCGGCCGATGGTGGACATGCTCGGCAAGACCGGCCTGTCCCGGGACGCCCGGCTGGTGCTGGAGAAGCCGTTCGGCAGCGACCTGGAGACCGCGCGCGAGCTGAACTCCGCGCTGCACGAGGTGTTCGACGAGGACAGCCTGTTCCGGATCGACCACTTCCTCGGCAAGGAAGCGGTGCAGAACATCCTGGTGTTCCGCTTCGCCAACGGCCTGTTCGAACCGATCTGGCGGCAGGGGCACATCGCCTACGTGCAGATCGACGTGCCGGAGTCGATCGGCATCGAGGGCCGGGCGAGCTTCATGGAGTCCACCGGCACCTTCCGCGACATGGTCACCACCCACCTGTGCCAACTGCTCGGGTTCCTGGCGCTGGAGCCGCCGACGGAGATCAGCGCGGAGGCGCTGCGCGCGGAGAAGCTCAAGCTCTACCGCTCGCTGCGCCCGCTGGACCCGGAGAAGGTCGTCTTCGGCCAGTACGCCGGGTACCGCGACGAGGAGGGCGTGGCCCCGGATTCCGAAGTGGAGACGTTCGTGGCGCTGGAGGCCCGCGTCGACAACTGGCGGTGGCAGGGCGTGCCGTTCTACCTGCGCACCGGCAAGGCGATGGCGCAGTCGCGGCGCACGGTGACCGTCGGGTTCACCGAACCGCCGCTGGCGATGTTCCCCAACCGGGTCGACTGCGCGCCCAGCGAGCTGGTGTTCGAGCTGACCGAGGAGCCGCGGGTGGCGCTGGGCATCCGGGCGAAGAAGCCGGGGCCGGGCCTGGAGGTCGGGTCGGCGCGGCTGGACCTGGACTTCGAGGAGGCGTTCCAGGGCGCGGAACCGCTGGAGGCCTACGAGAAGCTGCTGCTCGACGTGCTGCGCGGCGACCAGACGCTGTTCAGCGGCAACGCCGAGATCGAACGCCTGTGGGAGGTGTGCGAGCCGGTGCTGGAGAACCCGCCGCCGGTCCAGGTCTACGACAGGGGGAGCTGGGGGCCGAAGGCCGCGCTGGCCGTGCCCGGTGAGGCCGGTTGGCGGGCAGCCGAGCAGTGACCGCGTACCCACCGATCGCCGAGCACGGCATCATCGGCGACCTGCGCACGGCGGCGCTGGTCGACACGGGCGGCCGGGTCGACTGGTTCTGCGCGCCCCGCTTCGACTCGCCCAGCGTCTTCGGCGCGCTGCTCGACGCCGAGCGCGGCGGGCACTGGCTGATCAACCCGGTGTGCGAGGTGGTGACCAGGCACCAGTACTACTTCCCCGACACCAACATCCTCATCACCCGCTTCCTCACCGAGGACGGCATCGTCGAGGTGCAGGACTACATGCCGATCCTGCGCCCGCACGACCCCGACCACCGGCAGCGGCTGGTGCGCCGGGTGGTGAACGTACGCGGGCACATGACCATGCGGATGCGCGTCGAACCGCGCCCCGACTACGGCCGCGCCGTCCCGGACACCAGTGGCGACGGGCGACGGGTGGTGTTCGAGACGGCGGACCTGCGGCTGGCGCTGGAGTCCTCGGTGGAGCTGGAGGTCGGGGGCGGTGCCGCCGGGGCGGAGTTCCCGCTGTCGGCTCAGGAGACCGCGCTGTTCGTGCTGGAGGTCGGCGACCCCGGACCGGCCGGGGAGCACGACGGCGACCTGTTCGACGCCACGGTCGGGTTCTGGCGCGGCTGGTTGTCGAAGTCGCGCTACACCGGCCGCTGGCGGGAGATGGTGCACCGCTCGGCGCTGACGCTCAAGCTGCTCACCCACGAGCCAACCGGCGCCATCGTGTCCGCACCGACCATGGGCCTGCCCGAGCAGTTGGGCGGCGAGCGCAACTGGGACTACCGGTACGTGTGGCTGCGCGACGCCGCGTTCAGCCTGTACGCCCTGCTGCGCCTGGGTTTCGTCGACGAGGCGGAGGCGTTCACCGGCTGGCTGACCGACCGGGTCACCGAGGACCACGACGGCGAACTGGGCCCGCTGCGCGTCCTCTACACCATCGACGGCGACAGCGACCTGGTCGAGGAGGAGCTGGACCACCTGTCCGGCTACCGGGGCTCCCGCCCGGTCCGGGTCGGCAACGGGGCGGCGGGCCAGCTCCAGCTCGACGTCTACGGCGAGGTGATCGACTCGATCTACCTGTTCGACAAGCACGGCGCGGGCATCTCCCACGGGGTGTGGGCGGGCCTGTGCGTGCTGCTCGACTGGCTGATGGACCACTGGGACCAGCCGGACCAGGGCATCTGGGAGTCCCGGGGCGACGGCCGCGACCACACGTTCTCCCGGGTGATGTGCTGGGTGGCCGTCGAGCGCATGGTGCGCGTGGCCCGCCGCCGCGGCCTGCCCGCCGACCTCACCCGCTGGACCACCGTCCGCGACGACATCTACCGCCAGATCATGACCGAGGGCTGGAACGGTGAGGCGTTCACCGCCGCCAAGGACACCGACGGCCTCGACGCGGCGCTGCTGCTGATGCCGATGGTCAAGTTCTGCTCCCCCACCGACCCCCGCTTCCTGGCCACGGTCGAGGCCATCGACGAGGCGCTGGTGGTCGACGACAGCCTGGTCTTCCGCTATGACCCCGAGGCCGGGGCGGACGGCCTCGACGGCGAGGAGGGCACGTTCTCGCTGTGCTCGTTCTGGTGGGTGGAGGCGCTGGCGCGCACCGGGCAGCAGGACCGGGCCAGGCTGGCGATGGAGAAGATGTTCACCTACGCCAACCACCTCGGGCTGTACGCGGAGCAGATCGCCCTGACCGGGGAGCAACTGGGCAACTTCCCGCAGGCGTTCACCCACCTGGCCCTGATCAGCGCCGCCACCAACCTGGACCGCTTCTTCGACACCGCCTGAGCGCCCCCGGTCACACCACCGGGTGGTCGGGCACCCGGGCCAGCAGGTCCTCCGGGGCGGACAACCGCCACGCCTCGAAGACCAACTCGGACAGCTCGTCGACCTCCACCCCGGACAGCCGCACCACCACCCAGCCGAACCCACCCCAGGTGAACTGCTCCTCGAACACCTCTGGCCGCTCGGCGACGAGCGCCTGCTGCTCCGACAGGGTTTGCTTGAGGCCGACGGTCTGCGTGCGCGGCCAGTAGTAGCCGAACCTCTTGCCGCACACGGAGAAACTGCTGGCGCGCTCACCGTCGGCGCGGTCGACCTCGGCGAGGGCGCCGAGGATGTCGAAGAACTGTTCACTGCGCACGGCCATCATCCACTCCCCAGGGTCGAGGTGGCGAAGCCTAGCCGGCACCCCCGACAGAACCGGCTACGCGTCGCGGTTGTCGGCGACCGGGTCGTGCGCCTCCCGGTCGGGGCCGTCGATGGTGCCGGTCTCGGCGTTGTGGTGGAACCCGGCCGGGCTGCCCTGGAGGGTTCTGTTCGGCTGGACGGTCGCCAACCGCCCCGGGCGTTGGCCGCGCAGGTGGTCGAGTTCGGCAGGGGTGAGCGGATGACGCTGTCCTGGGCGCCCGGGCCGGGGGTCGCAATCCCGCGACGGTCGAAGGGGTGCGAAACGCGTCGCGCGGCACCCAGTTGCGTAGTGAGTACTCACTACGTATCATTGGTGGCATGAGCGGACAGGAAGCACCTCGGCAGCGGGCACCTCGGCGCAGCGTCGAGGAGCGCCGCGCCATGGTGGTCGCCGCCGCCATCCCGCTGCTGGCCGAACTCGGGCCATCGGTGACCACGTTGCAGATCGCGCGGGCCGCCGGGATCAGCGAGCCCACCGTCTTCCGGGCGTTCACCGACAAGGACGAGTTGCTGGCCGCCTGCCTCGCTCACGTTTCCGACCCCACCCGGGTCATCGCCGAATTGGCCGCCGTCGACCCCGAACTGCCCCTGCGCGAGCGGTTGGTCGCGGTGATCGACGCCGTTTCGGCCCAGGCTGCCCTGACCGGGGCCGTGGTGGACGCCGTGCGGCTGGCCGCTCCCCCTCGGGCCCGCAGCACGGACGCCGCGGGGGACGGGGAACGGGCCAGGGCCACCGCCGGGCGGGACTCCGCCCGCGCCCGGTTGCACGCCGCCGTGGTCGCCGTGCTGGAGAGCGACGCCGGGGCGCTGCGGACCTCGGTCGGAGAGGTGGCGACCGTGGTGCTCACCATCGTGACCGCCCTGGGGACCGGGGCCAGGTGGAGCGGCGACGACGACGGGTTGACCGCGGGCGCGCTCGCCGACCTCGTGTTGAACGGCGTCGCACTGTAGTTCGACCTCGACCCACCACTTGGGAGCGGAAAGGCACCCGCCGTGATCAACGCCGCCCGCGTGCCCGCCATCGCCCGCGACCGCCGGTTCCTCGCCCTGTGGGGTGCCCACAGCATCTCCACCCTCGGGGACGCGCTCACCACCCTCACCCTGATCCTCCTGGTCACCGAGAAGACCCACTCGGTCGCCGCGATCGGGGGGCTGACCCTGGTCATCGCCGTGCCCGGCATCGTGATCGGGCTGCTGGCCGGGGCCTACGTCGACCGGCACGACCGGCGGCGGATCATGATCCTGTCGGACGCGCTGCGGGCGGTGCTGCTGCTGGCGCTCGCCGTCTCGGTCGTGAGCCGGCCCGGGTTGCCCGTGCTCTACCTGATCGCCTTCCTCCAGGCCGCGGTCGGGACGTTCTTCGAACCGGCCCGGGCCGGGTTGATGCAGGTGATCGTGCCCGCCGAGGAGCAACTGCGGGCGAACTCGCTCATGCAGACGACCACGGTCATCGGGGAGCTGACCGGGGCGACCGCGGCCGGTGTGCTGGTCGCCACCCTGCACACCCACTGGATCGCCTTCACCGTGGACGCGGCGACCTTCGCGGTGTCGGCGCTGCTCATCGCGATGATCCGGCGCACCGACAACACCCCGGCCTGCGAGCCGCAGACGACCTGGGCCGCGATCACCGACGGGTTGCGCGCGGTGCGCTCCTCCCCCGCGCTGCGCGGGCTGCTGCTGGTGTTCAGCGCGCTCACCTTCGCGCTCAGCCCCATGGCCGTGCTGCTCGCCCCCTACGTGGTCGACACGCTGCACATCTCCACCGGCTGGATCGGCGTGATCCAGAGCGGTGACACCGCGGGCAACCTGATCGGGGGTGTACTGGTCCTCGTGCTGGCCAAGCGGATCAACCCGCGGTTGATGATCATCACCGGGATGGTGCTGCTGGCCGCGCTGATCGCCGCGCTGCCGCTGGCGGCCACCGTGGTGGCGCTGCTCGTCGCCCACCTCATCTTCGGTCTGCTCACCGTGTCGATCCAGACCGGCATCGGCGCGCTCATCCAGACCGAGGTGGACAACGCGCTGATGGGGCGGTTCATGGGGCTGATGTCGATCATCCCGAGCACCGTGTCCATCTTCGGCATGGCCTTCGCGGGCAGCTTCGGCGCGCTGCTGGGCATCCAGACCGTCTTCGTCACCTGCGGCGCCGTCCTCGCCGTGGGGACCGCTCTGGCCTGGTCGCAGTTCCGGCGGGCCGCCCGGGAGCGGGTGGCGGCGACCGCGGAACCCGCCGTGCCATGAGACCGGTGCCGGTGGTCCGCCCGACGGGAGCGGGCGGACCACCGGATCACCTCGGCCACCGAGGTCGCGCAGGCCACCCGGTCACATCAGGGCCGGGTTGGCCAGCGGGCGGGCGACCGCCATGTAGTGCGCGGCCGTCTCGTGGTTGTCGAGGTGGTCGTGGAAACCGCAGCGGGCCTGGAAGGTGTAGCTGACCCGCTCCGGCCGCGGCGGCGACATCAGACAGTCCGACCAGGCGCGGATGGCCGCCTCCACGTCGACGCCGAACTCGACCGGCTCGCTCACGTAGAACCACTCCCCGTCGACCAGCTCGGTGTACCAGCCGGTGGGCGGCTCATCCCCCGGCTTGACGTACACCGGGCGGCACCAGCGCTCGTAGCGGTACAGCTCCCTGGCGAAGGGGCGCCACTCCGGCGGGAACTCCGGCACCATCGACTGTTCCCACCACTGCCCCACCACCGCCTCCAGCTCCGGTGTGCCGTGCAGCGCGCGCAGCGCGGCCGCGATGGCCGGGGACTCGGCGAAAACCGGCATCCGCTCGACCAACCCCACCGCCGCGGAGGTCCGGTCCTCCTCGAAGGCCCGCATCAGGCTGGTGACCACCTGCGACTGGGTCAGTCCGGTGACGTCGCGCAGCGGTTGCCAGGTGTGGCGCAGGTACTGGTTCTCCCCCAGCACCCTGGCCCAGTACATGAACCGCTGCATCTCCAGGTTCTCCGGCACCGTGGAGGTCCGGTTGGCCAGTACGTACTCGAAGTCGTCCGACTCACCGCGGATGGTGACGAAGCCGTGCACCCCCCGGTTCTCGGTGTAGGAGGTGTTGGGCAGCAACAGCATCGGGTACACAGCGATGCGCGAAACCATGGTGGCGAGGCGGTCGTAGCCGCGCAGGAACGAGTTCGGCGTCTCCCCCGGCGCCCCCCAGATCAGCTCCGCGTAGCAGTCGAGTCCCTCCTCGTTGAGCCAGGTGACCAGGCCCTCCCACTGGTTCACCTTCATGTTCTTGCGCAGCATGCCGGTGAGCGCGTCGTCGGAAAGCGTCTGCAGGGCGAGGGTGAACGAGCTCTTGAAGTCGTGCTTCTTGAGCGCGCGGACGATGTCGTAGAAGCGGTTGGACTTGTTCTTGGCCCAGCTCGTCTCCAGTGCCCGGGGGAACCCGTACCGCTCTCGGGTCTTGATCAGCATCTCGACGAACTGCTCGTCGGCCTCCAGCAGGCCGAAGTTGGAGTCGCAGAGCACGATCGAGGGAACCTGGTGGAAGCCGAACATGTCCAGCTCGTGGGCCAGGCGGTCGGTGGAGAACGAGCGCATCTTCTGCCCCACCGCCCCGCCCCAGTAGCAGAACGAGCACTTGTAGGGGCAGCCGCGGTTGGTCTCCATCAGCGCCACGTCGTAGGGGAAGTGTCCCGCCGCGTTGGTCATCGGGATGGCACCGGTGAGGAACGGCGACGGCACGGTGTCGAGGTCGCCGATGCGCTCGCGCTCGGCCGTGGTGTGCACCGAGCCGTCCGGGCGCCGCACCGACAGGCCCGCCACCGCGGTGCCCGCGAGCTCCCCCGGGTGCTCGTGCAGGTCGCGCACCAGCTCGGCGAAGGTGGTCTCGCCCTCGCCGTTGATCACGACGTCGACCCAGGGGAACTCGCGGAACACCCGCTCGGCCTGGTAGGCGACGTGGTTGCCGCCGAACAGGACCGTGCCGCGCGGGTTGACCTGCTTGAACGTTTCGGCGAGCATGCCGAAGTTGCGGTAGTTCCAACCCAGCACGGAGAAGCCGATGACGTCGGGGACCCGGTCGCGGAACAGTTCCCTGGTCATCTCCGGCAGTGGGACCCCGCCGCGGAAGTTGCGGATCTCGACCTCGGTGGCCACGGCCAGGTCGGGGTCGGCGGCGATCACCGCCTTGAGGTAGCCCGCCGCCAGCGGCATGGAGTCCACCGGCATGTCCCAGGCGCCCTGCTGTACGAGGCAGATGTGCATCTCGGTTCCTCGCTCCCGGTCTCAGGCGGGGAGGTCGAGCAGGTGGGTGAGCACCTCGCGCAGCACCCGGTCGGGGTCCCGCGCGGGCCCGGGCGAGCGCCAGGCGACGACGTTGTCCGGGCGCACCAGCAGCGCGCCGCCCGGCCCCAGCCCGGCGGTGGCCAGCCAGGTCCGGTCCTCGGCGACCAGGTCGGCGTCCCCGCCGGTGCCGACCCGGTGGGCGGTCAGCGACACGCCGCGCACGGCGTCCTCCGCGGCCCGGCACCAGTCGTGCCCGTCCGGGCCGGTCAGCAGCACGAAGCCGGGGCCCGCCAGGTCCAGGGTGGACACGCGCTCGCCCTTGAGCTCCACCCAGCCGTGCGGCAGCCGGGAGCCGGGGTGCCCGTCGAGATCGAGGGCCACGTCCTCCAGCGACGGCACCTCGCCGCGGGCGCCGATGACCGCGCGGGAGTCGTACTGGTAGCCGAAGCCCAGCACGAGCGGATCGGCGATGCGCAGGGCGGCGCGGGCCTTCTCCACCTCGGGCCCGGTGGACCACTGCAGGTGCAGGTTGCGGAACCGCAAGAGGGTCTGCTCCTGGGCGAAGCGGGCCACCGGCAGCCGTTCGGCCTCGTAGCTGTCCAGCAGCCCCCGGCCCGCCTCGCCACGCACGACCATGGCCAGTTTCCAGGCCAGGTTGTGCCCGTCGGAGATGCCGGTGCTCAACCCGAACGCGCCGATCGGCGGGATGGTGTGCGCGGCGTCTCCCACCAGGAACACCCGACCCGAGCACGTGCTCTCCGCGACCCGGGAGGACATCTGCCAGGTGAGCCTGCCGAGGATCTCCACGTCGAGGTCGGGGATGCCGACCGCGGCGCGGACGAGGTCGCGGCACCGCTGCGGCGGGTAGTCCTCCAGGGTCTCGCCCTCGTCCTCCACGGTGACGTGGAAGACCCAGCGGTCGGTGTTGTTGACCGCGACCAGGATGCCCTCGAAGCCGTCGCCCTTGACCTCGCAGAAGGCGAACTCCCGCCCACGCACCAGGTCGGCGAGGTCGGCCTGGAACAGCATGTTGACCATCGGGTTGGTCAGGTCGTCCTCGCCGGTGGTGGCGATGCCGAGCAGGTCGCGGACCGTGCTGCGGGCCCCGTCGGCGGCGATGAGGTAGTCCGCGCGCACGGTCCTGGTGCGCTCGCCGTCGCGGTCGGCCAGGGTCACGGTGACACCGTCGTCGTCCTGGGCGAAGCCGACCAACTCGGTGTTGAAGTGGACCGCGACCCCGCCGTCGACGGCCGCGTCCAGCAGCACCCGGTCGATCTGGTCCTGCGCGCACGGCCCGCCTCTGGTGGGGCTGATCCGGTTGGTCACCTCGATCAGGCCCGGCGGCGGGGTGGGGTAGCGCTCCACCGTGGACAGGTCGTCGGTCAGCGCGGTGACGTTGATCTTGGAGGTGCTCGGCACCAGGGCGGCGCTGGCCCGGGTGATCTGCTCCTCCAAACCCACGGCGCGGAAGAACTCGCGGGCGGGCGGCTGCACGCCGGTCGCCCGCGGGTGGATCGACAACCCGCCGCGGCGCTCGACCACCACGGCCGGGACGCCGTGGCGCACGAGCGCCACCGCGCAGGACAGGCCGACGGTGCTGCCGCCGACGATCAGGACAGGGACACGCTCTTCGGACACACTCTCCCCCTCTCGGTTCGGTTGGCTCGTCCGCCCGGTCACCGGCGCACGGCCTCGACCACGCTCGACGACGCCACGCCGGACCACGCGGGCCGGATGGGCAGGATGCGCTGCAACTCGAAGCCCGCCGCCTTGACCAGGGCGGCGAAGTCCACCCTGGACCGCTCCTTGGCGCCGGTGTTCAGCAGCATGTTGACGTCGCTGCGGGCGGCGATCTGCGACGGGATCGAGCTGTCGAACTGCGCCGGGTACAGCGTCTCGACGATCAGCAGCTTCGCGCCGGGGCGCATGGCCGCGTGGCAGTTGACGAGGATTTCGACGCTGCGCTGATCGCTCCAGTCGTGCAGGACGTTGTTGAGCAGGTAGGCGTCGCCGCCCTCGGGCACCGACTCGAAGAAGTCGCCGGTCACCAGGTCGCAGCGGGAGAGCACGTCGGAGTCGGCCAGCCGGGCGCGGGCGTGCTCGACCATGTAGGGCAGCTCGAAGAGCACCCCCTTGAGCTTGGGGTTGGCCGCCAGGATCGCCGAGAGCAGGATGCCCCGACCGGCGCCGACCTCGACCAGGGTGCCGAACTGGGTGAAGTCGTAGGTGCTCACGACCGCGTCGGCGGTGTAGGTGACGAAGAAGGTCATCGCCCTGCCGAGGATCTCCAGCATGTGCTCGGGCATCTGCGCGAACGGGTTGGCGTGCTTCTCCTTCTCCATCACCGAGCGGCCGTTGCGCACGCAGTCCTCCAGCTCACCCCACCGGTGCTGGTGGTGCGGACTGGCCATCATCAGCGCGAACGGGTGCAGCGAATCCGGTACGTCGGTGCGCAGGTGCCTGCCCTTGGCGGTGAGGGTGAACCTGGTCTGCTCCGGCTCGACCAGCACGCCCGCGCTGACGAGCAGGCGCAGCAGCCGCAGCAGCGCGTCCGGGTTGGCGCCGGTGTGCCCGGCCAACTCCTCGTGCGTGGCCGCCCCGTCACCGATCAGGTCGGCGATCCCCAGCTTGGCCGCGACGTGCACGGCGCTGGACTCGTGGTGCGCGGTGATCGTCCGGAACAGGTCGACCGCGGAGGTCGGCCCCGGCGCGACGGCCTGTTCAGCCCGATCTTCTGTCGTAGTCACGTGACCACCTCTCCTGGCGGAACCCGGATGTTGCGGTAATGGTTTTCCCCGACTCTGGACGGCTCCTCGAAATCCGCTCGAACGCTCAGACCGAGGTCACCACCTGCTCGTAGGCCAGCCGCGGCAGTCGTTCGCGCCAGGCGTCGGGGCCGGGCCTGCCGATGTTGACCACGGCGAGCACCCGGTGCCGACCGTCCGGGAAGAACTCCCGGTTGATCCCGTCGGCGTCGAACCCGCTCATCGGCCCGGCGGCCAGGCCGACCGCGCGGACGCCGAGGATGAAGTAGCCGACCTGGATGCCCGCGTTGAACTCCGCGGTCCGATCGCGCACCGCCTGGTCGGCGAACAGCGCGCCCACCCACGGCGCGTTCGGGAACACCACCGGCAGGTGCTCGTCGAACCCGTGGTCGGCGGCCAGGACCGCGACGAGGGGCGCGCGGCTGGTCTTGTCCTTGTTGCCGGGCATGAGCTGGTCGACCAACCGCTGCCTGGCTTCGGGCGTGCGGACCAGCACCACCCGCAGCGGTTGCACGTTCATGGAGGTCGGTCCCCACTTGACCAGCTCGTGGATCGCGCGGACCTGCTCGTCACCGACGGGCTCGTCGGTGAAGGTGCTGGCGGTGCGGGCGGCGCGGAACAGCAGGTCACCTGCCGCGCCGTCGAGCACCGCGTGCCCCGTGTCGTCCTGCGGATTCGTCATGCGGCCACTCCTCTGCGGTTGTCGGTCACCGCGCGGCTTCGCGGGTGGGCAGCGCGCTACCGTCGGCGGCGACGAGCGCGGCGAGGACGTCGGCGACCTCGGGTCGGTCGCCGCGGGCGGCCACGTAGCCGTCCGGGCGGGCCAGGACCCAACCACCCGGCGGCAGGGCCAGGGCCACGGCGAGCAGGCCGTCGCGGTCGGGCAGGGCGCCGGGGGCGGTCTCGTCGGCGGTGACGACCCTGGTGCTGAGCCAGGAACCCCGGTCGGCCAGTGCTCCGACGAGCCTCCCCGCCGCCGGGCCGACGAGCGCGGTCCACCTCAGGTCGCGCAGCTCTTCGGCGACCGCCGCGGTCGCCGCCGCATCGGCGCACCGGAACGCGGTGAGCCGCTCGCCCGGTCGCGGCCTGCCTGCTCCGCGCGCGGGGTCCGGCGTCGTGAGTGGACTGTCCTGGTAATTCACCCGCAGGCCGGAGACGCCGCCGAGGATCTTGCGCTGGAGCGCGACCTTGATCTTCGGCAGGAGCTTCACCAGGCCGAACACGACCGGCAGCGCCACCCCGGCGGCGGCGTTGCGCATCTGCACCAGGAAGGTGGCGGTGCGGGTGGAGTCGAGCAGCGCGGCGCCGACCGGCACCCGCTCGTCGCCGTAGCTGTCCAGCAGCCCGGGGCCCGCCTGCCCGCGCACCACGGCGGCGAGCTTCCAGGCCAGGTTGTGGGCCTCCTGGATGCCGGTGTTCATGCCCTGCCCGGATGCGGGGCTGTGCACGTGCGCGGCGTCACCGGCGAGCAGGCAGCGCCCGTCGCGCATCCGGGTGACCATGCGCTGCTGGAAGGTGAACACCGAGACCCAGACCGGGGCCGCGACCCGGACCGGCGAGCCGAGCCCGCGCGAGAGCTGCTCGGTGAACCGGGCCGCGACCACCTCGGGGGTGGGGTCGTGCCGGGTGCCCGCGGTGTCGAGCAGCCGCCAGCGGCCGGGGGTGCTCATCGGCACCATCATCATGGTCAGCCCGCCCGCCCGAACCCAGTGGATGCTGTTGCGCGGCAGGTCGGCCTCGACGTCGGCGTCGGCGATCAACCAGGTTTCGCTGGCCTCGCCGAGCAGCGGCAGGCCCAGCCGCTTGCGGATGGCACTGTGCCCGCCGTCCGCGCCGAGCAGCCACGGCACCGCCAGCCGCTCCTCGGTCCCGTCGGCGTGGCCCAGGGTGATCAGCACCCGCTCGGCGTCCTGCTCGAAGGTGCGCAGTCGCACCCCCCACTCGACCTCGACCCCGAGCCCGCGCGCGGTGTCGCGCAGCACGGCCTCGGTCTGCACCTGGTCGATGCACAGGGTGAACGGGAAGCGGGTGGGCATCTGGGAGTAGTCGGCGTCCAGCCGGGCCAGCCGCCGTCCATTGGCGTGCAGGGTGAACGCCTGGATGCGCTGCCCGCGGGCGAGCATGTCGTCGACCACGCCCATCTGGTCGTAGACCTCGAGGGTGCGCGGGTGGGTGGCGATCGCGCGGCTGGTCGTGGCGGGCCCGGCGGCCGCGTCCACCAGCCGGACCGCGATGCCGCGCCGGGCCAGCTCGACGGCCGCGGTCAGCCCGACCGGGCCCGCGCCGACCACCAGCACCAGCGGTGGTGTCTCGTTCACCGACATGCCTTCCTCCCTCTACAGGCCTTCTGCCAGGTCGACTGCGTGCCCCTCGGCCCGCAGGGCGAGGGCGGCGGCGCGCACCGATCGCCGGTCCGCCGCGGGCGGGCCGGGCTGGGCCGGGAGCAGGGCGAGCACCGAGCTGCCGCCGGTGCGCACCGCGGGGTGGCGCCGGGCCAGCGTGGCCAGCCCCTGCCCCGGGCCCGCTTCGAGCAGCAGGACGTCGCCCTCGGCGGCCAGCAGCGCGTCCAGGGCGGGCCAGAACAGCACGGCCTCGACCGGCTGCCTGGCCCAGAAGCGGGGGTTCGCGGCGTCCTCGCGGCGCAGCCTGGCCGCGGTGTAGCCGGAGTAGACGGTGGTGTCCGGTTCCGCCACCGCGACCGAGGCGATGAACTCCTCCGCGCCCGCGGCAGCCTCGGCCAGCGCGGGACTGTGGAAGGCGCTCTCCGCCGGTACCCGGCGGCAGGTGAAATTGCTGTCGCGCAAAGACTCCGCGACCGCGGCCAATGGTGCCGTCGGGCCCGCAAGCACGGTCTGGCGGGGGGCGTTGACCACTCCGACCACCACGTCGCCGGTGAGGAAGGGCCGTAGCTGCTCCGGGGTGGCCGCGACGGCGAGCATGCCGCCGGGCGGTGCGGTGGCCAAGCGGCGGACCCGGTCGAGCACCAGCGCCACCGCGTCGCGCAGGCCGAACACGCCGGTGAGCGTCGCGGCGGCCACCTCGCCGACGCTGTGCCCGAGCAGCGCGACGGGCCGCACGCCCCAACCCAGCACCAGGGTGCCCAGGGCGTAGTCGACCGCGTAGAGCAGCGGCTGCGCGCGGCTGACGTGGTCGATCGAGACGGTGGGCCGCTCGGCGAGCCACTCGGCGCGCAGCTCGGGGGCGCCCTCGGCGGCCATCGCGTCGAGCACCTCGTCCATCGCGGCGGTGAACACCGGGTCGACGCGGTAGAGGCCCGCGGCCATCCGGACGTGCTGCGAGCCCTGGCCCGGCAGCAGGACCGCCACCGGCCGGGGGGTGCCCGGCCGGTGGCGCTGCGGTGAGCCGGGGCTTCCTGCGGTGCTCAGCATGGCGGACTCCTCGCTCTGGTACCGACCGCCACCGTCGGGAGTGCCGGTCGAGCCGGGGTCGACGACGGCTCGACGCCCGCGCCGGAGTCGGCCAGAGCCCGTGTCGGAGCCCGGTGTCGGCGCCGCGTCCGATCCCGTGCCAGAACGGGTTCGAGCCCGCGTTGACCGCTGCCCGAGCCGTGGCGGTGACGGTGGCGGCCCAGTCCGGGTCGGCCAGAAGGAGTGTCATGCCGGGAACAGAGCACGGGGTCACCCGCGAGCGGTTGCTGTCGATGATGACCGCGTACAAGTCGACCTACTTGCTGCGGGCGGCGATCGAGCTGGGGGTGTTCGACGCCCTCGCCGACGGGTCGGCCGACCCGGACACCGTCGCGGCGATCCTGCGCACGAGCCCACGCGGCACGCGGCTGCTGCTACGCGCGCTGGCAGCGGCCGGGTTGCTGGCGGTCGACGGTGAGCAGTTCGGCCTCGCCCCGGGTGCGGAAACCCTGCTGGTGCGCTCCAGCCCGCAGTACGGCGGCGGGGTCGTGCGGGTCGCGGCGAGCGACTGGGAGTGGGACGCGATGAAGGACTTGGCCGGTGCCGTGCGCGCGGGTGGCACGCTGCTGGCGGAGAA
Source organism: Actinokineospora spheciospongiae (assembly GCF_000564855.1). Taxonomy (GTDB): domain Bacteria; phylum Actinomycetota; class Actinomycetes; order Mycobacteriales; family Pseudonocardiaceae; genus Actinokineospora; species Actinokineospora spheciospongiae. The sequence continues at coordinate 24,174 of NZ_AYXG01000048.1, forward strand.
CGCCGAGGCGCCGGGGTTCCCCTACTGGGTGGACTTCGCCACCCACCTGACCTTCGCCACCGGGCCGGGCGCGGAGTTCGTCGCCGACCTGCTGGTCCCGGCCGCGGCGGGCCGGGACCGGTACGGGGTGCTGGACGTGGGCTGCGGGCACGGGCTCTTCGGCTTCGCGGTGGCCCAGCGGGTGCCCGGGGCGACGGTGTCCTGCCTGGACTGGCCGGACGTGCTCGACGTCGCCCGCGGGCACGCCGAGCGGCTCGGCCTGGCCGACCGCGTCCACTACCTGCCCGGCGACGCGTTCGAGGTGCCGCTCGGCGGCCCCTACGACGCGGTGGTCCTGGGCAACTTCCTGTTCCAGTTTTCCGCCCGGCGCGGGACCGAGCTGCTGCGCAGGCTGGCGGGCGCGCTGAAGCCGGGCGGCCGGGTGGTCGTCATCGGGTTCACCACCGGCGACCGCCCGCCCGCCGAGGACTACCACGCGCACCTGCTGAGCCTGCTGATGCTCGCCGGGACCACCGAGGGCGAGCTGCACTCCCCGATCGTCTACCAGAAGATGTTGGCCACGGCGGGTTTCGCGGCCACGGCGGCGCACGAGCGCCCCGGCCTCCCGCTGCGGGCCGTCACCGCCGAGCTGGCCTGAGGAGGCCCGATGTCGACCGAGACCGACGTGGTGATCGCCGGTGGCGGTCCGGTGGGCCTGATGCTGGCCGCCGAGCTGGCCCTCGCCGGGGTGCGCACCACCGTGCTGGAGCGCGAACCCACCCCGCCACCGCACGCCCGCGCCTGGGGCCTGCACGCCCGCACGGCGGAGACCCTGGACCGCCGCGGGCTCCTGGCCCCGCTGCTGCACGAGAAAGCGCGGTGGCCGAAGATGCCGTTCGCGGGCCTGTGGCCGCTGTTGGAGCTGTCCGCGCTCGACTCCGACCACCCATACCTGGTCAACGTGCCGCAAACACGGGTGGAGGCCGTGCTCGCCGACCGCGCGGCATCCGCGGGCGCGGCGATCCGGCGGGGCGGCGCGGTGGTCGGCCTGCGCCAAGACGCGGACGGGGTGGTGGTGGAGGCGACCGGACCGGACGGGGTGTACGAGATCCGCGCGCTGTTCGCGGTCGGCTGCGACGGCGGGCGCAGCACCGTGCGTGAGCTGGCGGGAATCGACTTCCCGGGCACCGACCCGACGGTCGGATCGCTGCTGTGCGACTGCACTCTGCCGACGATGGCCGACGAGCGGCGCGGGATCACGCGCACCGAGCGCGGCACGGTCAACATCAACCCGCGACCCAGCGGTGAGGTGCGGATCGTCACCACCGAGTTCGGCAGGCCGCACGCCGACCGGGGGGCACCGGTGACCGCCGAGGAGTTCCGGGCGGCGGTGCGGCGGGTGCTGGGTCGCGACCTGGACCTGGTGGACCCGACGTACCTGACCCGGTTCGGGGACGCGACGCGGCAGGCGCGGCGGTACCGGGCGGGGCGGGTGCTGCTGGCGGGCGACGCGGCCCACGTGCACTTCCCATACGGCGGGCTGGGACTGAACCTGGGGTTGCAGGACGCGGTGAACCTCGGGTGGAAGCTGGCGGCGGAGGTGTCCGGGTGGGCGTCCGAGGGGCTGCTGGACAGCTACGAGGCCGAGCGGCACCCGGTGGCGGCGGCGGTGCTGGAACACAGCCGGACGCAGCTCGCGCTGCTGAACCCGGACCGGAACGTGACGGCGCTGCGGGTGCTGTTCGGGGAGCTGCTGGCGATCCCGGAGGTGAACCGGTTGCTGGCCGCGCGGTGCACGGGGACGGACACCGAGTACCCGGGCGCCCGGTTCGCGGCGGACCTGGCGCTGAGTACGGCGGACGGGGTGACCCGGTTGAGCGGGTTGCTGTACGAGGGGCGGGGGGTGCTGGTGGACCTGACCGGGGAGGACTGGGCAGGCCGGGTGGCGGCGCCGTGGGCGGAGCGGGTGCGGGTGATCTCGGCGACCGCCGAGGGCGCGCCCGCGGCGGCCCTGCTGGTGCGCCCGGACGGCTACCTGGCCTGGTCGGCGGGCGTCGGGGAGGCGGAGCCGCCGGAGACGGGGCCGCAGGAGGCGGGATTGCGGGAGGCGCTGCGGACGTGGTTCGGCGTGGTGGTGTGAGGACGGTTCCCACCACCGCCCGCACGTCACCGCGCGCTCTGACCACCACGTTGCGCTTGGCGCACTCCGCCTGTGGTTGCCGCGCCCGGTTGACGTGCTCTCGTCGGCGCGCTCCCGTTGGTGCGCCCTGGTCACCGCACTCTGCCCACTGTGGCCTGGTTGCCGCTTTCCGGCTGCCGGGTTCTTGTCGCCGCGGGTCTCTCATCGGGACACGCGGTGGCGGGAACCCCGTACGCGCTCCGCGGCGAAGGCGACGGCGAGTTGCGCCACGTCCGCGGGTGACAGCCGGATTCCGGTCGCGGCGGCGTTCTCCTCGACGTGCTCGGCGCGCCTGCTGCCGGGGATCGGCACGACGTCCTCGCCCTGGGCCAGCAACCACGCCAGCGCGATCTGGCTCGGACTGCGCCCCTCCCGGGCCGCGATCGCCTCCAGCGGGGCGAGCAGTGCCCGGTTGTGGTGGAAGTTCTCACCTCGCAGGCGCGGGTGGTTGCGGCGGTGGTCGCCCTCGGCGAAGTCCGCCGGGGACCGCAGCGCCGCCGACAGAAAACCCTTGCCCAGCGGCGTGTGCGCCACGAAACCGATCCCCAGCTCCCGAAGTGCCGGGAGGACCTCCTCCCGCACGCCCCGCTCCCACAGCGAGTACTCGCTCTCCACCGCCGTGATCGGGTGGACCGCGTGCGCCCCGCGCACGTCCGCGGGCGCGGCCTCGGACAGCCCGATGTGGCGCACCTTCCCCGCCGCGACCAGCTCGGCCAACGCGCCGACGCTCTCGGCCACCGGGACGTCCGGGTCCACCCGGGCCAGGTAGTACAGGTCGACGTGGTCGACCCCCAGCCTGCGCAGGGAGGCGTCACAGGCGCGGTGGAGGTAGGTGGGCGTGCCGTCCAGGACCACCGGGGGGCCACCGGGGACCCGGGAGCGGGCGCCACCCCTGGTCGCCAGCACCACCCGGTCGCGTATCCCGCGCACCGCCCGGCCCACCAGCTCCTCGTTCGCCCCGCCCCCGTAGAAGTCCGCCGTGTCCACGAGGGAGACCCCGAGGTCGACCGCGCGGCGGATGGCGGCCGCGCACCGGTCCGCCTCGGCCGGGCCGTAGCCGCCGGTCATCCCCAGGCAGCCCAGGCCGAGCGCGGACACGACCAAGCTGCCCAGCTCTCTGTTCTCCATGCACCGCACGGTCCCCAGCGGCGGTCCAACGGCGTTGGAGCCGCGCTCAAGCGGTCGGTGCCAGGTTCGGGGAACCAGACCACGCACGAGAGGAGCGCACCGTGTCGACAGCAAGGCAGTCGGTCCAGGCGACCACCGTGGACGCAGCCGCGGACACCCTGTTCGACCTGATCGCCGAGGTCGAGCAGGCGAAGCGGGTGTTCACCACCGTCATCCACACCGAGTACCTGCGGCGGGAGGAGACCAGCGACCGCGTCGAGCGCTGGTCGTGGGACGACAAGACCGGGGTGGTGCGCAACTGGCGGGCGAGCCGGACCCTGGACCGGGGCGCCGGTCGGATCACCTTCCGGCACGAGAACCCCCCGGCGGGGTTGGACTCGGTCACCGGGGAATGGACGTTCAAGCCCCTCTCGGCGGACCGGACCACCGTCGAGCTGCGCCACGACTTTCAGGCCGCGGACCAGCAGGCGGGCGAGCGGCTCGACCGGGGCGCGGCCACCCAGCTCGCCCAGCTCGCCCGGTTCGCCGCCGACCTGGAGCGAATCCGGGAATACGAGGTGTCCTACGAGGTGGAACTGCTGATCCCGGCTTCCGCCGACGAGCTCTACGACTACTTCTCCGACGCCGCGCGGTGGCCGGAGCGGATTCCGCACTGCCTCAGCGTCCGGCTGTCGGAGGACGTCGCGCCCGCGCAGGTGGTGGAGATGGACGTGCAGGTGCCCAGCGGGGCGGTGCACACCACCAAGCAGGCGCGGATCTGCTTCCCCGGTGAGAAGGTCGTCTGGCGGCAGCTCGCAGGTCTCCCGCCGCTCGACGACGCGCTGTTCGGGTACATGAGCTTCACCCCGACCGAGGGCGGTGTGCTGGCCAGGGCGGGCTCCACCGAGCTGCTCAAGCCGCGGGCGGTGGCCAAGCGGGGGTGGGAGGCGCAGGAGGCCAAGGACCACGTCGCCGAGGTGCGCGGCGGGCGCAACCTGGACGCGCTGAACAGCGCGGCCGAGTACCTGGCCAGGAAGGCGGCCCGGTGAGCGGGCCCAGGGTCGGGATGTTCGGCCACGGGTGGTGGTCCCGCAAGTACCTGGTGCCCGCCCTGGCCGGGGCGGGGGCGGACCTGGTGGCGGTGTGCGGGCGCGACCCCGGCCGGGCCGCCGAGGCCGCGGCCGGGTTCGGCGTGGCGCGCTCGTTCCACCGGCTGGAGGACATGCTCGACGCGGTCGCGCTCGACGCCCTGGTGATCGCCTCCTCGCCCTCGTCGCACCTCGCCGCCGTCACCGCGGCCGGGGCGGCGGGGCTGGCGGTCTTCTGCGAGAAGCCCCTCGCCCGCGACGCGGCGGAGACGGCGCGGATGCTCCGGGCGTGCGCGGGGGCCAACACCGTGGTCGGGTTCACCCAGCGGTGGAACCCGGCGATGCGGACGGTCAAGCGGCTGCTGGCCGAGGGGGCCGTCGGCCGGGTGCGGCACGTGCGCTACCGGACGGCCAGTTCCCTGTCCGCGGACCCCGGCACCCCGTGGGACTGGCGGTACGACCCCCGTGAGTACGCCCACGGCGTCCTCAGCGACCTCGGGCCGCACGCGGTCGACCTGATCCGGTGGCTCGTCGGCGACATCACCGAGGTGAGCGCCACCGGGCACACCGTGCACGGTTCGCGCACCGCGGCGAACGGCACCGAGGCGATCGTGCGCAACTGGGACGAATGCGCGGTGACCGCGCGGTTGGCCTCCGGCGCGCACGCCTCGCTCGCGCTGAGCCGGGTGCTGCCGATCAGCCCGTACCGGCGGTTCCAGAACGAGCTCGACGTCGTCGGCAGCCGCGGCACACTGGCCTTCACCTCGGACCGGCCGGTGGAGGTGGTGCTCGCCCCGGCGGGCGGTGAGCCGCGGGCGGTGCCGGTCGACGAGCTGGAACCGCTCGCCGACGCCGGGCCGTTCGAGCAGCTCATGGCGGTGATGCGGCACGGCGCCGCGCGGCAGGGGCACGACATGGTCGAGGTCTTCCGAGGCGGGGCACCCGAGCACGCGCCCACCCTGGCAGACGGGCACACCGGGCAACTGGTGCTCGACGCGGCGGCCGCGTCGGCGGCCGCGCGGGCGTGGACGCCCTGCCCCGAACCCGCGCCGGTGCGCTGAACGGGCCCGGGTGGGCGTGCGGTCAGTCGACGGTGGCGACGGCCCGCGTCCACCCGGCACCCGCCCTGGCGAGCTTGACGGGGAAGCAGGTGACCGAGAAGCCGAACGGGGCAGGCAGCGCGCCCAGGTTGCCCAACCGCTCGATCTGGCAGTACTCGCGCTCGCGGCCCACCATGTGCGCGGGCCAGAGCACACCGGGGTCGCCGGTTCGGTTGTACTCCTCGATGATGTGCGGGAACGGCGCGTCCAGGCTGAACGCGTCCGTCCCGATCACCCGCACCCCTTGGTCGAGGAGCAGGTGCACCGCTGACGCGTCGAGCCCGGTGAACCGGCTGAAGTAGGCCGGGGTGCCCAGGTGCGCGTCGGCACCGGTGCGCAGCAGGACGATGTCCAGCGGTCGCAGCCGGTACCCGATCCGGCGCAGCTCGGCGGCGATGTGGTCGGCGCCGACGCGGGGCGCGCCCGCGCCGCGCAGGTCGAGCAGCACCCCCGGGCGCTGGAACCAGTCCAGCGGCATCTGGTCGATGGTCTTCGGCGTCCCGTAGGACGCGGTGGACCCGTAGTGGGCGGGCGCGTCGACGTGCGTGCCGGTGTGCACGGTCAGGGTGAAGGTGTCGTTGTTGAGGAACTCCCCGCCGGGCAGCGCGGACGGGTCGAGGTCGAGCCCCAGGTGTTCGAGCATCTCCGCGCACATGTGCTTGGCGCCCTCGGCGGGCGTCATCACCTCGTGCACCACGGGGTCCGGCTCCCAGAAGGTCGCGTCGACGGGCGAGGACAGGTCGATCAGCGCCACGGTGGCTCTCCTCTTCTGCGGGGTCAGCGGACGAACAGCTCGGTGGCGATCCGGATGCGCGGGTTGCCGTAGGCGAGCCGGTTGAGCACCTTGCGGAACACCGGGGTGCGGGACATGACCCTGGCCGCGGTGGGCCGCACGGCCGAGACCAGGCCGCCCTGCGACAACATGGCCCGGCTCTGCAACTGCTGCAGCCGCACGACCTTGGCGATGTCCGCGCGGCGGGCGGAGGGGAACCGGCCGAGGAACGCCGCGGTCGCGTCGCCCGCGGCCTTGGAGGCCATGAGCAGCGGGTGGGCGAGCACGGCGTCCTGCACGGCGAGGTTGATGCCCTGGGCCCCGATCGGGCTGTGCGTGTGCGCGGCGTCGCCGAGCAGCACCAGGCCGTCGGCCACCCAGTGCCGGGCGGTGCCGGAGAACACGTCGAGCACGCTGAGGTCGCCCAGCCGGGTCAAGTGCTCGCGCACCTGATCTGCGTAGGCGGGCACGGCCAGTGCGATCTGCTCGCGGAGGTGGTCGAGGCCGCGGGCGGCGAGCGGGCGGTAGCCGTGGTGCGGGAACGTCCAGCCGATCTGGACGGTGTCCGGGTAGGACTTGTAGGCCAGCACCGGGTTCCCCATGGCGCGGAAGATCTGCACCGCGTCCGGGGTGGCGTCGGTCAGCGGCAGCTTGAACCACAACACGTCCTGGTCGAACACGTCGATCCGGTCCTCCGGGATGCCCGCCAGCCGTCGCACCTTGGAGAACCGGCCGTCCGCGGCCACCACGCAGTGCGCCAGCACCACCCGCTCGCCCTCGGCGCAGCGGGTGACCACCCCCTCGACCCGGCCGTCGGCGCGCACCAGGTCGGTGACCCGGTGCGCGGCCAGGTGGACCGCGCCGTGCCGCTCGGCGGCGGCGAGCAGCTCACCGAGCAGGTGCGGCTGCGGAACGCTGAGCAGGCAGTTGTGCGGTCCGGGCAGGCGGCCGTAGTCGATGTCGACCAGCACCCGGTCGCGGTCGACGAACCGGAACCGCCGGTGCGGGTGGGCGCCGCGGTCGCGGGCGCCGTCGAGCACCCCCAGCCCGGCGAGCAGCGCCTGCCCACCGGGCTGGAGGATCTCGCCGCGGTAGGCGCGGTCGAGCGAGCGGCTGCGCTCGACGACCACGACCCGCGCGCCGGACCTGGCCAACAACAGCGCCAGCGTCAGCCCGGCGGGCCCGCCGCCCACGACGCAGAAGTCCACGCGCAGGTCGGCGAGGGCGGTCATCCCTGCCTGCCCGCGGCGGTGGGCGTCTCCTCGTCGGCCGGCGCCCGGTTCCAGGCCACGTGGGTCACCCGTTCGACGGTGATCTCGGCGGTGCTCGCCAGCCGGGCGTGCTCGGGGCCGGAAACGGCCACCTCGCGGGCGGCCGGGTCCCACCAGTACTCCAGGCCGGTGCAGGTGCCCGCGTCGCGCAGCGAGCGGTTGAGGTCGGCGTAGCCGAAGCCGCGGATCTCGCGGATGTGCGTGGCGAAGGCGGTGAACGCCGCGTCGAACTCCTCCGCCGACCCGGTGCCGCGGTAGGTGGTGATCGTCATCAGCGGGGTGCCGAACTCCGCGCGCTCCCCCGCGGACTCGGCGGCGTTGACCCGAAACAGGTTCTTGCACAGGTCGAGGTCGGCCTTGCGCAGCATCGACTGCATCACGCCTTGGTGGTCGCGGAACTCGGGGCTCTGCACCACCTTCTGGAAGGCCTCCTGGTCGAGCCACCAGCCGAAGTTGACGTAGACCGACGGGTCGTCGGCCAACCGGACGGCCTGGTGCGCGCCGAACCCGTCCTGCCCGCGCATGTACTCCACGTGTTCGAGGAAGAAGCGCTCGAACTCCAGGGGGTCGCCCGCGGTGCTGAAGCGCGCGATCACCGTGATCAGGTTGCTCAGGTCCTTGCCGTCGTCGGCCATTCCCGTCCTCCGTTCGTCGGTGTTTCCCGGCACCCGGGCGCCGAGCGCGCGCCGGGTGATGAGTTCGGCCCGCAGGTCGCGCCGGTTGACCTTGCCCACCGGTGACCGCGGGATGGCGGTGACCAGCTCCACGTGGCGCAACCGCTGGTAGTGCGGCACCCGCTCGGCGACGAAAGCGGCCACCGCCTCGGCGACCCCAATGGTGCTCGCGGTGGGGTCGGCGGCGTCGGCGGCACCGGCCGCGGGCACCACGAACGCGGTGGGCACCTCGCCGCTCTCGGAGTCCGGGTAGGCGACCACCGCGCAGTCGCGCACCGCCGGGTGCCGCTCCAGCACGGACTCGACCTCGGCCGGGGAGACGAGGTAGTTGTCGCACTTGAACAGGTCCTTGATCCGGTCGACCAGGTGCAGGCGGCCCGCGGGGTCGACGTAGCCGATGTCGCCGGTGGACAACCACCCGTGCTCGTCGATCCCGGTCGGCTCGTCGGGATCGAGGTAGCCCAGCATCACCTGCGGGCCGCGGACCTGGACCTCGCCGCGCTCGCCGGTGGGCAGCACCCGCCGGGTGGACAGGTCGACCACGCGGCACGCCGTGCCCGGCACCGGCGGGCCCACCGACCCCGGCCCGGGGTCGGCGGCCGAGGCCGAGTGGGTCAGCGGGGAGGTCTCGGCGAGGCCGTAGCCCTGCAGCACGGGAACCCCGAAGTGCGCGGAGAGCCGCTCGGCGACCACCGGGGACAACGCCGATCCGCCGGAGGCGATCATCGCAACCGTGTCCAACCGCAGCCCCGGCAGGGCGGGGTCGGCGGCGAGCCGGGTCAACCGCACCGGGATCGTGTACAGGTGGCTGCACCGGCTGCGGTTGGCCAGATCGATGCCCGCCTTGGGGTCGGCGTCGGCGCACAGCACCTGCGTCGCCCCGGCGTGCACCGCGGCGTTCAGGTGCATCAGGTGGAACTTGGGCAGTTGGTTGAGGACCGTCGACCCGCTGTGCAGTCCGTGCGCGGCCGCCACCTGCGCGGCGTTCACCGTGAGGTTGCGGTGCGAGAGCAGGACCCCCTTGGGCAGGCCGGTCGTGCCGCTGGTGAAGTGGACGCAGGCGAGGGCGCCCGGGTCGACCGGCGGCGCGGGCGCGGCGCGGGCACCGAGCACCTGGTGGGCGGCGACGAGGTCGTCGAGGGTGCGGATGTCCCCGGCGTCCTCGCGGCCGCCCGGGCCGACCAGGGTCGCCTCCAGCAGGTTCGGCGGGCGGGTGCGGACCCGGCGCAACTGGGCGAACAGGTCGGTGGTGACGAAGGCCAGCCGGGCGTCCGAGCTGATCAGGGCGTGTTCGAGCAGGTGGGCGGGCATCAGCGGGTTGATCGGGGCCACGGTGTGGCCCGCGCGGATCACGCCGTAGAACGCCACGGCGAAGTCGGGGTGCAGCGGCGAGGCGACCGCGACCACGGCGCGCCGGGACCCCAGCAGCCCCCGCAGCGCGTGGGCGCAGGCAGTGACGGCCTCGTCCAGCTCCGCGTAGGTGAGGTCGCCGTAGTCGGCCCGCAGCGCGACCCGGTCGGGGTGCGCGCGGGCGGTGGCGGCCAGCACCGCGTCGAGGGTCAGGTCAGGCCCGGGCATGGCCGCCCTCCTCGGCGAAGGCCTTGGCGTGGCGCAGGGTGGCCATGCTGTTCGCGCTCAGCGCCTGGTGCACGAACTCCCGCGCCTTGCGCACCGAGCCGTCCGGGCCGAGCACGGTGTGCACGGCCGCGCGGTTGATCGACACCGTGTGTCGCGAGGTCGCGGTGACCTCCCCGCCGTCCTCGACCAGCAGCCACTCGCCGGTGTGCACCGTCATCAGCGCGGGGACGGTGGTCTGCTTGTAGACGATGCGGCGCTCGGGGAAGCACACCCGCACCGACTCGGTGGTGTGGACCGTCCCGTCCTCGGTCCGGGTGTCCATCGCCACCACCTGGATGTTCGGGGTGTCCTCGCGCAGTCGCAGCGCGGCGACGTGCGGCAGCCGGTCGGGCCACCGCGCGGCCTCGTGCAGGAACGAGTACACATCGGACAGCGAACCCGCGATCCGCGCCGAGTCGGCGAAGTCGAACGTCAACTCCTCGTGCTCGCGCACGTTCTCGACGGCGTTCTTCAGCTTCTCCAGCTCTGCGCGGCTGTTCTGGTCGACCGCCGCGCGCACCCACTCCAGCGCGCCGGGGTCGTCCTCGACGACCCGGTAGTCGTGCTTGAGCACGATCCGCGTCTCGCGCTCGGACAGCCGCCGCAGCACCCACTCGCCGCCCATGGCGGCCACCGGGGCCTGCGACACGTCCTGTCGGAAGCGGACGCTGAGCCCGTCGGGGTCGAGGTGGCGCCGGGAGGTCCAGCTCTTCACCTCGCCGTTGGCCAGCGCCCACAGCCGGATGTGCTCGTCGGCGCCGTCGAAGCCGAGGCGCTCGGCGTGGATGGTGGGTGGGAAGATTCCCGGCCAGCGCGCCACGTCGGCGACCAGGCCGTAGATGACCTCGGCCGGGGCCAAGACCGTGATCTCGTGCTCGTCGAAGTGCGTCTGCGCAGCCATCGCCGTCCCCCTCAGTAGTTGCCGAGCCCGCCGCAGACGTTGAGCGCCTGCGCGGTGACCGACGCCGCCGCGTCGGAGGCCAGGTAGGACACCATCGCCGCGACCTCGGCCGGGGTGCAGTAGCGGCCGAGCGGGATCTTGGCCTGGAACCGCTCGAGGACCTCCTCCTCGGTCACCCCCCAGTGCGCGGCGTAGCCCTGGCGCACCCGCTGGGCCATCGGCGTTTCGACGTAGCCGGGGCAGACCGCGTTCACCGTGACGCCGGTCTTGGCCAGTTCCAGGGCCAGCGCCTTGGTGAAACCGATGACCCCGTGCTTGGAGGCGGAGTACGGCGCGCCCAGCGCCACCCCCTGCTTGCCGCCGGTGGAGGCGATGCTGATCACGCGGCCGGATGGCCTGCCCAGCATGCCGCCGGTGGTGAGGACCGCCCTGGTCATCAGGAACACGCCGGTGAGGTTGGTGTTGATCACGTCGAACCACAGCTCGTCGGTGATCTGCGCGGTCACGCCGCCGCCGCTGCGGCCCGCGTTGTTCACCAGCAGGTCCACCGGGCCGTAGCGCTCGACGGCCGCGGCGGCGAACGCGTCGACCTCCGCAGGCGAGCGCACGTCGCACCGGGCGCCGTCGACCTCGTGGCCGCGGTCGCGCAGTTCCTTCACCGCCCCCCCGACATCGCCGCGGGCGCAGAGGAACACCCGGTACCCCCGGCCCGCGAGGGACTCGGCCACGGCGAAGCCGATGCCGGTCGTGCCGCCGGTGACCACGGCGACCCGCTCCCCCGTGCCCGTCGGCTCCCGGTCCGCCCGCGCCGCGCCCGCCCGCACCTGCCCCACCTTCGCCGCGCCCACCTGTTCCGCCACCACTGCCTCCTTGCGAGATCGGTGCGTTGAACGTGCTGCGCGCCGCTCGAATCCCGCTCAACGACCGGTGGGCGCGCCGGTTCCAGCGCGGGTCGAGCCCGGCTCGACACCCCCGACCGAGCCTGGTCGACGATGTGGTCCACAGAGGAGGAAACCGCCATGACGCTGCCGCTGCACCGGGCCGGTGCACCCGACACCGAGACCTACCACCGGGTCCAGCACTTCTACGCGCACCAGATGCAGCTACTCGATGACGGGTCGGTCGAGCGGTGGTCGGAAACCTTCACCGAGGACGGGACCTTCGCCGCGAACGCCCACCCCGAGCCGACCACCGGGCGCGGCGCCATCGCCGAAGCCGCGCGCCGGGCGTCGACCGAGCTCGCGCGCGCCGGTGTGGTGCGCAGGCACTGGCTGGGCATGGTGACCGTGTCCACCCAGCCCGCGGGCACCCTGCTCGCCCGCTGCTACGCGTTGGTGATCTCCACGCCCAAGGGCGGTCAGGCCGGCGTGCACGTGAGCACCGTCTGCGAGGACGTGCTCGTGCCCGACGGCGACGACTTCCTGGTGCGCGAGCGCCGGGTCACCCGCGACGACCTCGGCTGAAGGGCCCGGCATGAGCATCGACCAGGACGGGGCGGTGGTCGCGCTCGCCGACAGCCCGGTGTGCGCGGCCGACCCGTACCCCGGGCTGGCCCGGCTGCGCGGGCGCGGGCCCGCCGTGCGGGTGCAGACCTCGTTCATGGGTGAGGTCTGGCTGGTGACCCGGTACGAACTCGCCCGGACCCTGCTCGCCGACCCCCGGTTCAGCCGCAGGCGGCCCGACGACGGCGAGGTGGCCGCGGTCGACTCCGACCCGCCGGAGCACACCCGAATCCGCAAGCTCGTCGGCAAGGCGTTCACCCACCACCGAATCCAGCGCCTGCGGCCGTGGGTGCAGGGCTTCGTGGACGCCCAGCTCGACGAACTGGTGGCGGTGGGCGGACCGGTCGACCTGCTGGACCGGTTCGCCTACCCGCTGCCGATCGCGGTGATCTGTGAAATGCTCGGCGCTCCGGCGGCGGATCGGGCCGACGTGCGGGCGCGGACGGAAAAGATCCTCGAAGGCGAAGTGGCAGAAAACCGCGAGAAGGTTTACGACCTCACGAAAGCATATATAAAGGGCCTTATTGCGACAAAACGGGCACAGCCCGGCGATGACCTGATGAGCGCGCTGATCGCCGCGCGCGAGGGTGACAGCCGGTTCACCGAACCGGAACTCGTCGAATTGGGCATCGCGCTGATCGCGGCAGGCTACGCCACGACCACCAACCTCATCGGCAACGGGATTCACGCGCTGCTGCGCAACCCCGATCAGCTCGACCTGCTGCGGCGGCGACCGGAGCTGATCGGGTCGGCAGTGGAGGAGTTCCTGCGCTACGAGAGCTCCTTCAGCGCGGCGGGCCAGATCGCCAAGGAGGACGTGCCGATCGGCGACGGCCTGGTGGTCCGCAGCGGGCAGGTCGTGTTGATCTCCTTCTGCGGAGCCAACCGGGACCCGCTGCGCTTCCCGGACCCGGACCGGCTCGACATCACCCGCGCGCCGAACCCGCACCTGGCGTTTTCGCACGGGATACACCACTGCCTCGGCGCGCCGCTGGCGCGGATGGAGGCCGAGATCGCGATCGGGACCCTGGTCCGGCGTTTTCCGGACCTGCGTATCGGCGGTACCACCGAATGGCGGGAGAACATCATGCGCGGTCTGCACGCGCTTCCGGTGGTTCTCGGAGAACCCACTTGAAGACGTCGAGCGGGAATCTAGCGCGGCTCCAGCGCAGGGAGTATTTGTTGTAAGGAACGGCGAGGCCGGGAGCCGGGGAGGGGACGTCGTTGCCGGACACTGACAGCACGCCCCCGTTGGCGCGCGTGCGCCTGGAAAAGCCGTACGAGAAGACACCACCGGAAAAGTCACCCGTCCGGTCGATCAAGTTCGACGCCCACCGCGGTCGCACGGAGAGGCCCCCGGTGGGCGCCGGATCGACCGACCCCGACCGGACACGCGCCCGCCTTGACGACACCCCCGCGCGACGGGGATTCCGCGGGCACCACCGGTGATCCCGGGCAGCAGGCGCGTTCCCGCGCGGCGCGGCGCGGGCGACACCGGGGCGACGGGGGCCGAGCGGGGCCCGGTGGTCCATACCACTCACCAGCCGACCGCGGTGCGGTGGCACCACCCCGGCCTGTCAGGCGGGCAGACGGGGACGACGCGCTGAACGGTCATTGTCGGTGACCGACCAGGGGGCTGGAGGCGGCACCCCGGCGGCCACGAACTGAGGGGGAAACGCGCATGACCAGGTTCATGATGCTCGGGCCGCTGGCGGTCGTCACCGCGGACAGAACCATCACGCCGACCGCCCCGATGCTGCGGCGCACATTGGCTCTGCTGCTGCTCAACGTGAACTCCGTCGTCAGCTTCGGCACGCTGGTCGAGGAGCTGTGGGACGAGAACCCGCCGCGCAGCGCGAAAACAACGCTGCAAACCTACATCTACCAGTGGCGCAAGCTCCTCGGCTCCTCCGCGACCCCGGCGCAGTCAGCGGCGGTGGCGGGCGGTTTCCCCGGGACCGCGCTGCTGACCCGGCAGGCAGGCTACGAACTGCGCCTCGGCCCCGACGACGTGGTGGACGTGGACCAGTTCGAGTCCGCGGTGCGCCGGGCCAAGGCCAAGCACGGCGACGGCCTCGTCGAGGACGCCAGCACGGCTCTGCGCTCGGCGCTGGCCCTGTGGCGCGGGGCCATCCTGGACGACACCGAGATCGGTCCGGTGCTCGGCGCCTCGGTCACCCGGCTGGCCGAGGCCAGGCAGGAGGCGCTCGAACTGCGGCTGGACCTGGACCTGCAACTGGGCAGGCACCGGGAGCTGGTCAGCGAGCTGAGTTCGCTGGTCCGCGAGCACCCCGGCCACGAGGGCTTCGTCAACAAGCTCATGGTCGCCCTGGTCCGCGCGGGGCGCCGGTCCGACGCCTTGGACGTCTACCGCCGGGCCCGGGTGGAGATGGTCGAGGGGCTGGGCCTGGAACCGTCCACCGAGACCCAGCGGTTGCACGAGGCGATCCTCACCGGCGAGGTGGACCTGACCCCGCGCGGATCGGCGACCGCCGCCTCGGCGCGGCCCGCCCAGATCCCGCCCGCGGGCAGCCACTTCGTCGGCCGCGGCCGGGAGTACCGGCAGTTGCAGGCGACCGTGGCCGATCCAGGGCAGCACGACGGGTGGAGCGCGGGCGGCGGGATGCGGGTGGTCGAGATCGTCGGCGCCCCCGGGGTCGGCAAGACGGCCTTCGTCACCCACGTCGGGCACCGGCTGCGGTCGCTGTTCCCGGACGGGCAGCTCTACGCCAGCCCCGGCGCCACCGACGACCGCGGCATCGCCGAGATCCTGGCGGGGTTCCTGGAGGGCGCCGGGGTGCCGCCGCAGCAACAGCCCACCCGACTCACCGCGCTGATCAGCATGTTCCGGACCTGGACGGCGGACAGGAAGGTCTTGGTCGTGCTCGACGACGTCGTCTCCAGCTCGCACGCGCGGATGCTGGCGCCCAGCGGCGCGGGCTGCGCGCTGCTGCTGACCAGCCGCATCCCGCTGGGCGCGGTGCAGGCCACCAGCACCGTCGTGCTGCCTCCGCTCACCGAGCAGCAGGCCGTGGACCTGCTGGCGCGCAGGCTCGGCGAGCAGCGGGTGGCCGCCGAGCCGGTGGCCGCGCGGCTGCTGGCCCAGATGTGCGAGCGGCTGCCGGTGCTGCTGCACGCGGCGGCGGGCAAGCTGGCCGCGCAGCCGGAGTGGAGCATGGCCAGGCTGGCCGAGCGGCTGACCTCGGCCGAGGACGTGCTCGCCGAGCTGGGTGCGGGCGGGGCGGCCTTCCTGGTCAACGTCGACTCGACCTACCGCGAGCTGCCCGCGGTCGCCAGGGCCGCCTTCGACTTCCTGGCGCGCAGACCGACCAGGGCGGTCACCGCCGAGGTGATCTCGGCCGAGTTCGAGGTGCCCGCCACGACCGCGAAGAGCGCGCTGGAGAAGCTCGCCGAGGCCTATCTGATAGAGGTGTGCCCGCCCGCGCTGGACTGCCACCACGCCTGCGGGGACACCTACCGCATCTCCCCGCTGATGAGCCTGGTGGCCAAGCGGCTGGCCACCACCTCCCACGCGGCGGGTTCGGGCGGCGCGCAGCCGCACCGGTTGCGCGCGCTCGTGTGAGCGGCCGGGGCGCCGCCCTCGTTGCCTTCCTCGTGGCTCCTGTTCAAGGAGTCGCGGTCGCCCAGGTCCGGCATGACTGACGCCCCCAGCCGAACGCATGATCCGGGGGGGGTGGTGTCACCGGGCCTGGTGGCATCGCCGGCACCCCGGCCGTCTTCGAGTGCGGTTCGAGGAAGACGGACGACCATTCTCCCTATCGGCCAACACTTTCCGCGCACGCGGACACCAGTGAACCGGGCCGGTGGGCGGGTCCCCCGCCCACACTCGTCGACAGGAGGCGCGGTGTCCCAGCGGCGCGTTGTGATAACCGGGATCGGCGTCATCGCCCCGGGCGGTGCGGGCACGAAGGCGTTCTGGGAGCTGATCACCTCCGGCGCCACGGCGACCCGGCTGATCACCTCGTTCGACCCCACCCCGTTCCGCTCCCGGATCGCGGCCGAGTGCGACTTCGACCCGGTGCTCGGCGGGCTCGACCCCGAGCAGGTCGGGCGGCTGGACCGGGTGGCCCAGTTCGCCGTGGTCGCGGCCGGGGAGGCGTTGGCCGACAGCGGGTTCGAGGCGGGCGGCCACCCGCCGGAGCGGTTCGGGGTGAGCATCGGCACCGCCGTCGGCTGCACCCAGCGGTTGGAGGAGCAGTACGTGGCGATCAGCGGCGGCGGGCAGCACTGGCTGGTCGACCACACCGCGGGCAGCCCGCACCTCCACGACTACTTCGTGCCCAGCTCGATCGCCGCGGAGGTGGCGTGGCTGGCAGGCGCGGAGGGCCCGGCCACCGTGGTCTCGGCCGGGTGCACCTCCGGCATCGACGCCATCGGCCACGCCGCCGAGCTGATCCGCGAGGGCTCGGTGGACGTGGTGCTCGCCGGTGGCACCGACGCGCCGATCTCCCCGATCACGGTGGCCTGCTTCGACGCGATCACCGCGACCTCGCCGCGCAACGACGACCCGGAGCACGCCTCCCGGCCATTCGACCGCACCCGCAACGGGTTCGTGCTCGGCGAGGGCGCTGCGGTGCTGGTGCTGGAGGAGCGCGCGGCGGCGCGCAGGCGCGGGGCCCGCATCTACGCCGAGGTCGCCGGGTTCGCCTCGCGCGGCAACGCCCACCACATGACCGGCCTGCGCCCGGACGGCAAGGAGATGTCGGCGGCCATCACCGCCGCGCTGGCCGAGGCGCGGCTGGCACCGGAGTCGGTGGACTACGTCAACGCGCACGGCACCGCGACCAGGCAGAACGACGTCCACGAGACCGCCGCGCTCAAGGACAGCCTCGGCGAGCACGCCTGGCGGGTGCCGATCAGCTCGATCAAGTCCATGCTCGGGCACTCCCTCGGCGCGATCGGCGCCATCGAACTGGCCGCGAGCGCCCTGGCCATCGACCGCGCGGTGGTGCCGCCCACGGCCAACCTGCGCGAGCCGGACCCGGCGCTGGACCTGGACTACGTGCCGCTGACCGCGCGCGAGCGCCGCACCCGCGCCGTGTTGAAGGTCGGCAGCGGCTTCGGCGGGTTCCAGAGCGCGATGGTGCTGACCGACGGGGAAGGGACGGACCGGTGAGCCGCACCGTGGTGACCGGGATCGGGGTGATCGCCCCGACCGGGCTGACCCTGCCGGAACACTGGTCGGCGACGCTGCGCGGGGAGAACCGGATCGACCGGATCAGCCTGTTCGACCCGGAGCGCTACCCCAGCAGGCTCGCAGGCGAGGTGCGCGGGTTCGTGCCCGCCGAGCGGGTGCCCGGCAGGCTGGTCCCGCAGACCGACCGGATGACCCGGTTCGCCATCGCCGCGGCCGACGGGGCGTTCGCCGACGCCGCCGTGGACACCACCGGTCTGTCCCCGCTGGAAATGGGGGTGGTGACCGCCAACTCCTCCGGTGGGTTCGACTTCGGGCAGCGCGAGCTGCAGAACCTGCACGCCAACAGCCCCAAGCACGTCAGCGCGTACATGTCCTTCGCCTGGTTCTACGCGGTCAACTCCGGGCAACTGTCCATCCGGCACAACCTGCGCGGGCCCGCCGGGGTGCTGGTGGCCGAGCAGGCGGGCGGCCTCGCCGCGGTCGCGCAGGCCCGCAGGCGGGTGCGCGCGGGCACCAGGGTGGTGCTCACCGGCGGGGTCGACTCGCCGCTGTGCCCCTACGGGCTGGCCGCGCTGATGGCGGGCGGCAGGCTGAGCACCCGCGACGACCCGCGCACCGCCTACCTGCCCTTCGACGCCGACGCGGCCGGGCAGGTGCCCGGCGAGGGCGGCGCGCTGCTGGTGGTCGAGGAGGCCGAGGCGGCGCGGGCCAGGGGGGCGCGGGTGTACGGGCAGATCGCGGGTTACGGCGCCACCTTCGACCCGCGCCCCGGCTCCGGCCGCCCGCCGAACCTGCGCCGGGCGATCGAGGTCGCCCTCGACGACGCCGAGGCGGCGCCCGCCGACATCGGCGTCGTGTTCGCCGACGCCGCCGCGGTCCCCGAGCTCGACCGGGTGGAGGCCGACGCGCTCGCGGCGGTCTTCGGCCCGCGCGGGGTGCCCGTCACCGCACCCAAGGCGGGCACCGGGCGGCTGTCGTCCGGCGCGGCCCCGCTCGACCTGGTCGGCGCGCTGCTGACGCTGCGCGAGGGGAGCATCCCGCCGACCGCCAACACCACCGTCGACCCCGGCTACGGCATCGACCTGGTGGTCGGCGCGCCGCGGCCGGTCGAGGCCACCGCCGCGCTGGTGGTGGCCAGGGGGGTCGGTGGCTTCAACACCGCCATGGTGGTCCGAACCGAGTCCAGGACAGGAAGGAACCCCCGATGACCGAGCTGACCCTCGATGGCCTGATCACGATCATGCGCGAGTGCGCCGGTGAGGACGAGGCGGTCGACCTCGACGGCGGCGTCGAGGACACGCCGTTCGACGAGCTCGGCTACGACTCGCTGGCGCTGATGGAGGCGGCCTCCCGGGTCGGCCGCGACTACGGCGTCGACCTGCCCGAGGACGCGCTGGGCCGGGTGCGCACCCCGGGTGAGTTCCTCACCCTGGTCAACGACCGCCTCGCCGCGGTGACCGCGGCGGGCGGCGCGCTGTGACCGACCCGGCGCTCTACCTGGCCGGGTGCGGTACCTGGCTGCCGCCTCCGGTGGCAGCGGCGACCGCGGTCGCCGAGGGCCGCTTCGACCCCCGGCTGGCCCGCTCGACCGAGGTGGTCTCGGTCGCGGTCGCGGGGGCGGAGTCCGCCCCGGAGATGGCGGCCATGGCCGCCGGGGTGGCCCTGCGGCGCAGCGGGTGCGGTCCGGCCGACATCGACCTGGTGCTGCACGCCAGCTTCTTCCACCAGGGCCACGACCTGTGGGCGCCCGCCTCCTACGTGCAGCGGGTGGCGGTGGGCAACCGGTGCCCGGCGCTGGAGGTGGGCCAGGTCTCCAACGGCGGCATGGGCGCCCTGGAGCTGGCCGCGGCCTACCTGGCCGCGGCGCCGGGGCGCTCGGCGGCGCTGGTCACCACCGGCGACAAGTTCTGCCCGCCGGGGTTCGACCGCTGGCACAGCGATCCCGGCACCGTCTACGCCGACGGCGGTACCGCGGTGGTGCTGTCGCGGCGCGGCGGCTTCGCCAGGCTGCGCAGCCTGGTGACGGTGTCGGACCCGGAGCTGGAGGGCATGCACCGCGGCGACGACCCGTTCGGCGACACCCCGTTCAGCCACCGCCCCTCGGTTGACCTGGACGCCTGCAAGCGCGGGTTCCTGGCCACCGCGGGCACTTCGTTCGCGGTGGCCAGGGTCGGCGCCGGGCAGGCGACGGCGCTCAAGCGCGCGCTGGCGGAGGCGGGCGCGGAACTGGGTGACGTGGCCAGGGTGGTGCTGCCGCACCTGGGGCGCAGGCGGTTGCAGGCGGCCTACTTCGGGCGGTTCGACATCGACCCGGACCGCACGACCTGGCCGTGGAGCCGCACCGTCGGCCACCTCGGCGCAGGTGACACGTTCGCCGGGTTCGACCACCTGGTCTCCACCGGCCTGCTCGCCCCCGGCGAGCTGTGCCTGCTGGTCAGCGTCGGCGCCGGGTTCAGTTGGTCGTGCGCGGTGGTCGAGGTGTTGGAGCACCCGGACTGGGTGATCACCTGATCCGGACCCCGGAGCGGAAGGAGAGTTCGGTGTCAGCAGAGTCGGAGCGGGTGCCGGTGCTGGTGGTGGGCGCGGGAGGCGTCGGCCTGGCCGCGGCGCTGTTCCTCACCAGGCAGGGCGTGCGGCCGCTGGTGGTCGAGCGCCACGGGTCGACCTCGGTCTACCCGAGGGCGACCGGGTTGGCGCCCCGGACGCGGGAGCTGTTCCGCGAGGCCGGGGTGGACCGGGAGGTGCTCGCGGCGGGCAGCCTGATGGCCCGCAGCGGGGGCAAGGTGGTGGTGCGGCGGCTGGCCGGGGAGGACCTCGGCGCGGCCAGGCGCAATTCGCCGGTCGCCGACGACAGCACCGACGTGGTGGGCGCGTTCAGCCCGATCAACAGCAGCAACGGGATCTGCCCGCAGGACGTGCTCGAACCCATCCTGCTCGACCGCGCCCGCGCGGGCGGCGCACAGGTCCGGTTCGACACCGAGGTCACCGGCCTGCGGCAGGAGGCCGACCACGTGCTGGTCGACCTGCTCGACCGGGGCACCGGCCGCGAGTCCACCGTGGCGGCCGAGTACGTGGTCGCCGCCGACGGCGCGGACAGCGGCACCCGGCGGCGGCTGGGGATCGGCACCAGCGGCCCCGGCGCGCTGGGCGGCCCGATGATCAGCGTCCTGTTCCGGGCCGACCTGGCCGAGCTGGTGCGCGGCAATGAGTTCGTGGTCTGCGAGATCCGCAACGAGGAGACCGAGGGCCTGCTGCTGGCGATCAACAACACCGACCGCTGGGTCTTCTACATCTCCTGCCACCCGGAGCGCGGTGAGACCCCGGCGGACTTCCCGGTCGAGCGCTGCGTGTCCCTGGTCCGCGCGGCGATCGGCCTGCCGGACCTGGAGATCACCCCGCTGGCGGTCATGCCGTGGCAGCCCGCGGCCTTCACCGCCGACCGCTTCGCCGACGGGCGGGTCTTCCTCGCCGGTGACGCGGCGCACGTGATGCCGCCGAGCGGGGCCTACGGCCTCAACACCGGCATCGCGGACGCGCACAACCTGGCCTGGAAGCTCGGCCTGGTGCTCTCGGGCCGAGCGGGCGCGGGCCTGCTCGACAGCTATGCGGCCGAGCGCGAACCGGTGGCGGGCTTCACCGTGGCGCAGGCGATGCTGGTGCAGCGCAACCCGCGGCTGCACTGGGACCTGGAGTCCTCGCTGGCCGAGCGCGAGCGGATCGGCATGGGCCACCCGGTGGTGGTGTCGCTGGGCTACCAGTACACCTCGGGCGCGGTGATCGGGCCGCGGTCGGAGCTGCCGTCGCTGGCCGACCCCGGTCTCGACCTCGATGGGCACCCCGGCAGCCGCGCCCCGCACCTGTGGGTGACCGAGAACGAAGTGCGCAAGTCCACGCTGGACCTGCTCGGCGACGGCTTCGTGCTGCTGTGCGGGCCAGACGGGCAGCGGTGGCGCGAGCACGCGGCCGGGTTGGTCGGGCAGGCCGGGTACCCGCTGCGGGTGCGCGTGATCGGCCCGGAGGGTGACGTGATCGACCCCGACCGGGTTTGGCCGACGGTGGCCGGGATCAAGCCGGACGGGGCGCTCCTGGTCCGACCGGACGGCTTCGTGGCCTGGCGGGCCGCCGACGCCGGGGCGCTGCCGGAGCTGGAGGCCGCGCTGCGGGCGGTGCTGGCCCTGGCGGGCTGAGTCGAGGACGTGGAATGGGGTGGCCACCGGGGGTCGTCGGAAGGGGTTCCGCCCGCGATCGGAAGATCGCGGGCGGAACCTCTTCCGTTTCCGCGCCCAGGCGGAACACCACCAAGCCGCCCCCGCAACCGGGCACCACGGTTAACCGGACTCCGCCGATCCCGAAACGCACACCTGTCATCACGCCCGGGAAGAACACCGTCTGGGAGAGGAACACCCTGTCCTCACGGAACGTCCGGTCCCGAAGTGTGCGGCTGTTCGGTCGGGCATGACGTTCCGAGAACACCGCACCCTCGGAACACCGCGTCTTCGGAAACACCGCTGCCCCGCCCCCGGGGAGCCGGGGCGGGGCAGCGGTGGGCCCCGGGCGGGGAGCCGCTCAGGCGGAGCGGCGCCAGTAGACGCCGAACTTGTCGACGGTGACTATCTCGTCGGTGATGCCGTTGGCGTCGCGGTAGTCGTGCACGGCGTCCGCGCAGGCGCGCAGGCCGTAGTCGTCGATGATGGCGTAACCGCCGACCGAGAGCTTCGGGTAGAGGTTCTCCAGGACCGCGGTCGTCGACTCGTAGAGGTCACCGTCGAGGCGCAGGACGGCGATCCGCTCGACCGGGGCCTCCGGCATCGTGTCCTTGAACCAGCCGGGGAGGAACTTCACCGCCTCGTCCAGCAGGCCGTAGCGGCGGAAATTCTCCTGGACCTGCTCCATCGGGATGCCCAGGACGTCGTTGTACTCGTGCATGCGCATCTTGCGGTCCCTCGGCTTGCTGTCCTCGCCGACCTCGGGCATGCCCTGGAACGAGTCGGCGACCCAGACCGCGCGGTCGTCCACGCCGTGGACCTTGAGGATGCCCCGCATGAAGATGCAGACGCCGCCGCGCCACACGCCGGTCTCGATGAGGTCGCCGGGGATGCCGTCGGCGATGACCCGCTCGACGCAGTCCTGCACGTTCTGCAGGCGCTTGAGGCCGACCATGGTGTGCGCGACCGTCGGCCAGTCCTCGCCGCGGGAGCGCAGTTCGGCGTTGTACGGGCCGTGCGGCGCGGCGCCCGGCCCCGCCGGGAGCCGGGGGTTCGAGCTGTCCTGGTACACCGTGTTCGTCAGCGTCCGCTTGAGCAGGTCGAGGTAGAGGTGGGTGGGGTTGTCCATCGGGGGTCCTTCCGGTCGGGTGGGGGCGGGGTCACCAGGTGGGCGTGCGGGGAATCCAATCGGGGATGCCGCCTTCGCGGTTGACGCCCTTCTCCAGGAAAGCGATGTTGTGGTGGGCGTAGACGCCGGTGAGCGACTCGGCCACCGAACCCGCCGCGCCGGGACCGGTCCACTCCTCGTGGTGCAGGGCGTCGAGGAGGGTCTTGAGCAGGCCGATCGAGGTGCCCGGCCCGGCGACCGGGCCCGCGGTGCCGCCGTAGTCGGGCAGGTACGCCGTCCACAGGTCCTCGATGACGTAGAACCCGCCCGGACGCACGTGCGGGAACAGCGCCGCGAAGGTGGTGAGGATGTGGTCGTTCTTGTGGCTGCCGTCGTCGATGATGATGTCGAACGGGCCGTTGCGCTCGACCACCTCCGACAGCAGCGCCCGGTCGGACTGATCGCCGATGACGGTGGTGATCCGCAGCTCGTCGAGGCCGTTCTTGTCGAACAGGTCCATCCCGTACACGGTGCCGCGGCGGAAGTAGTGCTTCCACACCTTCAGTGACGCGCCGCCCTCATCGGGGTCCTGGTAGCCGCCGATGCCGATCTCCAGCAGCCGCACGGGTTCGTCGCGGAACCGGCTGAAGTGTTCCTCGTAGCGCCGGGCGAACCAGTGCAGCCCGCCCCACTTGTCCGAGCCGCACCGCGCCATCAGCTCGCCGAGGTCGGCCCGGCCCGGCTCGGTGCCAGCCAGCAGGGCGTCGACCGCCTTCGGTGTCTCCTCCACCAGCTCGATCCGGGGGACCCCGGACCCGTCGAGGGCCTTGCCGTAGAGCGGGACCGTGCGGCGGGCGGTGTGGGCGTGGCCGCTGTAGCGGCCGTAGAGGGCGCGAGCGAATTGGTGGACGTCGTACTCCACGCGCAGCCCGACCCGATCCGCGGTCGAGCCGGGCGCCACCTCGATCGGGCGGCCGTCGACCACGGTGCACAGGAAGCTCGCCCGCTCGTCGCCGGACACGACGTCGAGCCCCACCGGCACCGGATGGGTGTTGCCGGGTCTGCGCGCGCGGAAGACCAACTCCTCGACCAGCAGGCGGGCGGTCTCGGCCAGGGGCAGTTCGGCCACGACCGCCCGCAGGCGCTCGTCGTCGTCCGCGGCCCGGATCAGCCGCTCCAGAAACGCGGTGGCGCGTGGTGCTGCTACGTGCATCCCGCTGTCCTTCCTCGGGTGGGTGGCCGTCACGACCGGGTGGCCCTGGCCGCGCGGAGCATGTCGGCAACGGGGCTGCCCGCCGCGTTGGACCCCTTCTCGACCACGGCCACGTTCGGGTACAGGTGCAGGCCGATGACCTGTGTGTCCGTCGGCAGCGGCGCGCGGGCGCCGGGGCGCAGGAATTCCTCGTGGTGCAGTCCGTCCACCAGGGTCTTGAGGAAGCCGACGGTGAACCGCGGGTCGCCGAGGTCGGTGTCGTCGCCGTGGAACACCTCGGGCCAGTACGCGGTGTGCAGGTCCTCGATGACGTAGAGCCCGGTGGGGCGCAGGTGGGGGAACAGGGTGTGGAACGTGGAGATGACGTGCGAGCTGACGTGGCTGCCGTCGTCGATGACGATGTCGAAGGGACCGTGCCGCTCGGCGAACTCCAACAGCTCCTCCGGTTTGGACTGGTCGGCCACGGTGGTGCTCAGCCGGGGGCCGTCGAGCGGGCTCTTGTCGGCGATGTCGATGCCGTGCACCAGCGCCCGGGGGAAGAAGTGCTTCCACATGTGCAGCGACGTGCCGCCCCGGCGAGGGTCCTCGTAGCCGCCGATGCCGATCTCCAGGATCGTCAGCCGGTGCTCGCGCAGCGGGGCGAAGTGCCGTTCGTAGTGCGGGGTGTACTGGTGCAGCGCACCCCACTTGTCGGTGCCGCAGCGCACGGCCAGCTCGCCGAGGTCCGCCGCACCGCGCCGGTCGAGGACCTGCACCACGCGCTGCACCACCCAGTAGTAGAACGGAGGGGGCACCTCGCGGTCGGGTGAGGGCACCACGAACCGGTGCCCTGGCCAGCGGATGGCGCGGGTGGCGGCGGTGACCAGCTCGCGCGGCCCGTACAGTGCGCGCGCCACCTCCACGAGGTCTTGGGCGATGACCGCCGGGGGCGGCGCGGTGCCGGGGGTGTGCCCGTCGCGGACCTCGATCCCACCGGGACCCACGCACACCGTGGTGGCCAGCTCGCGGCCGCGGTGGGCGAGGGCGAGCACGACCGACACCGCCTCCCCGGCGCGGACACCGGTGTCGCCGAGCCTGGCGCGGAAGACGACCTCCTCGACCAGCACCCGCGCGGTGCGCTCCACCCCCAACCCGTCGATCGCGGCGGTGACGTCGCCATCGGCTGATGCGGTCGCGGCGAGCAGGTCCCGGATGAGGTCGGTCGCCTCCGTGGCAAGCATGGCGCCGAGGCTGTCCCCCGGCGCTGGACCGCAGCTCGACCCGCGCTCGAACCGGGGCGGGTCGAGCGCGGGTCGAGCGCGGCGGGCCACGCTCGTGTCCTGACCCACGGGAGGACCCGAGATGAAGGTGCTCGTCTTCGCGCTGTCCACAGTGGCCTACGGGGACACCCTCGTCGGCATCGGGCTGACCAACCAGCTGCGCGCCGCGGGGGTGCGCAGCCACTACGTCATCACCGCCTCGTCGGAGAACCTGTTGCGCCACCACGGTTATCCCCACACCGTCCTCGACCCCGCCGGGGGGCAAGATGTGCGCGCGGAGGTCGACGCGGTGGTCCGGCGGTTCCGACCGGACGCCATCGTGCTGGCCGACTACCTCAACCACTGGGGGACGCTGATCCGCCAGTTCGACACCGACCCGTGGTTCATCGACGACTACCGGCTGCCGGTGCTGCCCATCGACATCTGGGAGTGGGAGAACACCGCGTTCCGCTTCGACGTCTGCGGCAGGCGCCACGAGCGCGAGGTGAGCAGGCGCATCCTGGACATGCCCGCGCACCTGCGGCCGGTGCCGGTGTGCCACCTGGACCCGGGCCCAGCCGGGTACGGCCACCCGTACCGGGTGCTGCCGCCGGAGCCCGCGCTGACCGCGGCGCGGCGGCGGGAGGTGCGCGCGGCCCTCGGCGTCGGTGAGCGGCACCGCCTGGTCATGCTGCCGATGGCGGCCTGGCAGCACCAGCGCGGGGACCGACCCGGGATGACCGAGATGGTGGGCAGGCTGGGCAGGCGGGTGCCCGAGCTGCTCGCCGACTACCTGCGGCGGCTGCCGAGCGACGCGCACCTGCTGTTCATCGGGGGCAACGTGCCTGAGCCGTTCCTGGCGCTGCCCGCCGAGCGGGTGCACCTGCTGCCGCTGTGCGCCCCGGACCGCTACGACGAGCTGCTGGCGTCGGTGGACGCCGTGCTCTCCTTGACCACCACGGGGTTGACGGTGTCCAGGGCGATCCTGGCCGACACACCCGCGATGCTGCTCACCAACCGCTTCACCGTGCCCGACACCGCCGCGGTGGACACCGTGGAGTCCGAACTGGGTGGTATGGACCCCGTGGTGCGCCGGTGGTTGCTCGACACCGCGCCCGTCGAGCCGTTCCGGATGTGGCCCAAGGGCCAGCACGCGTTCCTGGAGCCGCTGCTCAAGGACAACCCACACCTCGACGCCCTGGTGCACCGGGAGCTGTTCGACGGCGGGGGCGTGGTGGCGGCGTTGACGGCGCTGTTGTTCGACCCGGGGACCCGCGACGACCTGGCCGCGCGGCGCGCGGGGTACGCGGCCGCCGTGGCGGCGCTGCCCCCGACCGAGGAGGTCTTCGCGGCGGCGGCCGGGCGGGCGGCACTGGCGGTGCGGTGAGGGCGAACGGGCTTGCGCACAACGGGTGCCTGCCCTGGCACCCGACGGGACCACCCGAGGAGGATTCGACGGCATGACCGAGCCACAGAACGACGAGCGACCACCGAGCCCGGGCGACTTCCTCTGCCGGGTGCACGCCGACCTGCGCCGATCGCTGGCGATCATCCGCGGGCAGTTCGACGACGCGGCGGCCGACCCGGTGCCGCGCCCGGAGCTGCGCGCCGGGCTCACCACGGGGTGCCTGCAGATGTGCGACCTGCTCACTCGCCACCACCTGCACGAGGACGACGACTTCGGGCGGCTGGAGGCCTACTTCCCGCAGCTGGCCCCGGCGATCCGGCGGCTGCGCGCCGAGCACGAAGACGTCGCCGGGGCGCTGGCCGACCTGCGGGCGCTGCTGGCCCGGTTCGAGGTGGGTGAGGTGGGCGCCGACCGCATCCGCGACGACGTGGTGCGGTTGACCACGGCCCTGCAGGCGCACTTCGACTACGAGGAGGCGCAGCTGGTCCCGGTGCTGAACGCGGCGGCCACCTGATCCGCGGGCTCACGGATCGGGTGGGGCAGATTGACGTAGTGAGTACTCACTACATACGATGTCGACATGACCGCACCTTCCCCCGCCGAGCCCCCGACCGCCGAACCGCACCGCGAGCAGCTCGTGTGGGCCGCGCTCCCGCTGCTCCTCGCGCACGGCCAGGACACCACCCCGGCGCAGGTCGCCCACGCGGCGGGCGTCGCGGAGGACGTCGTCACCCGCACCTTCCCCGACGCCGAATCCCTGCGCACCGCCTGCCTGGCGATCGCGCTGCGCGGCGAGGACACCCGGGCCCACCTCGCGGCGGTCGACCCCGGCCTGCCGCTGGTGGACCGGCTCACCATGGCCGCCGAGGCGATCACCGACCACGCCACCCGGGTGGGAGCTCTCACCGGGGCACCCACCCGGGTCGACCACACCCACCAAGCCGACCAAGCCTCCCCTGATCAAGCCCCCACCGATCAGGCAGACCCCGCCGACCGGACTGCGGCGCCGGGCGAACTCGTCGCCCTGTTCGAGTCCGACCGCGCCGCGCTGCGGACACCGCCGGAACGGTTGGCCCCGCTCTTCCAGGCCCTCGCGGTGGCCGCCGGGCAACTCGGGCGGTCACCGGGGGAGCTGGTGGACCTGTTCCTGCACGGCGCACTCACCCCCGGTCAGGAGGACTGATGTCACCGAACGAGGCACCACCCGAGGACGAGCCGGAGACCCGCCACCCCACCGTGGTGATGTGGGCACTGCTGGTGTGCGCCTTCCTGGCCATGCTGGACGGCTCGGTCATCGTCACCATCCTGCCCAAGATCGTCGACCAGGTCGGCGGCTCCGACTCCTGGTACCTGTGGTTGGTCACCGCCTACCTGCTGGCATCGTCGATCAGCGTGCCGATCTACGGTCGGTTCTCCGACCTCTACGGCCGCAGGCGGTTGCTGCTGCTGGGCTTGGGCCTGTTCCTGGTCGGCTCGCTGGCCTGCGGCTTCGCGGGCTCGATGGCGTTCCTGATCGCCGCGCGCACGGTGCAGGGCCTCGGCGCGGGCGCGCTGCTGACGCTGAGCATGGCGGCCATCCGCGAGGTCTTCCCGACCGGCAAGTCCACCGTGCTGCTGCGCATCCAGTCGATCATCGCGGCGCTGATGCTGATCGGCATGGTCGGCGGCCCGCTGCTCGGCGGCGTGCTGGCCGACGGGATCGGCTGGCGCTGGGCCTTCTTCATCAACCTGCCCTTCGCGGGTGCGGCCTTCGTCGCACTGACCCTGCTCTACCCGCGCATCCGCCAGGCGCGAACAGTGACGGGCCGACTTGACGTCGCGGGCATCGCACTGCTGAGCACCGGCCTGTCCCTGGTCCTCATCGGACTCAGCCTCAAGGGCCAGAGCACCGGCGGCCGGACGCTGGAGTGGACCGATCCGGTGGTGGCCGGGTGCCTGGTGCTCGGTGCACTGCTGCTGGCGGCCCTGGTTCCGGTCGAGCGCCGGGCGGGCACCCCGATCCTGCCGCTGTACCTGCTGCGCGGGCGCAGCTTCTCCGCCCTGCTGGTCGGCGGGTTCTTCTTCCAGCTCGCCGTGATGCCGATCGGCATCATCGTCCCGCTCTACTTCCAGCACGTGCGCGGCTACTCGGCCAGCACGTCCGCCTTCTTGGTGCTGCCGCTGCTGGTGGGCATGGCGCTGAGCAGCAGGCTGACCGCGCTGGTCATCCTGGGGACCGGCCGCACCAAACCGGTGCTGCTGGCCGGGGCGGCCCTGCTGACCACCGGCTCCGCGGCCTTCGCCTTCCTCGACGGGGGCACATCCCCGTGGCTGACCAGCGTCTGGCTGCTGCTGGCGGGCGTGGGCACCGGCCCGGCCATGGGCGGGCTGACCATCGCCACGCAGAACTCCGTGCCCCGCTCCGACATGGGCACCGGCACGGCGGGCGCCACCCTCACCAAGCAGCTCGGCGGCGTCCTGGGCCTCACCCTGGCGCAGTCGCTGGCCAACCACTACACCCACAACAGCGCGATCAACACCGAGGCCGCGAGCTCCACCATCCTGTGGATCAGCGGCACCGCGGGCCTGCTCGCCGTCGCCTCGATCGCGATGATGCACGACGTCTTCGTCGAACGCCCCGGCAAACCCCTGCCGGGCACCCCCGCCGCGGCCGCGACCCCCACCGCCCCGGAGGCGGCCTCCGCCCCGATCGGCTCGGCCGAGAAGTAGGAAGAAGGCACCGACATGACCGCGACCGAGAACGACACCGTCGCCGCCCAACCAGACGCGGCCGAGGGCAAGGTCGTCTTCTGGCACCTGCGCACGACCGACATCACCCGGGCGAAGGCCTTCTACGAGGGCCTGTTCGGCTGGGCCTTCCAGGAGATCAACCCCCTCACCTACGCCGTGCAGGCGGGCGGCGGCCTGATGGGCTGCCTGGTGGAGACCGACGAGAAACCAGGCCCGGTGGCGAGCAGCGTCCTCTACACCCACGTCGGCGACCTGCCCGGCAAGCTCGAGCGGGCCCTGGAGCTGGGCGCGGAGGTGGTCACCGAACCGCTGAACGTCTACGGCACCAAGGCCTTCGCCGACCTGCGCGACCCCACGGGCACGGTGTTCGGGCTGTGGACGGAGACCTTCAAGGCGAGCTGAGGCACCCCCAACCTCGGATCGCCGACTGCGGGCGCGGGGCCGGTGGCCGCCTCACCGGCCCCGCGCCGTTTCCGTGACGGCACAGAAATCGCATTGGCGGCGCCGGTACCGACTCCATCGACACAGAATCCCCGCTGAAGAACAAGGGCAGGACCACACACTGTCGCAGTAGGACCAGCGCGACAGTCCCGGTGACGTGCTGGGACGCCATCGACGTGCCGAAGGGGTGACCGTCGCGGAGTCGGTGCCGAAGTCCTCGCACCCCGGCACTTGCCGCGGGTACGACCTCGGCCTCCTCGGCCACGCCACAGATCTTGCCCGCGGTGGTGGCCGCGACGTGCGTGCCGTGGCCGTTGGTGCTCCAGCCCTGCGCGTCCAGGGGACCACGATGATCCCGACCTGCTCGCTGAGCCACTCGTCGGCCTCGTGGAAGGCCACCAACTCCCGCACGGCCGCCCGGACCCCGTCCGGCACTGCCGCGGTGAACACCCCGCGATCGGCGGCACAGCACACATCAACGTTGCGCACGAGGATCGAGGTTGCCCCCGCCACCACGTAGCACGTGTGGTCGACATCGATGGTCAGGTTGTGCATGCGCGAGTCCCCGATGTGGAACCCGACCCGCGCGACCTCGACCGCCCGCCCCCGGTCATCCCGGGTCGACGACCCGGGGCGCAGTTCGGCAGCGTTGACCCAGCGGTTCTCGTCCACCGACCGGAACGGGTGCTCCGAAGTGGCCCCAACCGGCGTCAGACAAACACCCAGAACCACATTTTCGCAGGTCACGCCACGATCGTGACGCCACTGGGGGTCAAGCGGTCAGGTGGGCGTGCAGCAGGCCTGCGGCTTCGAGCAGGGCGAGGGACTGCGCGTCGAGAGCGGCGCGGCGTTCGGCGATGGCGGCGGCGAGGGCTTCACGGCTGCCCGTGCGGTGCAGGTCGGTCAGGACCTGGGTGATGCGGGGGAACGGGTAGTGGGCCTTGCGGAGCATGGCAACGACCCGGGCGTCGCGGACGTCGAGCGGGGTGTAGCGGCGGTAGCCGGTGGCGGGGTCGCGGGCGGGGGTGAGCAGGCCCGCAGCCTCCCACACGCGTAGTGCGGAGGTGCGCACCGACAGCGTGGCGGCGACCTCGCCGACCAGTCGGTCCGGGCCGGGGGTGACCGGGGTGTCGGCGACCGCGCCGAGGGCTTCGGCGGTGCTCTCGGCGGCTTGGCGCTCGGCGTGGAGGGTGGCGTGGGCGGCGTCGACGAGGTGCAGTGCGGTGGTGGGGTCGCCCGCGTTGGCGGCGTGCAGGACGGCGGTGGCGCGGTCGGTGCCGAGGGCGCGGGCGAGGGCGCGGTAGGCGAGGAGGGCGCGCAGGTGCTCGGGGCCGTACCGGCGGTAGCCGGATTCGGTTCTGGGCACCTCCGGGAGCACGCCCGCCGCCTCGTGGTTGCGGACCTGCTGGGTGGAGATGCCCGCGTGCCGGGCTAGGTCGACTGGGCGCAGCGGCATGGCGCATGCCTACCACGGGGGTTGAGGCTTTTTTCGGCCGACTCCAGCACAGGTCTCAACTGGTTGTTCAAAGATAGGGTTGAAGTGTGAATTCATCCAGTTCAGCGCCGGTAGTGGAGTGCATCCGGGTGGTCGGTGCGCATGAGCACAACCTGACCGGGATCGATGTGGAGATCCCCAAGCGCCGGGTCACCGTGGTGACCGGGGTGTCGGGGTCGGGCAAGTCGTCGTTGGTGTTCGACACCATCGCCGTGGAGGGGCAGCGGCAGTTCCACGAGACGCTGCCCGCGTTCGTGCGGTCGTTCCTGCCCGCGTCCGGGCGGCCCGCGGTGGACCTGATCGAGCACCTGCCCGCCACGATCGCCGTCGACCAGCGGCCGCTGGTCGGCGGTTCGCGGTCGACGGTGGGGACGATCACCGACATCGCCCCGCTGCTGCGGCTGCTGTTCTCCCGCGCGGGTGAGCCGTTCATCGGGTACGCGGACGCGTTCTCGTTCAACATGCCCGCCGGGATGTGCCCGGACTGCGACGGGCTGGGGCAGGTGATCGGGGTCGACCTGCCCGCGTTCCTGGACCCGGCCAGGTCCCTCGACGGGGGCGCGCTGCTGGCGCCCGCGTTCGCCGTCGGGTCGTTGGACTGGCGGATCTACGCCGAGTCCGGCCGGTTCGACCCGGCGAAGCCGGTGGCCGACTACACCGACGCCGAGCGCGAGGAGCTGCTGCACGGCGCGTCGGGGCACGTCCCGTTGGACGTCAACGGCTCGACCGTGAAGATGACCTACGAGGGCGCGGTGGTGAAGTTCCGCCGCCGCTACGTCGACACCGCCGAGGAGAAGAGCGCGCGCACCAAGGAGATGGTGCAGCGGTTCACCACCTCCGTGCCGTGCGCGTCGTGCGGGGGGACGCGGCTGTCGCAGTTGGCCCGCGACTGCACGATCGACGGCCGGTCCATCGCGGACCTCAACGCGCTGGAGGCCGACGAGCTGCTGGCCGTGCTCACCGCCTTCGACGTGCCGAAGGCGCAGCCGGTGGTCGACTCGCTGGTGGGGCTGGTGGGCCACCTCGTCGACATCGGGCTGGGCTACCTGAGCCTCGACCGCGCGACCAGCACCCTGTCGGGCGGCGAGGCGCAGCGGGTCAAGATCGTGCGCCACCTGTCGAGCAGCCTCAACGACATGCTCTACGTGTTCGACGAGCCCAGCATCGGCCTGCACCCGCGCGACGTGCACCGGTTGACGTCGCTGCTGCACACGTTGCGGGACAAGGGGAACACCGTGCTGGTCGTGGAGCACGACCGGGACGTGATCACCGCCGCCGACCACGTGCTGGACATCGGGCCGGGCGCGGGCGCGGCGGGTGGGCGGGTCGTCTACGCGGGCGACCTGGCCGGGCTCGCGGGCGCGGGCACCCCGACCGGCGACCACCTCACCGCTCCGACGACGGTCAAGGACCGGGTGCGCGCCAGGACCGGCAGCCTGTCGGTGGTGGGCGCGCGGACGCACAACCTGCGCGACGTCAGCGTGGACCTGCCGACCGGGGTGCTGACGGTGATCGCCGGGGTGGCGGGGTCGGGCAAGTCGAGCCTGGTCGGCGGCGCGTTCCGGGCGCAGCACCCGGAGGCGGTGCTGGTCGACCAGTCGCCGCCGCGGGCCAACCGGCGATCGACGACGCTGACCTTCACCGGGATCGCCGACCAGGTGCGCGCCGCGTTCGCCAAGGCCAACGGGGTGGCCCCGGCCCTGTTCAGCGCCAACTCCGCCGGTGCCTGCCAGAACTGCGCCGGTTTGGGCTTCACCCAGACCGACCTGGCGGCGTTCGACTCGGTGGCCCAGGTCTGCCAGACCTGCGACGGGCGCCGCTTCACCGACGAGGTGCTGGCCCACCGGCTGCGCGGGCGCTCGATCGGCGACGTGCTGGAGATGTCGGTGGCCGAGGGGCTGGAGTTCTTCCGGGGCAGCCGCAAGGTCGCCGCCGTGCTGACCGCGGTCGCCGACGTCGGCCTGGACTACCTGCGCCTGGGCCAGCCGCTGACCACGTTCTCCGGCGGCGAGTGCCAGCGGGTCAAGCTCGCCACCCGCCTGCACACCCCGGGCACCACCTACGTCCTGGACGAGCCGACCACCGGCCTGCACCTGGCCGACGTGGGCAGGCTGCTCGGCGTCCTGGACCGCCTGGTCGACACCTACGGCTCCACCGTCGTGGTCATCGAGCACAACCTCGACGTCATCGGCCACGCCGACTGGGTGGTGGAGCTGGGGCCGGAGGGCGGCAGGCGCGGTGGGCAGGTCGTGTTCGAGGGCACCCCGCGCGACCTGTGCGCGGCGGGCACCGCGACCGGCGAGCACCTGCGCCGGGCGGTGGCGGGATGAGCGGGTTCCCCGCCGCGGTCGCCGCCGCCGCGTCGGCCGTGGCGGACGTCCTCGACGGGCACCGGCCGCGCGGCGGCGGGGCGTACCCGATCGGTGTGGTGCTGCCGGTGCTCGTCGAGCAGCACGACGTGCTGCGGGCCGCCGTGGACGCGGTCCCCGATCCGCTGCCGGAACCGCTGGCGGCCGAGTTGGCGGGGTTGATGAGCTACCTGCAACTGCTGCGGGTGCGCTACCACCGGCTCAGCACCATCGAGACCCAGGACTCGGTGTTCGCCACGCGCGCGATCACCGCCACGCACGTGGAGGCGCGGCGGGTGCGGGACCGGGCGAAGCGGATGTGACCCCCGGGGCGTCCGGCTGGAACCGGTGGACGTGGCCCGTCCGCTGAGTGGCACCGGCGCCCGCCGGACGCACAGCCCGCTCACAGGGAACGCACAAAACCCACCCAGCGCGGCCCACCACCGTGGTCCCCATGACCCTCGTCGCCGACCGCGCCGTGCCCACCGACCAACCCGGTGGCGTCCCCGAAATCCCCGCCGCTCCCCCGCCGAGACGGCACCGCGTCGCACTGGCGGTGCTGCTGCTGGGAACCGCCGTGCTCTACCTGTGGAACCTGGGCGCCTCTGGGTGGGCCAATGCCTACTACTCGGCCGCCGCGCAGGCGGGCGGGGAGAGCTGGTCGGCGTGGTTCTTCGGCGCGACCGACGCGGCGGGCGGCATCACCGTCGACAAGACGCCCGCGGCGACCTGGCTCATGGGGTTGTCCGTGCGGGTCTTCGGGCTCAGCCCGTGGAGCGTGCTGGTGCCGCAGGCGCTGGCCGGGGTGGCGTCGGTGGCTGTGCTGCACGCGGCGGTCCGGCGGTGGTCCGGCCCGGCGGCGGGGCTGATCGCGGGTGCGGCGCTGGCGTTGACCCCGGTGGCGGCGCTGATGTTCCGGTTCAACAACCCGGACGCGCTGCTGGTGTTGTTGCTGGTGGTAGCCGCCTACTGCGTGGTGCGCGCGTTGGAGAAGGCCAGTCCGAAGTGGCTGGTGCTGGCGGGCGCGGCGGTCGGGTTCGCGTTCCTGACCAAGATGTTGCAGGCGTTCCTGGTGCTGCCCGCGTTCGGGCTGGTCTACCTGATCGCCGCCCCCACCGGGCTGGGCAAGCGGATCGGGCACCTGGTCGCCGCGCTTGGCGCGATGGTCGTCGCGGGCGGCTGGTGGGTGCTCGTGGTCGAGTTGGTCCCCGCTGCCAGTAGGCCCTACATCGGCGGCTCGCAGGAGAACAGCGTGCTGGAGCTGGCGCTGGGCTACAACGGCCTGGGCAGGCTCACCGGCAACGAGGTCGGCAGCGTCGGCGGCGGTGCGGGCTGGGGCTCGCCCGGCTGGTCGCGGCTGTTCGGCACCGAGATGGGCAGCGAGATCGCCTGGCTGCTGCCCGCCGCGCTGCTGGCCCTGCTCGGCGGTCTCTGGCTGACCCGCCGCGCCCCGCGCACCGACCGGACCCGGGCCGCGCTGATCCTGTGGGGCGGGTGGCTGGTCGTCACCGGCGTCACGTTCAGCCTGATGGACGGCATCATCCACCCGTACTACGCGGTGGCGCTGGCCCCGGCGGTGGCGGCCCTGGTGGGCATCGGCGCGGCCACCGCCTGGCGGTCGCGGCACGACTTCGCCTCGGTGGGGTTGCTGGCGGCGGGGGTGGCGCTGACCGCGGTCGAGGCGTCGCTGCTGCTGGCCAGGGAGTCGGACTGGCTGCCCTGGCTGCGGCCGGTGGTGCTGTTCGGCGGGCTGGTGGTGGCCGCGCTGATCGTCCTGGTGCCGGTGCTGCCCAGGCTCGCCGCCCGGGGGGTCGCGGCGCTGGCGCTGGTCGTGGTGCTCGCCGCCCCTGGCGCGTACTCGGTCGCCACCGCCGCGCAGCCGCACTCCGGTGCGCTGCCCTCGGTCGGTCCCGGCAGCGCCATGGGCTTCGGCGGGGGCGGTGGACCCGGCGGTGGCGGGCGCGGCGGCGGCATGGGCGGCCTGCTCGGCGCCCCGACCCCCAGCGCCGAGGTGGTCGCCGCGCTGTCGCGGGACTCCACGTCCTACACGTGGGCGGCGGCCGTGGTCGGCTCCAACAACGCGGCGGGCTACCAGCTCGCGATCGACCTGCCGGTGTTCGCCCTGGGCGGCTTCAACGGCACCGACCCGGCGCCGACCCTGGCGCAGTTTCAGCAGATGGTGGCGAACGGTCAGGTCCACTGGTTCATCAGCAGCACGATCATGTCCGGCGGTTCCGGCAGCGATGCCGCCCGGGAGATCGCCGAGTGGGTCGCGGACAACTTCACCGCCACCCCCGTCGACGGCACCGCGCTCTACGACCTGTCGACCCCCACCGCCACAACGTGATCCGCGTCATGACCGATGAGGACACAGGTCCCGCACAGCTTCGGCACACCGACCACCCAGCGGACCCCCGGAGGCTCGCAGCCATGACAGCCACCTCGCTCCCCCTCCCCGCCCAGCGGGGTCTCGGCCGCGGTCCCGTGCGGGTCGCGGGACCGGCCCCCGTCCTCGACGTCGTCGTGCCCGTGCACAACGAGGAGGTCGACCTCGAACCGTGCGTGCGCCGCCTGCACGCGCACCTCAAGGCCCAGTTCCCGTACCGGTTCCGGATCACCGTGGCCGACAACGCCAGCACCGACCGCACCGCCGAGGTGGCCGACGCGCTGGCCGAGGCGCTGCCCGAGGTGCGCTCGGTGCGGCTGGAGCAGAAGGGCCGCGGCCGGGCGCTGCACACCACCTGGCTCGGCTCCGACGCCGAGGTACTGGCCTACATGGACGTGGACCTCTCGACCGACCTGGCGGCGCTGTCGCCGCTGGTGGCCCCGCTGATCTCCGGGCACTCCGACGTGGCCATCGGCTCGCGGCTGGCCCGGGGCGCGCGGGTGGTGCGCGGGCCCAAGCGCGAGTTCATCTCCCGCGCCTACAACGTGATCCTGCGCGGCACCCTGCGCGTGCGCTTCTCCGACGCGCAGTGCGGGTTCAAGGCCATCCGCGCCGACGTGGCGCGCACGCTGCTGCCGCACGTGGCCGACACCGGCTGGTTCTTCGACACCGAGCTGCTGGTGCTGGCCCAGCGCGCGGGCCTGCGCATCCACGAGGTCCCGGTGGACTGGGTGGACGACCCGGACAGCCGGGTGGACATCGTGGCCACCGCGCTGGCCGACCTGCGCGGCATCGCCCGCCTCGGCCGGGGTCTGACCACCGGCGCCATCCCGATCGCCCGGCTGCGCGAGCAGTTGTCCCGGGGCGCGATCAGCGCGGACCCGCCGGGGGTGCCCGCGGGGCTGCTGCGGCAACTGGTGCGCTTCGGCGCGATCGGCGTGCTCAGCACCGCGGCGTACCTGGTGCTGTACGTGCTGCTGCGCGGCGGCGTCGGCCCGCAGGCGGCGAACTTCACCGCGCTGCTGGTCACCGCGGTCGGCAACACCGCGGCGAACCGGCGGCTCACCTTCGGCGTGCGCGGCAGCGGCGGCGCGGCCAGGCACCAGTTCCAGGGGCTGCTCGTGTTCGCCCTCGGGTTGGGCCTGACCAGCGGGTCGCTGGCCCTGCTGCACGGCCTGGGCGACCCGGGTCGCGGCACCGAGGTCGTCGTCCTGGTCGGGGCCAACCTCGCCGCCACCGTCCTGCGGTTCCTGCTGCTGCGCGGCTGGGTGTTCCGCCGCGCGGACGAGCGGTCCACCCTCGAGGAGACCGGCGCCGCGGCG
Source organism: Actinokineospora spheciospongiae (assembly GCF_000564855.1). Lineage (GTDB taxonomy): Bacteria > Actinomycetota > Actinomycetes > Mycobacteriales > Pseudonocardiaceae > Actinokineospora > Actinokineospora spheciospongiae. Next base: position 61,416 of record NZ_AYXG01000048.1, read on the forward strand.
CCGAGTGCGGAGAACGCGCGATGACCACCACGACGACCACCACGACGTCCGAACCCCGGCACGCCGCACCCGCCGCGCCCGCGGTCGCCGCCCAGGTGCCCGCGGCCCGGCGCGGCTGGGAGCGGCCCGCGCTGATCGGGCTGCTGGCCGTGACGGCCGCGCTGTACCTGTGGGACCTGAGCGCTTCGGGCTGGGCCAACGACTTCTACGCCGCCGCCGCGCAGGCGGGGACGCAGAGCTGGAAGGCGCTGTTCTTCGGCTCGCTCGACGCGGGCAACACCATCACCGTCGACAAGCCACCCGCCGCGCTGTGGCTGATGGCGCTGTCGGGGCGGGTCTTCGGGTTCTCCTCGTGGAGCATGCTGCTGCCGCAGGCGCTGTGCGGGATCGGCTCGGTGTGGTTGCTGCACAACGCGGTCCGGCGCTGGTCCGGTCCGGTCGCCGGGCTGATCGCGGGTGCCGCGCTGGCGCTGACGCCGGTGGCCGCGCTGATGTTCAAGTTCAACAACCCGGACGCGCTGCTGGTGCTGCTGATGGTGGCGGGCGGCTACTGCGTGGTGCGGGCGACGGAGGGGGCGAGCTGGCGGTGGCTGGCCCTGGCCGGTGTCGCAATCGGTTTCGCGTTCCTGGCCAAGACGTTGCAGGCCTTCCTGGTGCTGCCCGCCTTCGGGCTGGTGTACCTGGTCGCCGCGCCCACCGGCCTGGGCAGGCGGCTGCTGCACCTGCTGGGCGCGGTCGCGGCGCTGGTGGTCTCGGCGGGCTGGTTCGTGGTCGTCACCGACCTGTGGCCCGCCGACTCGCGGCCCTACGTCGGCGGTTCCACCGACAACACCGAACTCGACCTGGCCCTGGGCTACAACGGCCTGGGCCGCATCTTCGGCGGCTCGGGCAACGGCGGCGGGGGCGGGGGTGGCGGCGGCATGGGCACCGCGTTCGGCGGGGACACCGGGCTGGGCCGGATGTTCGGCGCCGCGTTCGGCTCCGAGGTGTCGTGGCTGCTGCCGTCCGCGCTGATCGCCCTGGTCGCCGGGCTCTGGTTCACCCGCCGGGCACCGCGCACCGACCGCGCCCGCGCCGGGCTGCTGCTCTGGGGCGGGTGGATGGTGGTGACCGCGCTGGTGTTCAGCTACATGGAGGGCACCATCCACCCGTACTACACGGTGGCGCTGGCCCCCGGCGTCGCGGGCGTGATCGGCATCGGCACCCGGGAGCTGTGGCGTGGTCGAGACCACCTGGGCGCGCGGGTCGTGCTGGCGGCCGTGGTGGCGGTCGGCGCGGGCTGGGGCTTCGTGCTGCTGGAGCACGACGCGCAGTGGTTGCCGTGGCTGCGCTGGGTGGTGGCCGCGCTCGGGGTGCTCTCCGCGACCGCGATCGCCGTGGGCGCGCACCGGTTCGCCAGGGCGGCCGTGCCGGTGGCGCTGGTGGCGCTGCTGGCCGGGGGCGGTGCCACCACGGCGTACGCGGTGGCCACCGCGACGACCGCGCACAGCGGTTCGATCCCGGCCTCCGGTCCCGCGTCGGCGGGTGGCGGCGGCGCGTTCGGCGGCGGGGGCGGTCCGGGCGGTGGGCAGGAGGTCAGCGCGGAACTGGTGCGGGCGCTGCGCGCCACCACCGGGACGTGGGCGGCGGCGAGCACCGGGTCGATGGGCGCGGGCAGCCTGCAACTGGCAAGTGGCCGTCCGGTGATCCCCATCGGCGGCTTCAACGGCGGCGACCCGGCACCCACGCTGGCGCAGTTCCAGCGGTACGTCGCCGAAGGCCAGGTCCGCTACTACATCGCGGGCGGTCAGGGCCGCGGGATCGGCGGCCCCGGCGGCAGCGACGACATCGCCACCTGGGTGCAGGAGAACTTCACCCGGACCAGCATCGGCGGCCAGACGGTGTACGACCTGGCTGCGCCCCTCGGGTGAGGACTTTGGACCCCTGGGACAGCGGCGTCGGGCCCGCGTAGGCTGCCGAGCACTCGGTTCCGACGCCGCTGGGAGGGGTGGTCGCCATGCGCGCGTGTGCGCGGCACCCCTGGGACGGCGGTGGTCACCATCGCTGAGCCGGTGCGGCCGCAGGCCCGCGTGGACCCGACCGCAGCCCCGGACCCGGCACCCGGCCCCCGGCTGCAGGGCCACGCGGACCTCACCACCCGCCCGGACGTGGAGGCCCTGCTGCTGGCGCTCTGCGGCCAGGCCACCGGCGACGTCCACCTCGACCTCGCCGAACTCGACTTCATCGACGTGTCCGGCGTGATCTCCCTGCTGCGGGCGGCCGCCACCCTCCCCCCGGGCGCCCACCTGGTGCTGAGCAACCCCCCGCAGGCCATGCGCCGCATCCTGGAGGTCCTCGGCCCCGCGGTGGCCGAGTCCGGCGTCCGGGTCGACTGAGCCGCGCACCTCCCGCCACACTGTCCACACAGGACCGGTCGGGGCGCGGTCAGGGAGCGGGCCTGTCGTCGGCGAGGCCCGCTTCGTAGCCCGCGATGACCAACTGCGCCCGGTCGCGGGTGGACAGTTTGGCCCTGAGGTGGCCGATGTGGGTCTTCACCGTGTGCCTGCTCAGGTGCAGGGCCTCCTCGATCTCCGCGTTGGACAGCCCGCGCGTGATCAGGGTGAGGACTTCGCGCTCCCGGGCGGTCACACCGTCGAGGGAGCGGGTGGGGGCGCGGAGGAAGTCCGCGATGAGCCTGCGGGTGACCGCCGGGGCGAGCAGGGCCTCCCCCGCGGCGACGGTCCGGATGCCGTCGACGAGCCGCGGTGGCGGTACGTCCTTGAGCAGGAAGCCGCTGGCCCCCGCGCGGAGGGTCTCGTACACCGCGGCGTCGAGGTCGAAGGTGGTGAGGACGAGGACCCTGGGGGCCTCGGGCAGGACGGTGATCCGCCGGGTGGCGGCGATCCCGTCGAGGTCGGGCATGCGGACGTCGAGGACCGCCACGTCGAGGCGGTGGCGGGCGGCGAGGTCGCAGGCGGCGCGGCCGGTGCCCGCCTCGGCGACCACCTCGATGCCCGCGGTGACCTCCAGCAGCGTCCGCACGGTGGCGCGGTACTCGGGTTCGTCGTCGGCGAGCAGGACGCGGATCGGCTCAGGTGGCACGCGGCGCGGTCCCCTCGGACGGGAGGGCGGCATCGCACGGGAGGGCGGTGTCGAACGGGAGGACGGCGTGGACGGTGAAGCCGCCGCCGGGGGCGGCGCCCGCGTGCAGGGTGCCGCCGTGCAGGGCGACCCGTTCCCGGATGCCGAGCAGCCCGTGGCCCGGCGGACCCGGCGGGGTCGTGCCCTCGTCGACGACGGACACGGTGAGGGCGCCGGGTTCCACGGACGTCCTCAGGTGGCAGTGGGGCGGGCGGGCGTGGCGGCGGACGTTGGTCAGGGCCTCCTGGGCGATGCGGAGGGCGGAGATCCGCACGGCGGCCGGTGCGCCGGTCAGGTCGGCCTGGTCGGTGGTGACGGTGACCCCGGCCGACCGGGCGGCGTCCACCAGGTCGTCCAGGGCCGGGGTGGTGGGCGCGCGCACCGCGCCCAGGACCGTCCGGACGTCCGCCAGGGCGGCGCGGCTGACCTGCTCGATGGTCCGCAGCGCGTCTTCCCGCTCGCGCGGGCGGTCCTGCGCCACGGCGTTGGCGACCGCGGCCTTCATGGTGATCAGGCTGAGGCTGTGCCCGACCACGTCGTGGATGTCCCTGGCGATGCGCAGGCGTTCCTCGGCGACCGCCCGCGCGGTGCGCGACTCCACCAGCTCGGCGGCGTGCCGCCCGCGGGTGCGCACCGCCGCGGCCAGCGCCCACGCCCCGGTGATGACCACCGCGCTGTAGACCGCCGCGGACAAAGGGGTGGTGCTGAACGACTCCGCCCCCTCCGGCGCCGGGACGAGCGGCAGACCGGGGGCGGCCCACACCACGATCCCCACCCCGATCACGCCCGACAACGCCCCCGCGACCCCCAGGAAACCGGCTCTGGCCGAGGTGAGCGCCACTCGGTACAGCGCCAGCCCGACCGCCACGGCCACGGCGTCTTCCCCGGTTCCGACGACGAGCGCCGCCACCCCGATCGCCCCCGCCGCGACCAGTGCGGCGACCGGCCGCCACCGGCGCGCGGCAACGGCGGCGCCGAGCGCCGCGGCCACCCCCCACCCGAGCGGACCCGCCTGCGGTGACCGCACCACGGCCAGCGCCACGACCACGGCCACCGCGACCACGTCGAGCACCCGCGCGCCTCTCGTACCGAGCATGGGCGCCACGGTATCCAGGACGCGACCCGCCGAACTCGGACCACGGTCCGATGTGCGCCGCACGCAACGCCGCGAGACTCCCGCCGTGCTCACCTCCACCCTGTCCGCGCTGCTCCTCGCCACCACGCTCACCGCACCTCCCGCGACCGTCGACGCCGATGCCGTCGACGCCGTGGTCGAGGCGTACCGGTCGCAGACGACCCTCCCGGGGGTGGCGGTGGCCGTCACCCGCGGCACCGCCGTGGTGCGGACCGCCGGGTACGGCCGCACCGCCGGTGGCGCCCCCGTTTCCGAGCACACCGCGATGGCGGTCGCCTCGGTCAGCAAGTCGTTCACCGCCCTGGCGGTCGCGCAACTGGCGCAGGACGGCCGCCTCCGGCTCGACGACCCCGTCCAGGCGCACCTGCCGGAGTTCGCCCCGGCCGACCCGCGCGGCGCCGAGGTGACCGTGCGGCAACTGCTGGACCAGACCTCCGGCCTGTCCGACCGGACCGCCGCCCCCGAGGTCGGCGTGCGCACCCTGCGCGAGGCCGTCGCCGCGGTGCGGGGCGCGGAACTGGCCGCCGACCCCGGAACCCGGTGGGACTACCACAACCAGAACTTCCAGGTCGCCGCCCGGCTGGTGGAGGTCGTGGGCGGCTCGCCGTTCCGGGATCACCTGCGCCGCCGCGTGTTCGAGCCGCTCGGCATGGGCGGGAGCGAGACCGTCGACACCGAACGCGACCTGCCGCCGAGCGCGCGGGGGCACCTCAAGGTCCTGGGCGCGGCGGTGGCGCTGCCCGAACCGCCCGCGTTCGGCAACGGTTCCGGTGGCGTGCTGTCCTCCGCGCACGACCTGGCCGCGTGGCTCATCGCGCAGAACAACGGCGGGCGCGGCCCGACCGGCGGGTCGGTCGCCACCCCGGAGACCATCGCCGCGACGCACACGCCGTCCGCCCGGTCGGGCTCGTACGCCCTGGGCTGGTTCACCGGTGCCACCGGGTCCGGCGCACCGCTGCTCGACCACGGCGGCGACCTGTTCACCTCGACCGCCTACCAGGCGGTGCTCCCCGCCTCGGGGTACGGCATCGCCGTCATGGCCAACACCGGGTCGCGGCACGGCGACGCCCAGGCGATCGGGGAACGGCTCATCGCGCTGGTCGAGGGCAGGGAACGGGCACCGGCGGAGGACCCGTACCTCGTCGTGGACCTGGTGCTGCTCGGGGCGGGCCTGGGGGTTTGCGCCGGCGTGGTCCGCGGTGTGGTCCGCGCGCGGCGGTGGGCGGCGAAGCGCCGGGTCGGGCCGTGGACCGCCGTGCGGCTGTCGGTGCTGCTGCTGCCCGCCCTGCTGCTGGCCACGCTCGGCGGGGTCGTGGGCTTGCTCTACCGGGGGCGCGAGGTGTCCTGGCTCCAGGTCGCCTACCTGTACCCGACCTTCGTGCTCGTGCTCGCGGTGACCACGCCGGGCTGCCTCGCCGTCGCCGCCACCAGGGTCGCCGCGCTGGTGCGGCGTCAGGGACCGGCCCGGTAGCCCGCGCCCGCCAGCAGGTTCATCATCATCGGCGCCAGCACCCGCTCCACCCCGTCGGTGCCGTGGAACCCGGCGATCTCCAGCAGGACGAAGCCGTGCAGGGCGCTCCAGAGCTGCGCGGACATCCTGGCCGGGGCGACCGGGCGGATCAGGCCCGCCGCGATGACCGCCTCGACCGCGTCGGTGAGGGCGCCGAAGGTGCCCAGGGCGACGTCGTCGGGGTCGTCCGGGGCCGTGGTGGGGTCGTTGGGCGTGGGGCGGTGGCCGCCGATGGAGGTGACGCCGAACATGACCCGGTACAGGTCGGGGTTGTCCTGGGCGTGCGCCCGGTAGGCCAGGCCCAGGTTGGTGAGGTCGGCCATGGGGTCGTCGGTGCGCGCGACGGCGTCGAGGCGGGCGCCGAGGCGGCGGAAGCCCTCGGCGGCGATCGCGTCGACGAGCCTGCCCATGTTCCCGAAGTGGGTGTAGACGGCCATCGTCGAGGCGCCGACCTCGGCGGCGACCTTGCGCGCCTGCACCGCGTCGGGACCGCCGTGGGCCAGCAGGTCCAGGGCGGCGGTCACCAGTTTCTCGCGCACGTGCGGCTCGGCCATGCTTGCCATTCTGGCATAACTCGGTTATACCTATCGACATAACACGGTTATAGCCAAGAAGGGGATTCCGATGGGCAACCCGTACCTGGAGGCCAACTACGCCCCCGTGCACCAGGAGCACACGCTCACCGACCTGGCCGTGACCGGGGTGATCCCCGACTTCCTCGACGGCCGCTTCCTGCGCAACGGCCCCAACCCCGTCGCCGAGGTCGACCCGGACGCCTACAACTGGTTCACCGGCGACGGCATGGTGCACGGCGTGCGGCTGCGCGACGGCAAGGCCGAGTGGTACCGCAACCGGTGGGTGCGGACCCAGGCCATGGGCGGCCCGGCGCCCACCCCGGGCACGCTGCCCACGCTCGGCGCGAACACCAACGTCATCGAGCACGCGGGCAAGACCCTGGCGCTCGTCGAGGGCGGCATCACCAACTACGAGCTGTCCGACGAACTCGACACCGTCGGCTCCTGCGACTTCGACGGCACCCTGCGCGGCGGCTACACCGCCCACCCCCTGCGCGACCCGGCCACCGGGGAACTGCACGCGGTGTCGTACTACTTCGGCTGGGGCAACAAGGTCCGCTACACCGTGATCGGCGCCGACGGCAGGCTGCGCCGCCAGGTGGACGTGCCGGTCGGCGGCAGCCCGATGATGCACAACTTCTCGCTGACCGAGAAGTACGTCGTCATCTACGACCTGCCGGTCACCTTCAACGCGGAGAAGGCCGTCGCCACCGGGGTGCCCCGGCTGATGCGCGCGCCGGTGCGGCTGGTGCTCTCGGCGCTCATCGGCCGGGTGCGGGTGCCGGACCCGATCGCCACCGCGATGACGGGCAGCGCCGGGTCCAACGCGAACCTGCCCTACGGCTGGGACGACCGCTACCCGGCCAGGGTCGGCCTGCTGCCCAGGGAGGGCACCGCGGCCGACGTCCGCTGGTTCGACGTCGAACCCGGCTACGTCTACCACGCCGTCAACGCCTACGACTCCGGCGACTCGGTCGTCCTCGACGTGGTCCGCCACGACCGCACCTTCGACACCGACCCGCACGGCCCCACCGAGGGACCGCCCACCCTCGACCAGTGGACGGTCGACCTGACCACCGGCAAGGTCACCCAGTCCAGGGTGGACGACCGCCCGCAGGAGTTCCCCCGGGTCGACGAACGCCTGACCGGCCGCCGCCACCGCTACGGCTACAGCGTCGCCTTCAACCGCGACGGCCTCAGCGACACCCTGCTCAAGCACGACTACCGCACCGGCGCGGTCACCAACCGCCGCTTCAAGCACGGCGCCTCGATCGGCGAGTTCGTCTTCCACCCCCGCACCCCCGACGCCCCCGAGGACGACGGCGTGCTGATGGGCTTCGCGCACAACCCGCGCACCGACAGCACCGACCTGACCATCCTGGACGCGTCCACCCTCGACCGGGTCGCCGCGGTGCACCTCCCGGTCCGCGTCCCCGAGGGCTTCCACGGCAACTGGGCCCCGACGACCCAGGTGTAGGCGGACGCCGTCGAGCAGCGGCAGCGCACGGCCGCCGACCGCGCGGGGGACCTCGCCGCTCGGCCCGCCACCGGAAAAACACCTCCGAGCCGCCCCGGCGCACCGTCTACGGTCACCGCATGCTCGAAGATCGTCACCGCCAAGTCCGGTACCCAGCCATGCGCTACACCATGATGCACGGCCTGGAGCTGCACACCACCATCACCCTGGACAACATCTCCGAGCACCGGGGCGAACTCCTCGACGCCTTCGCCCACGTGGTCGAAGACCACTTCTTCGACCAGTACGCCCCCTCCGACAGCATCGGCTGGAAGTTCCACGACGAAGAAGAGGCCACAGCTCTGCGAACCATCGTCACCCTCCTCCTCCGCATCGAGGACGAGGTCTTCGGGGGCGAGGAGGCCGAACTCGCACACCACCTCTGGCCACAGGTGGTGGCAGCCGCACACAAGGCCCTGGACCTCATGCGCGCCAACGACACCCACACCATCCCCGGCACGTCCGCCACCTACAGCGATCGTCCACCAGCCCGTTTCCTCGACATGCGCGCCGACACCGAAGCGGGCCTGGAGGTGCTCGGCACGGTCTCCCCGGAGAACACCGGCGGGCGGCAGGGAAGCGTCCGGAACGCGATCGCCCGGGTGGTCGAGGACAACCACTACAACGAGTCCGACCCGTCCGAGAGCATCGGCGTGAAGCTGCACGACGAGAGGGAGGCGACCGCGATGCGCACCCTGGTCGCTCTCGTCCTCCGCGTCTCCGTCGACGTCGAGACCCAAGACCGCGTGCGCGACGAGCACGAGTACCTGACGCACCCGCTCTGGCCCGAGGTCGCCGCCGCCGCCCGCGCCACCCTCCGGCTCATGCGGATGAACGACTAGGGAGTTGTTCGTCGCTTGTCGGACGAACGGGTCAGGCCGTGGACGGAACCACGATGACCTTGCCCCGGAGAGTTCCCGTCGCAGCCCTGGCGTGGACCGACGGCAGGTCGGCCAGCGGGACGCGTTCGGCGACGTCGACGGTCAGTTCGCCGCGGTCCACCCGGGCCACGAGTTCCGACAGTTGCCCGGCGTCGCTGCGGACGTACAGGTCGATGCCCCGCACACCGCGCTCCTCGTCGGCGGGGGCGGGCATCCACACGGTGGTGTTGACCACGACACCGCCGTCGCGGACCAGGGCGGCCAGGGCCGCGAACCCGGCGGGGTCGATCGGCGCGAGGTTGAGCAGGACGTCGACCGGCTCGGTGACCGCGGTGCCCACCTCGGTGGTGGTGTGGTCGACGACCTCGGCGGCACCCGCCGCCGCGAGCCGATCGCGGCGGCGGGGGCTGCCGGTGGCGATCACGTGGGCGCCCGCCGCCGCGGCGCCGTCGACGACGAACGGCAGGAAGCCGACGACCCGGTCACCGACCCCGAGGTCGGTGACGCCCCCGCCGAGCGCATCGATCGTCCCCGCGACGTCCAGACCGGGGATGTGCGGCAGGGTCAGGGGCATCGGGCCCCGCATGAGGCCGGCGCGGATATTGCCGTCGACGCCGTTGGACGTCGTCGCGGCGACCCGCACCCGCACCCGCACCTGCCCGGCGCCGGGGACTCATCCGCGGCGAGGGGGAGAAGGTGCCGATGGCCAAGATCGCCGAGCGCGCGGGCGTGGGGGTCGGGACGGTCTACCGCCACTTCGCCACCCGCGGGGAACTGGTCGAAGCCCTCGTCCACCGCTCGTTCGGCCTCGCGGTGGACAACGCGCGGGCAGCCGCCGAGCACCCCGGTCCCGCCGCGGAGGGCATCCGGCTGTTCTTCCTGGCCACCCTGCGCGACCGCGAGCGCTTCGTGCTCCCCCTGCACGGCGGCCCACCGGTTTTCACCGCCGCCACCCGCAGGCGCCAGGCGGACGTCCGCACCGCCCTGCACTCGCTCCTCGACCGCGGTCAGGCCGCCGGTGAACTGCGCGCGGACCTCACCCCGGAAGACCTGGTCGTGGCCACCTCACTGCTGTCCCGCCCGCTGCCGGGCTCCGGCGACTGGGACGCCCTGGCCCACCGCCAGATCGACTTCATGATCAACCTCTCGGCCCCGCCGTCAGGCCCGGCCCGGCAGGCCGGTCTACGCGGTGACCGCGCCGAGCATGGCCGCGACCAGGTCGGCGTAGCGGGCGCCGAGCTCGGTCGGGTCCGGTTTGGACTCCGGGGTGTACCAGCGGGCGACGTCCACGCACAGCGACAGGATCGCCCTGGCCGCGGTCGGGGTGTCGGCGACGGTGAACGCCGAGGCCGCGACCCCCTCGGCGATGAGGTCGCGGACCGTGCGCTCGGTGCGGCGGCGCAGGTCCGCGACGACCTCGAAGTCCGCCGGGCGCAACGCGTGCAGCTCGTACTGCACGATCCGGGCGACCCGGTGCCGGGTGGCGTGCCAGGTGGTGAACCCGGCCACCAGGGCGCGCATCCGGGTCAGCGGGTCGCCGGGGGCACCGGCCGCCGCGGTCACCATGTTCAGCGCCCGCTCGTGGCCGCTGCGGCTGATGGCGAACAGCACCGCCGCCTTGGACGGGAAGTGCACGTACAGCGCCGCCGGGCTCATCCCGGCGGCGGTGGCGATGTCGCGGGTGGTGGTGGCGTGGAAGCCCCGCTCGGCGAAGGCTTCCACGGCCGCCGCCATCAGCCGCTTGGCCGCGTCCGGGCGGACGTCGGGCCACAGGTCGACCGGTTCGGTCATGCGGTGAGGCCCACCAGCGGGGCCAGGGCCGCCCGGTGCCTGCCGGGGGTGCCCAGCGCGATCTCGTCGGCCTTGGCGCGCTTGAGGTACAGGTGCACCGGGTGCTCCCAGGTCATGCCGATGCCGCCGTGCAGTTGCACCGCCTCCTCGGCCGCGTGCAGGGCCACCGCGGCGCACAGCGACTGCGCCACCAGCACCGTGATCTCCAGGTCCTCGGCCCCGGTCGCCAGTGCGTCCGCCGCCGCCCTGGCCGCCGCGCGGGCGAGGACGAGTTCCTGCCACAGGTCGGCGAGGCGGTGCTTGAGCGACTGGAACGAGCCGACCGGCCTGCCGAACTGGTAGCGCTCCTTGAGGTAGGCGACGGTGGTGCTCAGGCACCACTCGGCGATCCCGACCTGCTCGGAGGCCAGGATGCCCGCGCCGACGAGCACGGCGGCGCGCACCGCCGCCTCGCCGGACCCGGACAGCCGCACGCCGGGCGTCGCGTCCAGCACGACGTCGGCCACCGGGCGGGTCAGGTCCAGCGACACGACCGGGGTGACCCGCGCCGCGGCGGCCTCGACCAGGAACAGCACGTCCCCGGCGAGCACGACCAGCAGGTCGGCCACCGCGGCGTCGGCCACCGACCGGACCGTGCCGGTCAGCGCGTCGCCGTCGGCCGAGACCGCGGGCAGCGGGCCGCCGGGGTACGTCGACAGCGGGATGACGAGCGCCGCCGTGGCCGCGCCCTCGGCGAGCCGGGTCAGCGCCGCCTCGGCTTGGGCGTCGGGGCCACCCCGCTCAGCGCCCTGGCCGAGCAGGTGCAGCAGTGCGCCGGTCGCCAGCACGGCGCTGCCCAGGAACGGGACCGGCGCGACGGAGCGGCCCAGTTCCTCGGCGACGACCGCGGTCTCGCGCAAGCCCGCGCCCTGCCCGCCCAGCGCCTCCGGGATGGGCAGCGAGGTCGCGCCGAGGTCCACCGCGAGCGCGCGCCACAGGTCCAGGTCGAGCGGCTGCTCGTCCTCCACCCGGCCCAGCACCCTGGCGGAGTCGGCGCGGGCGGCGAGGAGGGCGCGCACGCTGGCGCGCAGTTCCTCCTCGACGTCGGAGTACAGCAGGTCCTGCTCGGGGCGGTCCGGTGCGGGGCTCATCGGGGCAGATCCTTCCACGGCACGTCCTTGTCGACCCGGGGTTCCGACGGGAGCCCGAGAATCCGCTCGGCGATGATGTTGCGCAGGATCTCCGAGGTGCCGCCCTCGATGGAGTTGCCCTTGGCCCGCAGGTACCGGTAACCGGCGTCGCGGCCGGTGAAGTCGACCAGTTCGGGGCGGAACATGGTCCACTCGCCGTGGCGCAGCCCGTCCTCGGCGAGCAGTTCCACCTCGAACCCGGACAGCGCCTGCGACAGCCGGGCGAACGCCAGCTTCATCGCCGACCCCTCCGGGCCGGGCGACCCGGCGGCCAACTGCTGGCGCATCCGGGTCCCGGCGTGGCGCAGGGCCTCTGACTCCACCCACAGCTTCGTCAGCCGGTCGAGCGCCTCGGGGGTGTGCAGCTCTGGGTGCGCGCGCCAGGTGTCGGACACGACGCCGACCATGCCGCCCTCGCGCGGCACCTCCCGGCCGCCGATGGCGACGCGCTCATTCATCAGGGTGGTCTGCGCGACCCGCCAGCCGTCGCCGACCTCGCCGAGGCGGTGCGCGTCGGGGATGCGGGCGCCGGTCAGGAAGACCTCGTTGAACTCGGCCTCGCCGGTGATCTGGCGCAGCGGCCGCACCTCGACGCCGGGGTCGGTCATGTCGCAGACGAAGTACGTCATGCCCGCGTGCTTGGGCACGTCCGGGTCGGTGCGGGCCACCAGGATCGCCCAGCGCGCGGTGTGCGCGGTGGAGGTCCACACCTTCTGCCCGGTGACCACCCAGTCCTCGCCGTCGCGGGTGGCCCTGGTGCCCAGGGCGGCGAGGTCGGACCCGGCGCCGGGTTCGGAGAACAACTGGCACCACACCTCCTCGCCGGTCCACAGCGGGCGCAGGAAGCGCTGCTTCTGCTCGTCGGTGCCGAAGGTGAGGATGGTCGGCGCGGCCATGCCCAGGCCGATGCCGATCCGGCGGGGGTTGTTGTCCGGGGCGCCCGCGGCGGCCAGCTCGGCCTCCACGACCTGCTGCAGCGCCCGCGGGGCGCCGAGTCCGCCGAGGCCGACCGGGAAGCCCACCCAGGCCAGCCCGGCCTCCCAGCGGGCGTTGAGGAACGCGGTGCGCTCGGTGGTGGCGGGGTCGTGCCGGGCCAGGAGGTCCGCGACCAGGTCGCGGACCTCCCGCGCGGTCGTGGGGGCGCTCACGAGCCGCTGCCCGGCTTGGGCACCAGCAGCACCACGGCCTCGGCGACGCAGGCGGGTTTGTCCGCGCCCTCGATCTCGATGGTGTTGCGCAGCACCACCTGCACGCCCTGGGCGCCCGGCTTGGCCTCGACCAGCTCCGAGGACAGCCGGACCTTGGCCCCGACCCTGACCGGCTGCGGGAAGCGGACCTTGTTGAGGCCGTAGTTGACGCCCATCAGGAAGTTGTCGAACCGGTAGACGCCCTTGCCCAGCATGGGGAGCAGGGACAGCGTCAGGTACCCGTGCGCGACGGTCCCGCCGAACGGGCCCTTCGCGGCGCGGTCGGCGTCGACGTGAATCCACTGGTGGTCGTCGGTCGCGTCGGCGAAGGCGGTCACCCGCTCCTGGGTGATCTCCACCCACTCGCCGTGGCCCAGGTGCGTGCCGATCGCCGGGGCGATCGAGTCCGGGCCGTCGAAGACGTGCATGTCTGGCTCCCTTGCCGCGTCGGTGCTGGTCGGTGCCGGATCAGTCCCGGGGCCCGCCCGCGACGTAGATGACCTGCCCGGAGACGAACCCGGCCTCTTCGCTGACCAGGAACGAGGCGGTGGCGGCGATGTCGTCGGGGGTGCCGACCCGGCCGACCGGGATCATCGCGGCGGCGCCCTTCTTGAAGTCCTCGAACGGCACGCCCACCCGCTCGGCGGTGGCGGCGGTCATCTCGGTCTCGATGAAACCGGGGGCGATGGCGTTCGCGGTGACGTTGAACTTGCCCAGCTCGATCGCGAGGGTCTTGGTGAAGCCCTGCAGACCGGCCTTGGCGGTGGCGTAGTTGGCCTGGCCGCGGTTGCCCAGCGCGGAGGTGCTGGACAGGTTCACGATCCGGCCGTACTTCTGCTCGGTCTGGTGCTTCTGCACCTCGCGGGTCATCAGGAACGAGCCGCGCAGGTGCACGCCGATGACCGCGTCCCAGTCCGAGTCGGTCATCTTGAAGATCAGGTTGTCGCGCAGGATGCCCGCGTTGTTGACCAGCACGGTGGGCGGGCCCAGCTTCTCGGCGACCTCGGCGACGGCGGCCTTGACCTGCTCGGCGTCGCTGACGTCGGCGCCGACGCCCAGGGCGGTGCCGCCCTCGGCCTCGATGGCCCCGACGGTCTCGGCGGTGCTCGCCGCGTCCAGGTCGACCACCGCGACGGCGAAGCCGTCCTTGGCGAGGCGCTTGGCCACGGCGGCGCCGATGCCGCGGGCGGCGCCGGTCACGATGGCGGTGCGGGACTGGGACACGGGGTTCCTCCGGAGCTGGTCTGTGGGCGCGGTCGTATGCTAAGCAAGCGCTTAGGAAGTTACCCCCGGGTTGCCCGGCTGTCCACCGCCGCCGGGGTGGTGGAGTCGAAACCGCCCGGCCGCCCGGTGCGCTCGGCCCCCAGACCGGCCAGCGGGGCGATCGCGATCTCCGGCGGCGTCCGGGACCCGATGTCGAGCCCGATCGGCCTGCGCACCCTGGCGATGTCGGTCTCCGGCACCCCCAACCCGCGCAGCGCTTCCACGTGCGAGGCGGGGTGGTGCGGGTTGCCCATCACCCCGACCCTGGCGCCCACCACCACCCGCCCCGCCGTGCGCCACCGCGCAGGAGTCACCCATGCCGTGCGGTGTTCCCCGCCGGGGACGCGCCCACACGCCTACAGTGCGGGTATGGCGACCTTCGGTGAACTCACCCCGGGCATGAAGCTGCGCAAGGTGTCCGAGGAGGACGCGGGCAAGGGCGAGCGCGCCGACCCCGGCGGCCCGCTGGACCTGGAGGCGGGGGTGGTGTTCCTGCGGCCCCGCGCCGCCGGACCGGCCGAGTCGGCGGAAACGCCCGACGAGTCACCGGAATAGCTCCCCGGAAAAGGGTCCGGATTCCGGGAGCCCGGCTTTGTCACGCGGATTCAGCGGCTCCGGCGGATTTTCCGTTCGGAACTCCGAATATCAGGAGCGTGGCCTCCACCATCGAGTCCTCCAGTTCCGGCAGCGCCGCCGCGCCGCGGGTGCGCAGGCAGGCCCGGATCACGTCGGCCATGCCGCCCACGAGGATGTGCAGGAGCTCGTCGGACACGTCCACCACCGGGCTGCCCTGCGACCGGGCGTAGGCGTGCGTGGCGCGGAAGAGCAGCAGGAACTGGTCGCGACCCTCGATGACCTTGTCCAGCACCTCGTTGCCCGCGCGCAGCGTCTCGATCTGGATCGCCCAGGACGCCTCCGGCGCGGCGGCCAGCACCTTGAGGTAGGCGCGGATGCCCGAGCGCAGCCGCACCCGCCAGTCCTGCCCGGAAACCGCCGTCTCGGCCGCGCCGATGGCGATGACCACGTCGGACACGCCGTAGTCGATGGCGGCCAGGAAGCAGTCGAGCTTGCCGGTGAAGTGCTCGTAGAAGGTGCGCCGGGACACGCTGGCCCGCTCGACCAGGTCGCCGATCGTCATCTCCGGGTAGCCCTTGTGCGCGGCCGTCCACAGCGCCGCGCGCAGCAGCCTCCCGCGCTGCGAGGCGCGCACCTGCTCCGGGTCCAGGCGGTGCCTGCCGCTGGGCAGCGGACCGCCGTCGTCGGGCAGGTCGGCGAAGGTCGGCGCGGAAGGTCTCGAGCTCACCCGCCCAGCCTACCGGGCGAGCGGTTGTCCCCCGCTGTGCAAAGCGTGTGAAGTCGTTAGCCGATCGCGGCCGAGGAATTCCCCACAATGGTCCACGACGATCCGGTCACCGGCGTGTTTCCCCGGCGATACCCGTTTTCCGCAGGCGCAGCATTCCGGTGCCCCGCCCCCCCGAATCGGGTGCCGCGGCGGCCGGGGTACCGGGCGATCCCAACATGCGGACGGGGAATGGTCCGTTCGCCGCTCGTTGTTGCAGACGGTGACCGGCGGGGTCCGCCGGATCGGACGAGGGAGCACGCAGTGAAGATCGGCATCATCGGCGCGGGCAACATCGGCAGCGCGCTCACCCGCGGCCTGCGCGGACTGGGCCACGAGGTGCGGGTGGCCAACTCGCGCGGCCCGGAGACCCTGGCCGACCTGGCCGCCGAGACCGGGGCCACGGCGGTCGCGGTGGGCGAGGCGGCCGAGGGCGCGGAGGTCGTGGTGGTCACCATCCCGCAGAAGCGGGTCCCGGACCTGCCCGCGGGCGTCCTGGACGCCGCCGCCCCCGGCGCGGTGGTCGTCGACACCGGCAACTACTACCCCAAGGAGCGCGACGGGCTGATCGCCGAGATCGAGGACGGCGTCACCGAGAGCCGCTGGGTGTCCGACCACCTGGGGGTGCCGGTGGTGAAGGCGTTCAACGGCATCGCGGCGGCCCACCTGCAGGACAAGGGCCTGCCCGCGGGCAGCCCCGACCGCATCGCGCTGCCCATCGCGGGTGACGACCCCTCGGCGAAGGCCGTGGTGTCGGACCTGATCGACGCCCTGGGGTTCGACCCGGTGGACGCGGGCACCCTGGACGAGTCGTGGCGGCAGCAGCCGGGTTCGCCCAGCTACGGCAAGGACTTCCCGGTCGACAAGCTCAAGGCCGCCTTGGCCGAGGCCACCCCGGAGCGCACCGAGCAGTTCAAGGCCTGAGGTCCCCCGTCGCGCGACGACCGGACCGGCCGCACTCGGCCGACTACCGGCACCGGCCGCTGCGCCGCACCAGGGCCACCGGCCTCACTGGTGGTCGACCTGCCGAGCCCGTGGGCGGGGGTCGTCCCGGACCGACCCCCGCCCCGGAGCAGGCCGGGGGTCGGCGGGAGGGCGGGTCAGCCCAGGCGCAGGCCCGCGTGCATCTCCCACACCAGGACCTCCGCGCCCTCGGGACCGGCGGTCAACCGCTGGCCACCGGAGGCGGTGAGCCGCACGGCGTCGCCGGTGGTCAGCGGGCCGCTGCCCTCCATGGTCACCGAGCCGACCGGCACGAACAGGTGCACGTACGGGGCCTCGGGGAGGGTGACCACGCCACCGGGCTCCATGCGCGCGGCGTACAGGGCCGCGTGCTTCTGCCCGATGCGGATGGCCGCCGCGTCCGCGTGCCGCTCCATCCCGGAGGCGACCGGCACCAGGCCGCCGGAGAGCAGTTCGTGGTCGATCTCCAGTTGTTCGTACCCCGGCTTGCCACCGGCCTCGTCCGGCACGACCCACATCTGCACGAAGTGCACCGGCTCGGTGTGCTCGGGGCCGCCGGACACCCGCCAGGAGTCGTTCTTCTCCGAGTGGAGGATGCCGCGACCAGCACTCATCCGCTGGGCCAGGCCCGGGTAGATGATGCCGTTGTGCCCCTCGGAGTCCTGGTGCACCAGGGCGCCGCGCAGGACCCACGTCACGATTTCCATGTCGCGGTGGGGATGTGTCTCGAACCCGGCGCCGGGGGTGACGACGTCGTCGTTGTTGACCAGGAGCAGGCCGTGGTGGGTGTTCACCGGGTCGCGGTGGTGGCCGAAGGCGAAGGAGTGCTTGGAGTCCAACCAGTCGATCTTCGTGGCGAACCGGTCCGCCGCGCGTCGGATGTCCACCTCGGACAGTTGCTGAGTCATGCGACCACTTCCCGTAGGTCTCGCCGCTCGAAGTAGTTAAGTCTTTAACCAACTCGGACTGTAGACCCATGTAGTTGCACTGTCAACTATGTCGTCCGGTGGGCCTAGGCTGACCCCATGACGCCCTGGCTCGAACCACAACAGCAACGCTCCTGGCGCGCCCTGGTCGACGGCGCGGGTCGCCTCGTCACCCACCTCGACCGGCACCTGCGCGGCGCGCACGGGCTGTCGCTGGCGGAGTACGAGGTGCTGGTGCGGCTCTCGGAGCTGTCCGACCACCAGGTGCACATGTCCGAACTCGCCGCGGGCCTGAGCCACTCCCGCGCCCGCCTGTCGCAGACGGTCGACCGGTTGGCCCGAGCGGGCCTGGTCACCCGCCTGCCCTGCCCCCAGGACCGGCGCGGCGTCCACGCGGCCCTGACCCCCGGCGGAGCCGCCGCCCTGCGAGCCGCGGCGGCGGACCACGTCCGCGAAGTCCGCCGCCTGGTCATCGACGTCCTCAGCGACGCGGAACTGGCCACCGTGGGCACGGCGATGGACAAGGTGCGCGCGGCGGTGTGACGGCGCGCGTCGCCCGATTGGTGGGTTGCCCGGTTGGCGGGTCAGACCGTTCGCACGGGGAGCCCCGCCTCGGTGAACCCGGCCAGGATCGCGGGGTCGGCGTCGGCGTCGGTGATGAGGAGGTCGAGGGAGGTGGTGGGGCAGATGCGGGCGAAGGCGTGGGCGGTGAGTTTGGTGCTGTCGGCGATGACCACGACCCGGCGGGCCCGGGTGGCCATCAGGCGGTTGACGTTGGCCTCGCCCTCGTGGTGGGCGTAGGCGCCGTGGACCGGGTTGATGGCGTCCACGCCGAGGAAGACGATGTCAAGGGTGAGTTCGTCGATGATGCGGGTGGCGAGGGGGCCGGTCAGCTCGAAGGACTGGGGGCGGGCCACACCACCGGTCACGACGATCTTGACGTGGGGGCGGACCGCGAGTTCGTTGGCGATGTTGAGGGCGTTGGTGACGACCGTGAACGCCGGTTCGCCTGGCGGGCAGGCCTCGGGGCGGACGGCGAGGGCGCGGGCGATCTCGGTGGTGGTCGTGCCGCCGTTGAGGCCGACGACCATGCCGCGCTCGACCAGGGCGGCCGCGGCCCTGCCGATGCGCTCCTTGCGGGAGGTGTTCCTCGCGGTCTTGTAGCGCAGGGGCAGGTCGTAGGCCACGTTGTTCGCGACGGCGCCGCCCCTGGTGCGGGTGAGGAGTTGCTGCTCGGCGAGGTGGTCGAGGTCGCGGCGGATGGTGGCGGCGGAGACCTCCAGGTCCGCCGCCAGGGCGTCGACGTCGACCTTCCCCCGGTTGCTCAGCAGGTCGAGGAGGGCGCTCAGGCGCTCGTAGCGGTTCACGGTCCTCCCTGCGGCGGTGATCATCGGGACCGCAGTATCGCGCACACTTGGCATCGGGTGCGAGATCACGCAGTATTCGGGTCGTCCACGAGCATGTTCACGCGATTCGAGGAGGCTGGATGGGTGAGCGGGCGGTGGTGGCGGTCGACGTCGGCGGCACCTCGGTCAAGGCGGCCCTGGTGTCCCCCGACCTCACGCCGCTGCGCGCGCTGCGGCGGCCCAGCAGCCGGGTCGGCGGGGCGGTGGCGCTCGGGCCGATCGCGGACCTGATCGGGGAGCTGGCCGGGGGCGCCGACGTGGTCGGGGTCGGGGTGGCGGTGCCGGGGATCGTCGACGACGCGACGGGGGTGGTGCGGGCGGCGGTGAACCTGGGGTGGACCGACCTGCCGCTGCGCGACGAGCTGGCGGCGGCGTGCGGGCTGCCGCTGCGGGTGGGCCACGACGTGCGGACCGGGGGCCTGGCCGAGTTCACCGTGGGCGCCGCCGCGGGGGCGCGGAACGCGCTGTTCGTCGCCATCGGCACCGGCATCGCCGCGGCGAGCCTGGTCGACGGGCGGCTGGTCGCCGCGGGCGGGTACGCGGGCGAGATCGGGCACGTGGTGGTCGACCCGGCGGGTGACACCTGCGGCTGCGGCACGGTCGGCTGCCTGGAGACGCTGGCCGCCGCGCCCGCGCTGGCCCGCCGGTACGCGGCGCTGACCGGTGTCGAGCGGACCGCCGAGGAGATCTGCGCCCTGCTGCCCGACGACCCCGCCGCGAGCCGGGTGTGGGCGGACATGGTCGAGGCCATGGCGACCGCCCTGCACACCGCGTGCACCCTGTTCGGCCCGGAGGCGGTCGTGCTCGGCGGCGGGCTCTCCGAGGCGGGGACGGCCCTGACCGGGCCGGTGGCCGAGGCGCTGGGCCGTCGGCTGACCTTCCAGCGGCGGCCGTCGGTGGTGCGGGCCGCGCTCGGGCAGGACGCGGGGCGCGCGGGGGCGGCGCTGATGGCGTGGGACGCGGCCGGGATCAGCCCCGCGGTGGCGGGCTGAGAACCCGCTCCGCCCGGACCGGGCACGGGCGGCCGGAGCGGCTCCGGCCGCCCGCCGAACCGCATCGGTGGAGCACCGGGTCGAAGGCGGGGGAGGTCGGCGCGCGCCGCTCGGTCACCGATCGCGCGCCTCCTGTGTGGACGGTGCGCGCCCACGTCCGGCGGGGCGGGAACCCTGTGCCCGGAACAGGTTCGCCGACCCCCGGCTCAGCCCGCCTCGACCTGGCTGGTCCCCGGGCCGGTCTCCACGACGGGCAGCAGGTTCGGCCGCCACACGCCGTCGTGCGCCAGCGCCGTGGTGCGGCGTTCCTCGGGGACCTCGCCGTAGGTGGTGGTGCGTTGGCGGGCGGGGCGGCCCGCGAGTGCGGCCAGGGCCTCCAGGTCGGCGATGGTCTTGTAGCTGCCGTTGTCGCTGCCCGCCATGCGGCTGATGGTCTCCTCCATCAGCGTGCCGCCGAGGTCGTTGACGCCGCCGTTGAGGACTTCCACCACCCCCTCGTCGCCGAGTTTGACCCAGCTCGTCTGGATGTTGCGGATGCGGCCGTGCAGCAGGATGCGGGCCAGGGCGTGCACGGCACGGTTCTCCAGGCGGGTGGGGCCGGGGCGGGCGATGCCCGCGAGGTAGAGCGGCGCGTTGGTGTGCACGAACGGCAGCAGCACGAACTCGGAGAACCCCCCGGTGCGGTCTTGCAGCGAACCGATCAGCTTGAGGTGCGCGACCCAGTGCGCGGGGGTGTCGACGTGGCCGTACATCATCGTCGAGGTGGTGGGGATGCCCAGGTCGTGGGCGGTGGTGACGACGTCGACCCAGGCCGAGGTGGGCAGCTTGCCCTTGGTGAGGACCCAGCGGACCTCGTCGTCGAGGATTTCCGCGGCGGTGCCGGGCAGGGAGTCCACCCCGGCGTCGCGGGCGGCGGAGAGCCAGTCGCGGGTGGACAGGTTCGTGCGGCCCGCGCCGTTGACGACCTCCATCGGGGAGAAGGCGTGCACGTGCAGGCCGGGGGCGCGCTTCTTGACCTCGGCGGCGATGTCGAAGTACGCGGTGCCGGGCAGGTCGGGGTGGATGCCGCCCTGCATGCACACCTCGGTCGCCCCGACCGCCCACGCCTGCTCGGCGCGCTGGCCCACCTGCTCCAGCGACAGCGTGTAGGCGTCGGCGTCGGTGCGCCGCTGGGCGAACGCGCAGAAGCGGCAGCCGGTGTAGCAGACGTTGGTGAAGTTGATGTTCCGCGTGACCACGTAGGTGACCTCGTCGCCCACGGCCTCCTTGCGGAACCCGTCGGCCAGCGCGGCCAGCGCCTCGATCTCGGCGCCCGGACCGGCCGAGAGCAGGACCAACGCGTCCTCGTCGGACAGCGCGGTCGGGTGGTGCTCGGCGTGGCGCAGGGCGCTCAGGAACTCGGGGCGGGCCGTGCCCCCGCCGCCGGTGGCCGGGCCGGTGCTGGGGTGGACCTGGGTGCGCAGCTCGTCCCAGTCGCCGTAGACGGAGTCGAAGTCGTCGCGGCGGTCGGCGGTGCGGCCCTCGGTGTCGATGGTGGTGTGCAGGTCGGTGCGGCCCGAGGCGGTGAGCGCGACCTCCGGCTCCTGCCAGGGTCGGCCCACCAGGGGGGCGTCCTCGACCGCCAGGCCGGTTTCGGGGTCGGCGAGGGCGTCGACGTGCGCGCGCAGCCGGGGGTCGAGCCACGGTTCGCCCTTGAGCACGTACTCGGGGTAGATCGTCAGCCGCTCGGCCAGCCGGAACCCGGCCGCCGCGGTCTGCTCGGCCAGCGCCTCGATCTGCGGCCACGGGCGCTCGGGGTTGACGTGGTCGGGGGTCAGCGGGGACACCCCGCCCCAGTCGTCGATGCCCGCGCGCAGCAGCAGGCCGAACTCGCCGCCGATGAGGTTCGGCGGGGCCTGGATGCGCGCCTTGGGGCCGAGCACGACCCGCGCCACCGCGACGGTCGCCGCCAGTTCCTCGGCCTCGGCGTCGGGCATCCCGCGCATGGCGGTGTCCGGCTTGGCGCGGAAGTTCTGCACGATGACCTCTTGGACACCGCCGTAGCGCCGGGCCGCCTGCCGGATCGCGAAGATCGACTCCACCCGGTCCGCCAACGTCTCGCCGATGCCGATCAGGATGCCGGTGGTGAACGGCACCGCGCTGCGGCCCGCGTCCTCCAGCACCCGCAGCCGCACCGCGGGCTCCTTGTCCGGCGAGCCGTAGTGCGGCCCGCCGGGCTTGGCCCACAGGTCCGTCGAGGTGGTCTCCAGCATCATCCCCATTGACGGGGCCACGGGCTTGAGCCGTTGCAGGTCCGTCCAGGACAGCACGCCGGGGTTCAGGTGCGGCAGCAGCCCGGTCTCCTCCAGCACCCGGATCGCCATGGCGCGCACGTAGGACAGCGTGTCCGGGTACCCGGCCGCCTCCAGCCACTCGCGGGCGGCGTCCCAGCGGTCCTCGGGGCGGTCGCCGAGGGTGAACAGGGCTTCCTTGCAGCCCATGGCCGCGCCCTGCCGGGCGATGTCCAGCACCTCGTCGGGGCTGAGGAACGGGGCGGGCAGCCGACCGGGGACGGTGGCGAAGGTGCAGTAGTGGCACCGGTCGCGGCACAGGCGGGTCAGCGGGATGAAGACCTTCTTGGAGTAGGTGACCACCCCGGGCCGCCCGACCGCTTCCAGACCGGCGTCGCGGACCCGGGACGCGGTGGTGACCAGGTCGTCGAGGTGCCCGCCGCGGGCGTGCAGCAGGACCTCGGCCTCGGTCCGGTCCAGGGTGACCCCGTCGCGGGCCCGGCGCAGGGCTCGGCGGAACGCGGACTCGCTGGGCGCGGCAACGTCGGTCATCCCCCCAGGCTAGTTCCCGGGGCGGCGGGCACCGGACCAGGACCGGGGTGATATCCCGTGCACCGGAACGGGGAATAGAACCACCGCCCCGTGACCACTATCTGAGCATGACCACCACACCGTTCAACCCCCACGCCCTGCTCGCGGAGAGCAAGCTCGGCGTCCTCGCCACGATCAAGGCGGACGGCCTGCCGCAACTGTCCCCCGTGCTGCCCCACTACGACGAGGGGGCGGGAACCATCCAGATCTCCACTCGGGAGGGACTGTCGAAGACGAAGAACCTACGCCGCGACCAGCGCGCGGCGCTGGAGGTCACCAGCGCCGACGGCAAGTCCTGGGCGACCGCCGAGGGCACGGTCACGATCACCGGACCGAGCACCGACCCGCACGGGCCCGAGGTCCAGGCACTGGTGGACTGGTACCGGGCCGCCTCGGGCGGCGAACACCCGGACTGGGACGAGTACCGCGCCGCGATGGTCGACGACCGGCGGGTGCTCGTCACGATCGCGGTCACCCGGGTCTACGGCGCCGACATCGGCTGACCGCCCCGCGATCCGCCGCTCCGGCCGAGCGGGGATCGCCCCCGATGGGCGGCGGTGCGACACCTTGGTGGCGGCGCGGGCCTCGTGGACGGCGCCCGCTCTGGCCTGGTCGCGGACACGGCTCCGCTCCCACCGCAGTACTGCGGTGGGAGCGGAGCCATGTCCGGGATCAGCCGGGCAGCACGCCCGCGATGGCCTTGCGGGCCTTCTTCGGGGCGCTGCTGAGCGTGTCGCCCACCGTGTCGGTGGTGTCCGCGGTCCAGGCGCCGAAGTCGTGGGCGGTCTTGTTGAGCTTCTTGCCCGCCCGCTTCGCGCGCCAGCCCAGCGAGGGCTTGCCTGCGGTGTCGGCGGAGGCGAGCAGGAGGCCGCCGAGCAGGCCCACGTTCTTCAAGAAGTGGATCTGCTGCTGCTGGCGGTTGCCCGCGTCCTTCTCCTCCCAGAACCGGTGCGTGGCCAGCGTGGTCGGCACCAGGCTGCCGGAGAGCAGCAGCGCCGACAGCCTCGGGAACCGGCCCAGCGCGAGCAGGGCACCCGCGCCGACCTTCACCGCGCCGTCGATGCGCACCAGGGTCAGCGCATCGGAGGGCACCTGTTCGGGGAGCTTGTCGCCCACCTTGTTCAGGGTGCCGTCCAGCACCGGCTTGGCCGCCTCGACGTGCGCCTCGGGGTTGCGCAGCACATTGATACCGCCTGCGATGAAGATCCCCGCAAGCATCGGGCGCGCCAGTCTGCGCAAGATCATCGGGCCTGTCCTCTCTAGTCGATCCGGTGCTTGGTCTGCGCGACCAGCTCGCGGACGTGGTCGATCGAACCGCACCCGGCCTTGACGCGCTCGTCGCGGACGCTGACGAACTTCGTGCCGAGTTCGGCCCGCCGCTCGTCGGCGACGTTGTCGCGCGCGTCGTTGAGGATGGTGCGCTCCTCCTCGTCCACGTGGTGGTTGATGGCCTTGACCAGCTCTTCGAGCTTCTCGTCCCAGTCGTCGGAGTCGGTGTCCTCGACCTCCATCAGCTCCAGCAGGGCCACGTGCCCCTCGGCGTGCTCCTCCGCCCCGTGCTCCACCTCGTGGTCGTCGACGCCCTTGTACCGCCGCAGCGCGGAGTAGACCTCGGACTCCTCGGCCTCGGCGTGCCCGACGAGCACGTGCGCCAGTTCGTCGAGCAGCTTGGCCCGGTCGCTGGTGCGGTCCCGCAGACCCCGGAACAGCTCCTCGAAGCGCCGGTGGTCGTCCAGGATCAGCTCGATGACGTCGGTGGTGGGCATGTGGTGGGCCTTTCGTGCTGGGAACGTCGCCGGGTGGGTACCCGGCGACGACCGCACTCAACCTTCCGACCGGCCGATCACGACGGCGGAGGCGGGGTGGGCGCGCGCGGGCACCGAGTGGCGCCGCGCGAAGCCCGATCCACCGGTGGCATCCCCCATGCGAGGGCCGGAGCCCGCCGCTCCGGTGCCAGCCGGCACCATCTCACTCCCAGTTCTATCGATCTTGAGGGGGCGGACGCGGGTGGAGGTCTTGGTCGCTGTGCCGGGGGAAGAGGAACTCCTGGACGGCTTGTTGGACTGGTTGCGCCGCGAGGAGGGCTTGCGGGGGCGCGCGAACCGCACCCGGGTGACGGTGCCCGCGACCACCATGGGCGGCGTGGTGGAAACGCTGACGGTGGCGGTCGGCGGTGGTGGCGCGTTGACCGTGCTGGTCACCTCGGTCGGGGCATGGGTGCGCAACCGGCGGTCTGACGTGACCGTGGAGGTCACGGTGGCCGACCGGACGGTGCGGGTGGAGGGCAAGCGGATCAAGGCCGACGCCGACAGCCTCGCGGCGCTCGTGGTCGAGGCGAACCGGGCCGCCGACGGGCACTGACATGCGACTGCCCGATCCCGCGACCTCGCGGGTCATCCTGATCGGCACCGCGGCGTACGAGGACCCTGACATCGCCGACCTGCCCGCGGTGTCGGCGAACGTCACCGACCTGGCGCGGGTGCTGACCGACCCGGACCTCGGTGGCTTGGATGACGCCGCGTGCCACCGCTTCGTCGACCCGCGCTCGGACGACGTCTGGCGGATAGCCGAACTGGCGGCGCAAGCCGAGGACGTGCTGGTGGTGTACTTCGCCGGGCACGGCCTGCTCGGCGACGACGGGACGCTGCTGCTGGGCATGGCCAACACCAAGCTCAGCTACCCGGAGTTCACCGCCCTGCACGTCGACCAGTTGGTCCGGGCCATCGAGACCAGCCAGGCGAAGACCCGGTTGTTCGTGCTCGACTGCTGCTACTCCGAGCGCGCGCTCAGGCACATGGGCACCCCGGCGCAGCAGTTGGTGATCGAGGGCACCTACACGCTGGCCTCGGCACCGGCCAACCGCAGCGCCGTCGCGCCGGAGGGCGAGCGGCACACGGCGTTCACCGGTGAGCTGATCTCCCTGCTCCGCTCGGGCGATCCCGCCGAGGAGGAGTTGCTGTCGGTCGCCGCGGTGTTCCGCAAGCTGGTGCCCGCGCTGCGGTCGAAGGGCTACCCGACGCCGAAGCAGTCGAACAGCGGCACCGCCTCGGCGCTGGCCCTGGTCCGCAACGCGGCCTACCGGCCCGCCCGGTTGGCGGCTCCCCCGCCCGCCCTCCCGTCCGCGGTGGACCTGCGGCGCGCGGTGCTGCGGGCGACGTCGCCGGTCGCCGAGCGCTTGGCCGCGCTGGACACCCTGGTCCGGCGGGCCAAGGCGGACGAGGATTGCGTCGAGGAGCTGGAGCTGCTCGCGGTCAGCGGCTACGTGCCCCTGGTCCTGCGGCTGGGCTGCGTGTACGCCCTCGACGCGCTGCGGGAGGAGTCCAGGGCGAAGACCGCGGCGGCCACGATCGTCGCGGGCACGAGCGCGACCGTGGACCTGGTGCGGTTCTTGCTGGGGTCGCTGGTGCACACCGGTGACGGCGTCGCGCTCAGCGAACTGGGCAGGCACTCGCACCCGCTGTGGGGCCGTCAGGTGTCTGACGTGCTCTCGGGCATCGGCATCCCGGTGTCTGAGCGGATCAGGGCGGCCGCCGACCTGGCCGGGCTCGGCTGTCACGCAGCGGCCCTGACGCTGCTCCGCGCGCTCTCCGACCGCCCCGACATCGCCGAGGACGCGCGCGAGCAGATCCGAGCAGCCATCCGCGAGACGGAGGCCGATGCGACCGCGGAGCTGCGCTTCAGCTTCAAGCCCGCGCCCCCGAACCGATGGGGCATCCAGCCGCTGCTGGGGGAACCCCCGTTGACGCTCCTCCGCGGCAAGCACCTCAAAACCCTCAAGCCCGGATTGACAATCGATCGCTACGGCCAACCCACCGGGAACCTGACCTACCACGCGGGTACGCCCTTCGAACGCCGCTCGCTCGTCCCCGAGTGGATCGAGTATCCATATCACGCGTACGAGGTGCGCGAGCCGTTGCGGGCGCTGGTCGGGACAGCGGTCCCGTGGTTCGACCAGCCGGGCGGGGGCACCGCGTACGTTCTGCCCCACTCGATCGCGGACCTGCTTGAGCGCGGTCTGATCGCGGAGGTGCCCGCCCAGGCACCGGGCCGGTACCGGGCGGGCTGACCCGACCGCTACTCGGACCCGGCCTCGATGTCGCCCTCGACCTGCAAGTACAGCTCCTGGAGCTGCCGCAGGGTCTCCGGGTCCGGTTCGGCCCACATCTTGCGGTCGGCGGCTTCCAGGAGGCGTTCGGCGATGCCGTGCAGGGCCCACGGGTTGGACTCGGTGAGGAACTTGCGGTTCTCCGGGTCCAGGGCGTAGGTCTGCGCGAGCTTGTCGTACATCCAGTCCGCTACGACGCCGGTGGTGGCGTCGTAGCCGAAGAGGTAGTCGACGGTGGCGGCCAGTTCGAAGGCGCCCTTGTAGCCGTGGCGGCGCATGGCCTCGATCCAGCGGGGGTTGACCACGCGGGAGCGGAAGACGCGGTTGGTCTCCTCCGACAGGGAGCGGGTGCGGACCGCGTCGGGGTTGGTGCTGTCGCCGATGTAGGCGGCGGGGGCCTTGCCGGTCAGCGAGCGGACGGTGGCGATCATGCCGCCGTGGTACTGGAAGTAGTCGTCGGAGTCGGCGATGTCGTGTTCGCGGGTGTCGACGTTCTTGGCGGCGACGTTGATGCGGCGGTAGGCCGATTCCATGTCCGCGCGGGCGGCGACGCCGTCGAGGTCGCGGCCGTAGGCGAAGCCGCCCCAGACCGCGTAGACCTCGGCGAGGTCCTTGTCGTCGCGCCAGTTGTGGCTGTCGATCAGCGGGAGCAGGCCCGCGCCGTACGCGCCGGGCTTGGAGCCGAAGATGCGGGTGGTGGCCTGGCGTTCGCCTCGCTCGGCGTCGGCCTGGACGTGGGCGCGGACGTAGTTGTCCTCTTCGGATTCGTCGAGGGCGGCGACCAGCCGCACGGCGTCGTCGAGCAGGTAGACGACGTGGGGGAAGGCGTCGCGGAAGAAGCCGGAGATGCGGACGGTGACGTCGATGCGGGGGCGGTCCAGCTCCGCCAGTGGGATGACCTCCAGGCCGCTGATGCGCCGGGACGCCTCGTCCCAGACCGGGCGGGCGCCGAGCAGGGCCAGCACCTCGGCGATGTCGTCGCCCGCGGTGCGCATGGCCGAGGTGCCCCACACCGACAGGCCGACCGAGCGCGGCCACTCGCCGGTGTCGCGCCGGTAGCGCTGCACCAGCGACTCCGCCATCGCCGAGCCGGTCTCCCAGGCCAGGCGGCTGGGCACCGCCTTGGGGTCGACGGAGTAGAAGTTGCGGCCCGTGGGCAGCACGTTGACCAGGCCGCGCAGCGGTGAGCCGCTGGGCCCGGCGGGCACGTAACCGCCGTCGAGGGCGTGCAGGACGTTGTCGATCTCGTCGGTGGTGCGGGCCAGCCGGGGCACGACCTCCACCGCGGCGAAGGTCAGCACCTCGACCACGGCCGGGTTGTCCGACACCCGCGCGGCGGCGTCGGGGTCCCAATGGTGGTTTTCCATGGCCTGGACCAGGGCGAGGGCCTGCGCGTCGATCTCGTCGGTGCGGGTGCGCGACTCGGAGCCGTCCTCGGACAGGCCCAGCGCCTCGCGCAGGCCGGGCAGCGCGGCGGCCTGCCCGCCCCACATCTGCCGGGCGCGCAGCATGGAGTTGACCAGGTTGACCCTGGCCGCGCCCACCGGCGGGTCGCCGAGGGTGTGCAGGCCGTCGCGGATCTGCACGTCCTTGATCTCGCACAGCCAGCCGTCGACGTGCAGCAGGAAGTCGTCGAACTCCGCGTCGTGCGGGCGGTCGTCGAGGCCCAGGTCGTGGTCGAGCTTGGCGGCCTGGATCAGGGTCCAGATCTGGGCGCGGATCGCGGGCAGCTTCGCCGGGTCCATCGCGGCGATGTTGGAGTGCTCGTCGAGGAGCTGTTCCAGCCGGGCGATGTCGCCGTAGCTCTCCGCGCGGGCCATCGGCGGGACGAGGTGGTCGACCAGGGTGGCGTGCGCGCGCCGCTTGGCCTGGGTGCCCTCGCCGGGGTCGTTGACCAGGAACGGGTAGACCAGCGGCATGTCGCCCAATGCCGCGTCGGGGCCGCAGGCGGCGGAGAGGCCCAGGTTCTTGCCGGGCAGCCACTCCAGGTTGCCGTGCTTGCCCAGGTGGATCATGGCGTGCGCGCCGAAGGTGGCCGCGACCCACCGGTAGGCGGCCAGGTAGTGGTGGCTCGGCGGCAGGTCCGGGTCGTGGTAGATCGCCACCGGGTTCTCGCCGAAGCCGCGCGGGGGCTGCACGATCAGCACCACGTTGCCCGCGCGCAGCGCCGCGAGCACGATCTCGCCCTCGGGGTCGTTCGACGTGTCGACGAACAGCGAACCGGGGGCCGGGCCCCAGTGCTCCTCCATCGACTCGCGCAGCTCGGCGGGCAGCGTGGCGAAGAACTCGCGGTACTCCGCCGCGGAGATGCGCACCGGGTTGCCGGTGAGCTGTTCCTCGGTGAGCCAGTTCGGGTCCTGCCCACCGGCCTCGATCAGGGCGTGGATCAGCGCGTCGCCGTCGTCGGCGGCGACGCCGGGCAGCGCGTCCGGGCCCTCGGCGGGGCCGATGTCGTAGCCGGCGCCGCGCAGGGCCTTGAGCAGGCGCACGGCGCTGGCCGGGGAGTCGAGGCCGACGGCGTTGCCGATGCGGGCGTGCTTGGTCGGGTACGCCGAGAGCATCAGCGCGATCCTGCGCTCACCCGGCGGTACGTGCCGCAGGCGGGCGTGCGCGACGGCGATGCCCGCCACCCGCAGGGCGCGCTCGGGGTCGGGCACGTAGACCGACAGGCCGTCGCGGTCCTGCTCCTTGAACGAGAACGGCACGGTGATCAGCCGACCGTCGAACTCCGGCACCGCGACCTGGGTGGCGGTGTCGAGCGGGGACAGGCCGTCGTCGCTGTCCTCCCAGGCCGACCGCGAGGAGGTCAGGGCGAGGCCCTGGAGGATGGGGATGTCCAGGTCGGCCAGGGCGCCGACGTCCCAGGCGCCGTCGTCGCCGCCCGCGCTCGCGGCGGCGGGCAGCGTGCCGCCCGCGGCGAGCACGGTCACGACCAGGGCGTCCAGGGTGCCGAGGACGTCGAGCAGTTCGGTCGGGGCGGTGCGCAGCGAGGCGCAGTAGACCGGCACGGCCTGCCCGCCCTTGGCCTCCACGGCGTCGGCCAGGGCGGCGACGAACGCGGTGTTCCCGGACAGGTGGTGCGCGCGGTAGTAGAGGATGCCGACGCGCGGGCCCTCGGTGCGGGTGGGCGTCCAGTCCAGGCGGCCCCACGGCGCCAGCTCGACCGGCGGCTGGAAGCCGTGGCCGGTGAGCAGCAGCGTGTCGGACAGGAAGTTCGCCAGTTCGCGCAGGTTGGCCGGGCCGCCGTGGGCGAGGTAGCGGTGGGCCTCCGCGACGACCCCGCCGGGGGCGGTGGAGCACTCCATCAGCTCCGCGTCCGGCGCCTGCTCACCGCCGAGCACGACCACCGGCCGGTCCTCGGCGAGGAGCGCGTCGAGGCCGTCCTCCCAGGCCCGGCGACCGCCGAGCAGCCGGACGACGACCACGCCGACGCCGTCGAGCAGGCCGGGCAGGTCGTCGACGTGCAACCGGGCCGGGTTGGCCAGCCGGTACTCCGCGCCGCTGGCGCGGGCGGAGAGCAGGTCGGTGTCCGAGGTGGACAGCAGCAGGATCATCGAGTCCCTTCCCGGGGTGTCCGCGCCCCTGGATCGGTGGGCAATGGCCGGAGTTCCTGGCTCCCCGGGCGGGCGCCCGGGTGACAGTGGCGGGACCGCGCCGGTTTCGCACCGGCTTCCTCCACGTGCCATTGCTGTGTCGCGCCCACCCTATATTCACCGGGTGCCCCTCCCCCAGCGCCGAACGGGCGCCGATGCCTGCCCCGGTGCGCTCGACACGCACGCGGCGGCCGACGGCGGGCTCGCCCGGGTGCGCGTGCCGGGCGGTCTGCTGCGGCCCGAGCAGTTGCTCGCGGTGGCCGAAGCGGCTGCCGACCTGGGCACTCCCGTGCTGGAGCTGACCTCGCGGGCGAACCTCCAGGTGCGCGGGCTGGCCCCGGGCGCGGAGGTCGAGCTGGGTGACCGGCTGGCCCGGGTGGGGCTGCTGCCGTCGCCGACGCACGAGAAAGTGCGCAACATCATGGCCTCCCCGCTGGGCGGGCAGCGGTGGGTGGCCGAGCTGGACGCGGGCCTGTGCGCGGACCCCGGCCTCGCCGGGCTGCCCGGCCGGTTCCTGTTCTGCCTGGACGACGGGCGCGGCGACGTGGCCTGGGCCGGGGCCGACGTGGCCGCGCTGCCGGTCGGCGACGCGGTGGCGGTCCTGCTCGGCGGCGCCGACCACGGTGTGCGGGTGCGCCCGGGCGAGGTGGTCGGGGCGGTGCTGGCCGCCGCGCGGGCGTTCCTGGA
The DNA here is from genome assembly GCF_000564855.1 of Actinokineospora spheciospongiae. Taxonomy (GTDB): domain Bacteria; phylum Actinomycetota; class Actinomycetes; order Mycobacteriales; family Pseudonocardiaceae; genus Actinokineospora; species Actinokineospora spheciospongiae. Next base: position 92,435 of record NZ_AYXG01000048.1, read on the forward strand.
GCTGCGCGACGGGCAGTGGCGGGTGCGCGAGCTGGGCGCGGGTGTGGCGGAGATCGCCACCCGGCTGGGCGCGGGGCCCGCGCGGGTTACGGTCACCCCGCCGGTGACGGCCGGGCCGATCGGGCCGGTCGGGTTCGGTGACGGCGGTGCCGGGTACGCGGTGGCCGTGCCACTGGGACGGATCACCCGCGAGCAGGCCGCCGCGCTGGCGGATCGCGGCGAGGTCGTGCTCACCCCCTGGCGGGGTGCGGTGGTGCGCGGCGACGGGTCCGGGTTGGCCGACGTGGGGTTGCTGACCTCGGCGGAGGACCCGGGGATCGGGGTGACCGCGTGCACCGGGCGGCCGGGCTGCGCCAAGGCGCACGCCGACGTGCAGGCGGCGGCGCGCGGGCTGCGGGTCGGCGGGCGGGCGGTGCACTGGTCGGGCTGTGACCGGCGGTGCGGGCGGCCCGCCGGGGATGTGCTGGACGTGGTGGCCACGGAGGCCGGCTACCTCGTCGACGGTCGGGCGGTGCCCGGCGAGCGGGTGGTCGAGGCGGCGACCCAGGGAAGGGAACAGCGGTGAGCGAGTACAGCGAAAATGGCTACACGGTGCCCGACTACGTGAAGGACGGCCAGGAGATCTACCGGCGGTCGTTCGCCACGATCCGGTCCGAGGCGCGGCTGGACGGGCTGCCCGAGGACGTGGCCAGGGTGGTGGTGCGGATGATCCACGCCTGCGGCATGGTCGACCTGGTCGACGACGTGGCCTACTCCCCCGACGTGGTCAGCTCCGCGCGCGCCGCGCTGCTGGCCGGGCACCCGATCCTGTGCGACGCGCACATGGTCGCCTCCGGCATCACCCGCCGCAGGCTGCCCGCGGACAACGACGTCCTCTGCACGCTGACGGACCCGCGGGTGCCGGGTCTGGCCGAGGAGCTGGGCAACACCCGCAGCGCGGCGGCGCTGGAGCTGTGGCGCGACCACCTCAACGGCGCCGTGGTGGCGATCGGCAACGCGCCGACCGCGCTGTTCCGGCTGCTGGAGCTGATCGAGTCGGGCGCGGGCCGCCCGGCGGCGGTCCTCGGGCTGCCGGTCGGGTTCATCGGCGCCGCCGAGTCCAAGGACGCCCTGGCCGCGTACCCCGGTGAGGTCCCGTACCTGGTGGTGCGCGGTCGGCGCGGCGGCAGCGCGATGGCCGTGGCCGCGATCAACGCGATCGCGAGCGAGGAGGAATGACCGGCACGCTGTACGGGGTCGGCCTGGGCCCCGGCGACCCCGAGCTGGTGACGGTGAAGGCGGCCCGGCTGATTTCCTCGGCCGCGGTGGTCGCCTACCACTCGGCCCGGCACGGCCGGTCGATCGCGCGCGGTGTCGCCGCCCCCTACCTGCGGGAGGGGCAGATCGAGGAACAGCTCGTCTACCCGCTGACGGTGGAGACCACCGATCACCCCGGCGGCTACGCGGGCGCCATGGCCGACTTCTACGAAGCCGCCGCCGCCCGGCTGGCCGCGCACCTCGACGCCGGGCGCGACGTGGTGGTGCTCGCCGAGGGCGACCCGCTGTTCTACGGCTCCTACATGCACATGCACAAGCGGCTCTGCGGTCGCTACGCCACCGAGGTCGTGCCCGGGGTGACCTCGGTCAGCGCGGCGTCGGCGGTCCTGGGCGTGCCGCTGGTCGAGGGCGAGGAGGTGCTGACCGTGCTGCCGGGGACGCTGCCCGCCGAGGCGCTGTCGGCGCGGCTCGCGGCCACCGACTCCGCGGCGGTGCTCAAGCTGGGGCGCAACTTCGACAAGGTGCGCGGGGCGTTCGAGGCGGCCGGGAAGCTCGACCGGGCGCTGTACGTGGAGCGGGCGACCTGGGAGCAGGGGCGGGCGCTGCCGCTGGCCGAGGTGGACCCGGCGTCGGTTCCGTACTTCTCCCTGGCGCTGCTGCCCAGCCCGGTCAACGACGGGGTGGCCGCCGGGGTGTCGCCGCACGTGGCGACCGGCTCGGTGGGGGGCTCGGTGACCGTCGTGGGCACCGGTCCGGCGGGGCGGCCGTGGCTGACACCGGAGGCGCAGGAGGCGCTGGCGGTGGCCGACGACCTGGTCGGGTACACGACGTACCTGGCGCGGGTGGCGCCGAACCCGCGGCAGCGCAGGCACGCCTCGGACAACCAGGTGGAGGCCGAGCGGGCGGCGTTCGCGCTCGACCTGGCCAAGCGCGGGCGGCGGGTCGCGGTGGTCTCCTCCGGTGACCCCGGCGTGTTCGCCATGGCCGCGGCGGTGCTGGAGGTGGCGACCGACCCGCAGTGGAAGGACGTGCCGGTGCGGGTGCTGCCCGGGTTGACCGCCGCGCAGGCGGTGGCCAGCCGGGTCGGGGCGCCGCTGGGGCACGACTTCGCCACCATCTCGCTGTCGGACCGGCTCAAGCCGTGGGAGGTCATCGTGCGCCGCCTGGACGCGGTGGCCGCCGCCGACCTGGCGATCGCGATCTACAACCCGGCGTCGAAGTCGCGGACCTGGCAGCTCGGCGAGGCGCGGGACGTGCTGCTGCGCCACCGCTCCCCGGACACCCCGGTGGTCATCGGGCGCGACGTGGGCGGTCCGCAGGAGACGGTCCGGGTGCTGCGGTTGGACGAGCTGGACCCGACCACCGTGGACATGCGCTGCCTGCTGCTGATCGGCTCGTCGCAGACCAGGGTGGTCGAGCGCGGCGACGGCTCGACGGCCGTGTTCACCCCCCGGACGTACCCGGCGGGTTGAGGCGGGCGGTGATCTGCTGGACGACCCAGCCGTTGCCGTCGGGGTCGTCGAAGAACAGGAAGCCCTGGTTGTTCAGGTCGTCGTCGGGCTCGGCGGGGCGGAACCCGCCGGGTCCGGCGACCTGCACCGGCGTGGTCGTCACGCCCCGCTCGGCCAACTGCGCGTGCGCGGCGCGGATGTCGCCGACGACGAGCTGCAACCCCTTGAGGGAGCCGGGTTCCATGACGCCGACGCCGGTGCCGATCACGATCGAGCAGCCGGAGCCGGGCGGGGTGAGCTGCACCACCCGCATGTCGTCGCTGACGCGGGCGTCGTGGTCGAGGGTGAAGCCGAGCCGGTCGGCGTAGAACTCCTTGGCCCGGTCCACGTCGGAGACGGGCACGACGACGACTTCGAGTGTCCACTGCACGCACCTGTCCTACCAGACGTGTCGAGCCCACGACCGGGGCATCCTCTGTGGACGGACGGGGGTCAGCCGCCGGTGATGCCCGCGAGCAGCCGGTCGAGGCCCCAGAGGTACTGCTCCACGGTGTTGTACCGCGCGATGACGTCGGCGGCGGCCACCGTGCGCGGGTACCGGTCCGCCGGGAGGGCGGCCAGCCCGGCCCGCCGCCCGCCGATCCGCTCCGCCTCCGACGGCGCCGCCCCCTGGTCGGCGGCCTCCAGCGCGATCGAGCCCAGCACGTGGACGATGACCGAGTAGGACGCCCGCGCGGCCGTCTCGCGGTCCAGGCCCGCCTCGGCGAGGGCGTCGAGCACCAGTTCGCCGAGCCGCAGCGCCTCCGGCCCGTCCAGCGGGGCCGACATCAGCAGCGCCGCCGAACCCGGGTGGGCCAGCACGCCCTCCCGCAACCCCACGGCGGCCCCGCGCAGCCGCTCGTCCCAGCGCCCCGGTCCGGTCAGCGGCGGGATGCCGTGCCTGCCGAGGAGCCGGTCGAAGACGGCGCGCACGACCGCGGCCTTGTCCGGGAAGTAGGTGTAGAGGGCGTTCGGCGCGACCCCGGCGGCGGCCGCGATCCCGCGCATCGACAGCGCCTCCGCGCCGCTCTCGTCGAGCAGGCGCAGCGCCGCGTCGGTGATGGTCTCCGGCGACAGCGTGCGCCGGGGTCCCGGGCGTCCCGGCATTCGACTCCTCCTCGGCTCGACCCTTGACGTTGGACAGCGTACAGGATTAACTCTGCACAGCGTACAAATTGTACGACGTACAGAAAGGGGGTCGCCGTGCGCGACCGGACCACCGGAACGCTGATGGTCGCCGGGGCGGTGGCGGCGAACACCGCCTTCGCCGTCCTCGGCGCGGTCTTCGACTACCCCGACGTGCTCGGCCACCCGGCGGCCGAGGTGCTGGCGCGCTTCCACCGGCGGCCCGTCCTCATCGGCTCGACGTTCCTGCTGCTCGCGGTCGGCGCGGGCCTGCTGGCCCCGATCGCGCTGCGCCTGCGCCGCCACGCGGGGCGGTACGGCCGGGCACTGGCGGTGATCGGCGTGGCCGCCGCGGCGGTCCAGGTCGTCGGACTGCTGCGCTGGCCGCTGCTGGTGCCGTTCCTGGACGTCGAGTCCTTCCCGGTCGTCCACACCGCGCTCGGCACGGTGCTCGGCGAGACGGTCGGGTACCTGCTGACCGCCGCGTGGACCACCCTCGCCGCCGTCGCGCTCGGACGCCGGATGCCCGGCGGGCGGTTCTCGCTCGCACTCGCGGCAGCCTCGGTGCCGATGATCGCCGCGGGCGTCCTGGTGCCACTCGGCTTCGAGTTCGCGGATGCGGCCAATTTCGCCGGTTATGTCCTCTGGAGCCTGTGGCTGGTGACCGCCGGAACGTTTTTCATCACTTCCGGACGAAAAGCCGACGCGGAAGCGACCACTTCGAGCAAGTCGGCGATTGCCAAGCGGGACAACGGATCGAGCTCTGTAAACCACTCGGCGTCGTTGCCGGGTAACCGAGAGGTGTACACATCGGAAAAGAAAGAACGCTCCTTGCGCACGCGGAGGTGAGCGTGGTTTCGTTTCCCCTGCGGACCCCTCGGAAAGAACATTCGGGCCGGGCGGGCCTGGAAGTATTTCCCTGTATCACCGCTGATACCCCAGGAAGGTCTAAACCCTGATGCGTCCCAAGGTTTCCAAGAAGGTGCTGGCGGGTCTCGCCGCCACCACCTCCGTCGGTCTGGTCGCGACCGGGCTGCTGCTCGGCGGCGGCACCAGCTCCGCGGCCCCGGTGTCGTTGACCCTGAACTACTCGTGCCCGTTCCCGCTGATCGGCAACCAGGACATCAAGGTCGTCATCAACACCGACCTGCCCACCTCGGTCGCCGTCGGCGAGCAGACCGGCGCCTTCGACATCCAGGCGATCACCACCGTCTCGGGCACCGCGACGCAGGGCCTGTCCCTGGTCGGCGCGGCCACCGTGGAGGGCACCGCCCTGGCGGGCGCGACCGTGGCGGCCCCGGACATCACGCTGCCGGTGAACGTGCCGATCGCGGTCCCGAAGACCAACGTCCCGGCGTCGGGCGCGTTCGACATCCCGGCCACCGGCTCGACCCCCTCGCTGTCGTTCCAGAAGCCGGGCGAAGCGAAGATCACCCTCGGTGACCTCAAGCTGACCCTGTCGCCCAAGCGCGCCGACGGCACGCTGACCGGCCTGGGCACGTTCGACTCGCTGTGCACCGTGGTGCCGGGCCAGAACGTCACGCTGGCCACGTTCCAGATCACGCCGGTGGAGACCACGACCACCACCGACCCCACCACCACGACCACCGAGCCGACCACGACGACGACGGAACCGACGACCACCACGACGGAACCGACGACGACG
>NZ_AYXG01000049.1 GCF_000564855.1 Actinokineospora spheciospongiae
GATCGCCACCCCCGGCCAAACACATCCACCCACCCGGGCATATCCGTAGCCGGGCCGGCGGTTCTCGGGGTGGTCGGCTGGGCTGCTGTGCCGGTGTTGTTCCTGGTGGATGGGCGGGCTGGGTCGACCGGATGGCTGGTTGTGCTCACTTTTGGCTGTTGGCGGGAGGCTCGCCCCTGGTCGGGGGCGGGCCTTCGGCGTAAGTTCGTCGGTATGCGAATCTTGAGCAGGCTGACCGTGGTGTGGGGTCTGGCTCTCCTCGTGATGGTGCTGCCCACGCCCTGGTGAGCCCGGGACCGACCGCTACCGGTCGAGGAAGTCGAGCAGCAGGCGGTGGAAGTCCGCTGGGCGTTCCAGGTTCACCAGGTGGCCCGCGCCGGGGACGACCTCCGCCCGTGCGGCGGGCGCGGCTGCGGCGATGCGGTTGACGGCGCCGTGGATGTCCGTCGAGTCCTGGTCGCCGACCACCAGCAGGGTCGGTGCGGTCAGGTCTGCGAGTCGGTTCCAGGCGCCGACCTCGGTGGCGAACCGCTGACCCCCGGGGTTGTGGCGGGTGAGGTTCGCCGTGGCGATCGTGGCGCACCGGGTTCGGAGTGCCGGGTCGACCTCGGTGGGGGAGCGGTGGGGGCCGTCCACCCACATGCGCAGGAAGCACTCCGCGAGCACCGTGGTGTCCCCGCCGGATTCGCCGATCTGCCGCAGGTGCTCCAGCACGAACGGGTCTTCGAACGCCATCCCGCTGATGCCGGGGGCGACCAGCACCAGCCGCTCCACCTGGTCCGGGTGGGTGAGGGCGAAGTCGATGCCGGTGCGCGCGCCCAGGGAGAGGCCCACCAGCGTCGCGCTCGGCAGTTCGAGGGCGCGCAGCAGGCTGTGCAGGTCCTCGTGGTGGGCGAAGGGGGCGGTGGGCGTGGAGGAATTGCCGTGGCCTCGGGCGTCGTAGCGGATGACCGTGTGGTTCGCGGCCAGGAGGGCTGACTCCGCGTCCCACGTGCTGCGGTCCAGCGCACCGCCGTGCAGCAGGACCACCGGGGTTCCCGCGCCCCGCAGTTCGAAGGCCAGCTCCCCGTCGGGGACCCCGACCTTGCCGGTGAACCGCCTGTCGATCGCCACGGGTCGCTCCCTCGCGCTGGGTCGGGGTCACGGTATCGAACGGGAACGACCCGCGAGCGCCGTTGCTCGCGGGTCGTTCGTCCTCGGGGGCGTCAGACCAGGGGGCGGTCCGTCGGCTCGATCGGGCGGGGCAGCACCGTGCGGCCGGTGAGGTAGGTGTCGACGCCCGCGGCGGCCGCGCGGCCCTCCGCGATGGCCCACACGATCAGCGACTGGCCGCGGCCCATGTCCCCGGCGGTGAACACGCCGGGAACGTTGGTCTGGTAGTCGCGGGCCCTGGCCACGTTGCCGCGCGGGTCCAGGTCGACGCCGAGGCCGTCGAGCAGGGGGCCCTTCTCCGGGCCGACGAAGCCCATCGCCAGGGTGACCAGCTCGGCCGGGATCTCGCGCTCGCTGCCCTCGACCGGGACGAACCGGCCGCCCTCGTTGGCCACCTCGGTGAGCCGCAGGGCGCGGACGTTGCCCTGCTCGTCGCCGACGAACTCGGTGGTGGACACGGCGTAGACGCGTTCGCCGCCCTCCTCGTGCGCCGAGGTGACCCGGTAGAGCATCGGGTAGGTCGGCCACGGGTGCAGCTCGGAGCGAGCCTCGGCGGGCCGGGGCATGATCTCCAGTTGGGTGACCGACCGGGCGCCCTGGCGGTGGGCGGTGCCGACGCAGTCCGCGCCGGTGTCGCCGCCGCCGATGACCACCACGTGCTTGCCCTCGGCGTGGATGGGGGAGCGCTCCAGCGACCCCGCCGCCACCTTGTTGGCGGGCGGCAGGTACTCCATCGCCTGGTGGATGCCCGCCAGGTCGCGGCCGGGCACCGGCAGGTCGCGCCACGCGGTGGCCCCGCCCGCCAGCACCACCGCGTCGTGGTCGGCGCGCAGTTGCTCCACCGTGATGTCGACGCCGATGTCGACCCCAGTCTGGAACAGCGTGCCCTCCGCGCGCATCTGCGCCAGGCGGCGGTCGAGGCGGAACTTCTCCATCTTGAACTCGGGGATGCCGTAGCGCAGCAGCCCGCCGATGGCGTCGGCCCGCTCGTAGACCACCACGTCGTGGCCCGCGCGGGTGAGCTGCTGGGCGGCGGCCAGCCCGGCCGGGCCGGAGCCGACGACGGCGACCTTCTTGCCGGTCTTGACCGTCGGCGCCTGCGGGGTCACCCAGCCCTCGTCCCAGGCGCGGTCGACGATCGAGATCTCGACGCGCTTGATGCTCACCGGGTCGTCGTTGATGCCCAGCACGCACGCGGCTTCGCACGGCGCCGGGCACAGCGTGCCGGTGAACTCGGGGAAGTTGTTCGTCGCGTGCAGCCGCTCGCTCGCCGCGCGCCAGTCGTCCCGCCACACCAGCGTGTTCCACTCCGGGACCAGGTTGCCCAGCGGGCAGCCCTGGTGGCAGAACGGGATGCCGCAGTCCATGCAGCGCCCGGCCTGCTCGGAGCCCTTGCCGCCCTTGGTGAACTCGGCGACGCTGTCGGCCTCGTACACCTCGCGCCAGTCCCGCAGCCGCAGGAACACCGGGCGGCTCGCGGGGGCGTCGCGGCGGGTGGTGAGAAAGCCCTTGGGGTCAGCCATGCGAGGCCTCCATGATCGCCTGGTCGATGTCGCGGCCGTCGCGCACGGCGGCGGCCTGGGCGGCGAGCACCCGCTTGTAGTCCTTCGGCATCACCTTGGTGAACCGGGTGACCGAGTCGTCCCAGTCCGCCAGCAGCGCGCGCGCCACCGCCGAATCGGTCTCGGCGAGGTGCTTGGCGACGGTCTGCCGCAGGAAGTCGTGGTCGTCGGCGTCGAGCGGGTCGAGGTCGACCATCTCCGGGTTGATCCGCGCCTTCGACAGGTTCAGCACGTAGGCGACGCCGCCGGACATGCCCGCCGCGAAGTTGCGCCCGGTCGGCCCGAGCACCACCACCCGGCCACCGGTCATGTACTCGCAGGCGTGGTCGCCGACGCCCTCGACGACGGCCAGCGCGCCGGAGTTGCGCACGCAGAACCGCTCGCCCACCTTGCCGCGCAGGAAGATCTCCCCGCCGGTGGCGCCGTAGCCGATCACGTTGCCCGCGATCACGTGCGCCTCGGCGGCGAACTGCGCCCCCGGGTGCGGGCGCACCGTGATCCGCCCGCCGGACAGGCCCTTGCCGACGTAGTCGTTGCCGTCGCCGACCAGCCGCAGCGTGATGCCCTTGGGGATGAACGCGCCGAACGACTGCCCCGCCGTGCCGGTGAAGGTCACGTCGATCGTGTCGTCGGGCAGGCCCTCGCCGCCCCAGCGCTTGGTCAGCTCCGAGCCGAGCATGGTGCCCACGGTCCGGTTGACGTTGCGCACCGGCAGCTCCAGGCGCACCTTGTCGCCGGAGTTCAGCGACCCCTCGGCGAGCTGGATCAGCGTGTTGTCCAGTGCCCGGTCCAGGCCGTGGTCCTGGGCGGTGACCCGGTGCCGGACCGCGCGCGGCTCCAGCTCCGGCACGTGGAAGATCGGCGTCAGGTCGAGCCCGGCGGCCTTCCAGTGGTCGACCGCGGTGCGGGTGTCGAGCACCTCGGCGTGCCCGACGGCCTCCTCGATGGAGCGGAAGCCCAGCGCCGCCAGGTACTCGCGCACCTCCTGGGCGATGAACTCGAAGAAGTTCACCACGAACTCCGGCTTGCCGGAGAACTTCGCCCGCAGCGTCGGGTTCTGCGTGGCCACGCCCACCGGGCAGGTGTCGAGGTGGCACACGCGCATCATCACGCAGCCCGACACCACCAGCGGCGCGGTGGCGAAGCCGAACTCCTCGGCGCCCAGCAGCGCCGCGATGACCACGTCGCGGCCGGTCTTGAGCTGCCCGTCGGTCTGCACCACGATCCGGTCGCGCAGCCGGTTGGCCAGCAGCGTCTGCTGCGTCTCGGCCAGGCCCAGCTCCCACGGCCCGCCCGCGTGCTTGATCGACGACAGCGGCGAGGCGCCGGTGCCGCCGTCGTGCCCGGAGATGAGCACCACGTCGGCGTGCGCC
>NZ_AYXG01000050.1 GCF_000564855.1 Actinokineospora spheciospongiae
GAGTTCCCGTGGATGGTGCGGCTGTCGATGGGCTGCGGCGGCGCGATGTACACCAACCAGCTCGTGCTCACCGCCGCGCACTGCGTGAACGGGACCGGCAACAACAGCAGCATCACCGCCACCTACGGGGTGGTCGACCTGCAGAGCAGCAGCCGGGTCACCCGCAAGTCGACCTACGTGTACCGCAACCCGGGTTACTCGACCTCGACCGGTGGTGACTGGGCGCTGATCAAGCTGGCCTCACCCATCACCGGGGCGGCGACCCTGCCGCTGGCCACCAGCACCGCCTACGACTCCGGCACGTTCACCGTCATGGGCTGGGGCTCGGCGACCGAGGGCGGCGCCCAGCAGCGCTACCTGCTCAAGGCGAACGTGCCGTTCGTC
>NZ_AYXG01000051.1 GCF_000564855.1 Actinokineospora spheciospongiae
TTCGCTCGCCAGGCCGGCGGTTCTCGGGGCGGTCGGCCTGCGTTCAGGACCTCCGCCCACCGGGCAGTTGCTCGCCGGGCCGGCGGTTTCGGGGGTGGGTGGCTGGGCAAGCGCATCCACCCACCCGGGCAGTTCGCTCGCCAGGCTGGCGGTTGCGGGGGTGGTCGGCCGCCAAGCGCATCCATCCACCCGGGCACTCGCTCGCCGGGCCGGCGGTTTCGAGGTGGCCGATTGGGCTGCTGCGCCGGTGAGGTTTGGGGTGGCCGGCTGGTTGTTGCTGCGCCGGTGGGGTTTCGTGTGGTTGGCCGCCGGTTGGTGGGCGGGCGGGTGGGTCAGGTGTGGTTTCGGGTCAGGTGGGGTGCTGGTTCCGTTGTGGTGCGCAGGGCGTAGCGGCGCTCGGCGTAGGCGAGGTCGTCGCGCCAGAGGCGGGTGGCGCCCCAGCGCATCAGGGGGCGCAGGAGTGGAGCGATGCGGGTGGCGGTGGTGAAGCCGGGGCGGTCGGAGGTGGCGATGACCGCTTCGATGACCGAGGTGCGGGCGCGGCCGTCGGGGCCGTCCGGCAGTGGGGTGGCGTGGGTTTCGACCACGCTGCCGGTGCCTTCCCCGGCGGTGATGCGCATGACGACCGTGCGGGGTTCCGGGCAGTGGAACTCCGCGCGGACCGGGACGCCCAGGCGGGCGCCGAGCAGGTAGGTGACGTCCACCAGGAACCGGTCGTCGGCTTCTTCGACGACTTCCGGGTTGGGGGCGTGTTCGACGGTGAGGCGGGCGAAGGCGTACGGGTGGAACCAGGAGCCGTGCCAGGGGTCGAGCCGGTTGGCGATGATGTCGCCGGGTTCGCAGGTGCCCGTGGCGGTGGCCACCGCCGCGATGGCGGCGGTGGGGTCGGGGCGTTCGGGCAGGACGGGGGTGGGCAGTGGCGTTTCCCCGCCCAGCCGGTCGAGGCGGACCCAGACCAGGACACCGTCGTCGTGGGCGGGCAGGGGGTTCCAGCCGAAGCCGCCCTCGCGGTCCAGGGGCATGCCGTGCCAGCGGCAGCGCAGCGTGCCGCACTCCACCTTGCCCTCGGCCAGCGGTGCACCCAGGTGCGGGCAGGCGCCCGGGCCGACCACCAGCCCGCCTCCGGCGTCGCGCCAGGCGACCAGTTCGACCGGGCCGACGTGGGTCCCGAAGGGACGGTCGGGGCGGATGTCGGTGCTGGCGGCGAAGACGAACCAGTTGCCGGACGGGCGGGCGGCGGCGCGGGCGGCGGCGGCGTCGATCAGGGCGGGCTTGGCCTCCCGGAACGTCGGGTGCTGCCGGGACCAGAACCGCCGGGCCAGCGGGCGCACCGGCACCGCGTCCGGCCACCGGTCGCGCAGCGCGTCGAGCATGGACATCCTCTGTTCCTCCTCCGTCGAACCCCGCGGTTCCGCCGATCTCACTCCGCCGCCTGCCGCGTGGCCCGCACGCTGAGGGCGACCCGGTAGCCCAGGAGCACCAGCACGTGCAGCAGGTACAGCCACAGCGCCAGGGCCACCGCCTCCCCCACCACGCCGATGCCCGCGAACGGGACCGACCAGTCGAGCGGGAAGCTCAGGAACAGCAGGAAGCCGTGCAGGAAACCCGACACCACCGCCCCCGTCCCGAACCCGCAGGCGACCGCGGTCAGCGCGGGGAGTTCCGCAGGCGAGTGCACCACATACACGACCGACAGGCACACCGAGACCACCAACCAGTCCACGTGGAAGGTCGCGACCACCCCCCACACCGGCCCGGCCCCGCCCCCGGTGTACAGCGGGGCGACGGCCGGGGCGGTGACCAGCAGCAGCACCACCAGGACCGGGCTCAGCAGCACGATCGGCAGGAAGCCGAACCGCCCCTTCCACCCCACGAGCGCCCCCGGCGGGGAGTGGGCGACCTGCCGCATGGCCCGGCGCAGGCCCTCGCCGTAGAAGGTGGCGGGCGGCAGCGCGACGAGCAGCACCCACCACGGGCTGCGCAGCGCCGCCTCCACCAGCGCAGGCAACCCCTCCCGACCGTCGTGGGCGTCGGGCAACGCCTCGACCAGTGCCGCGACACCGTCGGCGGTGAACCGGTCGGAGGTGAGCAGGGCCGCGCCGCGCAGGGCGAGCAGCAGCACCGGCACCGCGGCGATGCAGGCGAAGAACGTCAACCCGGCCGTCCACAGCGACAGGTCCCGCCCGCGCAGGGCGCGCAGGGCGTGGCGGACGACCCGGCGGGACCGGTCGAGCACTCGGGTGGTGGGGAACACCGGGGCGGTCATGGGCGGTGCGTACCCGTTCTCAGCGCGCCCCCACCACCACGCCGTACGGTGAGGCGGTCTCGGTGGGGAGGAACACGGGTGGACGAGCGCGAAGAAGCCGTCGCGGGCTGGTCCCGGTTGCACGGCACCGACGTGTCCGGGAACGCCTTGGCGGTGGGCTGGCTGCGGTTGGTGCACCGCTGCGCCCACCCGCTGCGGCGGGTGTCACCGGACGCGCTGTCCGCGCTGGGCGTGCTGACCGCCTGGGCCGCCGTCGCGGTGGCGGCGCAGGGTGGGCGGTGGCCGTTGGTGGCGGGGGTGCTGGTGGTCCTCACCGGCCTGCTCGACGGCCTCGACGGGGCGGTGGCGCTGATCACCGGCCGGGCCCGGCCGCTGGGGGCGGTGGTGGACGCCGTGGCGGACCGGTTGGGGGACCTGGGTTTCGTGGCGGTCCCGCTGGTGCTGGGCGCGGACCCGCTGTGGTGCGCGGTGATCGCGGCGGCGGTGTTCGTGCACGAGTACGCCAGGGCGCGCGCCCAAGGGGTGGGCATGGTCGGCGCGGGGGTAGTGACGGTGGCCGAACGGCCGACGCGCGTCGTCGTGACGGCGGTGATCGCGGCGGGGGCCGGTGCGTTCCCCGGTGGGACACCCTGGCTGGGGTGGTCGTGGGCGGCAGTGGGCGTGGTGCTGTGGCTCGGTGTCTCGGCCGTGGGTTTGATCCAGTTGGCGGTCGGCATCACCGCCGCCCTGGGCGGACTGCCCTGGCCCGAACAGGATTCGCCCTCTGCCCGGGCCGACGAGCCGAGCTGATCACGCGGCGCAGCGGCCCTCGACGCGGCGGGGTGGCCCGGCGCCCACCCGAGCCCGCGCACCCCGGCCGTGGACACGGCACGAGCCGTCGGCGCCCGGTGCGGCCCATCCCGGCCCGGGCGAGGTGGAGGGCTGCTCACCGCGCCGCCAGTCGTCGGCCGGTGATCGGGCGGCCTTTCCACTCCAGGGTTCCCGCGCGCCTGCCGCGCCAGGTGCGGTGCAGCAGGACCAGCACCACCCCCGCCGAGGCCGGGTGCGCCCAAGCGTCCGGCCACACCCGGCCCCCGGTGCGGCGGGCGGCGACGGCGCGGCTGGCCACGGCCGCCAGGTAGCCCACCAGCCCGGCCCGGGAGCCGAACAGCGCGGCGACCGGGGGCAGCAGGTACAGCCAGCCGAACACCGCTGCGAACACCGCGGCGGCCGGTGGTGACCCGGTCGCCGACCACAGGGACTTGGTGTAGCCGTCGCGGAGCTGGGCCCAGTCCTCGTACATCCGGCACTCGGCGACGGCGCTGCCGTCGACCGCCGCGGTGCGACCACCGCTGAGCCGGACCCGGCGGGCCAGGGCCATGTCGTCGAGGACGGCGTCGGACACCGATGCCCAGCCGCCGCAGCGGCGCAGGGCGGTGGCGTCGACGACGAGGAACTGGCCGTTGGCCGCCGCCAGCGAGGGGCGGGTGGACTTCTCGGCCACGCGCATGGGCAGCGACACCACCAGCGACCACGGCAACAGCGGCTGCGCCAGCCTCGGCCCCCAGCCGTCGGCGAGTTGGCGGGGGAACGGGGAGACCAGGTCCAGGTCGGCCGAGCGCAGGGACCACACCGCGGACGCGATCGCCTGGTCGGTGAAGACCACGTCGGCGTCGACGAAGACCAGCACGTCCCCGGTGGCCTCGGCGGCGAGTTGGGCGCAGGCGTTCGGCTTGCCCAGCACGCCCTCGGGCGGCGGGGTGCCGGTCAGCAGGCGCACCCGGGGGTCGGCCCCGCAGACCGCGCGGACCACGTCGGCGGTGCCGTCGGTGGAGCCGTCGTCCAGGACCAGCAGTTCCAGGTCGGCGACCCCGCGCTGGGCCAGCAGGGAGCGCAGCGTCGGCTCGACCCGGTGGGCCTCGTCGCGCACCGGGAGCAGCACCGACACGCGCTCGGTGCAGGGTGGCGGGTCGGTGGGCGCGGAGCGCATCAGCCTGGCGTTGACCACCGAGTGCACGGCGCCGCCCACGGCCACGGCGGCGGCCGCGGTGGTCCAGGGTGCCCTCACCGGCGCCGCCGGGCAGCCGCGAGCGCGGTCCCCTGCCGCCACACCGACCGGGCGAACGGGAGCGCGACCGCGCCCATCAGCACCCCGCCGACCAGGGCGACCCACGGCCTGCCGAAGAAGAACGCGTGCGCCCAGACCGAGGACCCGTAGGTCCACAGGTACAGCAGCGGCGCGGGCCCCACCCGCAGGTCGAGGTCGGTCGGGCGCTCCGGCAGCGACCGGTGCAGCAGCGCGATCATGGTGACCGCGACCACCAGCCACCCGGCGAAGTTGGTCAGCGGGATGCCCTCGACCCCCGGCAGCGCGGGCGTCGGCGAGGCCCAGGACCAGTGCCCGGCGTCGACCATCTGCGGGTCGAGGAACACGTCCCAGGACGCCAGCGCCCAGCCGCCCACCAGCGCCACCGCCCACCAGCGGCGGCCCCCGACCAGGGCGCGGCCGACCAGCAGGGCGGGCCAGGCCATCATCACCCAGGCCAGCGGCACCACCAGCGGCACGCCCGCCACCGACCACCCGAGGTCGCCGCGGTAGGCGTACTCGCCGAACGGGAACCCGGTGTGGCTGCCCAGCACCTCCACGGCGAGGCCGCCGACCCCGGCGAGGCCGAGCAGCGCCAGCACCCCCCGCGCGCCCTGCCGGGAGGCGGCGTCGAGGACGGAGGCGGCGGCGAAGGCCACCACCGTGAGGATCGTCCACGGGATGCGCTGGCCGGGGTCGGTCCGGGAGTAGAGGATCTGGCACAGCACCGACGCCGCGCCCAGCACCGCGGCCGCCACGGGCAGGACCCGCGCGCGGACGGGGGTGGGCGGCCGACCGGTGCCGCGCGAGACGAACATGGCGTCGAGCCTAGGGGCCCGACCGCCGCGCGGCACGGTGACCGACCGCCCGCCGGTTCATCCGGCAGGGGGTGCGCGGCTGCGCCAGACTCTGGGACATGCTGCCGTTGTGGTCCTCGTCGTCGACCCCGGGGCGGGATCGTTCCGCCACAAGGATTCCCGGTCCCGCGGGCAGGCCGGACACCGGCCACCTCGACCGACAGCCCAGGGTCGCGGTCGTCGGCGGCGGGATCGCCGGGGTCAGCGCGGCGGTGGGCCTGGCCGAGCGCGGGGTGGCGGTGACCCTGCTGGAGCGCGAGCCGGACCTCGGCGGCCGGGTCACCGGGTGGACCGGCACCCACGCCGACGGCTCCCCCGCCACCATGACCCGCGGTTTCCACGCCTTCTTCCGCCAGTACTACAACCTGCGCGCGCTCCTGCGCCGGGTGGACCCGGACCTGGCCATGCTGCGCCCGGTCGCCGACTACCCGCTGCGCCACGACAACGGGACCGCGGAGAGCTTCGCCGGTCTGCCGCTGACCCCACCGTGGAACGTGGCGTCGTTCGTGCTGCGCAGCGAGACCTTCACCGCACGCGACCTGGTGCGGATGAACCCCGCGGCGGCGGCGCAGCTGTTCGACGTGTCGGTGCCGGGGATCTACGACGCGCTGGACGCCGTCGACGCGGACACGTTCCTGCGCGACATCGCCTTCCCGGAGGCGGCGCGGCACCTGGCGTTCGAGGTGTTCTCCCGCAGCTTCTTCGCCCACCCCGGCGCCCTGTCGGCGGCGGAGCTGGCCACCATGTTCCACATCTACTTCCTGGGCTCCAGCGAGGGCCTGCTGTTCGACGTGCCGAGCGACCCGTACCCGATCACGCTGTGGGGCCCGCTGCGCGCGTACCTGACCGGGCTGGGCGCCACCGTGTGCACGGGGGTCGAGGTGGAGTCGGTGGGTCGCGGCCGGGACCGCCGCCACCGGGTGCGGGCCTCGACCGCGCTCGACGGCGAGTTCGACGCGGTGGTGCTGGCCGCCGACACCGCCGGGCTGCGCGGGCTGGTCGAGCGGTCCACCGACCTGGGCGACCCGGGGTGGCGGCAGCGGATCGCCGGGTTGCGCACCGCGCCGCCGTTCCTGGTGAGCCGGTTCTGGCTCGACCGCCCGGCCCGCCTGGACCGCGCCGCGTTCCTGGGGACCAGCGGGTACCGCTACCTGGACAACATCAGCGTGCTCGACTGCTTCGAGGGTGAGTCGGCTGCGTGGCGGGAGCGGACTGGGGGCTCGGTGGTCGAGCTGCACGCCTATGCGCTTGAGCGGGACCCGGATCTGGATCAGGTGGTCCCTGCGCTGCTCGCTGAGGCTGAGGCGGTGTATCCGGAGCTGCGTGGTGCCACGGCGGTGCACACCGAGCACGTGTTGCGGGATGACTGTCCGCTGTTCGCTCCGGGGACCTTCGCCGATCGACCTGCTGTGTCCACATCAGATCCCACGGTGGTGCTCGCGGGGGATCTGGTGCGGGTGGAGCTGCCTGTGGCGTTGATGGAACGGGCTGCCACCACCGGGTTTCTGGCAGCGAATGCGCTGCTTGACGGGTGGGGCGTGCACGGTCACGACCTGTGGACGGTGCCCAATCGGGGGCGCTCGTCGGTGCTGCGCCAAGGGGCTCGTCGGGGACGCCGCTCGCGCACCCCGGCCGAGGCCCACGCGGCGCCCGGGACGGCCACGGCCTGATCAGTCCCGGACCTCGCCGAGCAGTCACACCGCTCCCACGGCCGTCACTGCTCGGCGGGAATCCCTTCCGGACGACCGGTCGGAGCACCCGCGCGCCGGGCGATTTCGAGGTCGATGGCTGTGGCGTCGATGCCCCGGTCGGCCAGCAGGGCATCCAACTTGGCCTCCACGCGGTCGCCGCCTTCCCGCGACTGCGAGGAACCCCAGTGGTACAGCAGGGCCAGCCCCATGGCCTGCCACACCAGTTGCAGGAATTCCGACTGCCAGTTCTCGAACGTCGACGAGAAGAACTGCGGCAAGAACTCCGCCCAGGTGAAGACGGCACCGTGTTCCTCGGCGTCGTTGGCCACCTCGATCATCTGCATGACGAACTGACCAACCCAGGACAGCAGGAACAGGGCCGCGGTGATGAGGGCGAACGAGTACGCCTTGCGGAACGGGGGCCTGATCGCCCGATGGGTTGCCGCAGTCATGGGAAGACCTCCACGGACGCCGGGCCCGGCCGTCGATCCGGCCGGGACTGATGCTGCGGCGTACCCGTTCGCCCGATGCTCAACCCAACTCCGGTCGGGTTGACTCGACCGGATCGACTCGGCGGGGCACCCTGGGAACGACACCTCCGATCGGCGCGGTGGGCGGCCTCCGGCACGGGATCGGGAAGAACCCGCGTGCGCGCCCACCACACACCGGGCCAGGCGCCGCCCTTCCGCCACTACCGCGTGGCCACCCGGCTGCGGCGCCTGCCCGCGGGTGCCGGGGGCAGGCTGTCCGGCGACCGGCGCGCCAGGTGCAGTTCGTTGTGCTGCTCTCGCACGACCAGACCGGTGTCGGGGGGTGGTGCGGTTCCCGCGCGGAGGAACACGACGTCGGGCGCGACCTCGTTCTCCGCCGCCATCGCCGCCAGCGCCGCCGGGTCGGGCTGCCTGCCGGTGCCGTGGTGCGGGTCCGGGAGAGCGGTCAGGTCCAGGGGCGTGAGTTCGGGCAGCGGGGCCGGGGTGATCCAGGCGGTGCGGCCGGGCAGGCACAACCCGGCCAGCAGGGCGACCGACCGCCTGCGCGCCGGGTCGTTCCCGCCCAGCACCACCGCTTCCCCCTCCTGCACCCGCCACAGGAGGTCCGCCTCGGCCGGGTCGGGGTCGATCCCGAGCAGGTCGGACGCCGCGAGGGTGGTGAGGGGATCGCTGTGGCCGCGTCGCACCGGCCAGCGCGGGTAGGCGGGCAGCGGCCAACTGTAGGGCAGGTCGTCGGGTACGTCGTCACCGAACAGGGGGCGGTAGTGCGCCGGGTCTTTGCGCAGCAGTGCGGATTGGTGGCTGCGGTGCAGGTCCGGGTCGCCCAGCCACGGGGGCAGTTGGCCCGTGGCCGCCAGGTCGTGCGGGTCGGGCACTTCGCCGTCGGTGAAGGCGAGCACTTGGGCGGAGACGGAATCGGCGTGGCCCAGCGCGGTCCACCGCTCGCACACGGCTAGGCCGTAGAGCGCCAGGGCGGGGGTGAAACCGCGCCACATGGCCACGGCCGGGTGGTTCTTCCAGCCGTAGACCGGCCACACGAGGGCGCGCAGGATCTGGACCGTTTCCACCCTCTGCTTGCCGAGCCTGCCCCGGTCGAGGGTGGCGGCGCTGGCGGTGAAGTCGGGGTGCGGGAGGAATGTCTGCACGGGCCGTCAGGTCCGGGTCCGGGCGACCGGGGCGGGGTGACGCCGGGGTGGTGGCGGGGTGGGGCGCACTGCGTGGTCCTCTCGTTCTCGGTGCGTTGGTCCGCACCGGGGGTGTGGCTCGGCGCGGGCCATCTGTCGCGGTCAGCCCTCGGCGGTGCGCTTCAGCCAGTCGTAGATGAGGTGCAGCAGGTCCGCGCCGGTGACGACCGTCAGGCCGACCGCGACGAGCCGGGCGCTCTTGGGGGCGACGACCAGCCCGCCCAGCAGCGCGGTGCTGGCCCAGACTGCGGCGCAGAAGGGGCAGGTCAGCAGCTCACCCATGGCGTGGCTGTGGCCTTGGGCGGTGACGCTCTCGTTCACCTCGCCCGCCCCCGCCGACCCCTCGAAGCGCGTCAGCGGCGCCCGCAGCGGGCTCATGATGGCGTCCTTGGTGAGCATCCTGCTCGCCTTATGCGCGGCGACAGCGGACAGCGCGATGTCCGACGCGGCATAGCGCTCCGGCAGCCGGGCGCCCGTGCCCCGGCCGATCAAGACCAGTCCCCCGACCGTGGCGGCGTAGGTGCCGAGTGCGGACAGGTAGCCCGCCAGTGGTCGGTCATCGCCGTTGTCGTAGCGCGCGCGGATCGTCAGCGCTTTGGTCTTGATGGTGTCGGTGATGCTCACCCGGCCGGTATGCCCACTTTCGACCGCGCCGACACCACGCGCGCGCTCCCCTGCCCGGAAGCGTGCGGCGTCCCCGTCGGGGCACTTTCGCGTGTGGAGGCCGGGCAGCGGGTACCACCTGCGCGTGTACGCCGATGACTTGCTCCGGCCGTGGGCGCAGGCGCTCCTCGACGCCGTTCCCGACCTGTTCGTGTTCGACATTCACACCCATGTGGGTGACGCCGACCCCAGTGGGTTCACCGCGACCGTGGACGACGTGGTCGGTGCGCTCGGTGTGGTGGGCGCCCGGGCGGCGGTTTTCCCGCTCTCGGAGCCCTCCGGGTACCGCGCGGCGAACGAGGCGGTGCGCGCCGCTGCGGCGGCGCACCCGGAACTCGTGCCGTTCTGCCGCCTCCGCCCCGACGACGACCCGGTGGCGGAGGCCGAGCGGAGCACCGGGGCGGGCGCCAGGGGCATCAAGCTGCACCCGGCCAGCGACTCCTTCTCCCTGTTCGACGACCGGCTCGACGGCGTGTTCGACCTGGCCGAGCGGGAGCGGTTGCCGGTGGTGGTGCACTCGGGTCCGGAGAGCGAACCCTTCGGCGAGGCGCTGGTGGACCTGCTCACAGCACGCCCGGAGCTGCGCGTGGTCCTCGCCCACGCGGGTCTGACCGACCTGGCCTGGCTCGCCGGGCGGGTGGTGGAGTTCCCGAACCTGCTCTTCGACACCTCGTGGTGGAGCCCCAGCGACCTGCTGACGCTGTTCGCGCGGGTTCCACCCGGCCGCATCCTGCTCGGCAGCGACATCCCCTACGCCACCCCGTTGTGGGCGGTGCACACCACGATCCGGTGCGCGCTGTACTCGGGGCTCGACCGGGACCAGATCGCCTGCGTGGTCGGCGGGCAGGCTGCGCGTCTCGTCGCCGGTGAGGACCTGCTCGACGTCGGACCGGCCCCGGGTGGACCGGCGCCGCTGGACCCGCTCCTGGAACGCCTCTACGTCTACCTGGCCGCCGCCGTCGAGGCGGTGAAGCGCGGCGAGTCCCCCGGCGACACCCTCCCCCTGGCCCGGCACAGCTGCCGGGTCCCCGCCACCCACCCCCACCACGACCTGACCGACTCGGTGCTGGCCCTGCTCGACCGGTTCGAGAAGCACAACGCCCACGCCGAGACCGACAACACCTACGCCGCGGGCTGGGACCTGATGGCCGCCGCGACCGTCGTGACCCGAACCCCCGGACCCCCGCTGCCCGCGTTGTGAGCACCGACAGCGAGATCCGACCAACCCCGGGATGACCACTGACGGCAAGAGCTGACCAACCCCGGGGTCAAGCCGAATAGCCAAGGCCCGACCACTCGTCGTGGTCGGGCCTTGGCGAAAATCGAGCACCACCGGCGATCCCAGCCCGGGGCGCGGTGAGCGCCGGGGGTCAGCCGCCGCTCGCGGCCTGCCGCACACCGGACTTGGCGTCCGCCGCGCTGGACTGGGCCGTTTCGCGCACGTCCTGCGCCGCCTCGGTCGCGGTGCCCTTGACCTGCTCCACCGCCTGCTGCGCGGAGTCGCGCAGGTCGCCGCCGACGTCCTTGGCGACCTCGGTGGCGGCTTGGCGCAGCGGCTCCACCATGTCCTGGGTCTGCTCGCGGACCTGGACGGCCGCGCGCTTCTCCACCTTGGTGGCGGGGGCCAGCGACGCGGCGATCAAGCCCGCGCCGAAGGCGATCAGGCCCGCGGCGAGCGGGCTGCCCTGGGTCTGGCGCTTGATCGCGTCCGGGGCGGCCTTGACCGCCTCGGCGGTCTGCTGGGCGGCGTGCTGGGTCGACTCGGCGACCTGGCGGGACTGGTCGCGCACGACATCCACGGTGCCGCCGGGGCCGTCCCCGGGGGTGTACTCGTCCGCCACGCCCATCACCTTGTCCTTCATCCGGCGCAGGCCGCCGCGGGCGCGGTCCACCCGGCGGTTCACGATGCGGCCGGGGCTCGTGCGGTCCACCAGGCGGTCGACGTCGTGGGTCAGCTCCGCCCTGGTCTGCTCGATGCCCTGCCTCAGCTGGTCGGGTGTCGTACCCATGCCGCGTCCTCCTTGAGGGTTTCGATCGTCTGCTCGGGTTTGGGGTTGACCTCGCGCATGGCGGAGCGGCCGCGCAAGAACAGCAGCGCCCCCGCGATCCCCCACAGCACGGCCACCAGCAGGGTGGCCCAGCCGAGGTCCATCACGTTCGACAGTCCATAGGCGAGGGCGAAGCTCAGCAGCAGCGCCACCATGTACCCGGCGAAGCCCGCGCCACCGAGCATCCCGGCCGCCCGGCCCGCCTTGCTCGCCTCGGCCTTGATCTCCACCTTGGCCAGCTCGATCTCCTGGCGCAGCAGTCGGGTCATGTCCGAGGTGATCTCGCTGATCAGTTCACCGAGGCTCGGCTCGGCATTCGACCCGGTCGGTTCGGCGCCCACCGCGTGGGCACCGGTCCGCGCGTACGGGTCGGTCCGCGCGTACGGGTCGGTCACTGCCGCCTCCCCTCGGTCCCGGCGGGCGGCATGGAGTAACCGGTGCCCGGGGTGGAGTACCCGGTGCCCGGCGTGGAGTAGCCGGGGTCGGGGGTGCCGTAGCCGGTGGTGGGCGTGGCGTACTGCGGGCTGCCGGGAACGCCCATGGGCGGGGTGTTCACGTCGTACGGCGACGGGGCGCCGGGCTGCGGCGGCACGTAGGCGCCCTGCTCGTAGGGCTGCGCGCCGTACTCCGGCACGGCGGCGTGGCGGGCGCCGGTGGGCTGCGCGGCGGGGGTGGTCGGCGTGACCCGGTCCGAGCCGCTGTCGCTGGTCGCGCTGAGCCCCTTGGCGAGCCTGCCGACGGCGAACCCGGCGAGGGCCGTGCCGAACAGGAACGCCACGGGCCTGCGGCGGGCGAAGGACCGGACCTCGTTGAGCAGCTCGTCCGGGCTGCCGTGCTCCAGCCGGTCGGCCAACTGCTTGCCCTGCTGGGAAACCTGCATCACCAGGGACTTGGCCGGGGAGTCCGAATCGGACCGCTCGGCCATGGCGGACAGGTCGTCGACCCAGGTCCGCAGGACCTCGCCCGCCCGGCCGGTCTGCTTGCGGGCCTCCTCGGTGAGGCGCTGCTGCGCCTCGCCGATCAGGTTGCCCGCCTGATCCTTGGTCTCGGACACGACGTCACCGAGCCGGTCCTTGGCGGTCCCCGCGACCTGCGCGCCGGACTCCTTGACCGTGGACGCCGCGTCGGCGGCCCGTTCGGACACGCCGCCCGCGCCGTCGGTCGACCGACCGTCCTGTCCGTAACCGGACTGCGCTGGGTACTGGTCCACTGGCTTCCTCCTCGATTTCACGGGTGCAGCCCACACTGCGGTCGAAACGCGCCGATGCGGGGAGCCGTCCGGCTCGCCCCCCGGTCGGGGCCGCGCCCTCGTGGATGGGATGCGGTGTGCGAAGTGCTGGGGTGATTCCCGGTGTCGGGACTTTCATGCATTTCTCCCCCGAACGATTCGATCCGGGTGAGCCCCGCTGGTCGATGGTTGGTCCGGACGCCGCCTGGTTATCCCGGTGCCAGAACCGAGGAGGAGCACAGGGAACATGGCACAGGACCAGTACGCACAGCAGGACCCGCGCACCCAGTACCCCCGACCGGAGGAACAGCGGGGGCAGGAGCAGGAACACCCCGGCAGCGGGGCGGGCATGTCGCCGAAGCCGGACCACGGCGAGGAGTCCTACCGCGGCAGCGGCAGGCTCACCGGTCGCCGCGCGATCATCACCGGCGGGGACTCCGGCATCGGCCGGGCCGTGGCGATCGCCTTCGCCAGGGAGGGCGCCGACGTCCTGCTGTCCTACCTGCCCGAGGAGCAGCGGGACGCCGAGGCGACCGCGGAGGTCGTCCGGGCCGCGGGCCGCACGGCGGTGCTGGTCCCCGGGGACGTCCGCGAGGAGGAGCAGTGCGGGCGGATCGTGGCGGAGGCGGTGCGCGGGCTGGGCGGGGTCGACGTGCTGGTGAACAACGCCGCCTACCAGATGGCCCAGGAGGGCGGCCTGCTCGACATCACCACCGAGCAGTTCGACCGGGTCCTCAAGACCAACCTGTACGCCATGTTCTGGCTGTGCAAGGCCGCCGTGCCGCACCTGCGCCCGGGGTCGAGCATCATCAACACGTCTTCGATCCAGGCGTTCCAACCGTCGCCGGAGCTGCTGGACTACGCCACGACCAAGGGCGCGATCGTCAACTTCACCAAGGGTCTGGCCCAAGACCTCGCGGGCAAGGGGATCAGGGTCAACAGCGTCGCGCCAGGGCCGGTCTGGACGCCGCTGATCCCGGCCACCATGCCCGCGGAGAAGGTGTCCTCCTTCGGCGGTCAGACGCCCCTGGGCCGCGCGGCCCAGCCCGCCGAGCTGGCGCCGCCGTTCGTGTTCTTCGCCTCGCAGGAGTCGAGCTACGTCACCGGTGAGGTGCTCGCGGTGACCGGCGGCCAGCCGATCACCTGAGCCTGTGTCCTGTCCCTCCGGCGATCCCCCGCCGGAGGGACAGGACAGCGCCCAGTCACCACCGGTGATTTCGGATGGATCGCTTCACCCATCAATCGGAGTAGCACCCACCAATTGGGGGTATATACCCCTGCGTGGTACCAGTTGAGCACGAAGAAACAGCGGCATCCCCCCGCGCGCGCACGCCCGAGACGGTCGGTGTGGCAGGCATCAGAGCGGTGACCACGCCCGGGACGCCGTCCCCCCGTGACGACACCGCTGGGGCACGGGTGATCGCGTACCGCCCGGACATCGGCGTGGCCCTGCTCCGGGGCGACCTCGACCTGACCGCCGAGCAGTCGGTCCGGGACGTCCTCGCCGCCCTGCTGGAACCGACCGCCATCCTGGACCTGACCTCGGTCGGGCTGCTCTCGGCGTCCTGCCTCGGCCTGGTCGTGCGGGAGGCCGGGGAGCGGCAGCGGCGCGGTCACGCGCTGGCGCTGGTGGCCGGTGACGGGCTCGCCCTCCGCGTGCTGCGGATCAGCGGCGCGGACACGTGGATCCCGGTGTTCCCCTCCCTGTCCGACGCGGTCCGGGAAGTGGACTCGTGGGCATCGGACCAGGTGGCGGCCGGTTCACCGCACCGCACCCACTCGCCGGGATGAGCTGTGGTCGGGTCCGGATGGCGACCCGACCACAGCAGCGACCTGACACGCAGCGACCCCCACCCAGCGGACGGGTGGGGGCGCGGGTGCGTCCGCCGGGACCGGCTCAGCCGGTGGCCGAGGCCCGCCTCGGCGAAGCCACCAGCAGGCCCAGTGCCAGCATGCCGATGCCGAGTACCAGGTGCAGCCAGTTGTCGGCGCTGTTCACCGGGACGAAGTTCGCGGCGCTGTCGTGGTCGATGAACAGCCCGTAGAGCCACAGCAGCAGGTAGATCGCGCCGCCACCGAGGAGGAAGGCGCGCGCCCCGGACAAGGTGCGCGCCAGCACCAGGCCCGCGACGCCGAAGGCGAGGTGGACCAGGTTGTGCAGCACGGAGACCTCGAAGATCCCGAGCAGCTTCGCCGACGAGCCGTGCCCGGCGAAGGTGAGCTGGTCGAAGTCGGTGGTCACCCCGGGGATGAACCCGAGGATGCCCACGAGCAGGAATATAGCGCCGACCACGGTGGCCGCGAGCTGACCGGGGTGGCGGGTGGTCCGGGCGGTGCGCGAAGCGGACATGTCGTCTCCTCGTGACGGGTGTGTGGTGCGAATACCCGGCAGACGCCGCTTGATTCACCCTCCCGGGATCGGCTGTACCGGCGAACGGGTGAACAGTGCGCCGATCGCCTCCGCGTGCGGCGCGCAGCCGTCACTCCGTGCGGCGTGCGACGTCCGCGACGAACCGCTCGGCGACGTGGCGCAGCTTCACGTTCTCCTGCTGGGACCGCGCGACCAGGAGCCGGAACGCCTCCTCCGCGCTGACACTCCGGATGGCCATCAGCATCCCCTTGGCCTGGTCGATGACCGACCGGGAGTCCAGCGCGGTGCGGAGCTGGTCGACGGCCCGCTGGGCGGACAGGTACCGCTGGTGCCCGCGCAGCGCGGCCTCGACGGCTGTTGTGTAGAGGTCGAGCAGCCGCTCGTCGAGTTCGGCGAAACCGTGGCCGTGGGCGCTGTAGCAGTTGATCCCCCCCGCGTGGCCGTCGCCGAGGACCAGGGGCGCGGAGAGGAAGCTGCCCATGCCCGCCCGGCGCGCCTCGTCGGCGAACTCCGGCCACGACCGGGTGGCGTCCCCCAGGGTCGCCCGGATCAGCATCCCCTCCTCGGCCGCCGTCAGGCACGGCCCGGCGCCCAGGTCGTACTGGCGCAGGTCGAGCCGGGTGGCGACCTCGCTGGTCGAGGCCGCGGTGTGCGGTGCGCCGTCACGCAGCAGAGTGACGGTGGCGGCGTCGACCCCGGGAACCGCCCTGGTCACCTGGTCGCACACCCGCCCCAGCAGGTCGTTCAGGTCCTCCTCGGTGTCCAGGCACTCGGTCAGCGCCGCCAGTGCCCCGGTGACCTCGTCGAGCACCGCGGGCCACGCCCGCGAGGGGTCGACCGGAGGATCAGGGTGCCCCATCACAACTCCCAGCGCCGAGACGCGTTCGGCGCACCGGCCTGCCCGGGTCCCCACACGTCCTCTCAACACCACTTACCCCCTGACGGTGGGTCGCAGTCATCACGACGACGTCGAATCAACAGGGGTTCAACTCCCGCCCGGGCGGGTAGACCCGTGCGTGTCGGGGATTGCTGTGCGCGACCACCGGTGCGGTGTCCGGGGAGCCCGGGGCTCCAGTGGGTGGTGAAAGAGGGAAGGTATGGACGCGAAGCTGCCGCTCGCCGACGAACTGGCGGCCGTGTCCCTGCGGATGTCGGGGCTGCTGCTGTCCAGGGAGACGGTCGGCTCGGTGCTCGACTTGATCACGTCGCTGGCCAGGGACACCGTCGCGGGCAGCACCGGCTCGGGCACGACGCTGATCGACCCCGACGGGAGCCGGACCAGCGCCGCGGCCACCGATCCGATGGTGGAGGCGGCCGACGGGTTGCAGTACGAGAGCGGTGAGGGCCCCTGCCTCACGGCGTGGGCGCGGCGCACGACCATCCGGGTTGACGACCTCGACGACCCCGCCGTGGCGGCCAGGTGGCCCCGGTGGACCGAGGCGGCCCGACCGCTCGGCGTCGCGGCGGTGCTCAGCGCGCCGCTGGTGGCCGGGGGCGAGGCGCTGGGGGCGATGAAGGTGTACGCGGACCGCCCGAACACCTTCGGCCCGCACGACGAGCACCTGATGGAGCGGTTCGCCGCCCAGGCCGCGATCCTGCTGGCCAACGTGCGCACGGTCGAGCAGGCGCAGCGGCTGAGCACCGACCTGGTCGACACCATGCGCACGCGGGACGTGGTGAACATCGCCAAGGGGATGGTCATGGCCGAGGACGGGGTGGGCGAGGACGCGGCGTTCACCGCGCTGGCCCGTTCCGCGCGACACCAGCAGCGCCCGCTGGGGGACCTGGCCCGGTCACTGGTCGAGGCCGAGCGGGCTTAGGGGTGGATCCGATGAACGCGTTCCCGGAGCACGGTCCCGACGAGCAGTGGCGGCACGTGTCCGCCGCGTTCGAGCAGACCAGCCTGCCGCTGGAACAGCTGTGGCTGCGGTACTTCTCCATCGGCGGCACGATGGGGCTGATGGAGGTGGAGGCCTACCTGCACGGGCTGATGCCGATGCCCGTTCCGCAGCGGGACATGCTGGCCCACGCCATCAACGAGCGGCTCAACGAGATCGACGTCCCGCAGAGCGCGCCCTACAGCCTCGACCCCGTGCCGGACACCCCGGTCGCGGACCCGTTGACCGCGCTGGTGCGGCTCCTGGAGGGCGCGCACCGCACGCCACCGGAAGCCATCCCCGCGGTCGCGGCGTCCGCCGCGGAAGCCCTGGGCCTGGGGTTGACCATCTACCTGGTCGACCGCGAGCAGCACGCGCTGCACCCCTTCGTGGGTGCTCTGGAGCGGCGCCGGGTGCCGCTGCCGCTGGACACCGGGGCCGCGGGCACGGCGTTCCGGCAGGTGCGGTCCACGTACGCGCGCAACGCCGTCCACTCCCCCCTGTGGATGCCACTGCTCGACGGCGCCGACCGGTTGGGCGTGCTCAAGGTGACCGCCCGGGACGGGGCCGACCTTGAGGACCCGGAGCTGCGCACCCAGTGCCGCTGGCTGTCCGTCCTCATCGGGCACGTCGTCGCGGCGGCCGAGCGGTACGGCGACGGCGTGCGGCGGGCTCGGCAGCCCACGGCCCCTGGTTCACTGCTCGTCCGGGAGCTGTTGCCCCCGCTGACGGCGGGCACCGACGAACTGGTGCTCACCGGCATGGTGGAGACCTGCGGCGACCTGGCGTGCGACGCCTTCGACCACAGCGTCTCGAACGCCACGGCGTCGCTGGCGATCTTCGACGCGGGGGTCGGTGACGGCCGCGGCGGGCTGCTCGTCGCCACCGCGGTGGCCGCCTACCGCGGCGCCCGCCGGGCCGGGCTGGACCTGCCCGGGCAGGCCCACGCCATCACCGGCGCACTCACCGCCACCTTCCCGACCGGGGCAGCGGTCTCCGGTGTGCTGGCCGAGGTGGACCTGGGCTCAGGCGCACTGCGCTACCTCAACGCCGGTCACAGCGACCCACTGATCATGCGCTCCGACGGCGCGGCGGACGACCTCCCGCGCGGCCAAGGCCCCGCGTTCGGCCTGGGCCCCGCCCCGACACCCGCCACGGGCCTGCTCAACCCCGGCGACTGCCTGCTGCTCCACACCGACGGGGTGACCGACGGCCGCGACGCCACCGGAAGCCAGTTCGGCCGAACCCGGATGTCGCAATGCCTGCGCGACGGCGTACTGACCCGGGACCCGGCCCCGGAAACCGCGCGCCGCATCGTCCACGCCGCCCTGGCCCACCAGGGCGGTGTGCCCGAAGACGACGCCGCGGTGGTCCTGGCCCACCGCACCGGGACACCCACCCGACGAACGGGGTAGCCCGGGAGCCAGGACGGTCTCCAGGACCTGTCCTCGCGGCCGCCGACCTATTCGGCCACCCCGGCGACCGTCAGCACACGGCCTAGTTGAGTGATCGGGCGTTGCCCGCCACGGAAACCGGGCGGGGGCGCTCCGCGACGAGGTGGTGGACCAAGCCGCTGATGGCCGGGGACGGGTCCAGCCCGAGTTCGCGTCGGACGAGCGCCCGGTAGTGGTGGAACTGCCGCACCGCCTCCGCTGGGTTCCCGTCAGCCAGGTGCAACTCCACCAAAGCCCGGTGCGCGCTCTCCCGCAGCGGATCGACCCGCACAGCGGCCACAGCGGTCTTGTGCGCCAGGTAGAGATCCCCAGCACGGCGATACCGCTCACTGAGCATCTCCAACGTCCGCAGCCGCACCTGCCGGAACCACTCCCGCTCCTGCGCCACCCACGGCTCGTCCCACCCCGGCAGCAACTCCCCACCGAGCAGCCCGGAAGGCACCTCCGGCCCGGGGATCCCGTGGTCGCACGGTTCATGGGCCAGCGCGCGAACCGTCCACACGTCGACCGACACCGCGCGGTGCGCGGCGAGGGTGTCCCCGGCAGTGGTGACCAGCGGGAGCTGCCACTTCATCAGCCGCCACAGCGTCGAGCGCAGGCAGGCCGAGGCCCGCGTCGGGGTGGCACCGGGCCACAGGCTCCGCGCGGCGGCAGCGCGGCTCACCGGTTCGGCGTGCAGCACCAGGTAGGCCAGCAGCCGCTGGGCTCCCGGCACGACCGGCACCGCGGTCTCCCCGACCGTCAGCCCGAAACCTCCCAGCAGGCGCAGCCGGGGACAGTCCGCGTGGCTTTCCGGGGATTGCGTGGCCATCGCTACCTCACCTCACGTCGAGCCCGTCTCGCCCCGGGTGCCCACAAATCCGGTCATCCAACGTGTGGCGCACTTATTTTTCCGGTGCCCGGAGCAGCGGGGAGAACGGCGCGGTGACGCACCGGTGTTGTCGTCGCGGCGGTGCGGCGACAGGGCGTTCCTAGCGTCGGAGCCGACCACTTCCCGTCGGCGGCCCCGGCCGCCGAGCAGAGCAGAGCAGGAGTGCGCATGTTCACCCACACCTCCCGACTTCAGTTCGAGGCGAAGCCGCAGGCGCCGGACCCCGTCTTCGCCCGCAAGCTCCAGGAGCTGATCGGCGGCGCCTACGGCGAGATGACCGTGACGATGCAGTACCTGTTCCAGGGCTGGAACTGCCGGATGGAGGGCAAGTACAAGGACCTGATCATGGACGTGGCCACCGAGGAGATCGGCCACGTGGAGATGCTGGCCACGATGGTGGCCCGGCTGCTGGAGGGCGCCCCCTCCGAGACCACGGCGGCCATGGTGGGCGACGACCCGGTGCTGGCCGCGATCGTCGGCGGCATGGACCCGCAGCAGGCGATCGTCAGCGGCGGCGGGCCGACGCTGTCCGACAGCAACGGGGTGCCGTGGAACGGCCGCTTCATCGTCGCCAGCGGCAACCTGATGGCCGACTTCCGGGCGAACGTGGCCGCCGAGGCCCAGGGCAGGCTCCAGACCGCCCGGCTCTACAACATGACCGACGACCCGGGCGTCAAGGAGATGCTGCGGTTCAACCTCGCCCGCGACACCGCCCACCAGAACATGTGGCTCGCCGCGATCGAGGAGTTGCAGGAGGACGGCCTGGAGGGGCCGATCACCCCGAGCGCCCTGTTCGACGAGGAGAACCAGGAGCACGCGGGCACCATCTGGCACCTGTCCGACGGCACCCACGGCGCCGAGGGCCGGTGGGCGAGCGGGCCCGCGCCGGACGGGGTGCACGAGTTCTCCTACCTCCAGGAGGCTCCCCCGCTGGGCGACAAGGCGTCCGCGCCCAAGCCCGACCCGCTGCTGTACGCGACCAGCCCGGCGAACCTGGGCCTGATCGAGAAGGCCATCCGCAAGCTCACCCCGTGAGGTCACCCGCGCGGCCGCGCCACCCCCGGTGGTGCGGCCGCGCGACCGCGCCCGGTCCGCGCCACCAGGAGAAACCGATGGTCGATTCCGTCCTCAACCACCCGTCCCTCCCCCTCGGTGCCCGCGCCCGGGAGCCCGTCCGCGCCCGGCTGCGGTCGGTGGGGGCGCTGATGGGCCCGGCGTTCGTGGTGGCCGTGGCCTACGTGGACCCGGGCAACTTCGCCACCAACATGGCCGGTGGGGCGCAGTACGGGCACCTGCTGCTGTGGGTCATCGTGTCCGCCAGCGCGACCGCCGTGTTCGTGCAGTACCTCTCGGCGAAGCTCGGGGTGGCCACCGGGCGCAACCTGCCCGAGCTGTGCCGCGAGCACTACCCCCGGCCGGTGGTGCGCGGGCTGTGGGTGCAGGCTGAGCTGGTCACGATGGCCACCGACCTGGCCGAGTTCGTCGGCGCCGCGGTCGCCCTGAACCTGCTCTTCGGCATCCCGCTGCTGCCCGCCGCGGTCCTCACCGCCGTGGTGTCGCTGGCGATCCTGGGCTTGGCCCCGCTGCGGCGCAGGCGGTTCGAGAAAATCATCGTGACCCTGCTGAGCATAGTTCTGGCCGGTTTCGTCTACCAGACGCTGCAACTGGGGCCGCTCACCGACGCCGGGGCGGGCCTGGTGCCCGGGTTCGCGGGGGTGGACAGCGTGCTGCTCGCCACCGGGATGCTCGGCGCCACAGTGATGCCGCACGCGATCTACCTGCACTCGGCGCTGACCCAACACCGGTCCGACCCCGACCCGGCGCAGCGCAGGCGCACCCTGCGCGCCA
The DNA here is from genome assembly GCF_000564855.1 of Actinokineospora spheciospongiae. Classification (GTDB taxonomy): domain Bacteria; phylum Actinomycetota; class Actinomycetes; order Mycobacteriales; family Pseudonocardiaceae; genus Actinokineospora; species Actinokineospora spheciospongiae. The sequence goes on from NZ_AYXG01000051.1 coordinate 20,915, forward strand.
CCGTCGTGGACCTCGGGGCCGCGCTGGGGATCGCGGGCCTGGTCAACGTCAGCATGCTGCTCATCGCCGCGGACGCGCTGCACGGCAGCGCCCTGCCGTCGGACACGCTGGAGGACATGCACGGCAGCCTCGGCACCACCCTGGGCCCGGCGGCCGGGGTGGCCTTCGCGGTGGCCCTGCTGGCCTCCGGCCTGGCCGCCTCCAGCGTCGGCACCTACTCCGGCGAGGTGGTGATGGCGGGCTTCCTGCGCAGGCGGGTCCCGCTGCTGCTGCGCCGGGTGGTCACCATGGCCCCCGCGCTGGCCGTGCTGGCCGCCGGGGTCGACCCGATGCGCGCGCTGGTGCTCAGCCAGGTGGTCCTCTCCTTCGGCATCCCGTTCGCCCTCTTCCCGCTCGTCGCCCTGAGCAGGCGCCGCGACGTCATGGGCGACCTGGTGAACCGCCGCTGGACCACCGCGGCGGGGGTGACGGCGGCCCTGTTGATCTCGGGCCTGAACCTCTTCCTGCTCCACCGCACCCTGTTCGCCTGAGCGGGCCCCGGTGGGCTCAGCCGCCGACGGGGACGGTCAGGGCGACGGTCTGGCCGCGCTCCACCCGGCGCAGGTGCCCCGGTGGCTGCCTGCGGTCGAACTCGTCGGTGAACTCCGACAGCGGGGACTTCATGATCGTGTAGTCGTTGAAGTGCACCGGGACGACCTGCCGGGGGCGCAACATCTGGACGAGGTCGACGCCCTGCCTGCCGTCCATGGTCAGCAGCAGTCCCAGGAAGCGGGTCCCGCCCAGGTGCACGACCGCCACGTCGATGCTGGGGTAGCGGTCGCGGATCTCGCGCAGTTCCCGGTGGTACAGGGTGTCGCCGCTGAGGTAGACGCGCACCGGTTCGGCGGCGGGCTCGGCCTGGTACTCCACCATCGAACCCATGACCGGGGGCAGGAGCCCGGCCAGCGGGCCCAGGGCGTGCCGGGCGGGCAGGGCGGTGACGCGCAGGGTGGCGCCCGCCTTGGTCAGCGACAGGTCGCCCCAGGTGCGCAGCGGGACCGGTTCGCGGAAACCCCAGCGGCCCAGCTTGCGGGCGGCGTGCTCGGTGGTCAGGATCGGCAGGTCGCGGGCGAGCCCGGCGCGGGCGACCCGGTCGAAGTGGTCGCCGTGCAGGTGCGACAGGACCGCGGCGTCGATCGGGGGCAGGTCGTCGATGCCGAAGGCGGGGTCGAACCGCCTGCGCGACACCAGGCCCTGGCCGATGTGGGTCCACTGGCCGCGGCGCAGGAAGTTGGGGTCGGTGAGGAGGGTGAACGGGCCGAGGCGGAGCACGGTCGTGGCATTGCCGACGAACGTGAGCGAGCAGTCGGACCGCGGTGGGGGTGTTGTCATTGCCGGGGGATTTCCCGGATTGCACCGGTCAACCGCGCCGGTTCCCCTGCCTCCCGGCGGCACTCCATTTGAAGTGTGGTGTCATCCGTTTGATGACAGTGTCAATGTCGTCAGGTGGATGACAGTTGGTATCATCCGACCATGACCGTTGACACCGTGGAGTCCCCCGGCATCGTGCCGCTGCGCACCGGCTTCGACGTCGTCCTGCGCGGGTTCGACCGCCACCAGGTCCAGTCCTACGTCGAGGCCGCGGAAGCCGATCTGCGCCTGGTCTCCGAGGACCGCGACGCGGCCGTGGCGCAGGCCCAGCACCTGGCGGAGGTGCTGGAGCGGACCAGGGCCGAGGTCAGCGAACTCACCGAACGCCTCGAACGGGTCTGCCGCTCCCCCGTCGACGCCGACGGGCTCTCCGAACGGCTGCGCCGCCTGGCCGAGCTGGCGCACGCCGAAGCGGAGGAGATCACCTCGCGCGCCCGCGCCGCCGCCGAGCAGCAGTGGTCCACCGCGCGGGAGGCCACCTTGCGGTTGCGCGAGCGGCACGAGCAGGTGATCGCCGACCTCGACCGGCGGCGGGCGGAGATGGAGGCCGAGCACCGCGAGCTGATGCGGCGGGCGCACGCCGACGTCGAGGAGACGACCCGCCGGGCGGAGGCGGCGCGGCGCGGCCTCGACGAGCGGGCGGCCCGCCTGCGGGCGCGGGCCGACGCGGACTTCGAGACCGCGCTGGCGGCCCGCAGGCGGGAGGCGGACCGGGAGATCGCCGAGCGGCTCACCGGGGCCCGGGCCGAGGCGGCGCGGATCGTGGCCGCCGCCCGGACCGAGGCCGGGCAGCTGCTCGACGAGGCACGCGCGGAAGCCGCGCTGATGCGCTCCCACCGCGATCGGGTCGCCCGCTCACTGCGTGAGGCCCAGGCGCTGCTCACCGCGGCCGAACCACTGCTGGCCGACCCACCCGAGCCCCGGCCCGGCCCGACCGGGGGCCAGTCCGCCCCGGCAAGGGACCAGCTCAGCCCCACCGGGGCCCAGCCGCACCCAGCCGGGGACCGACTCGGCCCCACCGATCCCCGGCCCCGCCCAACCGGAGATCAGCCTCATCCGACCAGGGACCAGCACCGCCCATCCGGGGAACGGCCCCACCCAGCCGCAGAACGGCTCGACCCACCCGCAGAGCGGCATGGCCCGGCCGGGAACCGCCTCGAACCACCTCAGGGCCGGTTCGACCCGCCTCGGCAGGCCGGGAAGCCGTCCCGGACCCCGGCGTTGGCCGGGGTTCCCGCCGCGGTGGCGAGCTGACCCGACCCGGGCACGTGCGTTTGATCGACAGCGCACCGGGCAACCGGAGTACCGAGACCGGTGAAAGGACGAATCGCGATGACTGCTGGAGACGTGGCGGCGACGGTGACGACGGTTGTGGTGCTCGACCCGGCGGACACCAAGCCGCACAGCGACCTGCCCGGGACCTGGCGGGAGTTCGCCGAGCAGCGGAACGTGGTGTGGATCGGCGGGGAGACCGACCCGCTGCACCGCTGGGACGCCGTGCTGGCGGACGTGACCGGCCCGTACGCGGTGGTGGCGGGCGGCCCGGAGGCGGAGGTCGCGCTGACGGTCGCCGAGCGGAGCGGTCGTCCGCCCGCGGTGGTGCTGCTGGTCGACCCGGGTGCGGACGACGCAGCGCCGGGGAGTCCGGCGTTGGCGGCGAACGAGGCGTGGCTGCGGCGCACCACCCGGCGCCGCGAGGACCTGATCTCGGCGGGCACCGACGTGCGCCTGGTCGCGGCCAGCACCGGCGGCGCGCAGGACCGGGTCAACGCGCCGCTGCCGCTGGGGCACCCGGACGTCGTGGCCGCCGTCGAGACGGCGCTCGGTGCCGCCCCCGTCCTGACCCCCGCCGCCGAACGCGAGCCCGACATCGACTCCTACGACGACCCGGAGGACTTCGCCGACGCGGTCGGGGTCGACCCGACGCCGGAGCAGGTCGACGAGTACCGCGAGCACGTGGAGCAGCGGCCCGGGAGCGCCTGAGCGCCGTCAGGTCACCGGGCCGCGAGCAGGCCCGCGACGGCGTCCGCGCTGTCGGGGCGGCGGTCGAACAGCGGCAGCAGGCCGGTGAGCTCCAGCAGGCGGAGCATCATCGGCCTGCACCCCGTCAACACCAGGGGGAAGTCCAGCTTCATGGCCCTGTCCCTCGCCTCCATGAACCACGCGAGGCCCGCCGACCCGCAGAAGGCGACTCCGGCCAGGTCGATCACCAAGCCCGGGGTGGTGGGGGTGAACAGGGGTGCCGCGGCTCGGTCCAGCAGCGGCACGGTTGCCACGTCGAGGTCACCGCTGAGGACCGCGACGGGAACGTCGCCCACGTGGTCGACGCGGATGTCGAAGAGCCGTGGTGTGGTGTTCTCGCTGTTCATGGCACCCGTTTTCGTCAGGGCACGCTTCGCAGGCCACGAGCTGTGGGCTCAACACGCGACGCACAATCCACATACCGTGTCTACCGCCTTCCCACGCACGCTAACCCCCCGCACCGGACATGGCAAAGGGCGGTGTGGCCTCACGCACTCCTTCACCCATTCGGGCGACCGCTGACGACCGAAGGGTGTACCCCGGTCCACGCTGTCGAACGTGGCTGGGAGCGCTGGTCTCAGGCACCGGAGCCCGGTGCCGCGGCCTCGTCCGGCCGCGGAGTTTGCGAGCGCGGCGGCGGGGTAGACCAGGCCCCGTGATCACCCCGGAGGAACGCACCGAGCCATCGCGGCCCCCCGAGCCGGAGAGCGCGGGACGCCGGGGGTGGTCGTCCTGGGTGCGCGGCGGGTTCGCGGCCCTGGGTCGGGCGCGGTCGGCGCCCGCGTTCCACCCCTCGGGCCGGGTGCTGACTGGTCGGATCAGCGCGGTCGACGGCTGCCCGCCCTGGTTTCCCCTGCCGGTGGAACCGACCCCGGCGCTGGTCCGCGTGTCCAAGGGCGTCGGCCTCCCCGGCGGAGCGCCGGACATCCTCGGCCTCGGGATCCGGACGACCGTGGACGGCCTGCCGTGGGACCTGCTGCTGTCGAGCTGCGGGCCGGGCCCGCTGCGCGGGCTGCCGTTCCCCGGGCTCGGCTGGGACCGGGCCCACTACAGCAGCATCGTGGCGCTGGTGGGTGACGGCGGCCGGGGTGTGCTGCGCGCCGTGCCGCGCGGACTGCCGTCCGGAGCGCGGCTCGACGCGGTCGTTCCCGCGCTCCCCTTCGGCTGGGACCTCCGGTTGGGCGGTGTGCGGGTCGGGCGGCTCGACGTCACCGCGCGGGCCGACGAGGAGATCAGCTTCGACCCCCTGGGCAACGCGGCCGGGTTGGGCACGTCGCCGCGGTGGCTCACCGCCCTCCGCAAGCCCGCCTACGTGGGCAGCCAGGAGGGGCGCCACGCCGCCGAACCCGGCACCCGCCGCTGAGGCTGAGACCGGCCACAGCAGCGGTTCAGGCGGCCGCGGTTCAGGGGGTGCGGCGGAAGACGGCGGTGAAGGTGGCGGGGCTGTCCTCGGTGAGCGTCACCCGATCGGCGAATCCGCTGACGACCATCCACTCCCGGGCGTCCGGGCCGCGGCCCCGCAGGGTCTCCTCGGTCCAGGAGAAGTGGTCGACCGCTGTCAGCACCACGGAGTCGTCGTCGACGTGCAGCGCGACCTCGGCCTCCAGGGTCACCAGCCGGTTCTCCCGGCGGCGCCACCCGATCGCGCTGCTCAGCGCGGTGTCGAGCACCCAGACCACGGCGTCGCTCAGCTCCTGCTGCACCGCGAACCCGCCGAGCACCGCCCGCACCCGCGCCCGGGTCGAACGCAGCACCGACACCATCAGCGGCACCCGCATCGCGTACAGCAGGATGTCTTTCTGGGACATGGGCGGCGGGTTCCCCGGTCGGGTCGGTTGACACCTCGATTTTCCCGGCTGTATGGGGAAGGGATCCGGTGTGTCAGTGCGGGGGCCGGTGGTACCCGGCGGCCGTGACAGGGCAACGGGAACACCTCGACCTCCTGCGGCGCACCGCCGAGGCCGAGTTCGGCTGGACCAGCCTGACCGGGGAGCAGCTCACCGCGATGGCGGCGGTGATGGGCGGTGAGGACGTGCTGGTGGTCCTGCCCACGGGGGCCGGGAAGTCGGCGGTCTACCAGGTTCCCGCGCTGCTGCTGCCGGGGGTGACCGTGGTGGTGTCGCCGCTGATCGCCCTGCAACAGGACCAGATCGAGGGGCTCGACGCGGGCTCGGCGGCGGTGGCGGTGAACTCGGCTCGCTCCGCCAAGGAGAACCGCGAGGCGTGGCGGGCGGTGCGCGACGGCACGGTGCGGTACCTGTTCCTGGCACCGGAGCAACTGTCCAAGGAGGACGTGCTCGACGAACTGGCCGGGTCCGAGGTGGCCCTGTTCGTCGTCGACGAGGCGCACTGCGTCTCCGCCTGGGGCCACGACTTCCGCCCCGACTACCTGCGGCTGCACCAGGCGGTCGAGCGGTTGGGGCACCCCACGACCGTGGCGCTGACGGCCACCGCGGCGCCACCGGTGCGCGACGACATCGTCGATCGGCTGCACATGCGCCGCCCCCGGCTCGTCGTGGCGGGCTTCGACCGGCCCAACCTGCACCTGACCGTGCACACGCACACCGACGACACCGAGCGCCGCACCGCGGTGGTGCACCGGGTGCGCGAGCTGGCCGCCGACGCGGCGAGCAGACCCGGCCTGCTCTACACCGCGAGCAGGCGCGACTGCGAGGGTCACCGGGACGACCTCGCCGCGGCCGGGGTCCGCGTCGCGGCCTACCACGCGGGGATGCGCAAGGCCGACCGCGAGCAGGTGCACCGCGACTTCCTCGCCGGGGACCTCGACGTGGTGGTGGCGACCTCCGCGTTCGGCATGGGCATCGGCAAGCCGGACGTGCGCTTCGTCGTGCACGCCGCCGCCCCGGAGTCGCTGGACTCCTACTACCAGCAGATCGGCCGCGCGGGCCGCGACGGCGACCCGGCCACGGTGGAGTTGTTCTACCGGGCCGAGGACATGGCGTTGCAGCGCTTCCTCACCGGGTCGCGCGTGCCGGAGGACACCATCGCGGAGGTGGTGTCCGCGGTGCGGTCCCACGGCGGGCACCTGACCCGCGCCGAGTTCACCGAGGAGGTGTCCGCCGCGCCCGCACGCCGCACCCGGGCGCTCAACCACCTCGACCAGGCCGGTGTGCTGGACGTGTCACCGTCGGGGGACCTGGACTACCGCGATCCGGAAGTCGGTCCCGGGCGGGCGATCGAGCTGGCGACCGAGGCGGCCGAGGGGCACCGGCGGATGGTCGGCTCGCGCCTGCACATGATGCGCGCCTACGCGGAGACCACGGGCTGCCGCAGGCAGCACCTGCTGGGCTACTTCGGCGAGGTGCTCGACCACCCGTGCGGGGCGTGCGACACCTGCGCGGCGGGTACGGCGAGCACCCTGACCAGGGAGGCGGCGGGCTTCGCCGTGCAGCAGGAGGTGCGGCACGCCGAGTGGGGCGCGGGCACGGTGATGTCCGTGGCGGACGACCGGGTGACCGTGCTGTTCGAGGAGCAGGGCTACCGGACGCTGTCCCTGGCGGCGGTGCAGGAGAACGACCTGCTCACCCCTGTGGGCTGACGGCACCGACCGGGGGTCGACATCCCTGTGGAACGGGATGTCGACCCCCGGTCGGTGCACTCGGTCGATCCACAGCGCTGCGGGGTGGTCAGTCGGCGTGGCGCGGGATGTCCTTGTTGGTGCCCCGGTCCGCGCGGTCACCGGCGTAGTCGCCGTCGGCGCGGCCCTCCAGCCAGGCGATCGCGATGGAGGCGAGCAGGCCAACGCCGTGCACGACGAGGATGGGCGTGTGCACCCCGGCCGGTTCGCCGGGGGCGTTGTCGATGAGCGCGACGATGTCGTAGGCCAGCAGCGCGGTGAAGACCAGGCAGCCGAACAGGCCCGCGATGCGGGCGGCCTTGCGCAGCGCGGCGAGCAGCGCCAGCAGCCCCAGCCCGATGTGCACCAGGTTGAGCAGCGTCGAACCGCCCAGGCCGCCCACGGTTCCCTCGGCCGTGGACGCGGGTGTGCTGGCGAAGCCGTCGAGTCCGCTCTGGACCAGTCCCACCACGCCCAGCACGAGCAGGACCGCGCCCAGCGCCGCGCACAACCACCGCGCGGGCGAACGCGGTGCCGCCGCGCGCTCGTGCCGACCGTCGCCCTGTCGTTCGTCCATCATCCGCCCCGCTCGTCGTGGCCATCGGTCTTCCGGTTCGGTGGGCGACGCCCCTCGGCGCGCTCGCGTCCTTTCCGGTCCGGACCGGTCTACCCCGTGGGCGCCGTCCGAACCCACCAGGAGCGGTGCTCCGCACGACAGGGCACCACCCACCTGCCACGAACGGGTGACCGGAACCACAGATGACGATCATCCAAATCGGCCTCCGGCGGTTTCGGCGCGCCCGGGACGGGTAGACGCGCCCATGGACGAATCGCTCGCTGTGCTGACGAAGGGTTACGCCTGGCTCCCGGACCGGTTGCGCGCCGAGAACGCCCCCGTCGTGCGGACACGGCTGATGGGTCAGCGCGCGGTCTGCATCCACGGTGTGGACGCCGCGCGGCTGTTCTACGACGAGCGCAACGTGCACCGCCACGGCGCGCTGCCCGAGCCGGTCAAGAGCACCCTGTTCGGCCACGGTGCCGTGCACACCCTCGACGCCGCCGACCACCGGCGCCGCAAGTCCCTGTTCACCGGTCTGCTGATGAACCGGGAGGGCATCACCGACCTGGTCGAGCGGACCACCGCGGCCTGGGACGCGACCGTGGCGAACTGGGTCGTCGACCGGCCGGTGACGCTGTTCGAGGAGGCGAGCCGGGTGCTGACCGAGGCGGTGTTCGCCTGGGTCGGGCTGCCGCTGCCGCCCGAAGAGGTCGCCCCGGTCGCGGCGGACCTGGTCACGATGGTGGACGGCTTCGCCACCCCCGCGCCCCGGCACTTCAAGGCCCGCGCCGCTCGTGGTCGCCAGGAGAAGCGCCTCGCCGACATCATCACCGGCATCCGCGACGGCTCGGTGGAGGTGGCCCCGGACAGCGCGGTCCGGGCGGTCGCCTCCCACGTCGACGAGCGCGGGGACCTGCTCGAACCCCGGGTCGCCGCGGTGGAGGTGCTCAACATCGTCCGCCCCACCGTGGCCATCTCCTGGTTCCTGACCTTCACCGGCCACGCCCTGCACCGCTGGCCCGGAACCCGGGCCCGGCTGGCGCGCGGCGACCGGGAGTACGCGGTGGCCTTCGCCCACGAGGTCCGCCGCTTCTACCCGTTCGCCCCCTTCCTCGGCGGCCTGGCCGCCCGGGACCTGACCTTCCACGGCCAGGAGATCCCGAAGGGCGCGATGGTCCTGCTCGACGTCTACGGCCACAACCACGACCCGGCGCTGTTCCCCGACCCGTACACCTTCTCCCCCGAGCGCTTCCTCGACCGCGAGATCGGTGCCTTCGAGCTGATCCCCCAGGGCGGCGGCGACCCGCGCACCGGGCACCGCTGCCCCGGCGAGGACATCGTCATCACCATCCTCGCCGCCCTGGCACCACGCCTGGCCCGGCTCGACCACGCGGTCCCCGAGCAGGACCTCGACATCCCGCTCAACCGCATCCCCACCCTCCCCCGGAGCCGCTTCACCCTCGCGCGCACCGAGCACGAGGAGTGGGCGCTGGACACCGCGCTGACCCCGAGTGGCTGATCGCGACCGGTCCGGCGCACAATGCCGACCGGGTTCGCGACGACGCGCGGAGGGGAGTGACATGCCCGGAGCCGGGATCGATGTCTCCAGCGAGGAGACGTCGTCGCACCTCATCGCCCGCTTCGCCGGGGAACTCGACCTGGCGACCGCCCCGGTGGCGCGCGCCGCGCTGGACGACGCCGTCCGGGCGGTGGGCGGGCGCCACCTGGTGGTCGACTTGACCGGGTTGACGTTCCTCGGCTCCCCCGGGCTGGGTCTGCTGGTCAACGCCTGGGGGCGCTGCGCGGGCGGCGGGGCCCCGTTCACGGTGGTGGCCCCGCCCGGTGGCGCACCCCACCGCGTCCTGGAGGTCACCGGCCTCATCGGCTCGATCACGGTCGTCGAGGGAGTGTGGGAGGTCGTCGGCTCCGAGGCGATCGACCCTCCCGGCCAGTGAGACGACCGGCTCACCGCATCGGTGGGTAAATGCGTGATGCAGGGGTAGCACTGGGGCATGACCACCTCGCGCACCACGATCGTCATCGCGACCCGGAACCGGTGCGACGGTCTGCTGCGAACCCTCCAGCACCTCGACGACGGGGCCCCCGGCTCACCGGTCGTCGTGGTGGACAACGGGTCCGCGGACGGGACCGCCCAGCGCGTCAGCGCCCGGTTCCCCCGCGTCCGGGTGTTGCGGCTGCACCGCAACCTCGGCGCCTCCGCGCGCAACCTCGGGGTTCGCGCCGCCCGAACCCCGTACGTCGCCTTCAGCGACGACGACTCGTGGTGGGCGCCCGGGGCGCTGGCGCGGGTGGAGGCGGCCTTCGACGCGCACCCGCGGTTGGGCCTGGTCACGGGGCGGACGCTGGTGGGTGAGCAGGAACGGCCCGACCCCATCAACCACCTGCTGGCCGACAGCCCGCTGGGGCGCGACCCGGACCTGCCGGGGCCGTCGGTGCTCGGCTTCCTGTGCTGCGCGGCCGTGGTGCGCCGCGAGGCCCACCTGGGGGTCGGCGGGATACACCCGCTGCTGTTCTTCCTCGGCGAGGAGCGGCTGCTGGCCTGGGACCTGGCGGCGGCGGGCTGGTCGTGCTGCTACCTCGACACCGCGGTCGCCCACCACCACCCCGCGCCCCGGCGCGGCGGCGCGCACGCCCGGCGCGTGCTGGAGCTGCGCAACGACCTGCTGACGGCGTGGCTGCGCAAACCGGTGCGCGACGGTGTGGCGGCCACCGCGGCGCTGGCCCGGCGCGCCCTGGGCGACCGGGCGGCGCGCACCGCCCTCGGGGAGGCCGTGCGGCGGCTGCCCGCGGCGGCGCGCGGTCGCAGCGCGCTGCCGCACCGGGTGCTGCGCCACGTCGAGCTGGTGGAGGGCGCGGCGTGAGCGGGCGGGTGACCGTCGTGGTGATCACGCACAACCGGCGGGCGGAGCTGTGCCGCACGCTCGCGCACATGGCCGCGCTGTCGGACCGGGCGCCGATCATCGTGGTGGACAACGGCTCCGGTGACGGCAGCGCGACGGCGGTGGCCCGCGACTTCCCGGAGGTGGAGCTGCTGGCCAGCCCGCGCAACCTCGGGGCGATCGGCCGCAACCTGGCGGTGGAGCGGGTGCGCACGCCCTACGTGGCGTTCTGCGACGACGACACGTGCTGGGAGCCCGGATCGCTGACCCGGGCCGCGGACCTGCTCGACGAGAACCCGGAGCTGGGCTCGGTCACCGGGCGCTGCCTGGTCGAACCGGGGCTGCGGGAGGACCCGATCACCCCGGAGATGCGCCACTCCCCCGTCCCCGGCCCCGACTGGCTGCCCGGTCCGGCGCTGCTGGGCATCATGGCCGGGCTGAGCATGGTGCGGGTCTCGGCGTTCCGCGACGTCGGCGGGTTCAGCCCGAGGCTGTGGCTCGGCGGCGAGGAGGAGTTGTTCGCCCTCGACCTGGCCGCACGCGGCTGGTGGATGTGCTGGGCCGAGGACGTGGTGATCCGGCACGCGCCGTCGCGGGCGCGCGACCCGCGGGCCCGGCGCGCCGACGGCATCCGGAACACGCTGTGGACGGCGTGGTTGCGCAGGCCGCTGCGCAGCGCCGTGCGGCACACCGCCTGGGTCCTGCGCGGGGCGCCGAAGGACCGGGCGACGGCGGGCGCGGTGGGTCGCGCGCTGCTGGGCCTGCCGTGGGTGCTCGCCGGGCGCCGGGTGGTGCCCGCCGAGGTCGAGTCGGGGCTGCGGCTGCTGGAGGCCGCCCGCGTGGGGCGCACCGCGCGCAACTACGTCGGCTGAACCCGGATCGATGGTTCGGCTGCCGCACAGCGGTTACCCGGCCGACATGAGCACAACGAACCCGATCGAACTGCAGAAGCACCTCAGCGGCGTGGACTACCCGGCGAGCCGCCAGGACCTCGTCGAGCACGCCAGGTCCGACGGCGCGAGCGAGGAGATCCTGCAAGCACTGGAGAACATGCCCGACCGGACCTACGACGGCCCGAACGCCGTGAGCCAGGCGGCGTCCAAGAGCTGACCGGCCGCCTCCCGACAACACACCGGAAGGCGCTGGCACCGCACCCACCCACCGTGGTTTGAACCCCGCGGTGGGTGGGTAGCCCCTGCCTTGGTCACGGGAGGGGGCGGATGACTGTGGGCCGGTGGGTGCGGGTTTCAGCCGTGGTGGCGGCGGTGCTGGTGTCCGGGGGCTGCGGCGGGTTGGGTGCCTCGCCAGAAGACGCCCCCAACGCGTTGACCACCATGGGTTTCGGCCTCCCGGACGAGCACGCCACCGCCCGCGTCGCGGTGTTCCGCGACCGGTTCCCCGACACAGACCTGCGGGTCAACGAGGGCGCCTTCGACGAGCAGCAGTTCCTCTCCGCCGTCGCCAGTGGCGAGCCGCCGGACCTCGTCTACGCCGACCGGGCGAAGTTGGGTGCCTACGCGGCCAGGGGCGCGGTCGAGCCGATCGACGACTGCCTGCGCTCGCACGGGGTGGACCAGGCGCAGTTCCGGCCCGCCGCGATGCGCCAGGTCACCTACGGCGGAAAGGTCTACGGCGCACCGGAGTTCGCCACCGTGCGGCTGCTGATCATCAACAACACCGCCGTGCGCGCCGCGGGCGTCGACCCCGCCACCGTCTCGAGCACCGACTGGTCCGCCCTGGCCGACCTGAGCACCCGGTTGGCCGACAACGCCGACGGGCGGTTCCGGCGGATCGGCTTCGACCCCAAGCTGCCCGACTTCCTCCCGTTGTGGGCCAAGGCCAACGGCGTCGAGCTGATCACCCCCGACGGGCGCGGGGTGCGGCTCGACGACCCGGCGGTGGTCGAGACCCTGCGCTACACCACGGACCTGGTGAAGTCGCAGGGCACGTGGGCGGCGTTCAAGGCGTTCAAGGACGGCTTCAACGACTTCGGCGCCGACAACGCCTACGCCAAGGACCAGCTCGCGGTCATGCCGATGGATTCCTTCTACATCAACACCCTGGCCACCAACTCCCCCGACGTGGACGTGACGATCACCCCGTTCACCGACCGGCGGGGCGAGCCCGTCACCGAGCTGGGCGGGCAGGCGTGGGCCATCCCCAAGGGGTCGCGGCACCCGGAGCGGGCGTGCGACTTCCTGGTCACCATGACCGCCACCGACACCTGGGTCACCGCCGCCAAGGCGCGCCGCGACGCGCTGGCCGCCAAGGGCAGGCCCTACGGCGGCACGTTCACCGCCAACCGGGTGGCGGACGAGGAGATCTTCACGACCGTGTACGCCGCGCAGGGCAACCGCATCCTGGACCAGGGCGTGCCGATCGTGCGCGCGTTGCAGGACGACTCGTTCGCCCTGCCCGCCAGCCCCGCCGGGCCGGACCTGATCCGGGCCTGGCAGCAGGCGGCCACCCGGGTGCTGACCGGGGCGCAGACCCCCGAGGAGGCCCTGGGCCAGGCGCAGCGGGAAGCCGACGCCGCGCTCGACCGGGTACTGGGGAGGTAGGCCGTGAGCCGGACCGAGCGCCGGGCGCCGTGGCTGTTCCTGTCGCCGTGGCTGCTGGGCTTCGCCGCGTTCACCGCGGGCCCGATGCTGGTCAGCCTGTGGTTGTCGTTCACCCGCTACGACATGCTCACCCCGGCGGAGTTCGTCGGCACCGACAACTACCGCGAGCTGTTCACCGACCCCAAGGTCGCCACCGCGCTGGGGAACACGCTGTTCTTCACGGTCCTGCACGTGCCGTTGCAGATCGTGCTGGCCCTGGTCCTGGCGAGCCTGCTGCGCCGGGCCGGGCGCGCGGGCGGGGTGTTCCGGACCCTGCTGTACCTGCCGGTGATGACCCCGCCGGTGGCGCTCGCGGCGCTGTTCCTGCTGCTGCTCAACGGGCAGACCGGCGCCATCAACGACGTGCTGGGCTGGTTCGGCTTCACCGGCCCGAACTGGACGACCGACCCGGCGTGGATCAAGCCGGGCCTGGTGCTGATGAGCCTGTGGACCGTGGGCAGCACGGCGGTCATCTACCTGGCCGCGCTGACCAGGGTGCCCCCGGAGCTGTACGAGGCCGCCGAACTCGACGGCGCGAGCCCGTGGCGGCGGTTCCGGCACGTCACGCTGCCGATGATCAGCGGCACGGTGTACTTCACCGTGATCGTGAACACGATTGCCTCGTTGCAGGTCTTCACCGAGGCCTACGTCATGTTCTACGGCAACGCCCAGACCGAGGCTGGCCGCGACGACTCGGCGCTGTTCTACGTGATCTACCTGTTCCAGCAGGCGTTCGGCTCGCTGCGGATGGGCTACGCCTCGGCGATGGCGTGGGCGCTGTTCCTGGTGATCGCGCTGATCACCGCACTCCAGGTCCGGGCGAGCAGGCGGCTGGTCCACTACGAGGGTGAGGTCCGATGAGGACCAGGGGGCGCGGGTTCGCGCTGGCCGGGCTGGTCGTGGCGGCGGTGGCCTTCGGCTACCCGTTCGCGTGGCTGGTGAGCGCCTCGCTCAAGGACCGGGCGCACGTGTTCGACAACGCGCTGCTGCCGGTGCCGTTCGCGCCGCAGAACTTCGTCGAGGTGTGGCGGGCGGTGCCGCTGCTGACCTGGATCGGCAACAGCGTCGCGGTCGGGGTGGCCGCGGCGGTCGCGGCGACGCTGTCGAGCGCGGTCGTGGCCTACGGGTTCGCCCGCTACCGCTTCCGCGGCCGGGGCCTGCTGTTCGGGCTGGTGCTGGCGACGATGATGCTGCCCGGCGCGGTCACGATGGTGCCGGTGTACCTGGAGTGGCACGCGGTGGGCCTGGCGACGACGCAGGTCCCGCTGTGGGCGCAGAACCTGTTCGGTTCGGCGTTCTACATCTTCCTGCTGCGGCAGTTCTTCCTCGGCCTGCCCTCGGAGGTGTTCGACGCGGCCAGGGTCGACGGCGCCGGGCCGCTGCGCACCTTCACCGCCATCGCGCTGCCGCTGGCGCGGCCGGGGATGGTGGTGGTGTTCGTGTTCGAGCTGCGGTCGGCGTGGACGGACCTGATCAAGCCGCTGATCTACCTGCGCGAACCGCAGTTCTACACGTTGCCGCGCGGGTTGAAGACGGTGCTCGACCGGTTCGGCCAGGGCGGGGAGTCGCAGTGGGAGATCGTGCTGGCGGCCAGCGTGGTGGCCACGGTGCCGATGATCGTGCTGTTCCTGTGCGCCCAGCGCTACTTCGTCCGGGGTTTGGTCACCCAGCACGTGGAGCAGTGAATAGCCACCCATTCGGGTGAAGCGCGGAAACCACGTCTCCTGTTTCCTTCCGGGAAACAGGAGACGTGGTTCTCAGTGCGCGCTGGTCAGCTCACAGCGGGTCCGGAATCGGAGGAACCGGCGAGCTGCGAGAGGAAGTCGTGGCACTTCTTCGCCCGCGCGGAGTCCTCCGCCATCACCTGCTCGAAGAACTCGGCGATGTCGTTCTTGCCCGCGTTCTTGGCGTCGCGGACGTACTGGCCGTAGTCGTGCCCGGCCTTGAGCGAGTGGTACTGCACCGAGATGAGGTCGAAGGTCACGTCGTCGAAACCGGTCTCACCTGTCGCCATGTCCGTTTCTCCTTCAGTCGAACCGGGGGGTGTGTCCATCGCTTCGGGGCGGCGCCCCGGGTGTCTGTGGCAGAGGTGTTCCCACTGCGCCGCGATTCATTCGCGGAGATCACCACCGATGTGCCGGTACCGCCGCACGGGGGTGGTTTCACCATTCACCAGTACGAGCGTCTGCTTACCGTCGAAGTGTTTACCAGCGAAAATGCTGGATATCACTGCTCCCGTGACACCACCTCCTGCCGCTGTGCTGCTGGATCGGGATGGCACCCTCGTGCACGACGTGCCCTACAACGGCGACCCCGCGCTGGTGCGGCTGATGCCCGGCGCGATCGAGTTGACCACCGCCCTGCGGACCCGGGGCGTGCGCACCGGGGTGGTGAGCAACCAGTCCGGCATCGGCCGCGGGATGCTCACCGAGGAGCAGGTGGCCGCGGTCAACGCCAGGGTGGAGACCCTGCTCGGTCGCTTCGGCACCTGGCAGGTCTGCCCGCACCGGCCCGAAGACGGCTGCGCGTGCCGCAAACCGCGACCCGGCCTCGTCCTCGCGGCCTGCGCGGCGCTGGGTGTGGACCCGTCCGACACCGTGGTCATAGGCGACATCGGCGCGGACGTCGACGCCGCCCGCGCCGCGGGTGCCCGCGCGATCCTGGTCCCGACCGAGCGGACGCTGCCCGAGGAGGTCGAGCGCGCGCCGGTTGTCGTCGCGGACCTGCACGCCGCGCTGGCGGTGGTCCTGTGAGGACATTGGTCGCCCGCCTCGACAGCGACGGGGACGTGCTGCTGGCCGGTCCCGCCGTCCGCGCCGCCGCGGCGGCGGGCGAGGTCACCCTCCTGGTCGGTCCGGCGGGTCGACAGGCGGCCGAACTGCTGCCCGGGGTGGACGACGTGCTGGTGTGGGCGTGCCCCTGGGTGGCCAACCCCGCGCCCGCGGTGGACGCCGCCGACGTGGACCGGCTGGTCGGCGCGGTGCGGGAACGCCGACCGGACGTGGCGCTGGTGTTGACGTCCTTCCACCAGAGCCCGCTGCCGCTGGCGCTGCTGCTGCGGCTCGCGGGCGTGCCCAGGATCGTCGCCCGGTCGATCGACTACCCCGGCTCCCTGCTGGACGTGCGGCTGACCGACGACCCCGACATCCCCGAGGCGGACCGGGCCCTGGCGGTGGCGCGGGCGGCCGGGTTCGACCTCCCCCCCGGTGACGGCGGCGGTCTCGCGGTCCGCCCGCAGCCCTCGACCACCCCCGGCCCGTACCTGGTGGTGCACCCCGGCGCGTCGGTGCCCGCCCGCACCTGGTCGCCGGACCGCTGGGCCGAGGCCGTCTCGGTGCTCACCGGGCGCGGGCACCGGGTCCTGGTGACCGGCGGCCCCGGCGAACGCGCGCTGACCGCCCGGGTGGCGGGCACGACCGGGGTCGACCTGGGCGGCCGCACCACGCTGGCGGAGCTGGCCGGGCTGCTGGCGGGCGCCGACGCGCTGGTGGTCGGCAACACCGGTCCGGCGCACCTGGCCGCCGCCGTGGGCACCCCCGTGGTGTCGCTGTTCGCCCCCGTGGTGCCCGCCGCCCGCTGGGCCCCGCACGGGCCGCACGTCCTGCTCGGCGACCAGCACGCGCCGTGCCGGGACACCCGGGCCCGCGACTGCCCGGTACCGGGTCACCCGTGCCTCGACGGGGTCGATCCCCGCCGGGTGGCCGACGCCGTCGACGAGCTGATCGGAGTCCGCGCATGAGGGTCCTGCTCTGGCACGTGCACGGGTCGTGGACGAACGCCTTCGTCCGCGGCGAGCACGAGTTCCTGCTGGTGGCCCCGCCCGACGGGGTGGGACTCGCCGGGCGCGACTGGCCCTCGGCGCGGGAGGTGCCGCTGTCGGACCTCGACCGCGGCAGCGCGGACGTGGCGGTCGTGCAGAACCCGCGCGAGCTGCCCCTGGTGCCCGACGGGATGCCCGTGATCTACCTGGAGCACAACACGCCCAAGGCGCCCAACGAGCGCCACCCCATGGCCGACTGGCCCGGGCGGCTGGTGCACGTCACCCACTTCAACGCGCTGATGTGGGACACGGGCAGCACCCGCACCACCGTCATCGAGCACGGTGTGGTCGACCCGGGGCCGCTCTACACCGGTGAGCTGCCCCGGGCCGCGGTCGTGGTCAACGAGCCGGTGCGCCGCGGCCGGGTCGTCGGCACCGACCTGCTGCCCCGCTTCGCCGAGGCCGCCCCGCTCGACGTCTACGGCATGGGCACCGAACTGCTGGGGCCGATGGGCCGCGGCGACCACGGCATGGCCGACCTGCACCGGGAGATGGCGCGGCGGCGGGTCTACCTGCACCCGGTGCGGTGGACGTCGCTGGGGTTGTCGCTGCTGGAGGCGATGTGCCTGGGGATGCCGGTGGTCGCGCTGGCCTGCACCGAGGTGGGCCGCGCGGTGCCACCGGGAGCGGGGGTGGTGTCCAACGACCCGGACCGGCTGGTCCGGGGACTGCGCGAACTGGTGTCCGACCCGGACGCCGCCCGCGCGCGCGGGGTCGAGGCCAGGCGCACCGCCCTGGCCCGGTACGGGCTCGACAGCTTCCTCAAGGGTTGGGACCGCTTGCTGATGGAGGTGACCGCATGAAAATCGCGATGGTGTCCGAACACGCCAATCCCCTCGCCGCGCTCGGCGAGGAGGACGCGGGCGGCCAGAACGTCCACGTCGCCGGCCTGGCGTCCGCGCTGGCCGCCCGGGGGCACCGGGTGACCGTCTTCGCCCGCAGGGACGACCCGGACGTGCCGGAACTGGTGCACGCCAAGGGCTACGACGTCGTGCACGTCCCCGCGGGCCCCGCCGCCCCGGTGCCCAAGGACGACCTCCTGCCGCACATGAACGACTTCACCCGGTTCCTGGCCCGGCACTGGCGCGACGACACCCCGGACGTGGTGCACTCGCACTTCTGGATGTCCGGCATGGCCTCGGTCCTCGCCGCGCGGACGGTGGAGGTGCCGGTCGTGCACACCTACCACGCGCTGGGCACGGTCAAGCGCCGCCACCAGGGCTCGGCCGACACCAGCCCGGCCAAGCGGATCGGCATCGAGCGGATGGTCGGCAAGCAGGCCGACGCCATCGTGGCCACCTGCACCGACGAGGTGTTCGAGCTGGTGCGGATGGGGCTGTCGCGGCAGAAGGTGACCGTGGTTCCGTCCGGGGTGGACACCCAGCGGTTCAGCCCGGACGGCCGGGGGGCGCCCAAGAGCACCGGGCACCGCATCGTCTCGGTCGGCAGGTTGGTGCCGCGCAAGGGTTTCGCCGAGGTGATCAGCGCTCTGCGCCTGCTGCCGGACACCGAACTGGTCATCGCGGGCGGCGGCGCCGACGTCGAGGGCGACCCGCAGGCGCGGGCGCTGCTGGAGCACGCCGGGTCGGTCGGGGTGCGCGACCGGGTGCGGCTGACCGGGCGGGTGTCGCGGCGGTCCATGCCCGCGCTGCTGCGCTCGGCGGACGTGGTGGTGTGCGCGCCGTGGTACGAGCCGTTCGGCATCGTGCCGCTGGAGGCCATGGCGTGCTCGGTGCCGGTGGTGGCCACCGCCGTGGGCGGGCTGGTGGACACGGTCGTCGACGGGGTCACCGGGCTGCTGGTGCCGCCGCGGGACCCGGTGGCGCTGGCCAAGGCGCTGCGCTCGCTGCTCGCCGACCCCACCCAGCGCCAGGCCCTGGGCCTCGCGGGCTACGACCGGGTGCAGGCGCGGTACCTGTGGGAGCACGTCGCCCAGGCCACCGAGGAGGTCTACCTGCGGGTGGGCGCGGGTGCGGCGGTCGAGGCGGCGGACATGGTGGAGGTGGCCAGGTGAGCGCGGAGACCCAACTGGACCCGGCGGTCGACGGCGCGCTGGGCGGTCACCTCGACCGGCTCGCGGTCACCCTCGACGGGCTGCGGGCGCAGTCGCGGCTGGTGTCGCGGTGGGGCGGTGTGCTGGCCCGACGGCTGTCGGCGGGCGCGCGGCTGCTCGCCGCGGGCAACGGCGGTTCGGCGGCCGAGGCCCAGCACCTCACGGCCGAACTCGTCGGCCGCTTCCGCGACGACCGGCGGCCGTTCTCGGCGATCGCGCTGTGCGCGGAGACCTCCAGCGTCACCGCGATCGGCAACGACTACGGCTACGACCAGGTCTTCGCCCGGCAGGTCACCGCGCACGCCCGCCCCGGCGACGTGGTGCTGCTGCTTTCGACCAGCGGGCGCAGCCGCAACCTGCTGGAGGCGGCCACCGCGGGCAGGCTGGCCGGTGCCCTGGTGTGGGCGATGACCGGCCCGGGGCCCAACCCGCTGGCCGAGGCCGCCGACGAGGTGCTGTGCCTGCCGGGTGCCACGGCCAACGTGCAGGAGGCGCAACTGGTGGCCGTGCACGCGGTGTGCGCGGCGTTCGAGGCGGCGCTGCCCGGGGTGTCCTGGAGGGCGTCATGAAGCTGGTCGTGGTGGGGGACGCGCTGCTCGACGTGGACGTGCGGGGGGCCGTGGGCAGGCTGTGCCCGGACGCCCCGGCTCCGGTGCTGGACGTGAGCGGGGAGACCGTGCGGGCCGGGGGCGCGGCGCTGGCGGCCACCCTGGCGCACACCGACGGGGTGGACGTCACCCTGGTCAGCGCCGTGGCCGACGACGAGGCGGGGCAGCGGCTGCGCGCCGCGCTCGGGGACGTGCCCGCGGTCTGGGGGCCGTCGCCGGAGCCGACGCCGGTCAAGACCCGGTTGCGCGCGGGCGGCACGTCGCTGGCCCGCCTCGACAGCGGCGGCGGCCCGCGCCCGCCCGCGGCGACCGACGCGATGCTCGACGAGGTGCTCAGCGCCGACCTGGTGCTGGTGTCCGACTACGGCCGCGGCCTGGCCCGCGACGAGCGGCTGCGGGCGGTGCTCGACCGGGTGCCGGTCGTCTGGGACCCGCACCCGCGCGGCCCGGCGCCCACCCCGGGCGCCCGGCTGGTGACGCCCAACGCCGCCGAGGCCGAGGCGTTCTCCGGGTTCAGCGACCCCACCGAGGCCGCGGCGGAGCTGCGGCGACGGTGGTCGGCCCGCGCGGTCGTGGTCACCCTCGGCGCCCGGGGCGCGCTGCTGCACGGTGGCGGCACCCCCACGGCGGTCCCCGCGCGGCGCATCCCGGTGCTGGACCCCTGCGGGGCCGGGGACCGGTTCGCCGCCACCGCCGCCGCCCGGCTGATGGCGGGCGCGGCGCCGGACGAGGCGGTGGCCGCCGCGGTCACCTCGGCGGCGGATTTCCTGCTGCGCGAGCACCCCGAGGCGGAGCAACCCTCCACTGTGGACGCGGTGCGGGCGCGGGGTGGCACGGTCGTGGCCACCGGCGGGTGCTTCGACATCCTGCACGCGGGCCACGTCCGCACCCTGCGCGCCGCGCGGGCACTGGGCGACTGCCTGGTGGTGTGCCTGAACTCCGACGACTCCGTGCGCAGGCTCAAGGGCCCGGACCGCCCGGTGACCACGCAGGACGACCGGGTCGAGGTGCTCAGCGCCCTGGGCTGCGTGGACGAGGTGGTCGTGTTCGACGAGCGCACCCCGGAGCAGGTGCTCGGCGTCCTGCGGCCGGACGTGTGGGTCAAGGGCGGGGACTACTCCGCCGAGACCCTGCCCGAGGCCGACCTGGTCGCGGGCTGGGGCGGTCGGACCGTGGTGGTGCCCTACCACAGCGGTCGCTCGACAACCGGAATTCTCACGAGGAGGAGCTGAATGCTGGGTCAGGTGCTGGTCACCGGCGGGTCGTCCGGTCTGGGCGCGGCCGTCGTGCACGCCGTGCACGAGGCGGGCGGACAGCCGCTCGTGCTCGACAAGGCGGCCCCCTCGGCCGCGGAGGTCGCCGACTTCGAGGCGGTGGACCTGTCCGACACCCGGGCGGCGGAACGGGCCGTCGCCGCCATCGCCGGGCGCAACGGCGGCCTGCGCGCCGTCGTCACCGCCGCCGGGATCGACGCGTGCGGCGCGCTGGACGTGGTGCCCGCCGAGGACTGGGAACGGGTGGTGATGGTCAACCTGTTCGGCACGGCCGCGGTCATCCGCGCGGCACTGCCGATGCTCGACGGTGGCCGGGTGGTCACCATCTCCTCCACCCTGGGCCTGCGCGCGGTCGGCGACGCCACCGCCTACTGCGCCTCCAAGTTCGGTGTCGTCGGCTTCACCAGGGCGCTGGCCGCGGAGACCGCGGGCCGGATCGGGGTGACGCTGGTGATCCCCGGCGGGATGCGCACGCACTTCTTCGACGACCGCCCGGAGCAGTACCGCCCGGCCGACGACTCCCGGCTCAACCCACCGGAGCGGGTGGCCGACGCGATCGTGTTCGCCCTCGCGCAGCCCGCGGGGTGCGAGGTCCGCGAACTGGTCGTCGCGCACGCCGAGGAGGGCTCGTGGCCGTGACCCTGGACATCCGCTCCCCGCTGGACGGCCACGAGGTCGGCTCCCTGCCCACCGCCACCGAGGACGAGGTCACCCGGGCCGTGCGGGCCGCCGTCGCCGCCCGCGGTCCCTGGGCGGACACCCCGGCCGCCGACCGCGGCGCCGCGGTCCGCGCCGCCGCCACCGCACTGCGCGCCGCGGCGGACGAACTGGCCGCGACGGTCGCCGCCGAGACCGGTCGCCCGGTCGACTCGGCCCGCGAGGGCGTGCTGGCCGGTGTGTCCACACTGGAGCAGTACGCCGAACTGGGCCCGGTCCACCGGGGCCGCTCGCTGCTCGGCTCCCCCGGCGCCACCGACCTGATGGTCCCCGAACCGCGCGGCCTGGTCGTGGCGCTGACCCCGTGGAACGACCCGGTGGCGGTGGCCTGCGGCCTGCTCGGCGCCGCCCTGGTCACCGGGAACGCTGTGGTGCACAAGCCCAGCGAGCGCTGCCCGCACACCGGCGCCCACCTCGGCGACCTGCTCTCGGAGCACTTCCCCCCGGGCGTGCTGCACACCGTCACCGGCGACGGCGAGGTCGGCGCCCGCCTGGCCGGGGACCCGTCGGTCGACGTGGTGGCCCACGTCGGCGGCACCGCCACCGGCCGCTCCATCGCCGCCGCCACCGCGCTCACCGGGGCCAAAGCCCTGCTGGAGAACGGCGGCAACGACGCCCTGCTGATCGATGCCGATGTCGACCCGGTGTGGGCGGCGGAGCAGGCCGCCCTGGGGGCGTTCGCCAACGCGGGCCAGATCTGCACCTCGGTGGAGCGCGTCCTGGTCCACCAGGACATCGCCGAGGAGTTCCTCGAAGCCCTGTGCGCCGAGGCCAGCGAGTGGAACGCCGACCCCCAGCCCCTGGTCGACCGCCGCCACCGCGAAGCCGTGCACAGCCACGTGGCCCAGGCCATCGCCGACGGCGCCGAAGCCCTGGTCGGCGGCGCGATCCCGGAAGGAGAGGGCGCCCACTACCCCGCCACCGTCCTGCGCGGCTGCACCCCGGACATGCGGGTCATGCGGGAGGAAACCTTCGGCCCGGTCGCCCCGGTGTGCGTGGTCTCCTCGTTCGCCGAGGGCCTCGGTCTGGCCTGCCAGGACGAGCACGGCCTGGCGGCCACGGTCCTGACCGCCTCCATGACCAACGCCCAGCGCGCCTGGCGCGCTCTGCCGGTGGGGACGGTCAAGGTGAACGCCGTGTTCGGCGGTGCCCCCGGCGGCGCCGCCCAACCGAGGGGCGCCTCCGGCACCGGGTACGGCTACGGCCCGGAACTGCTGGACGAGATGACCACCACCAAGGTCGTCCACATCGGACTCCCCCGCCAACGCTGACCCACTTCAGGACGAGCGCCGCAGTGCCGTTCCCGGCGCTGCGGCGCTCGTCGTTCCAATGGTCAGGATCACCCGGCCCCCGTGAAGCCGATGCAAGCGCTGTTCTTGGACCGCGTTTCCCTGGTCACTCAGCAGACAGCAGGCGCCGCTGATGGCTTTCTCGGCCGGAGAACCGCAGGTGAACGATTGTCTGCTCGATACAACGTCTGACCAAGGTCACTTTCCTGGGTTGCGAAGGCGTCGAGGTGTTGATCGACTTCGGGCTACGCGCCCGCGAACGCGGTGGCGTCCTGGTCGTGGTCTGCCCTTCGGGAACCGCCCCCACCGCACGCTCGTGGCCACGGGGCTCGACGAGGCGTTCATCCTGATCGAAGAAACTCGATCGTATGGGCTTCGAGGGGCTGTCGGCGTGGATCGGGGCGTCTTCACAGGTGGTGTCAGGACAGGGCGGTGCGGGTGTGGCGGGCGATTTCGAGGTCTTCGCGTGCGGTGACCACCAGTGTGCGCACCTCGGCGTCCGCCGTGCTGATGTCGGCGTCGGAGGTGGCCGTGTTGCGGGAGTCATCGACGTGCACGCCCAGGTGGGCCAGGGCCGCGGTGGCGGCGGCGCGGACGCGGGGGCTGTGTTCGCCGACGCCACCGGTGAAGGTCAGGGCGTCGAGGCCGCGCAGGCTCGCGGTCATGGCGGCGATCTCACGGACCAGGCGGTGGACGTAGACGTCGAAGGCGAGCGTGGCGGCCGGATCGCCGGTGTCGGCGCGGCGCAGGATCTCGCGCATGTCCGCGGAGCCGCCCAGGCCCAGCAGGCCCGACTCGGACTCCAGGGCGTGGGTGAGCGCGCCGAGGTCCAGGCCGCTGTGTTCGAGCAGCCACAGGACCAGGCCGGGGTCGACGCTGCCGGAGCGGGTGGCCATCACCAGGCCTGCCAGCGGGGTGAAGCCCATGGTGGTGTCCACCGAGCGGCCGCCGTCGACGGCCGCCAGGGACGCGCCCGCGCCCAGGTGGCAGGTCACGATCCGCAGGTCCCGGAGCGGGCGGCCCAACAGCTCGGCCGTGCGCCGCGCCGCGTGGGAGTGGGACAGGCCGTGGAAGCCGTGGCGGCGCAGCGCCCACCGCTCGTTCCACTCGCGCGGCAGGGCGTAGGTGGCCGCGGCGGCGGGCAGGGTGGTGTGGAAGGCCGTGTCGAAGCAGGCGACCGCGGGGGTGTCGGGCAGGACCTTCCACACCGCGTCGATGCCCGCCACTCCCCTGGGCTGGTGCAGCGGCGCCAGCTCGGTCAGCGCCGCGATGGCGTCGCGGACCCCGCTGTCGAGCACCACCGGCTCGGTGAAGCGGGCGCCGCCATGCACGATCCGGTGCCCCACGACGTCGACGGTCGACTGGGCCGTGACGAACCGCTCCAGGCCGTCGGTGTCCTCGGCGCCGGACCAGTCGGTCAGGTCCAGCGAGTCGACGACGTCTTCGCCCGCGAGCAGGCGGACCTTCAGGCTGGAGGAGCCCGCGTTGACCACCAGCACGGTGTTCGGCTCGGCCACGCTGTTCGGTGCGGTCATGGTGTTCAGTTCGTCCAGGCCCAGTCGAGGACCTCGGGCAGGTCCTCGCCGTGGGTCCGGGTCCAGGCGTGGTGCCGGGCCCGCTTGTCCACCATGGCCTGCCGCAGCCCGGCGGTGCGGACGCCGAGGCCGGGGACGCGGTTGAGCACGTCGATGACCAGCCGGAAGCGGTCCATGTCGTTGAGGACCAGCATGTCGAACGGGGTCGTGGTGGTGCCTTCCTCCTTGTAGCCGCGCACGTGGAGGTTGCCGTGGTTGTTCCGCCGGTAGGTCAGGCGGTGGATGAGCCACGGGTAGCCGTGGTAGGCGAAGATGACCGGCTTGTCGGTGGTGAACAGGGCGTCGAACTCCGGGTCGGTGAGGCCGTGCGGGTGTTCGGTGTCCGGTTGCAGGCGCATGAGGTCGACGACGTTGACCACGCGGACCTTCAACGCGGGAAGGTGCTCGCGCAGCAGCGACACCGCGGCCATGACCTCCAGGGTGGGCGCGTCGCCCGCGCAGGCCAGCACGACGTCGGGCTCGCCGCCGTCCTCCGAGCCCGCCCACTCCCAGATGCCCACGCCGCGGGCGCAGTGCAGGACCGCGTCCTCGATCGAAAGCCAGTCGGGGGTGTCGTTCTTGCCCGCGACGACGATGTTGACGTAGTCGCGGCTGCGCAGGCAGTGGTCGGCCACCGACAGCAGCGTGTTGGCGTCCGGCGGCAGGTAGACGCGGATGACCTCCGCCTTCTTGTTCACGGCGTGGTCGATGAACCCGGGGTCCTGGTGGGAGAAGCCGTTGTGGTCCTGCCGCCACACGTGGGAAGTGAGCAGGTAGTTCAACGAGGCCACCGGGCGCCGCCACGGCAGGCGCCTGCTGATCTTGAGCCACTTGGCGTGCTGGTTGAACATCGAGTCGACGATGTGGATGAACGCTTCGTAGCAGTTGAACAGCCCGTGCCTGCCGGTGAGCAGGTAGCCCTCCAGCAGGCCCTGGCACAGGTGCTCGGAGAGGACCTCGATGACCCGGCCGTCGCCGGAGAGGTGCTCGTCGGTGTCGAGGGTTCCGGCCTGCCACTGCTTGTCGGTGACCTCGTAGACCGCGTCCAAGCGGTTGGACGCCGTCTCGTCGGGACCGAAGATCCGGAAGTTGCGGGCGTCGGCGTTCTCCTCGGCGACTTCCCGCAGCCACCGGCCCAGCACCCGGGTGGGTTGGGAGGTCGATCCGCCGGGTTGGGCGACCTCGGTGGCGTGCGTGCGGAAATCGGGCAGCCGCAGCGACCGCAGAAGCAGGCCGCCGTTGGCGTGTGGGTTGGATCCCAGGCGCCGGTTGCCCGCCGGGGCCATGGCGCGCACCTGCTCGACCGGGGCGCCGGAGTCGTCGAACAGCTCCTCCGGGCGGTAGGAGCGCAGCCACTGCTCCAGCGCGGCCAGGTGTCCGGGGTTCTCCCGCACCGCGGACAGCGGCACCTGATGCGAGCGCCAAGTGCCCTCCACCGGAACACCGTCCACGTGCGAGGGGCCGGTCCAGCCCTTCGGGCTGCGGAGCACCAGCACCGGCCACCGGGGGCGGCCACTGCCGTCGCCGGTGCGCGCCCGCCGCTGGATGTCGTCGATCTCGTCCAAGGCCCAGTCCAGGGCTGCGGCCATGTCGCGGTGCATCGTCGCCGGGTCGCTGCCCGAGACGAAGCGCGGCGCGTAGCCGTAGCCGCGCAACAGCGCGTCCAGCTCGTCTTGGGGGATGCGGGCCAGCACGGTCGGGTTGGCGATCTTGTACCCGTTGAGGTGCAGGATCGGCAGGACCGCGCCGTCGGTGGCCGGGTTGGAGAACTTGTTCAGGTGCCAGCTCGCGGCCAACGGACCTGTCTCGGCCTCGCCGTCGCCGATGACGCAGGCCACGATCAACCCCGGGTTGTCGAGCGCGGCTCCATGGGCGTGGGCCAGGGAGTAGCCCAGTTCGCCGCCCTCGTGGATGGACCCGGGCACCTCCGGGGACACATGGCTGGGCACGCCGCCGGGGAAGGAAAACTGCCGGAACAGCGCGCACATGCCCGCCTCGTCCTGCCCGATGTCGGGGTAGGCCTCGCTGTAGGCGCCCTCCAGCCAGGTGTTCGCCAGCGTTCCGGGACCACCGTGACCGGGGCCGGTCACGTGGATGACGTCGCGGTCGCCCGCTCGGATCACTCGGTTGAGGTGGGCGTAGACGAAGTTCAACCCCGGGGTGGTGCCCCAGTGGCCCAGGAGCCGGGGCTTGATGTGCTCGACTCGCAGCGGCTCCCGCAGCAGCGGGTTGGCCAGTAGGTAGATCTGTCCGGCCGAGAGGTAATTGGCCGCCCGCCAGTACGCGTCGACACCGCGGAGTTCGTCGCCCAGCAGGTCGCCTGCCCGCGGTGCACCACCGGAGAGCCTGCTGTCTCGCGGTGCCGAACCCGTTCCCCCGCCCATCCTGGCTCCTCCATCGTGTCCGGCGAACAGCGGCGGGCAAGCGCCCCTCGGGCAGTCTTTCCCCACCGGTCGGTGGCCAAACAGGGGATCAGGCGCCGTGGTCGGGTCGGCCGGTGGTGTGGGCGACGAACCGGGCGGCCAGGTCACGCAGTTTGATGTTCTCCCGCTGGGACTGCTCGGCCAGCAGGGTGAACGCCTCATCGGCCGGGATCTGCCGCAGCGCCATGAGGATGCCCTTGGCCTGGTCGATCACCGCCCGGGTTTCCAGCGCGATGATGAGCTGCTCGGTGGTGTCGCGGGCTCGCTGGTAGCGGCGGTGCACGCGCAGCGTCGCGGTCACGGTGCTGGTGTAGAGGTCGAGCAGCTTCACGTCCAGTTCGGCGAACCCGTGTTCGGCGGCGCTGTAGCAGTTCACCGCGCCGGTGTACTCCTCGTCGATCGTCAGGGGCGCGGACAGGAAGCTGCCGAACCCGGCCGCCCGGGCGTCCTTGGCGAAGGCGGGCCACTGCTCGGCCGCTTCCTCGACCGACACCCGCACCAGGTGGCCGGTGCTCGCGGCGCGCAGGCACGGGCCGTCACCGGTGGCGTACTGGTCGCGGTCCAACCGGGCGGGGATGTCGCTGGTCGTGGCCGCGGTGCGCGGGGAACCGTCGACGAGCAGGGTGATGCTGGCCTCGTCCACCCCCGGCACGGCCCGGGTGACCTGCTCACACACCTGTTGCAGCAGCAGCGTGAAGTCCTCCACGCTGTCCAGTGCCGCGGTGAGGGACTCCACTGCGGCGGTGACCTCGTCGAGGACAACCGGCCACGCCCGCTCGGGTTGCTGGCCCATGACAGTTCTCCTCATCGGCCGCGCCGAACGGGAGGCAGTCGTGCACACGGAGACACGAGCGGATCAGACGGCATCCCGAGCATGTCGGTGGCCATCCCCACCGGTGTGCGGTGGGTTCCCGGCCCGCTGCTGGACCAAGAGGACACGCGCAGCTTCCCCAGTGCGACGAGGTTCCCACGGTGTTCGCGCGGAATCGGCATACCGCGGAGGTGACGCACCGCTGATCCGGTGCGCACGAGGAACCTCGGCCTCCACACAGTACAACAGCGCACACACGAGCATCAGCGCCTGCTCGGCGAACCAATCCGACGAGCCGGGGCTTCCACAAGCCTCACCCCCTGCGGCCACCACCGGTGAACCAGGGTCGTGCGACGAACCTCCGGGGACGCCGACTGCAACCCCACGCACAAGCGTGTGACCTGGTGGGCTGCGGGTCGAACAGGAAAGCGCCTTCCTCGAACCGTTGCCGGTCGGGGGCGCACCCGGTGTGTGAGCGGTTCATCAGGGACACCGGTACGTCGTTGGCCGGGTGTGGCGTGGTGACCATCCACAGCCGGGTGTCGATTCGGTTTCAGCCGGGTGCTTCCTGTGCCGTCGGCACGGACAACCCCGCGGTGTGCTCGGTGGGGTTGCCGGGGCTCGACGCTGTCGGGGCGCACCACTGGTCGGCCAGTCGGAGGAGTTCGGCGTCGGCCTCGGCGACGACCTCGTCCGGGACGTGGGCGCGCAGCGCCACCGCCACCCACAGCGCCGCGGTCGCGGGCGGTCCGTCGGCGCCGGTGGCGAGCACCCGCAGCAGCCGGGCAGCCCGTTCCAGCAGCCTGGGGTCGACGGACACACCGGGCACCGTTTCCGACCGGGGGTCGGGCGGCGGGCCCAGGCTGGGGGCGGGGCGCACGTACCGCATGGCCATCAGTGTCACCAGGTCGGCAGTCAGGTCCATGACCGCATCCTTCCCGCCCGACCTGCTCGGCGGCGGGTACGGCACGCACCCGGTCGGGTACGTTCCCGTGCTCAGTGCGAGCCGGTCAGCCCGAGCGGGGCAGCTCGCCGGTGGCTGCGAACTCCAACCGTGTGGCCACCGACACCGCTTGGTCGCCGAAGCGCTCGAAGAAACGGGCGACCAACGCCAGGCCGGCCGCGACGGCAGGACCGTGTCCCCAAGTCGACGCGGTGACGTGGGCCAAGACCTCACCGTGCAGGCCGTCGAGGACTTCATCAGCGGCCACGAGCTCGGCGTGCCCACCCTGCGCGGGACCGCCCACCAGCTCACCGACCCGATCGGCCATGTCAGCGGCCGTCTGCCCCATGCGGCTGAACGCCGGGTGCAGCTCGGTCGGGACGACCCGGGCGGGGTGGGCGATGCGGGCGTGGGCGGCGATGTGGGCGGCCAGGTCACCCATGCGCTCGATGCGCTCGGCACCGTGGATCGCGGCCAGCACCGCGCGCAGGTCCCCTGCCACCGGGGCCTGCAAGGCCAGCAGGGTGTTGGCCTGCTCCTCACACCGGTCACGCCGCTCGTCCAAGTCACTGTCAGCGGCCAGCACCTGCTCGGCCAAGGCCAGATCCGACTCCAACAACGCCCGGGTGGCCCGCCGCATCGCCGTCGCGGCGTGCTCGCACATCCCGCCCAGCTCGACACCAAGCTGGACCAGGTCCCCGTGAAAAGTCTCCCGCATCATCCCAATCCTAGTGGACGGGCCGCGCCCGCGAAGCGTCCGTGGAACGGGCCGCTCGCGCCGCCGGCGCGTCGTCCGGGGCTCGTCATGCACCAGAGGTACCACGACAAGTACCTGCGCCTGGTCCACGTTTGCGGCGTCATCCCGAACATCACCCGCCGCAGGCACTGCACACGACTCCGGCCTCGGTGTCGTCCACTGGCCGGTCGAGCACACCTTCGCCTGGCTCAAGAACCTCCGGCGCCCGCGCATCCGCACCGAACGACGAGCCGACACCCGACATACCATCCTCTTCCTGGGCTGTTCGATCTTCTGTCCCCGCAAGCTCATCCTGAACTGACTTCCAAGGCGACGGCCGCCAACCGCGTCGCCGGACTGGACCGTGCCAGTACGGTGAGGAACCAAGGAAGAACTCCAACCCGCTGAACACCTGGCCATCTCCTCGGCGGTGTTCATCTCAAGCATCCGGGCGACGATCGGGACAGCCACCGAGCGGCTCCGGCTGCGGGGTACCACCGGTATTGGTGGCGCGGTCGTCCTCTGGTGCCCCGAGTTGCCGTTTCGCTGGTCATCGGGCGATGAGGAGTCCGTTTCGTCGAGCCCCTCCTGTTCGGTGGTGGGCTTCGCCTTGCCGACGCGCACGGCTTCTTCCTTGGGACCGGCTCCGGTGATGTCCTTCATCCGGTCTGGTACCGGACGGCCGCGAGACACGGGCGCGACGCGAACCAGCGCGGCGATGGGGCGCTGTCCCGGTGGTCAGGACGGCCGGCGACGGTGGGTCGGGTGCCCGTCCGACCTACCGCCGTTCACGGCTGTCGGTGTCCTTCGTCGGCGCGTTGCCGCCGCAGGTGCTCCCGTTCCGCATCGCCGTCGGGCTCCTGGTCGAGCCCTTGTCGGATCGTGTCCGCCTTCTCATCGGGCAGGTGCGGGGCGAGCAGCGGCACCGCGGGGTCCACGATCGCCTCGACGACCACCGGCCGGTCGGCGTGGAACGCCTCGTGCCACGCCTTGCCCACCTGCTCGGGTGAATCGACGCGGATGCCCCGCAGCCCGAGCAGCTCCGCGTAGGCGGCGTAGGGGAAGTCCGGCACGCGCTGCGAGGTGGGGAAGCGCGGGTCGCCCTCCATTTCCCGCTGTTCCCAGGTGACCTCGTTGAGGTCGCGGTTGTGCAGCACCAGCACCACGAACCGCGGGTCGGCCCAGGTGCGCCACCGGTCGGCCACGGTGATCAGCTCCGGCAGGCCGTTCATCTGCATCGCGCCGTCGCCCACCAGGGCGACGACCGGCCGGTCCGGCGCGTCCAGCTTGGCGGCCAGGCCGTAGGGCAGGGCGCAGCCCATGGACGCCAGGTAGCTGGACGTGTGGGCGGGCACGCCGACCGGCAGCGCCAAGTGACGGGCGAACCAGTAGGTGGCCGAGCCGACGTCCACCGCCACCCGCACATCGGGGGGCAGGTGGCCGGACAGCTCGTGCACCACCAGCTCCGGGTTGAGCGGGTCGGCAGGCGTCTGGGCGCGTTGCTCCGCGATCCGCCGCCACCGCGCCACGGAGGTGAGCACCCGCTGCTCCCACCGGCGGTCGGGGTTGCGGCGCAACAGCGGCAGCAGCGCCCGCAGCGTCTCGGTGGTGTCCCCCACCAGCGGGGCCTCGACCGGGTACTTGCTGCCGACCACGCGGGCCTCGATGTCGATCTGCACGGCGCGCGCCTGCCCCGGCCCCGGGTAGAACTCCGTCCACGGGTCGTTGCTGCCGACGATGAGCAGCGTGTCGCAGCCCGACATCAACTCGGCCGAGGCGGTGGTGCCCAGGTGGCCCATCACCCCGGTGTGCCACGGGGCGTCCTCCGACAGCACCGGCTTGCCCACCAGCGACGCCGTCACCCCCGCGCCCAGCACCTCGACCACCCTGGTGATCTCGCGCTCCGCGCCCGCCGCGCCGCGCCCGACCAGCAGCGCGACCTTCCGACCGGCGTTGAGCACGTCGGCGGCCCCGCGCAGGTCGTCCTGGTGCGGCAGCACTCGGGGCCGGGCGACGACAGCCGAGGAGGGCACCACGCCGTGGGTGTGCGGCGGCTCGTCCACGGCGTCGGCGCGCTGCACGTCGTGCGGCACGATCAGGCACGTCGGCACCCGTTCGGAGATCGCGGTGCGCATGGCGTTGTCCAGCAGCACGGGCAACTGCTCGGGCGCGAACACGGTCTGGGAGTACTGGCCGCACACGTCCTTGAACAGCGCGTGCAGGTCCACCTCCTGCAGGTAACCGGTCCCCAGCGCGGTGGACACCACCTGCCCGACGATCGCCACCACCGGGCGGCGGTCCAGCTTCGCGTCGTACAGACCGTTGAGCAGGTGGATCGCACCGGGACCCTGGGTGGCCAGGCACACGCCGACCTGACCGGTGTACTTGGCGTGGCCGGTGGCCATGAACGCGGCCATCTCCTCGTGCCGGGTCGGCACGAACTCCGGGTCGCCGCCCGCCCGGTGCAGGGCGGCGAGGACCGGGTCGATCCCGTCGCCCGCGTAGCCGAACACCCTGGGCACGTCCCAGGCCCGCAGGCGGCGGACGAGGGCGTCCGCGACGGTGCCGCTCATGCGACGTCCAGGACGGTCTTGAGCCAGCCCTCTTCGCGCCGGTCGAAGGTCCGGTACGCCTCGACGGCGTCGACGGGCTGCTCGTGCCGGGTGATGAACGCGGTGGGGTCGACCACGCCGCTGACCACGAGGTCGAGCAGTTCGGGCAGGTAGCGGCGGTGGTTGCAGTTGCCCATCCTGATCGTGAGGTTCTTGTTCATCGCCTCGCCGATGGGGAAGCTGTCGAAGCCGGGCGGGTAGACGCCGATGATCCCGATGCTCCCGGCCTTGGCGACCGCCTGCACCGCCCACCGCAGGGCCTGGCTGGGCGCGTCGCCGGGCACCCACTGCTCGCCGCTCGGGTTCGCCTCGGGGGCGGCCTGCTGCCGTTCCCGCTCGAACTGATCGGCCTGTTGCCCGGCCTGCTCGGCGGCGGGGCCGGTCTCGGGGCGCTGGGCGTCCACGCCGACGGCTTCGATGACGCGGTCCACGCCGATGCCACCGGTCAACTCCTTGACCAGCGCGACCGGGTCCTCGCGGTTGAAGTCGACGGTCTCGGCGTTCTGCTCGCGCGCCTTGTCCAGCCGGGAGGCGATGCCGTCGACCACGAACACCCGCCCGGCGCCCTGCCGCTTGGCCGAGGCGATGGCGAACTGCCCGACCGCGCCCGCGCCCAGCACCAGCACGCTGTCGCCCTCGCGGACCTCGGCCAGCCGCGCGCCGAACCACGCGGTGGGGAAGATGTCGGACAGCAGGATGGCCTGGTCGTCGGTCACCGCGTCGGGGATGCGCACCAGGGTCGTCATCGCGAACGGCACCCGCGCGTACTGCGCCTGCAACCCGTCCACCGGACCGGTGGTCTGCGGGCCGCCGAAGAAGGACGTGCCCGCGGACGGTCCGTTCGGGTTGGCCGTGTCGCACTGCGCGTAATAGCCTGCCCGGCAGTACGAACACGTGCCACACCCGATCGTGGAGGTCACCACCACCCGGTCACCGCGAGAGAACCCACGCACCGCGGGTCCGACCTCCTCCACCACGCCCACGGCCTCGTGGCCGAGGACCGTGCCCTCGACCATGCCGGGCATGGTGCCGCGCACCAGGTGCAGGTCTGTGCCGCAGATCGCGCTGCGCGTGATGCGCACGATCGCGTCGCTCGGTTCCAGGATCTTCGGGTCGGGCACCTCTTCCGAGCGGATGTCCCCGGTCCCGTGCCACACCACAGCCCTCATGCCATCTCCTCCGTCGTCGTCCACGGACGGCTTCCCGCACGATCGACGGTGAAACGCGACCAACCCGGTCCGCGGGCCGGGCGTCGACGCGGCACCCGCTTCGGGGCGCGGTCGGCAACGACGCCGCGCGGCCTCGCCCGGGGCGGTGCGCCCAAGCACCTGCGACGTGCACCTTCCCGACGCACTTCGCGCAGTGGAACGTCCCGGCCTCCTGCGCCTTCTCCCCGGCGTGGGCGGTCACCTCGCGAACCTCCGTCAGCCGGTGGCGGCCAGCAGGTCTCGGCACGCCTGTTCGCAGTTGCGGCACGCCTCGGCGCAGATGCGGCAGTGCTCGTGCATGTTCGCGTGCCGCTCGCACTCGTCCGCGCAGGACTCGCACGCCGTTGCGCACGCCTCCAGCAACGACCGGCGGATGCCAGCGTCCCAGCCGGTGTGCCGGGACAGCACCCGCGCCGTGGTGGAGCAGATGTCGGCGCAGTCCAGGTCCGTGCGCACGCACTTGGTCAGCTCTGCCACCGAACTCTCGCTCAGGCAGGCGTCCGCGCACGCCGTGCACGCCTGGGCGCATGCGATCAGCGCATCGATCGCCGCGGCCAGCCTGCCCCGGTCCAGGTCGATCTCGGCCGGGTGGGTTTCCAGCATCAGCATCGTCGTGGTGGTCAAGCGGATCACTCCTCAGCTCGTGTGTCACCGGAACTCGTGTGTCACCGGACTCGGATGGGTCCGGCGTCCACCCCAGTTCGACGCAACCCCTGTCAGTGCGAGCGCGGTCAACGTCGTGGGAACCACGCACGGGGCTTCACCCGCTCGACCCGATCACAATCGACGCGGCGTTCGGGAACTCCGTCGCGCACCCGGTGGTGGTCGATACCTGCCAACGTCGCGCAGCTGTCCCGTCCGTCCGCCTGGGAATGGGCTCACCGGGTGATGGCGTGTTCATGCGGCGGTGTCGGCGGCGCGGCGGACGAGGTCGGCGAAGATCCCGGGGTCGTCGTGCTCCACCACCGGGAACCCGGCGCCCTGCTCCCCCACCCAGCGCAGCCCGATGCCGGGGTTGTGCACGTCGTGGCCGTCGGCGAAGAACAGGTGCGGGCTGCCCTGCACCGCGTCCCGGTTGCCCCGGTAGTCGCGCATCATCGGCCCGCGCGCCCGGCCGTCGTCCAATGCCTCGCCCAGCGCGTCGGCGTCCACGTGCTCGCAGTTGCGGGCGATGTCGACGATCTCGTGCCGCAGCGAGACGCACCGGCTGTCGCGGAACAGCGCCAGCCGCAGCGCCATGTCCAACTCCTCTGCCGCCCGCGGGGACTGCTCCTTCGCCGCGTGCACGGCCTCGTTGGCGGGCGCGGTGGTCACCGGCCAGTCCGCCGGGTCGCCCTGCCAGTTCTTCCACCCCAGGTCCGGCTCCAGCGCACCCACCACCGGGATCTCCGAATCCAGGAACTTCTTCGGGATCGGGAAGGCGTTGACGTCCTCCAGCAGGAAGCACCGGTGGTCCAGGTGCACCCGGTCGACCAGGTCCAACTCGTCCCGGGCCCGCAACAACCTGACGATCGCCACCGTCGACCACGCGCACGCGACATCGGTGTAGACCACGATCGTCCCCGGTCGCACTTCAGGTCGTGGCATTGCCCCACCTTCCTCTCGAGCGTCCTCGGCGAGTACCCAGGTCGGCCGGGAAGGAACGCGAGTACCCCACATCGGGACTGGGCCCGCATCGAACCTGAGAGCCCGGGTAGTCGATCCTTCGGGGTGTGGTCCTGGTGGTGGGGCTGGGCCCGCGGTTGACGACCGCCCCGGGCATGCTCAGTCGGCCGCGGTCGTCGAGGTGCGCAGCGTGGCCCAGACCACCTTCCCCCCGGAGGGGGTCGCCGAGGTGCCCCAGGCCGCCGCGAGGTTCGCCACCAGGCCCAGCCCGTGGAGTGCCCGCGAACGCGCCTGCTCGACCGAACGTGGTTCCGGGTGGGCCGGGTCCTCGTCGTACACGGCGACGGAGAGGACGCCGCGGCGGTGCTCCAAGCGGACAGCGGGCGCCGACAAGGTGTGCTGGATGGTGTTCTGGACCAGTTCGGAGGCCAGCAACACGCCTTCGTGCAGGAACTCGTCCAGCCCCCAGCCTGCGAGCGTCTCGCGGACGAAGACGCGACCGATGCGCAGCGCGGAGTGGTCGTTGGGCAACTCGACCCCGGCCACCCGGCGTATGGGAGCGGAAACGGCGGCGAGTGCCTCGTCCGTGGTGGCGTGCACGTCGAGGAATCGGCGCAGGTGGCTGTCGGCGGCCACGGCGCCGCTGTCGGCCCCGCAGACCAGCCGCAGCACCACACCGGGCCAGTGCGCGAGCTGGTGCGCGACCGTCACGAACACCGACAGCGCGATCGGGTCCGCGCACTGCACCGCACACAGCTCGACCACCAGGGCGGTGGGCGCCTCCGCCGCGCACTTGAGCAGGTAGCCCTTGACCCGGGGATACTGCGCACGGTCGAGGCGCCCGCGCACAGCCACCACGATGGCGTCGCCCACAGCGCGGTGGCTCAGCTCCAACGGGACCGGACTGATTGCCATCCGGCCTCCTTCGGCTCACGGAATCGAACATCAACCACACGGTCGGAGCCAGTCGCCACCGCAGGCACTCCGGGGACATCGAGGGGAGTCGTCCGGCATCGACGCCCACCGCGCGGACCATGGCACCCGGCCGGACAACGCGGTCACACGAGCGGCAGCGTGACTCGGGTCAGGACGTCGTTCCGGCGCTCATCCACCCGGTCGTGGTTTCGTTCGACCGTTGACGTACCCACCCATGCCTGTCCGTCGAACACCTGCCGTCACGGTTTCCTCAACACACATGACCGGGAAGAGGCCGGTCACTTCCAAAGCCCGTCGAGGAGGGCTGCCCGAGGGGGACACCACCGCGAATCCCCTGCCGTTGTCCACGCAGCGTTGCCTGGTCTCCAGCAACATGGCCAGGCCGGTGGAACCCATGAACGACAGGGCGGTCAGGTCGATGACCAGCGCGCGGTCCCCGCTCGTGGCCGTGGCGGTGTCCAACGCCGTGTTCACCACCGGGGCGGTCACCATGTCCAACTCCCCGCTGATGTGCACCACCACGTGCGACGTCGTCTTGTCGACCCGAACATCGATCAGGTTCCCGTGCACCCCGGTCCTCTCTCGGCGCATTCGGCACTCACTCCGGTTCCCGCGCGGCTTCGTCGAACCCGCGAAGCCGCCGCGGTGTCCAGGAGCACCGCCGGGCACCCGTCCACGATCGGGCTACCCGCGCACAGGCGCGGGGAAACCGACGGAGCCCGAGACGTCCGACGATCCGCGTGAACCCTCTGCCCAGGTCCGCTGTCGCGGACACTCGACGGGGGAACGGTCGGTCACCGGGGTCGGCGCGCGCCGGGGCTCACCCGACGCCGTGGTCGGTGGCCTGCCGCCCCAACTCCCGCTCACCCATCTCCCGGACCGCGTCGGACAACGAGGGAAAGGTCGGGATACAGGTGTGCGCGCCGCTCAGCCGCACCACCCGCAGGGCCAGCCCGTCCGCGGCGACCAAGGCCAGCGCGTACCCCCTCGCACCGCGCGCGGCCGCGTCCTCGACGATCAGACCGAGACAGGACGCCGACAGGATTTCCACCGCCGACAGGTCCAGGATGGCGACCGGCTCCGGCAACGCCGCGAAGACGTCGCGCAGCCCCCTCTCAGCGGTCAAGTCCAACGCCCCGCGCAGCACCGCCACGCCGATGTCCGAACGGTAGGAGACCAGACGGGCGAGCGGCGCCGCGCCCGCCGCGAGGTCACGACCAAGGGGTGAACTGTGCTCCCCTCGCACAGCCGAGTGCGCCACATGCGGTCCGGCCCCGCGGCGGTCACCGGGTCCCGCCCCGGCGACGTGTCCTCGCGCGGCCTCATTGTCACTCTTTCGTGCATCCACGGCCGGGGCATACCCGCTCACCCGGAATCCACGTCTGTTGGGCCCAGACGGTCCATCCGTTCGGCACCAGCGCGCGGGGTCGCCCACCTGTGCGGACCGCAACGCTGGAACAGAACTCGCCGAGTACCAGGTGGGCGGGGTCGATCGTGAACGTCGAGCAGGACACGGCCGCTGCACCTGTTCTTCATGCTGGGCGGCGGTGGGGTGCCGGGAAGGCGGCGGCGACCCGGCCGACGAGGCAGGTGGCGAGTGCGCGGACGGCGTCGACGTCGGTGGAGCGGTCCAGTGCGGTGATGACGTGGTGGCTGCGGCTTCCGACTCGCAGTTCGTCCGTCCCGTCCTGAGAACGCAGGTCCACCTGGACCACGTGGGCACCCCTGTCCGAGATTACCGGTCGCGCGGGATCACCCCCACCACGGGCAAAGGCTCACCTCCGGCCTGGATGCCCTCGGCCCGCACGTCGGCGAGCGCGGCGCCTGGCCCATCTGGGTTGGGAACCGCCGGGCAAGGCCTCCTTCACCGAGGCCGTCGCCGGACTGACCGCCATCCGGATGAGGTGCGGAACGACCAAGCCCGCGAAGCCGGTACCATGCGGAACGCCTTCCCAGGCCGCTCGGTCCTGTGGCGCGTTGTTCCGCTGATCACCCTCACCACTGCGCGGCAGTTCCGAACTCGCACCGGATTCCCTCCGACCGCCGGAGGTCGAGCGGCCGAAGCTCCGCCACAGACACTTGCGGGCAGGATCGTCGACAATGCGGCCACAGCGACAGCGCGCACCGAGTTCTCCTTTGCACTCGCAGGGGCCCGACGCCAACGCCATCCCCACCTCGAGCGTGCCCGTTGACCATCGCGTAGCCGCGCCGCTGTTCAGAAGGGGACCCAACAGGTGATGTCCATGTCTCGGTCGGCCAACCGGGTGTGGGTCCGCCGCAGGGTCAGTTCGCGCTGGTGGATCGCCGCCCGCAGCACGTCGGCGGGACCGGGTCACCCAGGATCACCGAAACACCACGCCACCGGATGGAGCACGCCTTGCGTTCGACACCAAAGGGTAAGATCACACCAACGGGTTCGGCACAAGTGAGAATCGGCCAAATCCACGTGTGTTGAACCCGGGGCCGGCTTGGTGAATGCCGATGGGTACGGGCGTGCACGTCAGCGCGAGGCGTTCCGCGCGACGGCGCAGCAGAACCCAACCGTCGCTGGCGCTTTCGACGTCGAAGCCTTGCTCGAAGTACTCGTCGAGTGCACGGCGCATCGCCGCGCCTGCGGCAACGTACAAAACAGGGCAGGGTGCCCTCGGGGCAGGCCCGCTCAGCGCGGGAACCGCTCCGGGGGCCGACGAGGTCTGGGAAAGAGCGTCGCTCACGTCACCGACCATGACCCCTTGTTCCCACCGCGGGGCGCGGTGAAACCTGGATCGTCCGGACAACGGTGGCAGGGCGGCCGTGCAGCCGGACCAGCCCGCCCGGGCCCGAACCACGGCACACCCACAGCACATCAACGACCCGCGCTCCCCATAGACGCTGCGCCCTGCTGCCGTTGAGGTCGCCACGCGGATGCACCTCGAACAGGTGGGGTGAACAACGGCCCCCGCAGTGGACGAAGAAAGATTCATGTCTACGGTGACTCTCGAACGGGCGGTTGAGCAGACAGCCGTCGCCGTCGATGGCTTCCTCAACCGGAGAACTCCAGGTGAACGATTGTCTGCTCGACACAACGGTTGCACGGACCGCAGGATGGACCACCGTGCAGGTCAAGGGCGAGGTCGACCTCCTGACCGCGCCCGCCCTGCGGGCGGCCGTCTCCGACGGCCTCACCCGGTTGCCCTCACCCGCCGTCGTCGTGGTGGATCTGACCGGGGTCACTTTCCTGGGGTGCACGGGCATCGGGGTGTTGGTCGACGCTGGGCTGCGCGCCCGCGAACGCGGTGGTGCCATGGTCGTGTCCTGCCCCGGGGGAACCGCGTCTCGTCGGATCTTCACGCTCCTCGGACTCGATGGCGTTCTGACCTTGATCGAGAACCTCGATGACCTGGACGGGGTGATCTGAGCCACCGAGAGCAACCGGGCACCGCTCCTCTCACCCGGTGGCCGCTGCTTCCGATGTCGCAGCACCACCTGCGGGGCGACAGGTACGCCGACTACAACGTCGAGGAGGACCGGCGGGCGGTCGCGGTGACCTGCGGCCCCACCCGGCTGGTGATCAGGTCACGGGCGGCCTCGTCGCTGCCCGTGACCGCGCCGCCACCCTGGCGGTCACCGGCGCCGCCGTCCATGGAACTCGTCAGCCCCGCCGACCGGTCAGCACCGGTTCCCGGCCACATCTTCGAAGGGCGAGAGGCACTTCACCACAGGCGGCCGGTTCGGTTCAGGCGGGGAGGGTGGGTCGTCGAGTTTACGTTCCATGTCCAGGGCCAGGCGTTGCACTGCCCTCTCCCGATTTCCGCCGGTGGCATCGGCGGGGGATCGCAGCCCGCCTGCGCGCCACCGGGATGCCCGTGGCACCGGCGCCGCTGCGGCACTGAGGGGGCAAGGCTCTCGCTCATGCCGTTCGTACTGGCTTCGTACTGGCATGGAGGGATGCCGTTAGGGGTGTGCACGGACATGCCGACCACGAAGGTGTCCGCGCCAAGGCAGTGGTTCGGCCTTGAACGCAACCACTATGACCGCGTCGATCACGTCGTGCAGGGAGCGGTGTCCGCCGTCGTGGTGCGCGAGTTGTCGATCCGGTGCATTCGTCCCCTCGGTGTGGTGCGATCCGGGGCTGATCGCCCGACGACTCCGATGTGGACCGTACCCGTGGTGCTGCGTGCGCCGGGTGTCTGCCTGCTCAGCCACGAGGTGGTGGCCACCGACGGCATCGGTGGCACCACCTCGCAGACCGTCGAGCGGTACGGTGTCCCGACACTGTGAGGCGCCTGGTCGGCGCCACACCCGAGTGAACACCACCCGGCAAGGTGAGCATCGTCGCGGGCGCATCCGGCCGTCGTCCGCACCTTGTGCCCGCGGTCCATGTGGGCGGGACCGCGGGCACAAGGTGCGTCGCGGTCAGCCGTTGAGTCGTCGGGCGAGCAGTTCCTTGCCCTCTTCGGCGCCCTTGTGGCTCGCGCCCTGGGCGCGGCGGAAGAAGTCCGCCAGTTCGCTGTCGCCCGCGCGGTCGGCGTCGGCGATGTAGGTCTCCAGGCGCAGCGCGTTGCTCAGGCACGCCTCGACGAACCAGATGATGTTGTAGTCCTTGTCCTGCGTACCCGTCACCTGACCGCTCTCGTTGCCGGACATCCGTTCCTCCTCGTGGTCGGGGTTTCCTGCCCTGCGTGGTACCCGTCGGAGACGGGTTGACACCCATGCGCACGGGAGGAAGTGGGGCATCCGGCTGGTTTCCGCCGGAACGGTGCGGGTATGCGGTTCGGACACCGGCCGACGACCGCGAGGAGGACACCCATGTCCCGATACGGGGATGAGGTGGCGGCGCTGGCCGCGCCGCTGACCGATGCGGGCGATCTCGACGTGCTGCTGGATCGGGTCGGCGACGCGCGGGTGGTGATGGTCGGTGAGGCCAGCCACGGCACGCACGAGTTCTACCGGTGGCGTGAGGCGCTGACCCGGCGGCTGATCACCGAGAAGGGCTTCTCCTTCGTGGCGGTGGAGGGCGACTGGCCCGACTGCGGCCGGGTGGACCGGGCGGTGCGGTGCTCGCGGCACGCCCCCGAGGACCCGCGTGCGGCACTGGCGGCGTTCGAGCGGTGGCCGACGTGGATGTGGGCCAACGAGGAGGTCGTCGACTTCTGCCGGTGGTTGCGCACGCACAACAGCGGGCTCGACATCCACCGGAGGGTGGGCTTCCACGGCTTGGACGTGTATTCGCTGTGGGAATCGCTGCGCGAGATCCTGACCCACCTGCGCGAGCACGACCCCGCCGAGGTGCCCGCGGCCTTGGCCGCCTACCGGTGCTTCGAACCCTACGGCGAGAACGCGCGGTACTACGCGTCGGCCACCCGCCTGGTGCCCACCGGCTGCGAGAACGAGGTGGTCGACCTGCTGGTGCGGCTGCGGGGGCGGGCCGCGGGCGGCGGCGCGTTCGGGGCGTGGCAGAACGCCGAGGTCGTCGCGGGGGCCGAGCGCTACTACCGGAGCATGGTCCGCGGTGGGGGTGAGGCGTGGAACGTCCGCGACCGCCACATGGACGAGACCCTCGACCGGCTGCTCACCCACCACGGGCCGGGCGCGAAGGGGGTGGTCTGGGCGCACAACACCCACGTCGGGGATGCCCGCGCCACCGACATGGCAGTCCACGGCGAGGTCAACCTCGGCCAACTCGCCCGTGAGCGGTACGGCGCGGACCAGGTGGTGCTAATCGGGTTCGGCAGCCACCGCGGCACCGTCATCGCGGGCGACTCGTGGGGGGCGCCGATGCGCGAAATGCCCGTGCCCGCCGCCCGCCCCGGCTCCCTGGAGGACGTGCTGCACGCGGCCGCACCCACATCGGCCCTGTTCGTCTTCCCCCGCGACGACCGCCCCGACCTGCTCACCACCGAACTCGGGCACCGCGCCGTCGGCGTGGTGTACCACCCCGAACGCGAACACCGGGGCAACTACGTGCCCACCGTGCTCGGCGACCGCTACGACGCCTTCGTCTGGATCGACCGGACCCGCGCACTGCACCCGCTCCACACCCGTCAGACGGACGCACTGGAGCCGCAGACCCATCCGACAGGCACCTGACCGAACGTCCCCGGTGCAGAAACCCATGACGACAGGCCTGCCACCGACGCCACCGCTCGTGCCGCGCAATGCCCGGCGCCGTCCGCACCGTCGCCTCCCGCAGAGGCGACCCGGTTCGGCAGGCGAGGCGCCCCCCGCGTCCGCGCACCTGACACCGGTCGTCGGCGAACTCGCCGAACCAGACCTCGACCCCGACCGGCAGGCCTTCCGGTACCCCGAGCACCACCCGGGGGGCAAGCGGACCGGTCCCGGTCGGCGTGGTTCCCGCTCCTCGACCCCAACGTCCACAAGCCGTCACCTGCGGATCCCGATGGTGACAACCCGGGTGGTGAGTCGGCACGAGCCCGACCCACCACCCCCATGTGGAACACGCTCGAAAACGGGTAGACAGAGCTGACCGCTGATCGCGAACAGGAGCGCACAACATGGTCCAGCCGACCCCTCCACAACCGGCGCAACCACCCATCCCCGAGCCGATCCCCCGGCCGCCCGGCCCCGAACCCACCCCCGGCACGGAACCACCGGTCCCGCCGACGCCCGACCCGCCCGATCCGTCCCGACCTGAACCGCCACCCCCCAGCCGCTGACGCCTCATCTGCCCGGGTCGGCGAAGACATCTCCACGTCCGACTCGCTGTCGAGCGGCATGAGCACGGGGACAGCCCCCGCGAGGAGAACACCGTGCACGAGCAGCACAACGACAAGGCGGATGAGCGGGAGTCGATCGAACTCCACAAGCGTGCCCAACTCCTCGGCCTCGTCGACCACGACGAATTCTCACCAGACCAACTGCGCGCCGCGATCCGGGCCCGCGAACAGGGAGCCGATCCTCACCAGGCCCAAGGACAGGTGGAAGAAGGGACACCACGGACGACCGGCGACGCTCACGGGTGAGCTACTGCAAGGGCCGAGTCGGGCGGAAGGCAGGCCTGGTAGACTGGACGCGGACCAGTGCACTTCCGGCAGGCAGGGCGCACCGGTCGTCGGCCGACACCGCGATCAGTCCGGCGCGATCGGGTGGTCGATACCCGCGGCGAGCAGTTGCGCCAAGTGGATCCCCTCATGGCCACCGCTGTCGAGCTGGTGGACCTGGGTGCGGCAGCTGAACCCGTCGGCGAGCAACGGGGTGTCGGTGCCGGTGTCGCGCAGGCGGGGCAGGAGCACGCGTTCGGCGCAGGCCTCGCTGACCTCGAGGTGACCGCGTTCGAAGCCGAAGTTGCCCGCCAGGCCGCAGCAGCCCGAGTCCAAGCGGTCGACGTCGACCCCCGCCCGGCGCAGCAGTTCGGCGTCGGCGTCCCACCCCATCACCGCGTGCTGGTGGCAGTGCACCTGGGCCAGCGCCCGCGCAGCGGACCGTCGACGGTGGCCCCGAAGGCAACCAAGTTATACAAAAGAACGACCTACC
The DNA here is from genome assembly GCF_000564855.1 of Actinokineospora spheciospongiae. Lineage (GTDB taxonomy): Bacteria > Actinomycetota > Actinomycetes > Mycobacteriales > Pseudonocardiaceae > Actinokineospora > Actinokineospora spheciospongiae. The sequence continues at coordinate 64,065 of NZ_AYXG01000051.1, forward strand.
GAGAGGCGGCGGTCAACTCCGCAGCGAACTCGGGCGCCCACGCCACGATCTCCGCGTCGCCCCTGACCACGGAGGATAACTCCGCCAGGCCCGCGAGGGCGGGGCGTCGGTTACCAGTGACCAGGTGGATCTCGACGCTGGGGTCCGTCCTGCGCACGGCGGCAGCAAGGGTATGCAGGGCGGTGGTGCGGCCCGGAGCCAGACGGACCGCACACCACCAGGCCTTCCCGGGCGGGTGGCCACCGACTCCAGCGAGGCCTGCAGGCCGATGACAGGGCGGCCATCGGCAGTGACAGGGAGCTCGGTGCGCTACTGGCTCGGTCCGGACGGCACCATGCACCGGGTCGAGGTCGCGGTGGCCTCCGAACCGGGCCCGGTCGTCATCGACTTCGACACGCACAGCCGCGCCGCGGTGCCCGCGCTCCCCGGCGCCGTCCCGCCGCGGTGACGGCCGCGGGCTCAGGACACCCGCACCAGTGCGCGGTCGGCCAGCAGCGACGCCGCGGGCACGGGGACCGCGGTGGGGTCGGGCAGCGCGGGGACGGCGGGAACCTCGCTCGCCCCGGCGGCCCCCGGGAGTTGGGGCTGCGCGGGCGGTGCGGCCACCTCGGTGAACGGGATGCCCCGGGGTGGGCGCGGACCGGTCAGCGCGCCGGAGGGGGACGGCGATCCGGGAGTCGCCGGGCACGGTGCGGCCGTCGTGAGCCCGGCGGGCGCGGTGCGCAGGTCCGCACCGCCGACGCAGTTGCCGTACCCCTTCGTCGCGGTGGGGAACACCCATCCCACGTCGACCCCGTTCGCGGTGAAGACGTTGTCCAGGACCTGGTCGCCGTTCGCCGGGATGTCCTGGGTCGCGGTGATCACCAAGCCCGCGTTCGCGTTGTCGGTGATCCGGTTGCGCAGGACCCGGTTGTCGCTGCCGCCGTCGATGCCCACACCGGTGCCCCACCCGCCGTCGGCCTGCTCGGGGGTGGCCACCTGCTGGTTGGCCGCGATCAGGTTGCCCGCGACGACCGAACCCCGCTGCGGCAGCAACTTCTCCTGGTGATCGGAACTGGTGGCGAGACCGACCCGGTTGCCCGAGAAGCGGTTGCCGACCACGTACACGTCACCGCTGGCGTTGGTGGCCTCGAAGCCGATCGCGTTCAACTCGGCGACGTTGTCGCGCACCACGACGCGGCAGGGCTTGCACTGCCCGAGGTAGATCCCCGAGTCGACGCTCCCGGAGGCGTAGGAACCCTCGATCACGCCGTTGCGCGCGGAGAACGCGTAGATGCCGTAGAGGCCGTTGCCGGTGGCGGTCACGTGCGAGACCAGGAACGAGTCCAGGAAGCACCGGCGGCCCTGAGCTGCGCTGTCGTCCTCACCGGAGCAGCCGGAGAGCGCCACCGCCGCGGCCCACACCCGAAGATCCACACGGAGCATGGGTCGAGTCTGGCACGGACACCGGACTGGTCCGCGCTCCCGGACGTGTGGCACCCTGCCTCGCGTGAGCCGCCGCCCGTCCCGCCGGACGTTCCTCGCGCCGCGGGTGCCGCGGTGACCACCGGTCTCATCGCCGGGTGCGAAACCCGTTCCGACGAACCGCACGGCAGACCCGCGCTCCCGGCCCCGGTGCCCGCGGCGGGCGAGCACCAGGCGGGGATCACCGAACCCCGGGACGCCCAACCCAACCTGCTCGTCGTCGTGGCGGACCTCGATGGCACCGCCGCGGTGGGCCCGGTGCTGGCCGAACTCGGCCGGACCGTCCTCGCGCTCACGGCGGGCACCGACCCGCGACTGCTCGGCCTCGCCCCGGGCGACCTCACCGTGACGATCGGGATCGGCCCCCGGATCGTCCGGTTGTGCGACCCGGCGCTGCCCGGTGCGACCGACCTGCCACCGTTCTCCCGCGAGGAGATCACCGATCGCGAGCGCGGCGGCGACCTGCTGGTGCAGGTGTGCGCGAGCGACGCCGTGCTGCTGTCGGCCGCGGCGTCCGCGCTCCTGGACCGAGCGGGTGTCCGCGAACGCTGGCGCCAGTCCGGCAGGCGCGGCCCGGGTGTCGCCCTGGCCGAGGACCGCACCGCGCCGCGGAACCTGCTGGGGTTCGTCGACGGCGTCGTGGGACCGCACACGCCCGCCGAGCGGCGACGGGACCTGTGGTTGGCCGGACCGCCGCCGGTGGCCGGTGGCACCATCGCCGTGCTCCGCCGCATGGAACCCGACCTGCGGCGGTTCGCCACTCTGTCCACTCCGGACCAGGAGGCCGCCATCGGCCGTCACCGCGACACCGGTGTCCCCCTGTCGGGCGGTTCCGCCGCTGCCGGGCCCGACCTCGGCGCCAAGACACCCGACGGCAGGTACCTCGTCCCCGCCGACGCCCACGCGCGCCGCGCGGACGCAGGCGCGATCGGTGTCGGCCTCATGCTCCGCCGCTCCTACAGCACCGACGAACCCGCGCCCGGCCTGCTGTTCGCCTGCTTCCAGAACGACCTGCGGACCTTCACCACCACCCTCACCCACATGGAGCGCTCCGACGCGCTCCCCCCTTCACCAAGACCACGGCGAGCGCGACCTTCCTGGTGCTCCCGGGGTTCGACCGGCAACGGCCGCTCGGCTCCACCCTGTTCCCCGGCGGCTGAACCGGGCGCCGAGAAGCCATCGCCTCCCGCACCGACGCCCGGCTGCCGCCGTGGACCCCGCGCGAACGCCGACGAGGTGACCGTGCTGGCCGCCGCGGCGACCCTGGCCCTGGCCACTGCGGGCACCGCCGCCGACCCGGTCGACACCGCCGACGACCTCCTCGACAACGGCATCGGGCTGCTCAGCGGCAGCGGCAACGGCCTTCTCGGCGGTGGCGCCGGAGGCGGTGGCCTTCTCGGCAGTGACCTCCTCGACGGCTGACCGCGCCACCGGAACCGGGGACTTTCACCCACCACCCCGGAGGGGCCTGCTGCCCGCAGGGCACCGTTCCCCACGATGCACCCGCCTCACCCTGTTGACTCTTGGTGATGACTGGATCACAATCGGTGCACCCCCGAGTGAGGAGCGGTGCAATGAAACTACTGAAGAAGCTCGTGCGTCGTCGTCGCTTTGCCTCGTCCGGTTACTACGCCTACCCGGCTGTGTGATCCGGTTCCACGCCCGGGCCGCCCGCGCGGGCGGCCCGGGGAGGACACCACCGGGGTGAGAGACCCGCGACGCGCGCTGGCCGCCGCGGCGCGGTCTGGCGATGGTGTGGTCGAACTGCACCCCGGCACGTGGCTCGTCACCGACCCCGCGACCACTGATCGGCTGTTGGCGAGCAGGCACGCGCTGCCTGCCAGGGTCGAGCAGGGGGCGGCCACGACATCTTGGGGTGTGGACGGCCTGCAACGGTGGATGGCGGCGCGACGAGCCATGCGCCCGTGGCTGACCCCGTCCGCGGCCGCCCGGTTCGCGCCTGCGATCAGCGCGCACGCCCGGAGCGCCGTCGTGCGGTGGGCGTCCGCGGCGGACATCGACGTGATGAGCGAAGGTTCCGGTCTGCTGTCGACGGTCAACACCCACTACATCCTGGGTCGGCCCTCCCCCACCCTCACCCGCCTCGTCGGGGAGGAGCTGTCGGCCGCGGAACGGGCACGCCCGCCGCTGTTGCGCCGACGTCGGCTGCTGCGCGCCCAGCTCGCCACCCTCACCACCGTCCACGACCACCTGCGCACCGAGGTGCCTCCCGCGGACCTCGTCGCCGCACTGGCCGACGCGGGTCTGGATGAACGGACCACCGCGTTGGCGGTGCGCACGATGTTGTTGTCGAGCCACCACGTCCCGGCCGCCGCCCTGGCATGGGCGCTGCACGAATTGTCCTCGCGCCCCGATCTCCAGGAACAGCTGCGCGGGGAAACCACCGCCCAGCGCGACCCCGGTGGCACCGATCTGCCGCTGTGCCGGGCCGTCGTGCGTGAAGCCCTGCGCCTGCACCCACCGGTCTGGCAACTGCGGCGCGTGCTCGACGCTCCCGTGCTCGACTTCCCGGCAGGTGCCGAATTGCTGTTCAGTCCCCACATCAACCAGCGGGACCGAGCCGCCCACCCCGATCCCGACCGGTTCGACCCGCACCGCCGCCACCCCGACTCCCACCCGCCCCCGGGGGCCTACCTGCCCTTCGCGCTGGGGCCCCGCTTCTGCCCCGGGTCCCACCTGGCCATCGCCGAACTCGTCGTCGTCATCGCCACCGTTCTCGACACCCACGTCGTGGTGCCCCACCACGCCCCCGCACCCGCACGGGGCACCCTGAACGCGCCGCGCGGCCTGAGGTTGACCTTCCTCCCGCACAGGCCACACCGGTGAGCGTCCACTCGTCCAGAAGGCAATACCGACGGCCTCGCCCGGCTGCCTTCGCCCGCTGCGCTGGTGGATCTGATCGCAGCCGCGGCCCCTCGGCAACAGCGGCGGCGAACCCGTACGAGCGTGCTCCGACGATCACCGCACGACGAGAACGGGAGCGGTGGACAGCCGCGCGGCGAGGGCGGCGTTCGCCTCGGCCTCCCGGGGTGTGCGGCGGCCGAGCCCGCAGGCCGCGGCGACCGCGTCGACGGGCCGACCGAGGACCTGTTCGACGAGTTCGAGCGCGCGGGCGGAGGCTTCCGGGTGGTGTTCGTCGACCAGGCCCGCGAAGAGTCGGATGTCACCGCGCAGGCGGCGCAGGACCTGGTAGTCCGACGGTTCGGTCGAGGGCGCGGTCTCGCCGTCGCACAGCGCGACGTGCACCGGCGGCATCGGGCGTCCGAGGCGGTCGAGGCGCGCGGCCAGGTTGTTGGCGAAGTCGACCAGTGGGCTCAGGTCGCGTGTGTCGGCGATCGGTTTGTGCGCGAGGTCTCCGTGGCACCAGCCGTGCAGGATGAGCGAGGTCTGCGGGGGCAGGGCGGCGATGACGCCTGCGAGCTGGCGGGTCAACAGCGCGGTCACCAGCGGCCACACCGCACGGGGCGCCCGGTCGTAGGCGACCATCACCGCGGGGCTCTCCAATTGGATGACGACGTGCTCGTCCTGCCGGTCGGCGAGTCGCTGGACCTGCTCGACCTCGGCGGTGATCGCGGCGGTGAATGTCGGCAGGTGCTTGATCGCGCCGCGGATCGCGCGCAGCGCCGCGGCCGGGGGCAGCAGGCGCATCACCGCGCTGGGGACGCCGAAGGCGAACAGGCTCAGGTCCAGCGGCGCGGGCATCGACACCTGGTGCGGGGGCAGGTGCGCGACACCGAGCCCACGGCGGGCGGCGATCGCGGCCGGGACCTCCTGCGCGCGTCGCGGGCCGACGTCACCGGGGTGGAGGGTCGCACCGCGGCGCACGCGGTACACCGGCATGCGGGTGTAGTCGGAGGAGTCGCCGTCGAGCACGAGTTCCAACGGGCCGCGGTCGCGCAGGCCCTCCAGCCACTCGATGATCCAGCGCGGATCGCGGTCACACGGCAGGGTTGTCAGCTGCGCGGGGGCGGTGTGGTCGAGCAGCCACCGCATGCCCGCCCGGTCCGTCTCCGACAGCGCGGGCGGCAGCGAGCCGACGAAGTGCACGCGGCGCCGGTCACCCGGTGTGGCGCCCGCGGTCTCCGCCGCACTCCAACCGCGGTGGTCCAGCGGCGACGTGGCCACTCCCCCGCCTGCGCCGGGTCGGGGGGTTTCTCCCCGGAAACCCCGTCGGTGGTCCGCCGCCACCGGCAGGAGCCGCAGCAGCCGCATGGCGATCCGGGGCCCCCGCCCCGCTGGTCGACGGCGGCGGGCACGGTCTGCGAGTGCGTGGGGGGCGGCTCCGACCACCGTCGCGAGAACGACTCCACCGAGTCCACTGTAGACTGATTTGCGCATGTGCTTCCCTGACCTCGGTCGTTGTCGGGAGGCGCACGGCCCGCGGGTGGGCGGTGCGCGATCACAGAAGGCGTCGCCACCACTTTTCAAGCAGCGACGCGACCGACGATAAACAAGCAGAAACACACCACGTAACCGTATTTAGCCTGCATTTTGTTGCCTCGAACAAACGACACAGAAGGGAGAACCCTCAATGTCCTGCGAACGTGCACGCGCAGACACCACCGCGCTACCCAGCGCACTTGCTCCGTCGATGGACAGATGCGAACACCGACACCTTTCCGCCCTCACTTCGATGACGCCGCGCGCCCCATTCGATACGAACGGTTTCCAGCGCGGCGACGGAGCGTCCGGTCCACGAGTGAACAAACCCGTTTGAGGGTTTCGATCGTGGGCCACTCAGTATTTTCCCGGATGGCAGGTTCCGACAGCACCACCGATGCCGCCAGTCGAATGACCTCGTCGATGTTGTGGACCTGATCGAGATCGTGGTCGACAATCCTGCTGCCCGACCCCGGGCACAGCAGACCGGCCGTCCCTCAAGCGGCTTTCACACCGCGTGGCTGACCTGGGTGGTGAGCCACGTGGCCAGGGCTGTCCGGTTGGGCAGCCCCAGTCGTTCGCGGATGCGGCGCACGTGCGACTCGACGGTGCGCGGGGACAGCCGCAGCACGTCGGCGACCTCGGCGTCCTTGAGGCCTTGGGCCACCAGCCGGGCCACCTGCCATTCGCGCGCGCTCAGCTTGCCCTGCCGCTCGACCGGGTCGACGCCGTCGGCATCGTCGGCATCGGCTTCGACGGTGCGCAGCAGGCGCAGTGCCGAGGCGACCGCCTCGTGCGCGCCCATCCGCTCCCCGGCGGCGGTGTGGTGTTCCATCGCGGACTGGCCCAACCCGACCACGCAGCGGGCGGTCGCCTCGCGCTGCACGCGCCACCACTGCGGCAACCCGCTCACGGTGACGCCGATGGACCGCAGCATCACCGCGACCGCGCCGAACAGCTCAGCCGCCTCCTGCCAAGCACCCGCCGCCGCGGCGAGGACCGCGGACTGGTGCACCGCCCACGTCCTGCCCCATGTGTCGCCCATTCGCTCCTGCGCCCGCAGGGCGGGCCGCAGGGCCGCCGCCGCCCGCCCGAGGCGGCCCTGGTGGTACTCGGCCACGGCCAGGCCGATACCCGCCCACGACGACGCCCACACCGCTCCCGCCGCCTCGGTCCCGCGGCGATGGACCACGGCCGACTCGACGGCGGACGCCGCCCCGCCGAACGATGCCACGAGGACCAGGAACAGCTCGGCCATCGCCTCCTCACCGGGGGCGTCCTGCTCCCGGGCCGCGGTCACCGCCCGCGTCAGCACCTCGGGCGCGCTGCCCGCCACCACCGCACTGGGGGACAGCCACAGCGAGACCCCGTGGGCGGTCAACAGCACCGGCGGCTCCGGGCCCCCCACGACCGCGTGCAGCCACCACGCCCGGTCCAGCAGTTCCCGGCCCAGGTCGCACCGGCCCTGGCACAGCGCCAGGAAGGCGCCCGAGGCCACCGCCTCCACCTCGACAACGCGGTGTTCCCCGGGGTGGTGGCGGGCAGTGGCGGCGAGGGCGTCGGCGATCTGCTCACGGTCCTCGCGGAGCCGCCCGGCCCAGATCCCCGCCCGGGTGCGGGCCCGATCGACCACCAGGCGCAGCCCGTCCCACACGGTGTCCGGGCTCGCCAGCAGCCTGCCCAGTGCCGCGGCCGCGTTCGGCCTGTTGGCGGTGAGGGTTTTGAGGACGTCCTCCTCGCGCGGGCTGTACCAGGTGTTCGCGGCACAGGCGGCCTGGGCGAGGTAGACGGCGGCGTGCGCGTCTCGAATCTGCTCGCGGGGGGTGCCCTCGGGCACCAGGGCCACGCCGTAGGCGCGGACCTGCTCCAGCATCCGCAGCCGCACCTGCCCGTGCCGCTGTTCGCGCACGAGCACCGATCGGTGCAGCAGTCGCCCGATCAGCGCGGTCATCCGGTCGCGGTCGACGCCGAGGGCACAGCCGAGGTCGTGGGCCTCCTCGGGGGAGAAGCACCCGGAGAACTGCGACAGCGTGGCCCACGTCGCGACCTCATCGGGGATGAGCAGCTCCCGCGCCCAGTCCACGACCGCCCGCAGGGACCGGTGGTGGGCTCGGTCCTCGCGCTCCTCGGTCCCCCGCAGTGCCAATGGGTCCTCGCGCAGCCTGCGCACGAGCTGGTCGAGGTTCTGGCCCTCCAGGTTGGCCGCGGCGAGCACGATGGCCAGCGGCAGCCCGTCGAGCAACCGGCACAGCTCGCGCACGGCGTCGTCGTGCGGGTCGATGTCCACGTCGTGGTCCGCGGCCAGGTGCGCCAGCAGCCGCACCGAGTCCGGCACCGCACCGGAGCCGTCGAGGCTGTCGGTGTCCAGCGTGGGCACCACCAGTGGGCGCTCCCCGCTCAGCAACAGGTGGTGGGTGCTGGTGGCCAGCACCCGCACCCCGTCCCCGGCGGCCAGCAGCCGCGGCAGGAGCGCGCGCACCGCGCCGATGACGTGCTCGCAGTTGTCCAGGACCAGCAGCACCCGCCGCCCGGCCAACCGGTGCGACAGCGCCGCCTCGACGCCCGCGTCGTCGGTGTTGTCCGGCACCCGCAGCGCGACCGACAACCGCGCCAGCACCCTGGCCCGCACCCGCGCCGGGTCCTCCCCCGGCCCGGCGCGCTCGACGTCGGCCAGGCCGACCAGGACCACGCCGTCCGGGTGCGTGCCCGCGTCGGCCACCCGGTGCGCCAAGCGCACCGCCAAGCGGGTCTTGCCGACACCTCCGGGACCGACCAGCGTCACCAACCGCCGAGTCGCCAGCAACTCCAGCCCCTGGGCCACCTGCTCAGCACGCCCCACGAACACGTCCAGCTCCGGGGGCAGCGCCCCGCGCCCGCCGTCCGGCAGGCAGGCCACCGACGGCCGGGGTGAGCCGAGTGCGCCACCCGGCCGCGGCCGCTCGTGGTCCGACGGCGGGCCCGTCACCGGCGGCTCATCGCGTTGTCGTCCGTCCGCTCCGCACGTCATCGCCAACCGACACCTCCGGCTCCCGACAGGAGCGGCCGAACTACCGACCGTAGCCATCGCCACCTCGAAATCACACGTCCCACTCAGACCCGAACAAATCTCTCAACCGCCGTGCAACCTGCAACAGCGTTTCATGGCAGTGCATTCTGGTGACGTCGCCGAGTATAGGCAGATGGTGGTCTCATTGGACAGATCACTGTGGACGGTCAGCAGAGCGAGCTTGGACGATCACAGAAAGTGACACTTGGTCTGACGTCAACGACACAGCAAGCGAAGACCCACCAGCCGCTTTCATGGGCACAAAGCCAAGGCAGGCAAGGGAACCGATCCTTCGCAGAGGACAGTCACACCTCTGGCCCCACGCCCGCCACCCAGGTGCCGCTGAACACGACGAGGCCAGGTTCACCCTTTCGCTTCAGCCAAATCCCCAACCGGTAGGGAAGTGGACCATGTCCAGGTGTGTCACCAGCGCGCAGGGTCCCCGATAGGACAGTGTGCCGCGATCGAGATCGAGCAGGCCCGCCCGATGCGGTGGCGTCCCAGCCCAACAGTCGGACGACGGTGTTCCCGCCCCGGTTTCCGCAGGACCTGCGATGCCGGTGCTGATCATGGTATTGGCCCCCCGGCACCGCGACCGACCGGCTCGATGCCGTGCGCACGGGGCGACACCCCGAACAGGGGGCCGATCCGGCGCATCCGCAGGTTCGTGCGCCAGTAGGTGGCCACCAGCAGCACCCGGTCAGCCAGGCCCAGCGCCCACTGCCTGCCGGGGCGGCCGTCGGCGATCTCCTCGCCTCCATGCACGGCCACAACCCGCACGAGCTTGCGGAACCAGGCGGGCCGCAACCCGGTGAACGGGAAGATCCACTCCGGGCTCGATGCTGAGATCACCTGCACAAGGACATGATCAAACACCTGCCACAGCGACCAACCACCGGGTTACGAGACAGCCTTCAAAGTCCCTTGCCGGTGGGCGATCAGGCGGTGATGTTCGACGATCCTGCGATCCGATGGGCTCTGGCCTCCCAGCTGGTCCGGGAGTTGAACGGTTGCACAGTTGTCGACCTGTGAGGGTGCGAGGAAAGAGTCGGCATGGCGATTGCTCCATTTTCGGAGGTTGTCGGCACCCCATTCACCTCACCGAAGCATTCCCCCACCGCACCACTCGCATCCCGGCTTCCCGGGCGGCCTCGACCGGCACAACGCACCGCGTGTCGACCAGTACCGGCAGCGCCATCGTCGGCTTCAGCTCCGCCCACGACAGCGCACCGAACTCCGGCCACTCGGTCAGCACCACCGCCGCCACCGCCCCCTCCACCGCGACCTCCGCCGACTCCACCACCTCAACCCCGTCAACCGCCCCACGCACACACGGGTCGTAAGCACGGACCACCGCCCCGGCGGCCACCAACCGCTCCACCACCCGCAGTGCGGGCGAATCCCGCAGGTCATCAGTTCCGGCCTTGAACGTCAGGCCCAGCACGCCGACCCGCGCCCCGCGCAGCGGACCGGTTTCGGCCATGACCCGCCGCACCACCCGATCCGCTTGCCGGTCGTTGGTCGACATCGTGGCCGTCAGCAGTGGGAAGTCCACGCCCGCCGCCTCCGCCGCGGCGGCCAGGGCGCGGGTGTCCTTGGGGAAGCACGAGCCGCCCCAGCCGGGGCCGGGGCGCAGGAAGTCGGGGCCGATGCGGGTGTCGGAGCCGATGCCCTCGGTCACCGCGGCGACGTCGGCGTCGAAGACCTCGCAGAGTTCGGCCAGGGAGTTGGCGTAGGAGAGCTTCATCGCCAGGAAGCAGTTCGCCGCGTACTTGACCAGTTCCGCCGTGGTCGTGTCGGTGACGATCGCGGGGGCCTCCGGGTACAGGGCGAGCACGGCGCGCGCGTCCTCCGGCTGGGTGGCGCCGACGACGATGCGTTGCGGGTGCAGGAAGTCCGCCACCGTGTGGCCCTCGCGGAGGAATTCCGGGTTCGACACGAGCTCGATCCCGGTCTCCCGGGACAGTGCTGCCGCCGTTCCCGGCGGGACCGTGGACTTGACCACCACCCGGCAGTCGCGGGGGCCGATCTCGGCCAGCACCGAGCGGACCGCTCCCAGTTCGGCGGCGCCGTCGGGGCCGGAGGGGGTGGGGACGCACAGGAACACGAACCCGGCTTCGGTGAAGGCTTCCGCGTTGGCGCCGGTGAAGCACAGCGCGCCGGAGCGCAGGCCGTCGGAGACCAGGTCGGGCAGGTCGGGTTCGTGGGCGGTGACCTCGCCGCGGCGCAGGGCGCTGACGCGGTCCGCGTCGCGGTCCGCGCACACCACCCGGTGGCCCAGGGCGGCGAAGCAGGCCGCCGTGGTCAGTCCGACGTAGCCCGCGCCGATGACGCCGATCGCGGCCATCCCGTCGCTCCTCTCGATCGTCCGGCCGGTTGCCCGGCCACCAGGTCGCGCACCGCGCCGAGCACTTCGGGCACGGTGATCCGCAGCAGGCCCGGGTCGGGTGCCGCGGCGAAGGTGTCGCCGGTGCCGCCGTGCCAGAGCACCCGGTGCGGGCCGGACCTCGGTCCCCACCGGGCGGGCGACACCGGGCCGAACAGCAGCACCGAGGGCGTGCCGAACGCCGTGGCGACGTGCGCGACCCCGGTGTCCCCGCACACCACGACCCGAGCCCCGGCGACCAGGTCGAGCAGCGCGCCCAACCCGCCTACCTGGGTGCGCGCGGCGCCGACCGCCGCCACCAGGTCCGCCTCGTCGGGGCTGCCGGTGACCACCACGTCCGGGCCGAGCTCCCCGGCCAGTTCGGCGTACCGGTCGGCGGGCCAGCGGCGGGAGCCGTGGCTGGCGCCGGGGTGCACCACGATCGCGCCGTTGCGCTCCCCGGCGGGCAACCGCAGGTCGTCGGGGTCGGCGGGGATGCCGTGGTGCGCCAGCAGGGAGCACCAGCGCAGCACCTCGTGCTGCTCGTCGTTCCACGGGTGCTCCGGGCCGTGGGTGATCAGCTCGCCGGGGTGGGTGGCGCGGAGCAGGTCGACGCTCTGCGGGCCGCGCCCGTGCAGGTTGATCGCCAGGTCGGGTTCGGCGTACTCGATCGGCACCAGGCCCGCCGTGGGCAGCAGCCGGTCGACGGCGTCGACCCGGTCCACCACCTCCGCCAGCCACCGCGGGGCGGCCAGGGTGATCTCCGCGTCCGGGTGGGCCCGGCGGACGGCGCGCAGCGCGGGGACCGCGGTGAGCAGGTCGCCCAGGCCCAGCGCGCGCAGGATCAGGATGCGCACCGCCGCACCCCCCGGTGCCGCAGCTCGCCGCGCAGGCGGTGCGCGCACGCCGCGGGTGGGATGGCCGCGCTGGTGGCGACCATCCGCAGCACCTCCTCCGGGGTGCGCGGTCCCGGGGCGATCCGCTGCGCGGCGAACGCGGCGGTGAGCCCGGCCCACACCCCGGCCAGGGCGAGCGCGGTGCGCCGGGCGCCGAGCAGACCGGCGAGCACCGCGCCCGCCCCCGCCGCCGTGGTCAGGGCATGCGCGCGCAGCCTGCCGGGGTGACCGCCGATGCGGTCGCGCCAGCCGGGGCCGAGCAGCCTGCGCATGAGCGCGTCGTCGGCGTTGCCGCGCTGCTGGCGCAGGCTCGCCCAGAAGTCGGACGGGCGCACCGGGTGGGTGGTGTGCCTGCTGCCCGAGACGATCCGGTGGCCCCGGTCCTGCACGCGGACCGCCAGCTCGGCGTCCTCCCGGTAGGCGCGCGGGAAGCGCTCGTCGAAACCGCCGACCTCGGCCAGCACCGAGCGGCGGTAGGCCATGTCCGCGGTGATCCACTTCGCGTCGGCCAGCCCGGCGGTGCCGCGCTCCCAGTCGGTCGGCGCCCGGTCCGGCGGCAGCGGCACCGACAGCCGGGCCTGCGTCGCCCCCACGTCCGGGTCGACGTCGAGGTCCTCGGCCAGCCGCGCCCGCCAGTCCGGCGGGGGGAGCACGTCGTCGTCGAGGAAGGCGACCCACTCCGCGTCGACCGCGCGCCAGCCCGCGTTGCGCGCGGCGGCGGGACCGCGACCGCCGCTGTGCACCACCCGCACGGGTGTTGTCATCCGGTGCGGCAGCGGCAGGTCACCGGGCACGGGCCGGTCGTCGACCACCACGACCTCCACCGGCTCCGGGCCGTCGCCGGTGTGCAGGGCGTCGAGCACCGCGCGCAGGCTCTCCCGGCCCACGGTGGGGACCACCACGGCATAACGGGCCATCGGAGCGTGGGTCATCGCGGCGCGGGTCATCGGCGCACCGCGAAGCCGCCGATGGCCAGCAGGTCGACCGGCGCGGACCCGAAGCACTCCAGGGCGTCGCGCGGGTCGTCCACCATGGGCCTGCCCGCGGTGTTCAGGCTGGTGTTGACCACCACCGGTACCCCGGTCCGCCGCTCGAACCCGCGCAGCACCCTGGCCATCAGCGGCTCGCTGTCGGCAGAGACGGTCTGCGCCCGGGCCGTGCCGTCCACGTGCACCACCGCGGGGATTCGGTCGCGCCACTCCGGGCGCACGTCGTGCACGAACAGCATGTACGGGCTGGGGATCGGGCCGCGCTCGAACAGTTCGGCGGCGCGGTCGGCGAGGACCATCGGGGCGACCGGGCGGAACTGCTCGCGGCCCTTGACGTCGTTGATCCGGGTCAGGTTCTCCTGGTGGCAGGGGTTGGCCAGCAGCGACCGGCGACCCAGGGCCCGCGGCCCGTACTCGCTGCGGCCCTGGAACCAGGCCACAACCTGGTTGTCCGCCAGCGCGGCGGCGACCTCCTCGGCGATGTCGTCGGGCCGGGTGTAGCGGACCTTCGCCGTCCGCAGCACCGCCTCGATCTCGTCGTCGGTCCAATCCCGGCCCAGGTCGGCGCCCGACATGGCCGCGGCGGGCTCGCCCTCGGTGGCGGCGACGTGCAGGGCGGCCCCCAGGGCGGTGCCCGCATCCCCGGCGGCGGGCTGCACCCACACCTCGTCGAACGGCCCCTCGGCGAAGATGCGGGTGTTGGCCACGCAGTTGAGCGCGACCCCGCCCGCCATGGTGAGCCTGCGCTGACCGGTGCGCTCGTGCAGCCAGCGGACCAGGTCCAGCAGCACCTCCTCCACCCGGACCTGCACGCTGGCCGCCAGTTCGGCGTGCTCGCGGGTCATCTCCTCCCCCGACTCGCGGCGCTTGGCCAGGGTGTCCCAGTCCACGGGGGTGACGGAGAAGCCGCCGTCGTCCTCGGCGCGGATCAGCTCGCGCATCAGGTCGAGGTGGCGGGGCTCGGCGTAGGAGGCCAGGGCCATCACCTTGTACTCGTCGCTGGAGCGCAGGAAGCCCAGGTGCTGGGTCAGGTCCTCGTAGAGCAGGCCCAGGGAGTGCGGCAGGTGCTGGGCGGCCAGCGTGGTCAGCCGGTGGTCGCGGTAGCTGCCGGCCAGGTGTGACCCGCACTCGCCGCGGCCGTCGGACACCAGCACCGCGCAGTCGCCGCCGAACGGCGCGGCCAGGCCCGCCGAACCCGCGTGCGCCACGTGGTGCGGGACGAACCGCACGATCGCCGGGTCCAGGCCGGGCAGCGCGGTCGCCAGGAACAGCGGCGCCCGCCGGGCGTACTCGGTGCGCAGGTCCTCCCACGGCACGTCCGACGGTTCGGTCAGGTCGGGGTCGTAGGAGTAGGCGACCGCGTCGAGGTCGGCGGGGGTGAGCCCGGCGTGCTCCAGGCACCAGCGGGCGGCCTGCTCCGGCTGCTCCCAGGCCGAGAACGGCACCGGGCGCTTGCCGTGCTTGCGGCGGGAGAAGCGCTCCTCCTCCGCGGCGGCGACGATCCGACCGTCCACCACCAGCGCGGCGGCGGGGTCGTGGAAGACGGCGTTGATGCCGAGGACGCGCACGGCGGTCTCCTTCTGGCTGTCGGGAACTGGTCGGCGGGTGTGCTGCGGGCTCGCCCGGTCAGCCGAAGGACCGGCGCAGGCCCTCGTCGAGCGGGATCTTGGGCGACCAGCCGAGGACCTCCCCGGCCAGGGTGATGTCGGGCTTGCGCCTGCGCGGGTCGTCGGTCATCGCCGCGACGTGGCGCAGCGGCGAGGAACTGCCGGTGACCTCGATGACCCGCCGCGCGACCTCCAGCACGGTGACCTCCTCGGGGTTGCCGAGGTTCACCGGTCCGGGGTGGTCGGACCCGGCCATCGCCAGCAACCCGGCCACCAGGTCGTCGACGTGGCACAGCGACCGGGTCTGCTCGCCGTCGCCGTGCACGGTGAGCGGTTCGCCCGCCCTGGCCTGCCGGACGAAGGTGGGCACGAGCCTGCCGTCGTCCGGGCGCATCCGCTCCCCGTAGGTGTTGAAGATGCGCACGATCCCGGTGTCGACGCCGTGCTCGCGGCGGAAGGCGGCGGTCATCGCCTCCCCGTACCGCTTGGCCTCGTCGTAGACGCTGCGCGGGCCGATCGGGTTCACGTTGCCCCAGTACGACTCGCGCTGCGGGTGCTCGACCGGATCGCCGTAGACCTCGCTGGTGGAGGCCACCACGACCCGCGCCCCGCTCCGGTGCGCCAGCTCCAGCGCCCGCAGGGTGCCCAGGCCACCGGTGAGCAGCGTGCCGACGGGCCTGGCCAGGTAGTCCACCGGTGAGGCCGGGCACGCCATGTGCAGCACCAGGTCCACCCGGCCGCCCACCGGCAACTCCTCGGTCACGTCCGCGACGACGACCTCCAGGCCCGGGTCGTCGGGCAGGTTGTCCAGCGACCCCGTGCTCAGGTCGTCCACGCACACGACCGCCACACCCCGGTCCAGCAGCGCCCGGCACACGTGCGACCCGAGGAACCCCGCACCACCGGTGACCGCCGCTCGCTCGATGCCCATGCCCGAGAGCTACCCGCCGATCGGCGCCGTAACCGGACAACCCCGGTTCGAGGAACGGGCGGGCCGCGCGCACCCCTGGCGGCGGAGGCTGCCGCCGGGCGTATCATCGGTGTTTCGGGGCCGTGGGTACCGTGGGCGGAGGAAACCGGATGGACGCCGTACCGGCCTCGCTGCGCATCGCCCAGGAGTCCGCGGGCACCGCCGTCGTGGTCCGGATCGCGGGTCCCCTCGACCGCTCGCACTACGCCGAGGTCCGACGCCACCTGCTCAAGTGCGCGACCGAGGCCCCCTCGGCCATCATCGTCGACGTGCGCTCGATGGAGTGCGCGGACCCGGTCGCGCTGTCGGTGTTCGTGACCGTGGCCGAGCAGGTGTCGAAGTGGCCCAGCGTGCCGCTGCGGCTGGTGTGCGGGCGCGACAGCCGGGCGGTCACCGCTGCCAGCCCGCTGCGCCGGTTCCTGGACGTGCACGCCACCACCGAGGAGGCGCTGGCCGCCGATTGCGGCAGCACCCGCGTGGTGGCCAGGATCGAACTGCCCAACGACCACTCCGCGATGCGCATCGGCCGCGGCTTCATCCGCGACACCCTCGTGGTGTGGGGACTGGACCGGGTCGCGCAGGACTGCCTGCTGATGAGCGCCGAACTGGTGCAGAACACGATCCAGCACACCCTGTCCGCCCCCACGGTCCGCCTGGAGCACCGCCGCGGCGTCCTGACCATCGCGGTGTACGACGACGACCCGACCCAGCCCCAGCACGCGGTGGACCCGGGCAAGGGCCTGTCCGGGACGCACGGGCTGGACCTGGTGGCGTTCCTGGCCACGGCGTGGGGCAGCGCGCCCACCCCCACCGGCGGCAAGGTCGTCTGGGCGACCCTGCGCACCGGGGCGCGCGAACCCGCCGGGCCCGGGTCTGACGGTGATCCGGACGCGGATCGGTCCTGATTTCGGCGCCGGGAGGCGGCCGGGACGCGGTGGGCCTGGCGGTCGTCGCGCGGCGGGCCGTCAGTCGTGGACGGGGTCCATCACCAGGATGGCGCCGCGGGTCTGCTCGTGCTCGTTGCGCAGGGAGCCGCAGGTCAGGCGCAGCCGGATCGACTGACCGCGGCGGTTCACCGCGTCCATGACGAGCACCTCGGTGAACGCCGGGTCGATGAGGGCGACCCCCAGCGCCTGCCGCAGGTCCGCGACCGGCAGGCCGACGTCGAGGTCCAGCAGGTGCCTGCCGGTCGTCTCGTCGTTGCGCAGGCCCCACAGCTCCTCGGCGCCGCGGTTCCAGGCGCGCACCCGCAACTCCAGGTCCACCACGACGATCCCCGACCGCAACGACCGCAGGACGTCGTCCAGGAACTCGCTGACGTGGTCGAGTTCGATGCTGCGCTCGCGGAGCATCTCGTTGATCGCCTGGAGTTCGTCGTTGGTGGACTGCAACTCCTCGTTGATCGTCTCCAGTTCCTCGTTGGTGGACTGGAGTTCCTCGTTCGTCGTCTCCAGTTCCTCCACGGTGGACTGGAGTTCCTCGTTCGTGGTCTCCAGTTCCTCGTTCGTCGACTGGAGTTCCTCGTAGGCCACCTCGAGCTGACGGTTGGCGTGGGCCAGCTCGTCGAGCAGGACGCGGGTGGCGGTGATGTCGTGGAAGGTGACCACCACGCCGACCAGGCCGTTGTCGCCGCCGGTCAGCGGCTCGACGACGACCCGGAACCAGACCGCCGCCATGCCGCCGCGCTGCCACTGCACGTCCTCGACGCGCACCGCCCGCCGCTGCACCCTGGCCACGTCCACGTGACCGCGCAGCTCGACCGGGCGGTAGGACACCTCCAGGTCGCGCAGCGGCTTGCCGATGTCGGCCTGCGACAGCCCGAACACCGCCTCGGCCCTGGTGTTCAGCAGCGCCAGCACGTCGTCGGCCGACACCACGAGCTGCGCCACCGGGGCCGCGTTGAAGGCCAACTGCCGCAGTTGCTCCATCTCGCCGAACCGGTCGTTGCCGATGTCCGGGGGCGCCTCGACCCCCACCGGTCCGAGTTCGACCCGCGAGCTGGGCGCCCTGCGGAAGATGCGCCGCTTCAACTCCACCGGCTCGAAGATCCGGCCGTGCGTCAGCAGCATCTCCGCCTTGCCGAGGAACAGCAGCCCCTGCGGCGCCAGCGCGAAGTGCAGCCTGCGCAGGATCTTCGACTGGGTCTCGGCGTTGAAGTACATCAGCGTGTTGCGGCAGGTGAGCAGGTCGATGCGCGAGATCGGCGCGTCCTGCACCAGGTCGTTGCGGCCGAAGATGACCGACCGGCGCAGGTCCTTGCGGAAGGCGAACTCGCCGTTGACCTGCTCGAAGTACTTCTCCAGCAGCGGCGGGGGGACCTGCGCCACCTCGGCGGCGCTGTAGACGGCCTGCCTGGCCTGGGCCAGCGCGTGCTCGTCGACGTCGGTGGCGTAGATCTTCACCCGGCGGCGGAACTGGTCGACGCCGAGTTCCTCGGCCAGCACCATGGCCAGGGTGTAGGCCTCCTGGCCGGACGCGCAGCCCGCGCTCCACGCCCGGATGGGGTCCGCCGGGGAGCGGGCCGCCACCAGCGGGCCGAGGAGTTCGGCGCGCAGGTGGTCCCACGCCTCCTGATCCCGGAAGAAGCCGGTGACGTTGATCAGGATCGTGTTGAACAGCGCGCTGAACTCGTCGGCGTTGGCTTGGAGGTGGTCGGTGTAGTCGGCGAAGTCGGCGATGCCGACCTGCGTCATCCGCTGCCGCACGCGCCTGCCGAGGCTGGTGCGCTTGTAGCCGGTGAAGTCGAAGCCGCGCGCCCGCTTCAGGTGTTCCAGCAACGCCTCGAAGGCCGGGTCCGCGTCCATCGGTCCGACCTGGTCCGGGCCGCTCACCCCGAACCGTCGGCGACCTGCACACCCGCGCCGAGGTACTTGCGCAGGGTGTCCATGGCGTGCGCGGTCTCGGTGAGCTTGCCGCGGTAGCGCTCGGCCACACCGGTGCTCCCCCGCTGGTCGGCCCGCTCGGCCATCTTCCTGGTGAGGCTCGCCTTCTCCTCCAGCACGCGCAGGGCCACCCACAGCGCCCGCTCCCACTCCGACCCCTGGGCAGCCAGCAGCGCTTCCGCGGTCCAGGCGTGCCCCACCCGGCAGCGGTAGCGGCCGGTGTCGCCGATGTCGGCGAGGCTGCCCTGGCAGTCCGGGCAGGTGTAACCGGAGGCGGGCCCGAGCACGTAGGCGTCCGGGTCGGGATCGGGCTGGACGTCGGCGGCGATCGTGTTCTCCCGTTCCGTGATTCCGGGCGGCATCGCACCCGCGGCGCCCACCTGCTCCCCCACGACCTCGGCGAGCACGGCACCGAGGGCGGACGCGGGCGCGACGTGGTCGGCGCGCACGGTGCGCAGGGCGTTGTCCGGCATCCCCCGGTAGAGCGCGTCCTCGGGGTCCTGCACGAGGACCTTCCCACCGCGCGCCGAGATCGCCACCAGGCCCGCGACCCCGTCGTCGAGCGTGCCGGAGAGCTGGACCCCGATGACCCGCGGCCCCAGCGCGATGGCGGCGGAGCGGAACAGGACGTCGATCGCCGGGCGGTGCCCGCTCTCGGTCGGGCCGTGGGACAGGGCCAGGGCGTTGTCGAGCACCAGGGTGTGGTGGTCGGGTGGGGCGACGTGGATGGTGCCGGGGCGCAACGGCTCCCCGTGCCGCACGACCCGCGCGGGCAGGGGCCCCGAGCGGTTCAGGATGGCGGCCAGCGAACTCGTCCCGCCCGCGGGCATGTGCAGCACGACGACCAGTGCCGCGGGCAGGTCCGGTGGCAACCCCGCCACCAGCGCCCGGAGGGCCTCGACGCCGCCCGCGGACGCGCCCACCACCACTGTGTCCCGTGCCCGCGTCATCCGACCTCCTGGGAGGAGGCTACCCACCGGCCCACACCGGCCGACCACCGCCGTCAGGCCGGGTCGGTCTTCGCGACGGGCTCGGCGTCGGAGTCCACAGCGGTGCCCGGGTCCACAGCGGCCGGTTCCGGGTCGCTGAGGCGGTCGCGCACGTGGTTCCACACCACGGCGATCATGGCGGCGACCGGCACGGCCAGCAGGCTGCCGGTGATGCCCGCCAGGCTGCCGCCCAGGGTCACCGCCAGCAGCACCACCGCCGCGTGCAGCCCCAGGCTCTCGCTCTGGATGATCGGCTGGAAGACGTTGCCCTCCAACTGCTGCACCACGACGATGATGGCCAGCACGATCAGCGCGTCGGTCAACCCGTTGGACACCAGCGCGATCAGCACCGCGACCGCCCCGGCGAACAGCGCCCCGACGATCGGCACGAACGCCGAGACGAACGTCAGCACCGCCAGCGGCAGCACCAGCGGCACGCCCACGATCCACAGCCCGATCCCGATGAACACCGCGTCCAGCAGACCCACCAGGGCCTGCGACCGCACGAACGACCCCAGCGTGACCCAGCACCGCTCGGTCACCGCGGGCACGTGCGTGGCCAGGCGCCCGGGGAGCTGCCGGGTCAGCCACGGCAGGAACCGGGGCCCGTCCTTGAGGAAGAAGAACATCAGGAAGATCGCCAGCACGGCGTTGAGCAGCCCGCTCGCCACGGCACCCACCCCGGTGACGGTGGCGTTGGCGATGTCCCCGGCGCTGTCCTTGATCCGCGCGATCCCCGAGTCCAGGGCCGAGGAGACCTGCTCGTCGGCGATGTTCAGCGGTGGCCCGGCCGCCCACTCCCGCACGCGCTGGATGCCCGCCACCACGCCGTCGGACAGGTCACCGGCCTGCTGCACCACCGGCAGCACGATCAACGTGCCGATGCCCGCCGCGACCAGCAGGAACAGCACGGTGACGACCGAGGCGGCCAGCGCGGGGCGCCACCGGTGCCCGCGCAGGAACCGGGCGACGGGCCAGGTGAGGGTGGTGAGCAGGAGCGCGATCACCAGCGGCCAGACGACCGACCACATCCGCCCCACGACCCACAGCACCACCACGGTCACCGCCAGCAGCAGCAACACGTCCAGCGACACGCGCGCCGAGTTGCGCAGCACGGTCCGGGTCTTCTCGGCGTTCAACGTGGCGCGCATCGGGTCATCCTAAACAGCGTCGTGGGCGGGCTCGCCGCACCAGTCGATCTCTGCGGTTCGAGCCGGGGTTCCATGGCAGGCGCGCGCCGAAACACGGTGATGATCACGCATTGGCGACCAACTGGTCACCGACGAGGTCGATGCCCAGCGAGCCGCCCGGGTTGACCAGGACCGCCACTCCCGGGAGGACGGTCAGCAGGGAGCGCAACGACATCGGCCGCACCGCCGTGCCCTCCGGGACGTGGCGCGGCGCGGAGTAGGCGGGCAGGACCCTGGCCCCGGTGGGGGCGATCAGCACCGCGAGGTCGCCGTCGGGGGCCAGGCCGATCAGGAACTCGTGGTCCAGGGCGGCCCGCACCGCCGCCTCGTAGGGCAGCCACTCGGCGGCCACGAACGCCAGGACCTCCTCGAAGGCGTTCTCCGGGCGGGGCAGGCCGCGGCGGCGGGGGCTGGGGCGGTAGTCCTCGTTGACCCAGGTCTCGCCGGTGAAGGCGCCGTCGGGGCCGATCTTGTAGGCACCGAGCAGGGTGGGGACGGGGACGCCGTCGATGTGGCGGGGGTCGACGTCCGGGTCGGCGCAGTACAGCCAGCCGCCGGGGGTCCTGGTGGCCTCGGCGCGCATGGCCGGGGTGATCGGCGGCAGGCCCGGGTGGGCGGCGAGGCGGGTCGGGTCGGGCAGCAGGGTCGGGTCGAACGCCCGGTACGCGGTGGTGGCCAGGCACTCCACCAGGTGGCGGTCGGGCAGGTCGTCGAGCCAGTTCCCGGGGAAGGCCCGGATCCCGTGGCGGGCGCCGAGCAGGGCGCCGACGGTCATCCTGGTCAGGTCGTCGAGGGGCACCCCCAGCGCGTCGAACGGCCGGTGGCCCAGCTTGACCACGACGAGCAGCGCCCGCTCCCAGGGCGTGCCCAGGCCCGCGAGCTGTTCGGCCAGCGGGGTGTCCTGCTCGCGCATCGCCACGACGTGCCCGAACGCGCCCAACTCCCGCAGCACCGCGGTCAGCTCGCCGCGGTCGGGGCGCAGCAGGAGTTCGAAGACCGGGCTGACGTCGTCGACCCAGTAGCCGCCGAGCTGCGGCCGGGCGGCCGAGGCGACCG
Organism: Actinokineospora spheciospongiae; assembly: GCF_000564855.1. Classification (GTDB taxonomy): domain Bacteria; phylum Actinomycetota; class Actinomycetes; order Mycobacteriales; family Pseudonocardiaceae; genus Actinokineospora; species Actinokineospora spheciospongiae. The sequence continues at coordinate 85,920 of NZ_AYXG01000051.1, forward strand.
CGCCGAGCAGCCCGGTCGTCTCCTTGACCTGCGGTCCGCCGGGCGCCGACCAGCGGTCGAGCCACCCGGCGGGCCGCAGCGGGAGACCGGTGCCTGCCAGGTCCGGCGCCCACCCGGCGGCCTTGCGCACGAGCAGGTCGGTGGCGTGCAGCAGACCCGCGGTCAGGCCGCGGTTCGTGCCCGAGACGCGGTCGCCGAGGGCGAAACCGAGGTAGGCGCCGACCACGCTGTGCCAGCTGTGGTGGGCGGGGCCGGGTGGGGCGATGGCGGAGAAGGTGGGCTCGTCCCAGTACCGGCCGCCCTCGGCGTCCCAGAACGCCTGGGCGGCGGGCGGGCGGGGACCGCGGCGGCCGCCCTGCTTCCACGCCCGGACCTCGCGCAGCTCCTCCCACTGCCTGCCCCCCAGCTCGAACCCGGCGGACTGGGCCCGGTCGAGCGCGTCGGCCAGGTCCGGGGGGAAGCCCCGGTGCCCCGTCGGCGGCGGCACGGCGGGTCCGGGGTAGCGGTCGAGGACCCGGAGCAGCTGCTCCCTGACCATCCGCGATTCCGGGGTCATCCCGGGGCTGATCAGGATCTCGTCGACCGGCACGTCCGTCAGGATCTGGCGCGCGGTCTTCTCCAACCACGCGTGCGTCCCGGGCGGCAGGTACGCGGGCGAGGTGTGGGCGTCGAGGCGGGTGGATTCGTCGCTGCCCGCGTTCGCCAGCCGCCCGTCGGGCGTGAGCGGCAGGTAGAGCTGGACGTCGAGGAGGGCGGCGACCTCCTCGGCGGTGTTGAGCCAGCCACAGCGGTAGTAGCCGAACGCCTTGTCGGCGGGGGTGTACGGCAGCGGCTCACCGCGCCACGCCGGGCCGCGCACGTACTTCGGGTTGCGGCGGAACTGCTCGGGGTGGTCCTCGCGCTGCCACCCGAGGATCGCCCCGATCGGCACGTCCACGTGGGCGAAGGTCTCCGCGTCCCACTCCTGGTCGACGTAGACCCCGGCCGCGGTGGGCGCGGGCCAGGACTCGGGAACCCCCGTGGACCAGCCGTCGGGGGGGACGTGGCGGCGCAGCGGGCCGCCGTCGTCGGGCACCTCCACGGCAGGCAGGGGCACCAGCGCGTCGTCGGGGTCGGTGAGGTCGTAGGGCACGTACCAGTCGCCGCGGATGAGCTTGACGTGCTCGGTCAGCACCGCCAGCCGGTCGGCGCCGGCGCCGTGCTGCTCGCGAATCCACGCCTCGGCGCGGGTGATGGCCTCGGCGCGGTTCATCGGGTGTCCTCCCGGTCCAGTGCGGTTTCGAGACCGCGGGTGAGCCAGCGCAGGAACGCCGGGTGGTTCGCACCGCCGCTGACCCGCACCCGGTGGCCCGCGGGGTCGACGGTCATCCGGCCGATCCCGTCGAGCAGCACCCGCTCGTGGAACAGGTCGACGTACGGCAGTTGCAACGCGGCGGCCAAAGCCAGCGCGTCGTGCTGGATGGTGCCGGGGTGGAAGCGGGTGAACCACCGGTCCAGGTGCGCGGCCACCAGCCGGGCCCAGGCCGGGCCCGCGGCGAGCGCGCGGTGCAGGTCGGAGCCCTCGGTGATCTCGATCTCCGGGGTGAAGGTGGTGTCCGACAGCACGAGCTTGGGCAGCTCGGCGGTGCTGACCAGGGTCGCCGCCGCCGCCGGGTCGACCCGGAAGTTGTGCTCGGCGCGGGACGGGTCGCGGTAGTTGATCGCCCCGCCCATCTGCGTCACCACCAGCCGGGCGCGCAGGTCCGACCGGGTGGTGAGGACGCGGGCGAGGTTGCTGGCCGGTCCGATGCCCACCCACCGCACCGGCCCGTCGGTGCGCGCGCACACCTCGGCGACAGCCTCGACGACGTCCCCGCCCTGCGCGGGCACGTCGTCGGGGACCAGGCCCTCGACGCAGTTCATCCTGGTGTTGCCCAGGTCGGCTCCGGCGACCACCGGCACGTCCGCGCGGCCGAGCAGGTCCAGCAGGTGCCGGGCGAACCGGGCCCGCTCCCCACCCAGTTCGTCCACTGTGGTCACCAGGGCGAGGGTCGGCTCGGCGGCGGCGAGGACCAGCGCCACGGCGTCGTCCGGGTCCCCGCCCGCGTCGGTGTCCACGACGAGCGGGGCGCCCACCTCCGAGGGCGGGAACGGTTGCCCGGCAACGGTTTGCGGCAGGCCGAACCGCGCCAGGTCGACCAGCGCCCGCCGCTCCCGGTTCAGTTCCCCGCTCACGACCGGCCCACCCCCGTCCGCGCGGCGCACTCGGTGCGCTCCCGGACCGGGGGCAGCGCGTCGAACTCCGCCCACACCCGGCGGCGGGCCTCCGGGTCGAGGTCGCGGGTCCGCTCCTCGACGTCCTCCACCGCGCCCTCGTCACCCCGGCGCACCAGGGAGTCCACCACCTCGCGGAAGCGCGGGTCCGGGTCGTCCCCGGCCACCCACGACCGCACCTGGTCGCGCCCGCGCTCGGCCCGGGCCGCCAACGCCGCCCGCCACGGCCCGCCCCCGGCCCGCCGCGCGGCGGCCTCCTCGGCCACGTCGACCACCGCGCGCGACAGTACGACCTCGGTGGCGTGCCGGTCGAAGCACCCCGGGTTCGGGGCGCGGGTGGCCAGGGCCGGGCTGTGCCCGTCGCGCCCGGGGAACACCACCCGGTGCCCGGGGTCCGCCGCCACCTTGGCCACCAGGTCGTCGTGCGTCCGCGCGGCCACGTCCACCACGGTGTACCCCCGGGCCACGTCGTGGGTGTCGGCCAGGGCCCGCCGCAGCGGGTCGGTGCTGCCCGACTCGGCGTCCACCTCGTCCACGGCCTGGTCGCGCCGCTCCCCCGGCGACCGCCCGTACCCGCCGTCGTCGGGGACGTCGGCGTGCGCGGTGTCATCGGTGTGGTCGGCGGAGAGCAGGCGCACCTCGGTGGCGCCCGCGGGCAACTCGGCCAGGCGGCCGGTCTGCGGATCGGCGAAGGCCACCCCGCCCGGGGTGTGCACGACCCGCACCACGTGCCCGATCGCGTGCCCGTCGGCGTCGGTGTACCGGAACGCCACCGCCCCGCGCGCCCCCTCGGGCGTCCGCGCCACCGCGGAGGCGACCGCGTCGAAGTCCCGGTGGCTGGTCCACACCCCGCCGAGTGCCTCCCGCACCCGCGACAACCGGCCGTCGGTGGCGACGTCCTCGGGTCGGGTGGGGGCGGCCTGGGCGGGTTCACCGTGGTGGCGCCGCTCGTCGGCGAGCATCGCCTCGACGCAGTTCGTGCGGTGGCCGTCGGCGGCGCCGCTGTCGGCGTGGTGGGGGTTGATGTCGCCGTAACCGGGGAAGTGCTCGTCGAGGAAGGCCTGCCGGGACTGCTCGTCGCCGACGCCGCTGTGCACGGCGGGTTCGGTCAGCGGGGGGCCGGGGCGCGCCAGGCCCTCGGGTTCTCCGGGTCCTTCGAGACCGTCGAGGGCGGCGCTGATGGAGCGTGCCGGGGTTGGCGGGGGCTCGGCGGGGTCCTGGTGGGCGGTTGTGTCGGCGCTTGTGTCGGCGCTGTCGGGCTGACGGGAGCCGTCGGTGGGCTGGTTGTCGGTGTGCTGGTCGCCGGTGGGCTCGCCGTCGGGGTCGAGCAGGGAGGGGTCGAAGCGACCGCCGATCGGGGTGTGGTCGCGTTCCGAGGCGCCCGGGTCCGGGGTGGGGTCGGCGGCGGGTGCGGGGTCGGCGGGCGCGTCCGGGTCGCGCCCCTCGGCGATGGCCCGTTCCCGCTCCTGCCGCTCCAACACGTGCTTGGGCGGGGCGACGGGCGGTGGGACGTGCCCCTGGTCGGGCTGTTCCAAGCCCTTGGGATGCGCCGGGGCATCTTCCCGGGCACCGCCGGTGTAGTGCGGATTGGGTTCGAACTCACCGAGGTAGACGTTGCCCCGGGCGTCGGCGAAGGTCTTGTGCCAACCCTCGACGTGGCTGAAGTGGATGCCACCGGGGAAGAGGACCTCCCCCTCCCTGTACTGCGTGCCGCTCTGGTCCCCCGCCCTGGCCTGGGTCTCCTCGGTGAGGGTGCCGCCGGGCGCCTTGACCCGGTAGACGTACCCCTCGGACTTCGCCCCGAAGCGCGCCGCGATGTCCACCGACTTCGAGGTGCTGACGTAGGCGTTGGTGGTGCCGAGGACGTGCTTCTTGATGTCGACGACCCCGTCCGGGTTCTTCAACCCGAACCCCTGCTCCCTCGCGATCTCCGACGGCGGCCGCGAGTCACCTCGGTAGAGCACATTCCCGTCGTCGGCCCAGTCGTCGACCTTCCTCTTGACCTGCTCCCAGCCGGAGGTGTCCGGCCCGATCGCCTCCAGTTGCACCCGGGGGTGCTCCCCCGGCCCCGGGGGGTCGTACCCGCTGAGGTCGTGGTCGCGCGGGGCGTGGTCGACCGGCACCGGCTCGGAGTAGTTCAGGTGCGGCACCAACTCCTTCCGCGCCGGGTAGGGCGGACCGGCCGCCTGCGGTGCGGGACCGGTATGCGCCTGACCTTGGTCGTCGCGGTGCGCGGGCCGGTCCGACGCGGTGCCGGGATCGGCGGGGCGACCGTTGTCGGGGTACTGGTTGGGATCGGCGGGACGCGGAAGCTGCTCCGCCTGCACACCGTGGTCCCGGTGCACCTGCTCGGCCGGGCGCTGGTGCTGACCGGTGGGCGCTTCGGGTCCGGCCGGGCGCCTGCGCCGGGCGTGCTGATCCGGCTCCAGGAAACGCCCCGGAGGGGGCTGCCTGCGGTCGGGCGGCTGCGGCGGACGGGGGTGCGCGTGGCCGGGCTGCGTCTGATCAACCGGGCGCTGGGGGTGCGGGCCGTGCTGACCCAGCTCCGGGAAGCGGCCCGAAGGAGGCTGCCGCCGATCAGGCGACTGCGGCTGCACCTGATCGGCCGGGCGCTGGGAGCGTAGGTCGGGGCGCGGGGCGTGCTGATCCGGCTCGGGGAAGCGGCCCGCAGGTGGCTGCTGCCGATCGAGCGGCTGCGGCGGACGGGGGTGCGACTGGCCGGGATGCGCTTGGTCGACCGGGCGCTGCGACCCCGGTGGCATCGGGGTGGGGGCGTGCTGCGAGGGGTTCGTCAGACCGGAGGCCGGTGGCGCGGGGCGCGTCGGGGCGGGCTCCTGTCCGCCCCGGTGGGGCAGCGGACCGGGGTGCTGGGCACCCTGCGGGTTCGTGGGCAAGCCGACCGGTGGCACGACTTGCCCGCCGTGCTGCGGGACCGGTGGCCGGAGCTGGTGGGGGCGAGCCTGGTTCGGGTTCTGCCCACCGGCCTGTCCCGGCGGGGGGAGCGGGTGCTGACCGGATGAGCGGTCCGGCGACCAGGCTGCCGCCTGGGGCGGACGAGGCGGAACGGGCGGTCGAGTGTCCTGCTGCCCCGGTCCGCCCTGCGGGCGTCCGTGTGGGGCGGGGGGCGGCACCGGACCACCCGCGCGCGGGGGTGCGGTGTTCGGATCACCGTTGCGGGCGCCCCCGCCCTGGTGACCGGGCGCGCGTGGAACGGGCGGCTGGGGCGCGTACCCGTTCTGGTTAGCCGGGCGGGCGGGTCCACCCTGCGCGGGCGGACCGGTGCGACGGTCGCCCGCACCACCAGCACCCGAGGTGCCGCCGGGAGCCGGGTTCCCACCACCCGGCCCGGGGCCTGCCGGACCCCGGGTACCCGGGCGAGCGGGCCTGTTCCCCTGCGGATCGGCACCACGGTTGCCCGACTCGCCTGCGGGAACATGTCCGCCACGGCTGTCCGCACCGGGTGCGGCCGTGCCGGGTGCGGCAGGCCCGCCGCCCGGAGTCCCCCCGGCCGGGGTCTGGCCGGAACGGGCCTGAGTGGGGGTGGTGGCGCGATCCGGAGAGCGGGAGGCCGCATCAGCCACCGCCGACCCCTGACCAGAACGGGCCGAAGCAGCCGAAGCACGCTCCGGCGGCCGGGAGCCCGGACCAGCCACCGGCGACCCCTGACCGGGGCGGACCGAAGCAGCGGCGGCACGATCCGGCGGCCGGGAGCCCGTGCCGTTCAGGGGTGGTGCCTGACCGGGACGGCCGGGCGGCGGGGTGGGGGCGGCCGGGGAGCGGGAGCCCTGGGTCGGGGTGGTGGGGGTGGGATGGGCGGAAGCGCGTTGGGCGGTCGGGGCCGTTGCGGGGGTGGCGGAACCCGTGGGGGCGTTGGTCTTCGCCGGGGCGTTCGCGCCTGCCGTGCCTCCCGTGGTGGGGCGGGCGGCGGTGCCGGTGGCGGTGGTGGGGGCCTTGGTCTCGCGGGCGAGGCGGTCCATGGTGCTCGCGGCGGACTGGTCGGTGGCGCGGGCGGTCTGGGCGCTGGAGCGGGCGTTGGTGCCCGCCTTCTCGGCGGCGTTGGCGGCGCCCTCGACGCTGGTGCGGGCGCGGGCCACGGCCCGGTCCGCCGCGCCCATCGCGACCTGGCCGAAGACGCCCGCGCTGGCGGCGCCTGCGCCTGCGGGGATCTTGCCGCCCACGGCGCCGCGCACCTGGCCCGCTCGGCCGACCATGCGGCCGCCGAGGGACTCGACGCTGTCCGGGTTCATGCCGGTGGTGCCGGGGCCGCCGATCCCTCCCGGGCCCGGGGTGGGCCTGCCGGAGGTGGACGAGCCGCCGGGTGGGCCGCCGGTGTGGTGGGTGGAGCTGTGGTGGGTGGAGCTGCTGTCCGAGCCGGTGCCCCTGTTGCGGCCGGGCATCAGCGGGGCGGGTGGGTGACGTGGCCGGGGGTGGGTTCGGCTTCTCGCGGGGACGTCCACGCCGTGGTGTGGACCACATTCGCGCTCGACACCTCGCGCTCGGCGTCGGTCACCCACTTCTCGACGTCGCGCAGCCACATGTCGGACGTGTTCACGTTGAACCGATCCTCCCCCCGGAAGCCCCGGCGGGGAGCTTACAGCGGGGGTCCGGGGCGCTGGTGCGGCGTACCGGAGTGGACTGTCGGCCGCCGCCGCGTCGTCTGCCCCCGGGGCGGGCACCGCGTACCGTTGGGCGGGTGACCACCGCACCGCTGTCGACCGTGACCCTGGGCGACGAGTTCGCCCGCACGCTTCCGGAGATGGCCCTGCCCTGGCAGGCGGACGTGGCGGCCGCACCGGAACTGCTCGTGCTCAACGAGGCCCTGGCCGCCGAGTTCGGCCTCGACCCCGGGTGGCTGCGCGGGCCAGAGGGGGTGCGGCTGCTCGTCGGGAACCTGGTGCCCGAGGGGGCCGCGCCGGTGGCGCAGGCCTACGCCGGGCACCAGTTCGGGGGCTACTCCCCCCGGCTCGGCGACGGGCGGGCGCTGCTGCTCGGCGAACTCGTCCACGCCGACGGGTTGCCGCGCGACCTGCACCTCAAGGGGTCCGGGCGGACACCGTTCTCCCGGGGCGGGGACGGGTTGGCGGCGGTCGGGCCGATGTTGCGCGAGTACGTCGTCAGCGAGGCGATGCACGCCCTCGGGATTCCCACGACCCGGTCGCTGGCCGTGGTGGCGACCGGGACGCCGGTGCACCGGGAGGGCCCGCTGCCGGGGGCCGTGCTGGCGCGGGTGGCGAGCAGCCACCTGCGGGTGGGCAGCTTCCAGTACGCCGCCGCCACCGGGGACGTGGACCTGCTGCGCAGGCTCGCCGACCACGCCATCGCCCGCCACCACCCCGACGCCGGGGCGGCCGAGCGGCGGCACCTGGCGCTGTTCGAGGCGGTGGTGGCCGACCAGGCGGCGCTGGTGGCGCGGTGGATGCTGGTGGGCTTCGTGCACGGGGTGATGAACACCGACAACATGACGATCTCCGGTGAGACCATCGACTACGGGCCGTGCGCGTTCATGGAGGCCTTCGACCCGGCCACCGTCTACAGCTCCATCGACCACCAGGGCCGCTACGCCTACGGCAACCAGCCCGCCATGGCGGAGTGGAACCTGGCCCGGCTCGCCGAGGCCATGCTGCCCCTGTTCGCCGACGACCAGGAGCGGGCCGTCGAACTGGCGGTGCAGGCGCTCGGGGAGTTCCGCAGGCAGTACAACGACGCCTGGACGGCCGGTATGCGGGCCAAGCTGGGCCTGCCCGACAGCCTCGACCCGGCGGAAACCGCGCCGCTGGTCGACGACCTGCTGGTCCTGCTGCGGGACAACCACGTCGACCACACCTCGTTCCACCGCCGCCTCGCCGCCGCCGCTCGCGGGGACGCCGAGCCCGCGCGCGGGCTGGTCCTCGACCTCGCGGGGATCGACGGCTGGCTGGACCGCTGGCGCGCGTTGGAGCCGGACGCGGAGGCGATGGACCGGGTCAACCCCGTCTACGTCCCCCGCAACCACCTCGTCGAGGAAGCGCTGGCCGCCGCGACGGGTGGTGACCTGGAACCGTTCCGGCGGCTGCTGGACGCGGTGGGCGCTCCCTTCGACGAGCGGCCCGGCCTCGACCGCTACGCCGAACCGGCACCGCGGGACTTCGGTTCGACCTACCAGACCTTCTGCGGGACCTGAGCCCCCGGTTGCCTCCGGGGCACCGCTTCCAAACGTCCTCAATGGAGTGGTTTGCCCAGGTCAGCCTCCACACGATGGGGTGACTCCCCCGGCGGGTGCCGAGCTGCCGACGCACCATCGGATTGTTGTCGCAGTTCGCAATTCGGTCGGGGAACGACAGGAGGCTGTCATGAGGCGTGCACGTGCTTTGCTGACCGGGGTTTCGGTGTGCCTGGCGTTGACGGTGGTGACGGATGCCGCCCAGGCAACCGGTGCGCCGCAGGCGGAAGACCGGGGAAGCGCAATGGCGAAAGACGCGTTCAGCGATGAGGTCGTCGCCGCGCACAACGCGGCCAGGGCTCGCCACGGCGCCCCTCCGGTGTCGTGGGACCCCTCCATGACCGCCGCGACGCAGCAGTACGCGAACGCGTGCCGGTTCAAGCACTCCAACAGCCAGGGCAAGTACGGGGAGAACCTCTACGCCAGCTCCGACCCCAAGGCGGGCATCAGGGAGGCGGTGGACTCCTGGATGGCCGAGGCGTCGAAGTACAACTACAACAGCCCCGGGTTCTCGGCCGCCACGGGGCACTTCACCCAGTTGGTGTGGAAGTCGAGCACCAAGGTGAGCGCGGTCGTCGTCCAGTGCGGGGCGGGCACGATCATGCAGCAGGCGAGCAGGTTCGTCGTGGTCCGCTACACGCCCGCGGGCAACTACCCGGGCCAGTTCCCGCAGAACGTGGGCCGTCCCGTCAAGTGAAGCGCTGACGGGTCGCGAGCCCGTTGTCGGTCCACTTCGGATCAGTCCTCTGCGGACGGTTCGAGCGGACCGACAACGGGCTCTCGCGCGCTCAGAGGTTGGAGAAGTGCGAGGCGTCACCCGTGCGCGGGGTGCTGCGGGTGCCGTCGACGCTGATCGGGACGTCGCCCGCGAGGTGATGCGGTGCAGGCGGCGCGGGTGGTCGTCGTAGTCGGCGATGGCGTAATGCTGGGTGGCGCGGTTGTCCCAGATGGCCACGTCGCCTTCCCGCCACTGCCAGCGGACCGTGTTCTCCAGGCGGGTGACGCGGGCCTGGAGCAACTGGAACAGGGCGGCCGACTCGGTGGAGGACAGACCGATGAACCGCTTGACGAAGTGGCCGAGGACGAGCGCGCGCTCCCCGGTCTCCGGGTGCACGCGGACCACGGGGTGCTCGGTCTCGAACAGCTCGGAGACGAACTCGGCGCGGTACTCCTTGGACTTGGTGTCCACACCGCCGATGCGGGTCTCGTCGATGTTGGCCGCGTAGTCGTAGGCGTTGGTGTGCACCGCCCACAGGCCGTCCACGAGCGCCTTGAGCGACGGCGGCAGGGTTTCGTACGCGGCGGCGGTGTTGGCCCACGTGGTGTCGCCGCCGTGCGGCGGCAGGTGCAGGGCGCGCAGGATGCTGACCGACGGGATGCGGTCGACGAAGGTCACGTCGGTGTGCCAGCTATTGGCCTTGCCGTGCTCGGAGTCGATCGGCAGCACGTTCGCGTTGCGCACGCCCTTGACCGTGGGGTGCGCCAGCGTCGGTTCGCCCAGCAGCGCGGCGAACGCGAGCTGGCCCTCGTCGTCGAGGTGGTGCTGGTCGCGGAAGAAGATGACCTTGTTGGCCAGCAGGGCCTGCCGCACCTCGGCGACGGTCGCCGCGTCGAGGTCGCCGCCGAGGCGCACGCCGTCGACCCGGGCGCCGATGACACCGCCCAGCTTGGTCGCGGTCACCGCGTTCTGCGTTTGCAGGGTCACTGGAACCCCTTTCACGGGTTTGGTGGGATGAGCTGACCGTACGAACGCGCCGTCGCACCGGACAAGGCTTCTTGCCGCACTGAAAATAAGTACGGGCCGGGATTCCACATTGCGGGCAGCGTTGACTTCCGGGGCGGTCGAACAGAGCCTTCCTGCTTGTCCGGGTGCCGCAGTCGCCGCCCGGTGACCCACCCGACCGCGTGTGCGGCGGTTCGCCTCCCCCGTGAACGGAAGGGAGGCCGCTGCCCGCCCGCAGAGACGATCGAGGCCGTCCTGTCCAGAAATGCCACCGCCGCGGGCGTGCTCGCCGTGATCCGCCGCGCCGGTCCCCTCTCGCGCGCCGCCATCGGCGAGCGCACGGGCCTGAGCCTGCCCACGGTGAGCCGCAGCGTGTCCGCGCTGATCGGCGTCGGCCTGGTGCGCGAGCACCCCGAACTGGTCCCGGTGGGCAGCATCGGCAGGCCGAGGGTGCCGCTGCACCTCGACGACGGGGTGTTCGCCGTCGGCGGTGTCCACATCGGAGTGAGCACCACCACCTACGGCCTGGCGGACCTGCGCGGCGCGATCATCGCCTCGCAGGAGCTGCCGACCCCGTCCGGTGACGCCGAGGACGCCCTCGCGCACATCGCCGGGAAGCTGCGGGCGTTCCTGCGCCGCTTCCCGCGCCGGGTGGTGCTCGGGGTCGGGTTGGCCAGCGGTGGCCAGGTGGACACCGAGCGCGGTCTGCTCGACCACGAGCGGCTGGGCTGGCGGTCGGTGCCCGCGGCGGAGGCGCTGCGCCGCGCCACCGGGCTGCCGGTGCTGCTGGAGGGCCACGTGGCCGCGATGGCCAGCGCGGAGCTGGTGTTCGGCCGCGGCGCGAGCGCGCCGAGCCTGCTGTACTTCTACGCCCGCGAGGTCGTCGGCATCGCCCTGGTGGTCGAGGGCAGGCTGCACCGCGGCCCGTGGGGTGGCAGCACGATCGCGCACCTGCCGGTGGGCGGGTCGGCCGAGTGCCCGTGCGGCGCGCTGGGCTGCCTGGAGGCCGAGGTGTGCGACCGCACCGTGGCCGAGCGGGCCGCGGCGGCGGGGGTGGTCGACGAGGCCGACATCCGGCTGGTGCGCGCCGCTGCGGCCGGGGGCGACAGCCGGGCCGTGGGGCTGCTCACCGACCGCGCGCACACCATCGGCCGCGCCGCGGCCATCCTGCGCGACGTGCTCAACCCGCACGCGGTGGTGCTCGGTGGCCAGGCCGTCACCGAGGACCCCGACCGGCTGCCCGACCTGCTGCGCAGCTTCCGCGACACCACCACCCTGCCCGGCCCGGCCGACCTGGTGTCGGTCACCCCGTTCGGCCCTGCGGTGCAGGCGGTCGCCGCCTGCACCGGGCTGCTCACCCGAGTCTTCGAGAACCCCTTCGACTTCGTCCGCCCCACCCGGAAGGCACCGACCCCGTGAACTCCCCCTTGCGCAGACGCGCAGTCCTGCGCGGCGTGGCCGCGACCGCCCTGCTGCTGGCCACCGCCGCCTGCCAGTCCGCTGTGGACGCCCAGTCCGGCGGCGCGGGCAGCACCCCGAAGCAGGGCGGTGTGGCCGAGGTCGGGGTGAACGTCGACCTCGTCCCCGGCAACGTCCTGACCAACAGCAACGTGTCCATCACCACCGTGGTCGGCCTGGTCTACGAGCCGCTGATCCGCTACGGCAAGGACGACCTCAAGCCGCAGCCCGCGCTCGCCACCGAGTGGACGGCCGCACCGGACGGCACCTCGCTGACGCTCGAGCTGCGCCGGGGGGTCAAGTTCCACACCGGCCGACCGTTCACCAGCGAGGACGTCAAGTTCTCCCTCCAGACCTACGCCGACCCGAAGTGGAACGGACAACTGCGCAGCACCGCCACGGCCATCACCGCCATCGAGACCCCCTCCCCCACCGAGGTCACGCTTCGGCTGGCGCACCCGGTGAGCAACCTGTTCGACCTGCTCGACACCGCGCCGATCCTCGACAGCGAGACCGCCGCGGACATCGGCACCGGCAAGCGGTTCGTCGGCACCGGGCCGTTCAAGTTCGACCAGTGGCGGCCCAACACCGACCTGACCTTCTCCCGAAACCCGGACTACTGGGGCGGCCCGGCGCACCTCGACGGCGTGCACGTGCGGGTCATCCCCGACGGCCAGTCGCTGCTGTCGGCGCTCAAGTCGGGTCAGGTGCAGCTCGCCCGCGGCGTCGGCTACCGCGACGCGGAGTCGGTGGCGAACACCCCCGGCGTCACCGTCAAACCGCTCGACCGCGGCGCCGAGTTGCAGGCCTACGTCGGGATCAACGTGTCGGTGCCCGGCCTGGACGACCCGAGGGTGCGGCAGGCGATCGGCTTCGCCCTGGACCGCGAGCGGATCATCAAGAAGGTCTTCCGGGGCGCGGGCTACCCGACGTCGCTGCCGTGGCCCAAGGGCAGCCCCGCCTTCGACGCCGCCCGCAACGGGCACTTCACCCACGACCCGGCGAAGGCGCAGGCGCTGCTGGCCGAGCACGGGCAGCCGGTGCCGATCGTGCCGCTGACCTACGTCGGCACCGACAACGTCGCGGCCTCCGTGGCGCAGATCGTGCAGAATGACCTCAGCCGGGTCGGCATCACCGTGGAGCTGCGGCCGGTGGACTCCACGCAGTTCGTCAAGCAGCTCATCGGCGCCCAGTTCCCCGGCCTGTGGACGACCACTCACTCCTGGGCCCAGTTCACCCCGTCCACCCTGGCGGTGAGCGCGTACCCGTTCAACGCCCGCCGCAACGCCTCCCACTTCACCGCCGACACCTACACCGCCGCGGCGGACGAGGCGTGGCAGGTGCCGGTGGGCGGTGACACCCCGGCCGCGTACGCCGAGCTGTCGAAGCAACTGCTCGACGGTTCGTTCCTGACCGAGATCGGTGTGGTGTTCGAGCAACTGGTGCTGCGGGACGCGCTGCACGACGTGGACTACACCCGCAGGCGCGAACTCGACCTGGGCAAGGCGTACCTGTCGTGACCCGCTACCTGCTGCGCCGCGTCCCGTCCGCGGTGGCTGTGCTCTGGTTGGCGTCGGTGCTGGTGTTCCTCGTGCTCCGGGCCGTGCCCGGGGACGCGGCCAGCGCCCTCGCCGGACCGGACGCCACCCCCGACGTCGTCGCCGCCATCCGCCACGACCTGGGGCTGGACCTGCCGGTGGCAGAGCAGTACGCGCGGTGGGTCGGCGGGCTGCTCTCGGCGGACCTGGGCCGGTCGTACCTCGTCGGCGGCGACATCGCCGACCTGGTCGCCGACGGCCTGGCGAACACGCTGACCCTGACCCTGGCCGCGCTGCTGCTCGCCGTGCTGGTGGCGCTGGTGCTGGGGCCGCTGTGGGCGGTCTCGCGCGGCGGCTGGCTCGACCGGGCGCTGACCGCCTTCCACACCGCGGCGGTCGCGCTGCCGACCTTCGCCACCGGGGTGCTGCTGATCCTGGTGTTCGGGGTGGTGTTCCGGCTGCTGCCCACCGGCGGGGTGCCACCGGGCGGGCTGCTCGACCGGGTCGACATCACCGCCCAGTACCTGCTGATGCCCGCGGTGTGCCTGGCCCTGCCGGTCTCGGCGGTGCTGACCGGGTTCCTGGCGGAGACGCTGCGCGCGGAACTGCGCCAGGACTACGTGCTCACCGCGCTGGCGGCGGGCGTGTCGCGGCGGTCGGTCGTCTTCGGGCACACCCTGCGCAACGCCCTGCCGGTCACCATGACCGCGCTGGGCCTGCAAACCGGCGCGCTGCTGGGCGGGGCCGTGCTGGTGGAGTCGATCTTCGCCTGGCCGGGGCTGGGGCTGCTGGTGGAGCAGGGCATCACCCGCCGCGACTACCCCGTGGTGCAGGTGCTGCTGATGCTGTCGGTGGCGGTGTTCGTGGTCATCCAGCTCCTGACCGACGTGGCGCACGCGTGGCTGGACCCGCGCGTGCGGTTGGGGGGTGCGCGATGAGGCGGCTGCCCGCCCAGGCGGTCGTGGGCGGTGTGCTCGTCGGGCTGGTCGTGGTGGCCGGGCTGCTCGGGCCGCTGCTGGTCCCGCACGACCCGTACACCCAGATCGACGGCGCGAACCTGCTCGGCCCGTCCGCCGCGCACCCGCTGGGCACCGACGAGCTGAACCGCGACATCCTCGCCCGGCTGCTCACCGGCATCCGGGTGGACCTGCTGACCAGCTTCGTCGCGGTCCCGCTCGGCGCGCTGCTCGGCTGCGCGGTCGGGGCGCTGGCCACGGTGAACGCGGCGCTGGACGTGGCCGTGCAGCGGGTGTTCGACGTGCTGCTGGCCTTCCCGCAGCTCATCCTGGCCATCGGCCTCGCCGCGGTCATCGGCCCCGGTGCCACGTCGGTCGTGCTGGTCGTGGTGCTGGTGGAGATCCCGGTGTTCGGCAGGCTGCTGCGCGCGGCGGTGCTGCGGGTGCGCGAGGCCCAGTTCGTCACCGCGAGCGAGGTGGCGGGCGGCGGGCGGGGCTGGGTGCTGCGCACGCACGTGCTGCCCAACTGCCGAGGGCCGGTGCTGGTGCAGCTCGCCCTGTCCATGTCGGTGGCGGTGTTCATCGAGGGGGCGATGAGCGTACTGGGCATCGGCGTCACCCCGCCGAACCCGTCGCTGGGGTCGCTGCTGGCCACGTCCCTGCGCTACCTCGACCTCAACCCGCTGTTCGCCGTCGGTCCGCTGGTGGTGATCGCGGCGCTGGTGCTCGGCTTCGGGCTGCTGGCGCGCGGTGCGGGCAACCCGGCCCTGGAGGCGGCATGAGCACCCCGATGAGCACCCCGCCGCACGCCCGCGGCTACACCGGCTTCCCCGGCCGGGTCGGGCGGACCTTCGCCGAGTCCCGGCCCGCCTGGCCCGCCGAGCCGGGCCGGACGGGCAGGCCGAACGTCGTGGTCGTGCTGGCCGACGACCTCGGCTACGCCGACATCGGTCCGTTCGGCGGCGAGGTCGACACCCCGGCGCTGGACGCGCTGGCCGCCGGCGGGCTGCGGCTGACCAACTACCACACGACCCCGCTGTGCTCGCCGTCCCGCGCGGCGCTGCTCACCGGGCTGAACCCGCACCGGGCCGGGTTCGCGTTCCCGGCCAACTCCGACCCCGGCTACCCCGGGTACTCCTTCCAGCTCCCCGACGACGCCCCGTCGCTGCCGGAGTCGCTGCGCGCGGCGGGCTACGCCACCCTCGCGGTCGGCAAGTGGCACCTGACCAGGGACGCGGCCAGTCACGACGCGGCCGACCGGTCGTCGTGGCCGCTGCAACGCGGGTTCGACCGGTACTTCGGCAGCCTGGAGGGGCTGACCAACCTGCACCACCCGCACCGGCTGGTGTGGGACAACAGCCCCTATGACGTGGCGGACTACCGCGACGGGTACTACCTCACCGACGACCTGACCGACCGGGCCATCGGCATGATCGACACGCTGCGCGCGAGCGACCCGGACAAGCCGTTCTTCCTGTACTTCGCCCACCACGCCATGCACGGCCCGCTCGGCGCCACCGAGGCCGACCTGGTCCACTACCGGGGCCGCTACGACGAGGGCTGGGACGTCATCCGGGAGCGGCGCTTCGCCAAGCAGCTCGCCGAAGGTCTGTTCCCACCCGGCACCACCCTGCCGCCGCGCAACAGCGAACCGGGCCGGGACGTGCCGCCGTGGTCGGAGGTGCCCGCGGACCGGCGGGAGTTCTTCGCCCGGTACATGGAGGTGTACGCGGCGACGCTGCACGCGGTGGACCGCAGCGTCGGCCGGATCGTCGGGGCGCTGCGCAGGCACGGCGAACTCGACAACACCATCATCGTGTTCACCTCCGACAACGGCGCCACCGCGGAGGGCGGCCCGGAGGGCACGCGCAGCTACTTCAGCCAGTTCGTGCACGTGCCCGGCGTCCCGTCCACCTGGGACCGCGACGTGGCCAGGGACCTGGACCTGCTCGGCGGCCCGCAGGCGACCGTGCACTACCCGCGCGGCTGGGCGCAGGCGTCGAACACCCCGTTCCGGCTCTACAAGTTCGACACCTACGCGGGCGGGGTCCGCACACCGTTCCTCGCGCACTGGCCCGCCGGGCTGGAACCGGGCCTGCGCCACCAGTACACCTACGTCACCGACGTGGCACCGACACTGTTGGAACTGGCGGGCGTGCCCCGGTTGGAAGCTCGCCACGGCGTGCCCGCGGTCGAGGAGGACGGGGTGAGCGTGGTGCCCGTGCTGCGCGACCCGGAAGCGGCGAGCCCGCACACCAGCCAGTACACCGAGACCGGTGGCAACCGCGGCTACTACGCCGACGGGTGGAAGGTCGTCACCCGGCACGTCCCCGGAACCGCCTACGACGACGGCGAGTGGGAGCTGTACCACGTGGCGGAGGACCCGACCGAGATCGAGAACGTCGCCGCCGCGCACCCGGACAAGCTCGCCGAACTGGCGGCGGCGTGGGAGCGGGCGGCGTGGCGCAACACGGTGTTCCCGCTGACCGACCACGGCCCCGCCGCGCACCTGCGCCGCCCGTCCGACGAGCGGTTCAGCCGCCCGGTGACCCTGTACCCGGGGACGCCCACGCTGGAGCGCTACCGGTCCGCGCAACTGGTCCAGTTCCGCGACTTCACCGCCACCGCCGCCGTCGACTTCCACCCGGGTGACCGGGGTGTGCTGTTCGCCCACGGCGACCAGGGCGGCGGGTACGTGGTGTTCGTCGACCGGGACGCGGTCCACCTGACCTACAACGCCTACGGCAAGCCGTTCCGCTCCGAGCCGCTGCCCCTGCGGGGCGATGACGTCGAGGTTCGGCTGACCGCGCGGGCGCTGCCGGACTTCGAGTGGGCACTGACCCTCACCGCGGGCGACTCCGCTGCCTCGGTCGGGCCGGTGCCCCAGTTGATCGGCTTGGCCCCCTTCACCGGCATCAGCGTCGGCGCCGACCGCGGCGGCCCGGTGGACTGGGACCTGCACACCGCCGAGCGGGCGTTCCCGTACACCGGCGCGCTGCGGCACGTGCGCTACGAACCCGGCGCGCGGGCCGCCTACGACCCCGCCCTCCTCGCCCGGTTGTGGGCCGAGGCCGAACGCGTCTACGACTAGGACTCCCGAGATGACCGACAGCGTGCTGACCGTCGACGGCCTGACCGTCGACTTCGGACCCACCCCGGCGGTGCGGGGGGTGGGGTTCCGGATCGACCCGGGCGAGGTGGTGGCCCTGGTGGGCGAGTCCGGGTCGGGGAAGTCGGTGACCGCCCGAGCCGTGCTGGGCCTGCTGCCCGGCACCGCCACCGTCCGGGGCAGCGCCCGCCTGGGCGAGCGGGAGCTGATCGGCGCACCAGAACCGACCCTGCGCCAGGTCCGGGGCCGGGAGGTGTCCATGGTCTTCCAGGACCCGGCGACGGCGCTGAACCCGGTGTTCACCATCGGCAGGCAGCTACGCACTACCCTGCGCGCCCACCGCCGCCTCACCCGCGCCCAGGCCGACGCCGAGGCGGTGCGCCTGCTGGACCTGGTCGGCATCCCCGACCCGGCCGCGCGCACCCGCCACTACCCGCACCAGCTCTCCGGCGGCCAGCGCCAACGCGTGGTCATCGCCATCGCCCTGGCCAACGACCCGCGGCTGATCATCGCCGACGAGCCCACGACCGCACTGGACGTCACGGTCCAGGCGGAAATCCTGGCTCTGCTCCGCGACCTGCGCGACCGCCTGGGCACGGCCATCCTCCTGATCACCCACAACATGGGCGTCGTCGCCGAACTCGCCGACCGGGTCGTCGTCCTGCGCGACGGCCTGGTCGAGGAGGACGCCCCCGTGCACCGGCTGTTCAGCGCACCGGCCCGCCCGTACACGCGCCTGCTGCTGGACTCCGTCCCCCGCCTGGGCCACCGCCCACCGGCCACCCCGGTCACCACCGACACCGACGCCCTGCGCCTCACCGACCTGGTCGTCACCTACCCCGGCGGCCGGGGCCGCCCGGATTTCCGCGCCGTCGACGGTGTGACCTTGCGGGTCGGCCGGGGCGAGGTGGTCGGCCTGGTCGGCGAGTCCGGGTCGGGCAAGTCCACCATCGGCCGGGTCGCCGCGGGCCTGCTGCGCCCCACCTCGGGCTCGGCCCGACTGCTCGACGAACCGCTGGAAGAGCTGTCCCGGCGCGACCTGCGCGCCGCCCGCGCCCGCCTCGGCTTCGCCTTCCAGGACCCGGGCAGCTCCCTCGACCCCCTGTTGACGGTCGCCGAGTGCATCGCCGAACCCCTCCGCATCCACGGCGTGGACGGCGCCACCCACCGCATCCCGGAACTCCTCGACGCGGTCCGCCTCCCCGCCACCCACGCCACCCGCAAACCCACCGAACTCTCCGGCGGCCAACGCCAGCGCGTCGGCCTGGCCCGAGCCCTCGCCCTGCACCCGGACCTGCTGGTCGCCGACGAACCCACCAGCGCCCTCGACGTCTCGGTGCAGGCGGCCATCCTGGAACTGCTGGCGGACCTGCAACGGGACCTCGGCTTCGCCTGCCTGTTCATCAGCCACGACCTGGCCGTGGTGGATTCCCTGGCCCACCGGGTGATCGTGCTGCGGGCGGGGAAGGTCGAAGAGGAAGGCCCGCACGACGAAGTGCTCCGCAACCCCAGGGCCGACTACACCCGCCGCTTGGTGGCCGCCGTCCCCGCCCCCGCCCCACCCCTCACCGCCGCCTCGACGCACTGATCCGGGGCAACACGGAAGTGATCACCCGATCGAGCGGTTTCCCCGCGCGCCGCCCGGTCGTTGGACGGGTGCAGTTCCTACGACGTGAGGACACGGGATGCGAAGGTTCGGTGCCGCGGTGGCCGCCGTGCTGGTGGTGGCGGGTGGTGCCCCGGCGGGCGCCGTGGACGGCACCCTGCCCGGTGGGATCGGGATCGCGGTGGACATCGAGGCACCGCTGCCGGACACGGTGATCCCCAAGGGCAGCACCACGGTCGTCGGCACGGCGTCGGTGGGCACGGGCGCGGTGCCGCCCACGACGTCGGTGACCTACGTGCTGGACGGGTCGGGCAGCCTGACCGACGCCGGGTTCGCCCAGGAGAAGGCCGCCGTCGAGCGGTTCCACCGGGAGTACGCGCTGAACCCCGCCTACGGGATCGGCAGCGTCGGCCTGGCCACCTTCGCCACCGACGGGCGCAGCATCGACGTGGACGCGGCGCCGGGGACCCAGCTCGCCGTCGCGCCCGCCGCCGACAACGACGGCAGCGGCACCCCGGACTTCCTCGAAGCGCTGGGCGCCATGCCCTACCTCGACGGCAGCACGAACTTCATCGCCGGGCTGCAACGGGCGGCGGAGGTGTCGGCGGCGACCACGGGCACGCGCAAGCTGGTGCTGTTCCTGTCCGACGGTCGCCACAACGTGGGCACCGGCGGTGAGGCCGAACGCATGTTGGCCGACCTGCCGGAAGCGGTCGACATCCACACCTTCGGGTTCGGTCCCGACGCCTCGTGCCAGGGCGGGTCGGTGTCCCTGGAGCGGATCGCGCTGGCCACCGGCGGCACCTGCTCGATGTCGGGGTTCGCGGACCTGGGCGAGGCGCTGTCGCGGCTGCTGGCCTCGGAGCTGCACCACCTGACGCTGACCGTGGACGGCGGTCCGGAGCTGCCGATCACCGACATCACCCCCGCCCTGCCCCAGCCGGGGCCGAAGCAGGTCCGCTACACCGTGCGGACCCCGCCGCTGGACGTGGGCAACCACCCGCTGTGCGTCACGGCCCACGGCAGCGACTACGCCGGGCCGGGCAAGGTCACCGACTGCACCAACGTGATCATCCTCGCCCCCACCACCACCCCCGGCCCCACCACGACCGCGAGCCCACCCGCCGCCACTCCCCCGACCAGCGCCACCAGCCCCGGTGCCCCGCCGCCCGCAGCGGCACTGCCCGGCAACAGCCAGGTCAGCGCCATCCCGCGCGGCGGTGTGGCCACCGGCGGCGGGACGGTGGTCCCGTGATGACCCGCGGCCGGGTGCTCATCGGGGCGCTGGTGGGCGCGCTCGTCGCGGGCCTGCTCACCGCCGGTCTGCTGTGGTCCCCGGACGTCATCGGCGGCCACCCCGTCGGCCGGACCAACGCCACGCCACCGGCGGTGCCCGCCGCCGCGCCCGTCGAGGTGCGCATCCCCGCCCTCGGCGCCCGGTCCAGCCTCATCCCCCTGGGCCTCAACCCCGACGGCACCGCCGAGGTCCCCTCCCTCGACCGCCCCGCGCAGGCGGGTTGGTACAAGCACGGCCCCGTCCCCGGCGACCCCGGCCCCGCCGTGCTGCTCGGCCACGTCGACGGCCACGGCGTGCCGGGGATCTTCCACGACCTGGCCACCCTCACGCCGGGCGACCGCGTCGAGGTCACCCGGCACGACCGGAGCACGGCCACCTTCACCGTCCGCCGGGTCGACCGCGTCGCCAAGACCGACTTCCCCACCGAGGCCGTCTACGGGGAGACCGGCAACCCGCAACTGCGCCTGATCACCTGCGGCGGCGCCTTCGACCGGGCCACCGGCAACTACGCGGACAACGTCATCGTCTACGCCGACCTCGCCTGAGCCGGGAGCGGTCCCGACCCGGCTGCAGGCGCCTCGCGCTCCCGGCGCCTGATCAGTTTCGCCCACACCGCTCACCGGGACCACCACCGACGTGGGTGGTCGCTGCGCCCGTCAGTCCCGGTTCTCGCTGTCGTGCAGCAGGGCGCGGAGCAGACCTTCGAGGTGTCCGCGCTGGGCGGCCGTCATGGCGGAGAGCAGGCGTTCCTCGTTGGCGACGTGGTCGCGCAGGGCGGCGTCGACGACCTCGCGCCCCCGTGGCGTGAGCGCGACGCGGATCGTGCGGCGGCTGCGCGGGTCCGCCTCGCGGGTGATGAGGTCCTTGGCCAGGAGCCGGTCGAGCCTGTTCGTGATCGCGCCGGAGGTGACCATGGCGCTGTCGGCGAGCTGCCCCGCCGTCAGGCCGCGCCCGTCGACGTCCGCGCGCAGCAGGGTCGCGAGGAGGTCGAACTCCCCCGGGTGCAGGCCGTGCCGGGTGAAGACCTCCTGCAACTCGCGCTCGAACCGGCGGGTGAGCCGGGAGAGCCTGCCCAGCACACCCATCGCGCTGACGTCGATGTCGGGACGCGCCCGCGCCCACTGGGCGATGACGCGGTCGACGCTGTCCTCCACCACACACCTCTCAACGTTGAACTGTTTGACGTGGGCGAGGCTATCACCGTATGGTCCTCAGCGTTAAACAGTTCAACGTTAAGGAGTTTTCGTGGACCGGTTCCGGATCACGTTGCTCACCGCGATCGCACCCGCGGTGTGGGGAACGACGTACGTCGTGACGACCGAACTGCTGCCACCCGGGCACCCGCTGTTCGCCTCGCTGGTGCGGGCCGGGCCAGCGGGGCTGGTCGCGATCGCGTTGACCCGCGCGCTGCCCACGGGTTCCTGGTGGTGGAAGTCCGCCGTGCTGGGCGTGCTGAACATCGGGGCCTTCTTCCCGCTGCTGTTCGTCGCCGCCCTGCACCTGCCCGGCGGCGTGGCCGCCACGCTCGGGGCCGCGCAACCGCTCGTCGTCGCCGTCCTCGTCGTGGTTGTGCTGCGCGAGCCGTTCTCCGCGTGGCGCCTGTCCTGGGGGCTCGTCGGGATCACCGGTGTCGCCCTGGTCGTCCTGCGCTCCACAGCGGCGCTCGACGCGGTGGGCGTGGTCGCCGGGCTGGCGAGCGCGGTGTCCATGGGGGTCGGCGTCACCCTCACCAAGAAGTGGGGCAGGCCCACCGGGGTACCCGCGATGGGCCTGGCCGGGTGGCAACTGACAGCCGGAGGTCTGCTGCTCCTGCCCACCGCGCTGCTCGTCGAGGGTGTCCCCCCGGCCGTCGACAGCACAGCGCTGGCGGGCTACGCCTGGCTTGGGCTCATCGGCGGGCTGCTCGCCTACACCCTGTGGTTCAGCGGCATCGCCCGCCTGCCGGTCGCGTCGGTCGCCGTGCTGGGACTGCTCTCACCCCTGGTCGCCGCGACCCTGGGAGCAGTCCTGTTGGACCAGACCCTCGGCGCGGTGCAGGTGGTCGGGTTCGCCCTCGCCCTGGCGGCGATCGCCGCGGGCCAGATCACCCCCGGCAGCGCGACACCCCCGACCACGGACACCGACCACATCGCGGTGTCCACCGCACAGACAGGGAGAGCGCGATGAGGATCGCCGTTGTCGGGGCAACAGGGATGGCGGGCTCCCGCATCGCCGCCGAGGCGGTCCGGCGCGGGCACACCGTCTCCGGGTTCTCGCGATCAGGCGGGAGTGGCGGAACGGTCGAGGGAGTCACGGCGGTCACCGCCGACGCGACCGACCCGGGAGCCATGGCCCGCGTGGCGGCCCGGCACGACGTCATCGTGCTCGCCACCAGGCAGGCCCCCGGGGCGGAGGACGACGTCACCTCGCCGGTGACCACCGTCCTCGACGCGGCCCTGGGCTTCGGACGCCGGGTCGTGGTGATCGGCGGCGCGGGCCCACTCCGCAGCCCCGACTCGGACCGACTCGTGGTCGACGACCCGCGCTTCGTCCCCCCGCGGTGGCGGACCACCGCGCAGGCCAGCGTCGACCAGTTCAACGCCTGCCTGGCCCACCCCGCGAACTGGACCTACCTGAGCCCGCCCGCGCTGTTCGAACCCGGCGAGCGCACGGGCGCGTACCGGCGCGGCGGGAACCGAATCCTGGTCGACACCGACGGGACATCGCAGATCTCAGCCGACGACCTCGCCGTGGCCGCCCTCGACGAGATCGAGGACCCCGAGCCCGGGCTGCGCCACTTCACCGTCGCGCGGTGGACGCCGCCGTGATCACTCCTGTTCGGACTCCGACTGACGGCCGGTCGCGGCGGCGAGACCGGCGTAGTGGGCCTTCATGGACGGGTAGTAGTCGTCGAAGTCCGGCGCGGGCGACCCGTCGCGGGAGGCGGTGAGCAGGTCCAGGTAGTACTCCCAGCCCGGGCCGACCTCGCCGATCGAGTCCTCGTCGTCCAGGTGGTGCACGAATCGCAGCTCGGTCGTCCCCCGGTGCTCCGAGAGCAGCAGTTCCAGGCGCCAGGAGCCGAACTCGTCGACCGAGGACACGGCCAGCCGCCGCGGCGGTTCGCAGGCGTCGATGCGCAGGTCGAACCAGGGCTCCTCGTCCTCGAACACCATCCGCACCTTGACCGTCCGCCCGGGTGCGCCCTCGCCCTCCCAGGGGCCGAACCAGCGCGCGGTCCGCTCGGGCTCGGTGATGCTCGCCCACACGTCCGCCACGGGGGCGCGGAAGGTGCGGGGCAGCACCAGGTCGCTTCCGACGGCGGTGCGGAGCAGTCTGCCGGTGGGCACGGGGCTCATGCGGTGTGTTCCTCTGCGTGTTCGGTGGCTCGGCGGGCGGCGCGCTCGCGCCGGGTCCGGTGGACTTCGGTCGCCAGGGCGTCGAGGCGCTGCTGCCAGCCGGAGGAACGCGCGAACTGGGCCAGCCAGTCGACGACCTCGGTGAACTTCTCCGGGTCGAGCACGTAGAACCGCTGCCTGCCGACGAGTTCGTCCCGGACCAGGCCGCTGTCGCGCAGCACGCGCAGGTGGCGGGACACGGCGGGCCTGCTGATCGGGAACCGCGCCGCGATCTCCCCCGCCGACAGCCGCTCGTGCCGCAGCATCACCAGGATGTCCCGGCGCACGGGGTCCGCTATCGCACCGGCGACCTCATCCACGGCGGAAGCGTAACCCAGTGGTTACGCTTCCGCAAGCGGGTCCACGCCCGTCGGGTCAGCGGCACACCGCCGTGCGGCAGCGGTCCAGCGCCGAGGTCACGTCCTCGTCGTCGGGGGCGGATTCGGCGGCGACCACCAGGTCGGCGAGGGCGTTGTCCCAGCGGGCCGCCGCCTCGTGCAGCAGGGCGCGGTTGAAGCGGACAGCGGGGTCGTCGGGGGCGAGGGCCACCGCGCGGTCGAGGTCGGCCAGGGCGGCGGGGTTGTCGCCGAGCTCGTGGGCCGAGGCCGCCCGGCCGACCAGCGCGCCGAGCAGGTCCGGGTCCGCCGCGAGCGCCCGGTCGAACGCGGCCGTCGCCGCGGCGTGGGCGTCCTCCTCCGCCAGCACCTGGGCCACGACGAGGTGCAGGTGGGCGTTGTCGGGGTCGATCGCGAGGCCGTGTTCGGCGTCGGCGCGGGCGCGGGTCAGGTCACCGCGGTCGAGGTGGATGCCCGCGCGGTTGACCCGGGCGTCGACCATGTCCGGGTCGAGGTCGAGGACGTGGTCCAGGACGGCCAGGGCGGCGTCCACCTCGTCGAGGTCGAGCAGCAGCTCCGCCCGGTTGTACTGCGCCTCCGGGAACGGCGGCCCGAGGCGGATCGCGGTGTCGTAGTCGGCCAGCGCCTCGGCGTCGCGGCCGAGCGCGTGCAGCAGGTTGCCGCGGTCGATGTAGTGGTCGGGGTGGTTGGGGTCGGCGGCGATGACCTGGTCGAAGCACTCCAGGGCCTCGTCGGTGCGGCCGAGCTTGGCCAGTAGCTGGGCGCGGTTGTGCACGAGGACCGACCGGTGCAGGGCGTGCGTACCGGGTTCGATGGTGCGGTCGAGCCACGCGGCGCCCTCGGTGACCAGCCGCAGCGCCTCCTCCAGGTTGCCCAGGTGCATCTCCACCAGGGCCAGGCCGTTCTGGTGGAACACGGTGGAGAACACCTGGTTGTCGCCCTCGTCGGCGAGCAGCCGGGAGAACGCGATGGCCTGCTTGATCAACCCCTTGGCGCGCAGGTGGTCGCGGCGCTCGCGGTGCCGGGTGTGGATCATGGCGCGGGCGTAGGCGGCCTGCATGTGCGCGCGCGGCAGGTCGGTGAGGGCGATCAGTTCGTCGTAGATCGCCTCGGCTTCCCCGGCGCGGCGCAGCATCAGCAGCGAGGTGGTCATCTTGGTGCTGAACACCCACCACCGGCCGAAGGACTCGGCCGGGTCGAGCAGCGCCCGGCCGCGCAGTCCGAAGTCGACGGTGGCGTGGTAGAAGCCCATGTCCACGCAGTGGTTTATGGCCTCGTCCAGGGCTTCGAGCCCGGCGCCGCGCGGGTCGGTGCCGCGTTCGCGGTGCAGCGGCACGGCGCCCAGCGCGTGCGTGGGCTCGCCACCGGCGGTGAGGGCGTCGGCGCGGCGGTCGTGCAGCTCGGCGCGGACGTGCTCGGGCAGCCGGTGGTAGGCCGCGACCAGTTCCGGCAGGTCCACCGCGCAGTCCCCGTCGACGTAGCGGGTGGCGGCGGCGAGGTCGTCCAGGCCGGAGGGGGCGGGCGGCGGGGCGGGCACGGGGATCTCGTCGGCGTGCTCGCGCAGGACCCCGGTCAGCGGCCCGCCCGGGTCCTCGCCGCTGTCGCAGACCACGACGGTGAGCAGCGCCGGGTCGGTGCGGCGCACGAGGGCGGCGAGGAACTCCAGGTCGGTGTGGTCGGCGTCGACCACCCGCACCACGAGCGAGCGCGGCCCGCCGCCCAGTTCGCGCAGCCGGGCGTGGACGAACTCCACGACACCGTGCCCGAGGCGCTGGGTCCGCACACCGGAGTAGAAGCGGGTGCGCTCGGCGGGAACCGCCAGCGAGGTCAGGGTTTCGCGCGGCAGGTCGACCGCGGCGCGCAGTTCGGGCGCGGTCGAGAGCAGTTCGACCTGGTGGCGCTCGACCAGCGCGGCCGAGGCGCCGGGGGCCAGCGCGCGCACCAGTTGCCCGGTGGCGGTGAACGGGCCGCGCAGCCGCCTGCACGCGTCCAGCGGGGCGACCACGGCTCCGGGCAGCGGCGCGGGCAGGCCGTCGGCGAGCAGGCCGGGGAGTTCGGCGGGGTCGATCGTCCGGGGGAACCGGACCCACAGGTGTCGGGACATGGGTGCCTCCAGGGCGGGTCAGGCGGAGCGCTCGCGGCGGGCGAGGACCCCGGCGAGGACGAACTGGCCGAAGGTGAGCACGAGGAACGCGACGGCGTCGGCCAGGCCCAGCGCGCTGGGCTCGTGGGCCACGCGGTCGACGACGATGTCCACGGTGAGCAGCACCGCGGGCACGATGGCGAAGGCCACGCTGGCCAGCACGAACGCGTACCCGGCGAGCAGGAACCACATGTACCAGCGGGCGACCTCCCGGTCGCGCGGGTGCCAGTCGGACTCGTCGACCGGGCGCGCGGGCCCGCGCAGCAACCGGGCGAACCGGGCGCGCAGCATGGCGAAGGCTACCGTTTGCAGGTCGAGGCAGCCCAGCGCGGTGCACACCAGGTAGTACAGGTCGGTGCGCAGGAAGAAGTAGAACTGCCACACCAGCCGCATGAGCGTGAAGAACGCCAACGACAGGCACACCCGCCCGGCGAACCCGGCGTCCCCGCCGATCGGGTCGCGCAGCGCGGCGGCCACCAGGGTCAGCCCGGCGACGCACACCGCGTCCGCGACCAACCCGGCGAGGATCGGCAGGTACCGCTGCCTGCGCGGCACCGCGACCAACCCGTCCAGGGAGGTCTCGAACACCACGAAGATCAGCCTGCGCCCCACCCGCAGCGACGAGGGAATGCCCAACCGCCGACCGGCGAGCGCGTGGAACGATTCGTGCACCAGGATCAACGGGATCTGCCCCAGCAGGGCCAACAACAGCACCGCCACCAGCGACGGCGTGAAGAACACGTGCGAATAGCTCGGCGCCACCTCCGGAACGGCGACCATCACCACGATTCCGGCAATGACGACCGCCGAATAGAGCAACCAGGCGACCGGGGAGAACAATGCCACCCCCAACCGCCGCCACCGCACCGGCGCGACCTCGGCGGCGGTCTCCCCGTCGCGCACGATCATGCCGAATTCGTCGAGCACCTCCAGGAATTCGGCGAGGTCGACGCTCTCCCCGTATTCGCGTTCGTACCAGGCGACCGCCTCGCCCAGCGGGGCGCCGCCCGCGAGCCGGGCCAGCAGCGCCGCCCCGTCCGCGGGGAACACGCCGAACTCGCCGGTGTCGGCCCGGCCGATGGTCACCTCGTCGTCGGCCCCGTCCTCGGCGTGGAAGGTCAGCGGGTGCAGCGGCAGGGGGCTGTCCAGGTCGAACGCGGTGGACGTCATGGGAACCTCACGGGGCCGGGGTTCCCCGGGCCGGGCGGCCCGGGGAACCCGTGGGATCGGGTCACGTGGTCCCCGAGGGGACCGGCGCCCCTAGACGGGCCAGCAGAGCGGGGTCGCGTAGATCGCCGCCGAGGTGGTCAGCCGGACGGTGCCCGCCTTGCGAACCTTGATCTTCTTCATCGTCGCCTCCAGACGTGGGAGAGGAACCGCCCGGGCGGACAGGGAGCCCCGAGCGGACAATGGTGAATGGAATGGAATCGCACACCCCGACGGGTGAATTCGGAAAATCCCCTGAATTCGCCCGCCGTGATCGGGATGCGTTCCGCACAACCGCTTGCAAGGGACAACAATCAACCACCGGTCCCTTTGGGTCAATGGACCACCCGGGTGACCGGATACGCCGGTCGAGTACACCGGGATTCGAGGTCGTGCGATCACTCCGAACGGCGCATTGCCCCACCACCGACGACCGGTTAGGTTCGCGCCAACCCCATTCTCAGCCCCGGTGGCCGAGGGGGTCGAGGTGTTCGGGCGTGGCGTCGTCGGCCGTGGTGGACTCGGACAGGGCGCGCCACCGCTCGTCCTCGGCGAGCAGGGAGCGGCCCGCGGCGGTCGCGTAGGCGTGGGCGTCGACGCCGACGAGCAGGCGCAGCGGCGGCTCGTCGAGGTCGACCAGGTCAAGGACCAACCGGGCGACCTTGGCGGGGTCGCCGGCGCCGGTCGCGCCCGACGCGTGCACGGCGGCCGTCCGACCGACGGTCCCGGCGTACTCCGGCCGGATCGCGGCGGTCCGCATGGACGCCCCCGCCCAGTCGGTGCGCACCCCGCCCGGCTCCACGACGGTCACCCCGATGCCCAGCGGCGCCACTTCCCGCGCGAGCACGGACACCGACACCGGGACCAGGCGCCAGGTCGTGGTCGACGCCGTGGCCGCCCTCCTGACCTGAGCGGGCGCGTCAGGACAGGTAGGCCCCGATCCGCTTGAGCCACTGCTCGCAGTTCCCGCACGCCGCCCGCGCCTTCCACTTGCGCTGACCGGCATCCCACGTCCGCGCGTGGCTGAACACCCCACCGACCGGGATGTCCGCAACCGAGTTCACGGCGTGCGCGACGAGGTACTGGTTCATGGCGTCGACCTCACCGCACACGTGGGTCTCCCACGCCTCGACCTGGTTGACGCCGTCGAGCAGGTCCCACATCACCCGGTGCACCGCACCGTGACCGCTGGTGCCGACCCAGGAACCCCCGGCACCGTCGGCCATCCCCGCGATCACCGTGCCCACCACGCTGTCCGGCCCGTTCGCGTGCCGCTTGGTCTCGTCGAGGGCGATCGCCTGCGTGGTCTGCTTGGTGGCCTCCAACCACGCGACCCACCGCTGCTCGACCACCACCTCCGCCGCGAACTTCGCCACGGGACCCTGCAGGTCGGCGAAGAACCCCCAGGAATCACCACCCGGGTAGTCCTTCCACCCGGCGAACGCGACCAGCGCCTGCCGGGCAGCCCCCAGGTCCCGCCCAGCCGCAACGCTCACCCGCGCGAACTGCTGCTCGACCGCCTCCAACTTCTCCTTCTCCGAACTGAGCTTCCGCGCCTTCCCCAACCCCTGCGCCGCCGTGCGCCCCGCCTCGGCCCAGGTCTTGACGTCCACGGCGGTGGTGAGCAGGTTCGGGTCACCGGCGGGGTCGAACAGGTCGGCCGGGGTGAACACGGTCTTCAGCTTCTCGCGCACGGCGGGCTTGATGTCGTCATAGGACTTCGGCTTCGGGTGGGCACTCGTCATCGGGGACTCCGGTCGGTGGGGTGTGCTGTGGCGCGCTCCCCCGAACGCCCGGCCAACCGCCGCGCAGCCCGACAATCGTACGCCGCACGCCCGCTCGCGGGAAGATCATTGCTGGATCTGCTCCCCGCAAGCGCGCCATTCGGCATTTACAGGCCAACACGGGCGGGGAACAGACGGTGATCAACCCACCACGCAGTTTCGAATCCCCGCCGGAAGTGATGCTAGATTTGCCTCCGGGCACCGAAAACCGCAGGTCAAGAAGTGTTCTCCCCGCGCGAGCGGGGCTGTTCCCGCCTCCGTGGCCCGCGCGCTGGCCTGGGCCAAGTTCTCCCCGCGCGAGCGGGGCTGTTCCCCCCGCGTGGCGCCGGAACTTCTTCGGTGACGCGTCCTCCCCGCGCGAGCGGGGCTGTTCCTTCGCCGACGAACAGTACAAGTCGGTGCGTTTCGTCCTCCCCGCGCGAGCGGGGCTGTTCCCTGCTGCTCACCATCATGGAACGGGCGGCCCTCGTCCTCCCCGCGCGAGCGGGGCTGTTCCCGGGCGGGCCTGCGACCGGAACGGCGTCCCGTTGTCCTCCCCGCGCGAGCGGGGCTGTTCCGTACGCAGCGGGGGCGGCTTGTGCACCCGGTTGGTCCTCCCCGCGCGAGCGGGGCTGTTCCCGTCCTGGTCTCCGTCGGGCAGTTCCAGCGCGAGTCCTCCCCGCGTGAGCGGGGCTGTTCCGGATGTGGTGGCGCCGAAGGGCACCGACTGGGGGTCCTCCCCGCGCAAGCGGGGTTGTTCCCGCTTCCCCACGCGAGGCAATACCCCAGCGTGGGTCTTCCCCGCGCGAGCGGGGCTACCCCCACCACAGGCGCAACCGGAGGACCTCAGCCCCTTCCAACACAGGTGCGCCGGCGGGTACGAGGGCAGGTCCGGTCAGCCTTGCGCGCTCGGCGCGGGGCGCTGGGTCGTCATGCGCTCAAGGCGCCACGGGTGGGCGCAGCATGCACACGGGCTCATGCGACCTGCCCGGCCCAGCCCGGGAGCGGGGCTCACCAGGAGCGGGCGCCGAGGTTGCGGGAGACGGATCGGGCGGCGTCGCGGACGGTGGCGATGAGGTCGGGGCGGGGGGTGCGGTCCGGGGCGCAGACGCGTTCGATGGCGCCGGAGATGCCGATGGCGCCGACGACCACTCCCCGGTCGTCGTGGATGGGGGCGGCGATGCCTGCTTCGCCGGGGACCAGTTCTTCGACGTCGGCGGACCAGTTCTGGGTGCGGACGCGCTTGAGGTCCTGGAGGACGGCTCGGCGGGTGGTGTGGGTGTGCGGGGTGACCGGGGTCAGTTCCAGGTCGTCGAGGATGGCGTCGCCTTCCAGGGCGAAGGCGAGGAGGACCTTGCCGAGGGCGCTGGCGTGCGGGGGCAGGAGGGCGCCGACCTCCAGGACCTGGAGGCTGTCGTCCGGGCGGAAGACGTGGTGCACGACCAGGACCTTGCCCTCGTGCAGGGAGCCGATGCGCACGCTCTCACCGGAGCGGGTGGCCAGGGAGTCCGACCAGTTGAGCGCGCGGGTGCGCAGTTCGTTGAGGTCCAGGTAGCTGTTGCCCAGGTGCAGCAGGGTGGCGCCGAGCCGGTACTTGCCGCCGGAGCGGTCCTGTTCGACGAAACCCACGTGCTGCAACGTGCGCAGGATGCCGTGCACGGTGCCCTTGGGCAGCTTCATGGCCTGCGCGAGTTCGACCACGCCGAGCCTGCGGGAGCCGGAGGCCAGCAACCGCAGGATGGCGGCGGCGCGCTCGACGGACTGGATTCTCTCTGGCACGCGCACACCATACCCGGCACCACGTTCGACGATACCGAACGACACAGCCGATCAAGCGCGATCCCGGCGGGCTGCCCGCCCCGCGAAACCCGGCGGCAGGCGGCAACCGCCGGTCACCGCCCGGCAGCCGCCTCGGCGAAGGCCGTGCCGACGGCTTCCAGCGCGGCGGGGAGGCCGGAGGTCCAGTAGTCCCACTCGTGCGCGCCCTCCCGCGCCATGAACCGGTGTGGCACCGCCTTCGCCGTCAGCGCCAGGTGCAGGTCGGCGTTGCCCTCGAAGAAACCGTCGTACGAGCCGCAGTCCAGGAAGTACGCGGTGCGCGACAGCGCCTCGGCGGGGGTGCGGGTGATCGTGTCGAGCAGGTTCCACTGCCGGTAGCGGTCGTTCAGCCGAGCCTGCCCGACCAGGCCGGCGCCCCACGCCCTGGCGTAGCGCCAGTCGAATTCCGCCTGCGGCAGCGCGGTGATCTGCGCATCCGTGCGGTGTCCGACGCTGAGGCCGAAGGCCGCGCTGAACAGGCCGGGGTTGCCGAACGCGAAGGACAGCGCCCCGAAGCCGCCCATGGACTCGCCGCCGATGGCCCGGCGGGCGGGCGAGCCGCCCGCGCCGTGCCGCGCCTCCACCCCGGGCAGCAGTTCGCGCACCACCATCTCCGCGTACCGGAAGGACCCGTCGGCGTCGTCCATGTAGTACGTCTGCGCCTGTTCGGTGAGGGGTCGGGTCGGGTCGCGGCGGGCGTCGGGCATCACCACGACCGTCGGGGGGAGGGTGCCCGAGGCGATGGCGCGGTCGGCGATCGGGCCGAGACCCAGGCCCGGCCACTCGGTGTCGTCGCCGATCAGGCCGTGCAGCAGGTACAGCACCGGGTGGCGCCTGCCGGGGCGGTGGCCGGGGGGCAGGTAGAGGGAGTAGCGGACGTCCTGGCCCAGGATGCGGCTGCGCAGCCGCAGTCCCTCCTCGACCCGACCCGCGGGCACCGGACGCGCCGGGGTCGCCGTCGCGGCGGTGGACCCCAGCAGGGTCGTCGCCACGGCGGTGGTGGTCGTGGCCAGCATCGCTCGTCGGTTCACCGAGGCCTCCGCGTGGGGTGGGGATGACGGCGACGGTAGCGAATTCGGCCATGCCGAACAAGCAGCCGAATGGGTCGGCGATGTCGAACCCGGCCGCACGACCGCGAGTACGTAGAAACCTACGTATTCCTGCGGATACCCCCGCTCCGGGGACGCGCACAGACTGGCCGCGACCCCCGGGGCGGCTCGACGCGGAGCCGGAGACCGTCCCGTCCCGACCCCGGAAAGGGACACCCGTGAGCGATCCCCGGTACGTCGCCGCCATCGACCAGGGCACCACGTCGAGCCGGTGCATCGTCTTCGACGGCCGGGGCGGCATCGTGTCGCTGGCCCAGCGCGAGCACCGGCAGATCTTCCCCCGCCCCGGCTGGGTGGAGCACGACGCGGCCGAGATCTGGTCCACCGTGGAGCAGGTGGTGCTGGAGGCGCTGGAGGACGCGGGCCTGGCGCCGGGCGACCTGGCCGCCGTGGGCATCACCAACCAGCGCGAGACGACCGTGGTGTGGGACCGGACCACCGGCCGCCCGGTGCACAACGCCATCACCTGGCAGGACACCCGCACCGCCGACCTGGTGTCCGAGCTGGCGGGCGCGGAGGGACCGGACCGGTTCCGGGACCGCTGCGGCCTGCCGCTGGCCACCTACTTCTCCGGTCCCAAGCTGGTGTGGCTGCTGCGCGAGGTGCCCGGCCTGGCCGAGCGGGCGGCCCGCGGCGAGGTGCTGTTCGGCACCGTCGACAGTTGGCTGATCTGGAACCTGACCGGCGGGGTGGACGGCGGGGTGCACGTCACCGACGTGACCAACGCCAGCCGCACCATGCTGATGGACCTCACCAAGCTCCAGTGGGACCAGGACACCCTCGACACCATGGGCGTCCCGGCGGCGGTGCTGCCGGAGATCAAACCCTCCTCGCACGTCTACGGCACCGCCCGGGGCGCGCTGGCGGGCGTGCCGGTGGCGGCGGCGCTGGGTGATCAGCACGCGGCGCTGTTCGGGCAGACCGCGTTCGACCGCGGCGACGTCAAGAGCACCTACGGCACCGGCAGCTTCCTCGTCCTCAACACCGGGGACACGCTGGTCCGCTCGGAGAACGGGCTGCTGACCACGGTCGCCTACCAGCTCGACGGCGTGCCCGCGACCTACGCGCTGGAGGGGTCGATCGCGGTGACCGGCGCGCTGGTGCAGTGGTTCCGCGACCGGCTGGGCCTGATCCACTCGGCGGCGGAGATCGAGACGCTGGCCAACACCGTGGCCGACAGCGGCGGCTGCTACATCGTGCCCGCGTTCTCCGGGCTGTTCGCCCCGCACTGGCGCGGCGAGGCCCGGGGGGTGATCACCGGGCTGACCGGCTACGTCGGCCGCGGCCACCTGGCCCGCGCGGCGCTGGAGGCCACCGCGTGGCAGACCAGGGAGGTGGTCGACGCGATGCGCGCGGACACCGGCATCGCGCTCACCGGCCTGCGGGTCGACGGCGGCATGACCGCCAACAACACCCTGATGCAACTGCTGGCCGACGCGCTGGCGGTCCCGGTGGCCCGCCCGACCGTGGCGGAGACGACCTGCCTGGGCGCGGCGTACGCGGCGGGGCTGGCGGTCGGCTACTGGCCCGACCTGGACAGCCTGCGCGGCAACTGGCACAAGGCCGCCGAGTGGACCCCCGGCCTGGACGCCGACCTGCGCGAGCGGCGGTTCCGCAAGTGGCGCAAGGCCGTCGAGCGCAGCCTGGACTGGATGGACGAGGATGACCTTGACTAGGAAGACATCGACCAGGACAACACCGTCGACCGAACACTCCCCCGCAGCGAGCCGGGCACCGGTCAGGCGGATCAGCCTGCTGTTCGTCGTCGGCTTGGCGCTGGTGCTGGTCGGCGGCGCGTTCGCCGCGGTGGTCAACACCGACTTCGGCCGGGTCAGCGTGACCGACACCCGGTTCACCGGTGAGGGCGGGCAGTCGCTCGGCGGGCTGCTCTACGTGCCGGACGGCGTCACCGCCGATTCCCCGGCGCCCGCCGTGCTCGCGGTGCACGGCTACGTCAACTCGCGGGAGACGATGTCCCCGGTCTCCGTCGAACTGGCCCGGCGCGGGTACGTGGTGCTGGAGCTGGACCAGGCCGGGCACGGCACGTCGGCGGCCCCCGCGTTCGCGCACGGCTACGGCGGCCCGGCCGCGCTGCGCCACCTGCGCTCCCTGGACTTCGTCGACCGCGACAACGTCGGGCTGGTCGGGCACTCCATGGGCGGTTGGACGGTGTTGCAGGCCGCGGCGGCCGTGCCCGACGGCTACCGGTCGCTGGTGCTGATGTCGTCGGCGCCGTTCCCCGCCGGTCCGTCGACCGGGGGCGGTGCGGCGGCCACCCCGAAGGGGACGACGACGTTCCCGCGCAACACCGCCGTGGTCGTGTCCACGGTGGAGGAGTTCTCCGGCTCGATGTGGCAGTCGGCCAACCCTGTCGACATCAACGGCGCACCGAACATGGAGTCGCTGTTCGGCACGGACTCACCGGTCCGCGAGGGCACCGTCTACGGCGACGTGGGCGCCGGGACCGGGCGGGTGCTGCACCGGCCGTCCACTGTGCACGCCGGGGTCACCCACGACCCGGCCGCCGTGGGGCACGTGGTGGACTGGTTCGGCCGGACGCTGACCGGGGCGGGCTCGGCGGGCGGGCAGGTCTGGTGGCTCAAGGAGCTGGGCACGCTCGTGGCCATGGTCGGCGGCGTGCTGTCGGTCTTCGGCGTCGCCAAGACCCTGGCCCGGCGACCGGAGCGGCCCGCGGTCCCGGCCGCCACCGGGCGCGGCTGGTGGGTGGCGGCGCTCGCGGCGACGGCCATCCCGGCGATCACGTTCATCCCGGTGATGAAGTACGCGCCGAAGCTGTTTCCCCCCGGCGCCTGGTTCAGCCAGAGCGTGTCCAACTGGGTGTTGGCCTGGGCGCTGCTGAACGCGGTGATCACCGCCGTGGCGCTGGTCCCGTGGCTGGTGCGCGGGTGGGTGCCGCTGTCCGGGGTGCTGCCCGGGTCGTGGCGGGCGGCGGGGCGGGCGGTCGGGCTCGGAGCCGCGGCCGTGGGCACGATGCTCGGGCTGGTGTTGGCGTCGGACCTGCTGTTCAAGACCGACTTCCGGTTCTGGGTGCTGGCGTTCCGCGCGCCGACCGCCCCGCAACTGGTCACCGCGTTCTGCTACGCGCTGCCGCTGCTGGTGTTCTTCGTGGTCTTCTCCACGCTGCTCAACACCCAGTTGCGGGTGGGCGGGCGGCGCGGGTACTGGGCGGCGGCGCTGGTCCCGTCGGTGGGGCTGGCGGTGCTGGTGCTGGTGCAGTACTCGCGGTTCCCGTTCGGCGGGGAGCTGGTGTTCCCCGGCTACCAGTTGCACACGATCGTCGCCTACCAGGTGGTGGTGCTGCTGGCGGTGGCCGGGGTGCTGTGCGTGGCGCTGTTCCGGTGGACCGGGAGCGTGCTGCCCGGTGCTGTCGCCTCGGCGCTGTTGGCCGCGTGGTGCATGACCGCGGGGACGGCGACGCAGGCCGCGGTGGGTGAGTGGGGGCCGGTGCCCTGGGCGGTCCGGTTGGTCCTGCCGTTGCTGGCGGGGGTGGTGCTGCTCGTGGTCGCGGTCCGGTCGCGGCGCGGTGTGACCGGTTCGGACAGCACCTCGGGTGGTTCGGGGAGCGTTCCCGCCTGAGCGGTGGCCGTCCCGGGCCCACCGGGACGGCTACCATCGGGCGGCGTGGCACCGGATGAGGCTGCGCCGCCCCTGGCGAACACCAGTTTCGTCGGGCGCGGCCGGGAGGACGCGCGGGTCCGGGACGCGCTCGGCACCGGCAGGCTGACCACGCTCACCGGCCCCGGTGGTGTCGGCAAGACCAGGCTGGCCGGGCACGTGCTGGCCGGGTACCCCGGTGCGGCGGTGTTCGTCGGGCTGGCCGAGTTGCGCGATCCCGGGCTGCTGCCGAACCTGGTCGCCGATCGGTTGGGGCTGCACCACCGGCCGGGGGAAGCGGTCGAGGACACCGTGCTGGACCACCTTCGCGGGCGGGAGCTGCTGCTGGTCCTGGACAACTGCGAACACCTCGTCGAGGCGTGCGCGCGGTTCGCGCAGCGGGTCCTGGACAGGTGCCCGGGGGTGGTGGTGCTGGCCACCAGCAGGCAGTCGTTGGGGGTGGGTGGGGAGCGGGTGCTGCCGGTGCCGCCGTTGGCCGTGCCCGAACGGGGGACGGTGCTCGCGGAGGCGGCCGGGTACGACGCGGTGGTGTTGTTCGTCGACCGGGTGCGGGCGGTCGTGCCGTCGTTCCGGTTGACCCCGGGCAACGTGGACGACGTGGTGCGGCTGTGCGCGCACCTGGACGGGGTGCCGCTGGCCGTGGAGTTGGCGGCGGCGCGGGTGCGGGCGCTGTCGCCGGGGCAGATCGCCGATCGGTTGGTGGCGGGCGGGTCGCCGTTGGGCAGTGGGCCGCGCACGGCTCCCGAGCGCCAGCGGACCCTGCGCGCCACCCTCGACTGGAGCCACGGGCTGTGCACGGCGGCGGAGCGGGCGGTGTGGCGGCGGCTGTCGGTGTTCGCGGGTTCCTTCGAGCTGGGGGCCGCCGAGTACGTGTGCGCCGGACCCGGGGTGGGCGCGGACGACGTGCTCGGGTTGGTGGACGCCCTGCTGGACAAGTCGGTGCTGGTGCGCGACGACCGGCCGGGTGCGCCGACGGCCCGCTACCGGGTGCTGGAGGTGCTGCGCGAGTACGGGCAGGAGCGGTTGCGCGAGGCCGGGGAGCTGACCGAGGTGTCCCGCCGCCACCGGGACGCCTTCGACCGGCTCACCGCCGAGGCCGACGCCGCCTGGCTCGGCCCGGACCAGGTGCGGTGGGCGGACCGGCTGCACCGCGAGCAGGCCAACCTGCGCGCGGCCCTGCACTGGTCGCTGACCGAGGCAGGGGAGGCCGGGGTGGCCCTGGCCATGGCCGCCCGGGTCGACGAGCACTGGACGCTGCACGGCCGCAACGCCGAGGCGCGGATGTGGCTCGACCGCGCCCTGGCGGCGGCGCCCGCCCACCCCGCCCGGGCCAAGGCGCTCAGCGTCAGCGCCCTGTACGCGCTCTGGCAGTACGACGTCCCGGTCGCCTCTGCCCGCCTCGACGAGGCCGAGGGCATCGCCGACGCGCCGGGACGCGCCCACGTCACCTACGTCCGGGCGCTCGGGGCGATGCTGCGGCGGGACTTCGCGGGCGCGGCCGACCTGGCCCGGCGGGCCGCCCGCGACGCCCCCGCCCGGCACCGACCGCACCCGCGCTGGATTCACGGCGTGTGCACCGCCGTCCTCGGTGACCTCGACACCGCGCGCACCCTGCTCGCCGACCTGGCCGCCGACGTGGTCGACCCGTACTACCTGGCCATGGCCCACTACGGCCAGGCGGTGGTCGAGGTCCTCTACGGCGACGCGGGCACCGCCGCCCGCGCGGCCAGGGCCGGGATCGCGGCGGACCTGCTGCTGGGCAACCGGTTCGGCACCGCCCACCAGGTGGAGGCCCTGGCCTGGGTGCACGCCCGCCAGGGCGAGCACGCCCACGCGGGCCTGCTCTTCGGCGCCGCCGCCACGCTGTGGGAGGCGGTGGGCACCTCCCCGGAACAGGCGGGCTCACTGGCCGTGCCGCACTTCGACCACTGGGCGATGGCCCGCGACGGGCTCGGCCACGACCGGTTCGACCAGGCGGTGGCCACCGGTCGGGCCCTGTCCTTCGAGCAGGCGGTGCGCTGCGCGCTGGCCCCCGCCCCGACCCGCGACCGCTCCGGGCTGACGCGCCGGGAGCACGAGATCGCGGTGCTGGTGGCCGAGGGGCTGTCCAACCGGGACATCGCGGCGAAGCTGGTGATGTCCCCGCGCACGGCGGAGACGCACGTGCAGCACGTCCTGACCAAGCTGGGCTTCACCCGGCGCACCCAGATCGCCGCCTGGATCGCCGCCCGCGACCGGTGACCGGGCCAGGTCACCACCGGCCCGAGGGGAACCCGGTGAAGCCCAGGGTGCGGGAGATGGCGCGCGCCGAGTCGCGGACCGCGGAGACCAGGGCGGCGTGCGGTGTCCCGTCGGGGGCGCACACCCGCTCGACCGCACCGCACAGGCCGACCGCGCCGACGACCGCGCCGCGGTCGTCGCGGACGGGGGCGGCGACGCCCGCCTCGCCGTCGACCAGTTCGCCGACGTCGGTGGCCCAGCCGCGGGCGCGCACCCGTTCCAGGTCGGCGGTGAGGTCGGCGCGGGTGGTGCGGGTGCGCGGGGTGCAGCGGGGCAGCGGCAGCTCGTCCAGGGCCGGGGCGCCGCGCAGGTCGAAGGCGAGCAGGACCTTGCCGAGGGCGCAGGCGTGGGCGGGCAGCAGGGCGCCGACCTCCAGCACCTGGAGGCTGTCGTCGGGGCGGAAGACGTGGTGCACGACCAGCACCCGGCCCTCGTGCGGGGCTCCGATGCGGACGCTCTCCCGCGTCCGGGAGGCCAGGGAGTCGGCCCGGTTGAGGGCGCGGGTGCGCAGTTCGTTGCCGTCGAGGTAGCTGGTGCCCAGGTGCAGCAGGGTGGCGCCGAGGCGGTACTCGCCACCCGCGCGGTCCTGCTCGACGAACCCCACGTGCTGCAACGCCTGGAGAATCCCGTGGACCGTCCCCTTGGGCAACCGCAGCGCGCGGGCCACCTCGCCGACGGCCAGCCCGCGCGGCCCCGCGGCCAGCAGCCGCAGGACCGCAGCCGCCCGCTCGACCGACTGGATTCTCCCTGGCATCCACCCTCCCCTTGCCGGTACCGTGTTCGACATTGTCATACTGGGTTCAGTCAAGCCGATCCGCGCCCGTACGTCGAGGAGCCGCCATGCGTCCCGCACCCCTCTCCCCCGAGGCCAGGACCCGCGCGCTGCGCGAACTCGCCGCCGCCCCCGGGCTGGACGTCCTCGTGGTCGGCGGCGGGGTGGTGGGGGCGGGCGCGGCGCTGGACGCCGCCACCCGCGGCCTGCGCACCGGCCTGGTCGAGGCAGACGACTGGGCGGCGGGCACCTCCAGCCGGGCCAGCAAGCTCATCCACGGCGGCCTGCGCTACCTGGAGATGCTCGACTTCGGCCTGGTGCGCGAAGCGCTGCGCGAGCGCGGCCTGCTGCTCACCCGCCTGGCCCCGCACCTGGTGCGGCCGGTCCCGTTCCTCTACCCGCTGACCCACCGCGGCTGGGAGCGCCCGTACGTCGGCGCAGGCATCCTGCTCTACGACGCGATGGCCGCGGGCCACCCCGGCACCCCGCGCCACCGGCACCTGACCCGCCGCGGCGCGCTCGCCGCGGCCCCCGGGCTCTCCCCGGACGCCCTGGTCGGCGCCGTGCGCTACTGGGACGCCCAGGTCGACGACGCCCGGCACACCCTGGCGCTGGTGCGCACCGCCGCCGCCCACGGCGCGCTGGCGGTGAACCGGGCGCGGGTCGTGGACTACCTGCGCGACGGCGAACGCGTCGTCGGCGCCGTGGTGGTGGACGGGGAGACCGGGGAGCGCACCGAGGTCCGGGCCAAGCGGGTGATCAGCGCGACCGGGGTGTGGAGCGAGGAGACGCAGGCCCTCGCCGCCGCGAGCAGCGTGCGGGTCCGGGCGTCGAAGGGGGTGCACCTGCTGGTGCCGCGCGAGCGCATCGACTCCACCAGCGGGCTGATCCTGCGCACGGACAAGAGCGTGCTGTTCGTGATCCCGTGGGGCAGGCAGTGGATCGTCGGCACCACCGACACCCCATGGGACCTGGACAAGGAACACCCCGCTGCCAGCGCGGCCGACGTGGCGTACCTGCTGGAGCGGGTCAACCGGGTCCTGGTCGACCCGCTGACCCCCGACGACGTCGAAGGCGTCTACGCCGGGCTGCGCCCACTGCTGGCGGGCAGCGACGAGCGGACGGCGAAGCTGTCGCGCGAACACGTGGTGGGCACCCCCGTCCCGGGGTTGACGGTGGTCGCGGGCGGGAAGTACACGACCTACCGGGTGATGGCCGCCGACGCGGTGGACGAGGCGGTGCGCGGGCTCGGGTTGGTGCCCGCGTCGGTCACCGCCGAGGTGCCGCTGCTCGGGGCGGACGGCCATGCCGGGCTGTGGAACCGGCGGGACGCCGTGGCGCGCGAGCACGGGTTGACCGTCGAGCAGGTGGAACGCCTGCTGGGCAGGCACGGTTCGTTGATCGGCGAGGTGCTGGAACTGATCGCGGCCGACCCGGCGCTCGCCGAACCCCTGCCGAGCAGCGACGCGTACCTGCGGGCTGAGCTGGTGTACGCCGCTGCGGCGGAGGGGGCGCGGGATGTGGGTGACGTGCTCGCCCGCCGGGTGCGGGTGGCCATCGAGTCGGCTGACCGGGGGGTGGACTCCGCGCAGCTCACCGCGCACCTGATCGCCCCGGTGCTCGGCTGGGACGCGAATCGGGCTGCCGCCGAGGCCGAGGCGTACCGGGCGGGGGTGCGCGCCGAGCGCAAGGCGCAGGAGCAGCCCGACGACGAGTCCGCCGCGGCGGCGTTGCAGTCGGCCTGAGGCTTGGCCCTGGGGGCGGCCGGTCCGAGTCCTGGAAGCCCGGTCTTTGCGTGGGTGTGCGTCCGGGTGGGTGTGCTCGGCCGTGCACCGTTTTTAGGGCCCGGTCGTTTGGTGGTGGTGCCTGGGTGGATGTGCTCAGCTTTCGAGCCCGGTCGTTTGTGGGTGTGCCCGGCTGGGTGGATGTGTTTGGCCGGGGCCCCTATGGCGA
>NZ_AYXG01000052.1 GCF_000564855.1 Actinokineospora spheciospongiae
GGCGGGTGCGGGGTCTGGTACGGCTTGGGCAGGATCGGCACGTCGTTGATGGTGAAACCGTCGCCGTCGTGGGAGAAGCGGTCGCTGGTCCACATCTTCGGGATCATGTCGAAGGCGGCCGCGGTCTGCGGGCGCACGTCGTCCTTGTCGATGTTGAACAGCCGCCACTCGGGCACGGTGGACCGGGTCAGCCCCAGCTCGACCCGGCCGCCGCTGAGGTGGTCGAGCGTGGCCGCCCGCTCGGCGACCCGGATCGGGTGGTTGAACCGGCTCGGCGCCAGCACCGCGGAGTGCCCGAGCCGGATGCGGCTGGTGCGCTGCGAGATCGCCGCCAGCACCATCTCCGGTGCCGACGACAGGCTGAACTCCTCGGCCCCGTGGTGCTCGACCTGCCACCAGCAGCCGTAGCCGAGCTCATCGGCCAGCTCGGCCTGGGCCAGGGCCTGGCGGAACCGGAGCTGTTCCTGATCCGGACCCCAGGGGCGGGGGTTCTGGATCTCGTTGAAGATGTCGATCTTCATTCGCGTGCCTCTTCCTCACCGGACGGCGGTGTCCTGGAGGAGTCAGCGCGTGCGGGCCGCGCGTTAGGGGCAGCGGGCGAGTTGTCGCGAACCTGGTATCAACCCCGCCAGGCGGGGGTGCGGCGGGCCTGCTTGGCGGCGTGCGCGGTGGTGGCGCGGTAGGTGACCGCGGCGATGGCGATGGTCGGGATCAGCAGCCAGACCGGCCAGAAGTGGACGTCGTCGCTGAGCTGGAAGCGGACCAGGGCCCAGACGGCCAGGTTGATCACGAGGGTGACGGTCCACCACAGCCAGACGATGCGGACCCACTTCGGCGCCGACGACCGCCGCTCGGTGCGGGCGTGGGACACCGCGGGCAGGTCGGTGAAGATCTTGGCGAGGTCGCCGTAGGTCGTCGCGCGGTTCACCCCGTCGAGCCTGGTGTCGTACTCGGTCAGGCTGAGCCTGCCCTGGGCGTGCGCGGCGCGCAGCTCCTCGGCGGCGCCACGCCGGTCCTCGTCCGAGATCCGCATGTTCCGTTGCTGCTGCGCCATGCCCGCACGTCCCCTTCCCCGATCTGACACGCCAACGTGTCACAACATCTGACACGAAACCATGTCAGTAGGCTGCGGACATGGTCAAGCGAAGGCAGAACCTGTGACCGGGGTCACCACCGATGGCCGCCGCTACGGTGGCCGCGACGCCGGGCAGCGCCAGGCCGAGCGGCGCTCCCGGCTGCTGGCCGCGGGGTTGGAGCTGTTCGGCACCGACGGCTACGCCGCCTCCTCGGTGAAGCAGGTGTGCGCGGAGGCCGGGCTGACCCAGCGCTACTTCTACGAGTCGTTCACCGAGCGCGAGCAGTTGCTCCGCGCCGTCTACGACGAGCAGGCCGCCCTGGTGCGGGCGGCCGTGGAGACGGCCGTGGCCGCCGCGGGCGAGCAGGTCGAGAACCGCGTCCGGGCCGGGCTCACCGCGCTGGTCGACACCATGTCCGCCGACCGGCGCCGGGCCAGGGTGATGGTCATCGAGATCGTCGGCGTCAGCCCGGAGCTGGAGGCCCGCCGCCGCGAGGTGCTGCACGCGTTCGTCCGCTACATCGCCGCCCTGGTGCCCGCGGAAGCCGAGACGCTGGCGCCGCACCAGTTGGAGACCGGGGTGATGGTGCTCGTCGGCGGGGTCAACGAGGTGCTGGTGGACCAGACCCTCGGTTACCGCTCGGCCACGACCCCGGAGCTGGTGGAGATCATCACGGCGCTGTTCATGGGCGGCTTCCGGGCGCTGGGCACCCGGTCGGGGTAGGTCACGCGGTCGGTCGCCACCCCAGCGCGGGTCCGAGGTGGGTGGCGACGTCGGTGAGGATCTGCACGTGGTCCTCGTGCTCGAAGGTGAACGGCAGCGCGAACGCCACCTCCGTGACCTGCTGGAACGCCGCGTTCTCGGACAGCCGCTCGGCGATCTGCGCGGACGTGCCGACCAGGTCGCGGGCGTACACCACCCGGGCCGGACCCTGCGGCTCGGCGGTGCGCGGGGTGCGGCCTGCCACGTACTCCTCGTACTTCGCCCGCTGCGCCGGGGTCGCGGAGTCGGTGGGGATCACCACCAGGCCCTGGGAGACGCGCGCCCGGTCGCCCAGCGGGTGGTGCTCGCGGAACCGCAGGACCTGCGCGAGCTGGATGCTGTCGAAGTCCTGCTCGGTCTCACCCGCGCGGACGACGTTGCTGGTCAGGAAGTTCAACCCCTGCTCACCGGCCCACTGCGCCGAACGCAGGCTGCCGCCGCCGTACCAGAGGCGTTCGGACAACCCCGCCGCGTGCGGCTCCACCCGGTCGGAGAACACCTCGATGCCCTCGGTGCCGCTGAACCCGGTCACCTTCTCCCCGCGCAACGCCGACAGCAGCCGCTCCGCACGGCGGTAGCTGAAGTCCTCGACGTCGGCGGTGTCCGGGTAGAGCGCGTCCTTGAGCCGGTCGTAGTGCATCGGCGGGCCGACGCTGACCCCCGGGTTGAGCCGCCCGCCGGAGAGCACGTCGACCGTCGCCAGGTCCTCCGCCAGCCGGATCGGGTTCTCCCAGCCCAGCGGGATCACGGCGGTGCCCAGCGCGATCCGGCTGGTGCGCTGGGTGGCCGCGGCCAGCAGCGCCACCGGCGAGGAGATGCCGTGCTGCAGGTGCCGGTGGCGCACCCACGCGCTGTCGAACCCGAGCCGCTCCCCCAGCTCGATGACCTCCAACGTGGACTCGTGCCCCGGTCGGGGGTCGTCCGGGTCGAACAGCCCGATCGTCAGGAAGCCCAGCCTCCGCAAGGGTTCCGCACCCACCACGCCACCTCCACCGTCCACGGTCCGCTGCCGCCAGTCTCCCCCGCCCGCGCCCGCGATCCACCGAGTGGGAAACCCCTGGTGGGCAGGCCCGTCGGCACGGGCGAGCACCGCCAAGACGGACGTAGGATGGACGCATGCGCACCCGGCCGACCCTGAGCTGGACGGCAGGCGGACCGCCGCTGCCCAGGACCACCCGACTGGACGAGGTGGTCGAGCTGGTGGACCGCGGCGGTGTGCTGGTGCTCAGCGGCGCGGGCCTGTCCACCGAATCGGGCATCCCGGACTACCGGGGCGCGGCGGGCAGCCTGCGCAAGCACACCCCCATGACCTACGGGGAGTTCGTCGCCGACCCCGACGCCCGCCGCCGCTACTGGGCGCGCAGCCACGTCGGCTGGCGCACCATCGCCCGCGCCGCCCCGAACGCGGGCCACCGCGCCGTCACCGCCCTGCACGCCCGCGGCCACCTCACCGGCGTGATCACCCAGAACGTCGACGGCCTGCACCAGGCCGCGGGCACCCCCGACGTGGTCGAACTGCACGGCGGCCTGGACCGGGTCGTCTGCCTGTCCTGCCGCGAACCCACCCCGCGCGAGGACCTGGACCGCCGCCTCGCCGAGGCCAACCCCGACTTCTCCGCCGAGGCCGCCCCGATCAACCCCGACGGCGACGTGGACCTCGACGACACCGCGGTGGCCGACTTCCGGGTGGTCGCCTGCCGCACCTGCGACGGCGTCCTCAAGCCCGACGTGGTCTTCTTCGGCGAGAACGTCCCCCGGCCGCGGGTCGACCTGTGCAACGCCCTGGTCGACGCGGCGGCCTCGGTGCTGGTCCTGGGCTCGTCGCTGACCGTGATGTCCGGCCTGCGCTTCATCCGCCGGGCCGCCACCACCGCCACCCCCGTCGCCATCATCAACCAGGGCGAGACCCGAGGCGACCAACACGCCACCCACCGGGTCGACCTGCCCCTGGGCCACGCGCTGACGGAACTGCGGAGCAGGCTCTCCGCCTGACCCACCGCCACCCCCGCCGGAGCGGGACAGCTCCCCGCCTCCCGGGCAGTGGGATCACCCACGGTGCGGAACACCGGGCAGTGCGGGCGGGTTCACCCCGGTGTCGGAACGAGGGACCGGAGGAGCGCGATGGCGGCCGAGCGGGCGCTGGACAACGCCGAGCGGGTACTGGACAACGCGACCTGGGAGTCGCTGACCGGGGCGCACGCCCAGCTCGCCGAGCGGCACGGCCGGGTGGTCCGCTACCCGGTGGACGTCTCACCGTTCGCGGCCGTGCGGCCCGGGGTGTCGGCGTGGGACGAGGTCGCGGAGCTGGCGGGCGCGGGGAACGAGGTCTTCATCCCCGGCCTGGACACCCCACCCCCGGGCT
Source organism: Actinokineospora spheciospongiae (assembly GCF_000564855.1). Lineage (GTDB taxonomy): Bacteria > Actinomycetota > Actinomycetes > Mycobacteriales > Pseudonocardiaceae > Actinokineospora > Actinokineospora spheciospongiae. The sequence goes on from NZ_AYXG01000052.1 coordinate 4,201, forward strand.
GGGAGACAACGCTGTCCATCCCCGGGGTGCAACTGGTGGACGCCGGGGTCGAGGGAGCCGCGGACCCCGAGGCCGTGCGGCTGGCGGTCGCGGACGTGCCGGAGATGCTGGCCTTGGCGCAGCGCACCCGACCCGGCCCGTTCCTGCCCCGCACCATCGAACTCGGCACCTACCTGGGCATCCGCCGGGGCGGGGAACTGGTCGCCATGGCCGGGGAACGCCTGCACCCGCCCGGCTGGACCGAGATCAGCGCCGTCTGCACCGACGAGTCCCAGCGCGGCCAGGGGCTGGCGACCAGGCTGGTCCGCGCCCTCGTCGCGGGCATCCGCGAGCGCGGCGAACGCCCGTTCCTGCACACGCCCGCGACCAACACCAACGCCATCCGCCTCTACCAGGCACTCGGCTTCCACCTGCGCCGCAGGGTTTCCTTCACCTCCGTCCGCGTCCCCGAGCCCGTGTCGGGCACTCCCGGCACCCTCACCCGACCCTAGGGACCGAGGAACTTTTCGGATAATGCCCTTGTTTGAGTAACGGCATTATGTATACCTTGTGTCACGTCCTGATCACCCGATGAGAGGACCGTGATGCGCGCAACCCTGGTCCCCGCGGTGCTGCTGGCAGCCACCGCCCTGCTCGGCACGGAGGCCACGGCGGTCGCCGTGGCCGCACCCACCCTGCGAGAACTGCCTGCTCCCTCCCCCGACCACTCCGCCTCGGCCCTCGGGGTGACCCCCAGCGGGCTCGTCGTGGGCAACGCCCGGCAGGCGGATTCCTTCGACCAGCACGCGGTGACCTGGCGCGGCGGCAAATTGCTGCCGCTCGACCCCAACCCCAGCCAGGCCATCGAGTTCAACTCCCGCGACCAGGTGGTGGGCACGCGCCGGGTCGGCGGCGTGTCCTCGGCGGTGCTGTGGTCGGGTGGGCGCACGACCGACCTGCTGCCGCCCGGGGCGGTCTCAGCGGTCGGCCTGGGCATCTCCGAGGTCGGCGAGGTGCTGGTGCGGGCCGTGACCGAGTCCGGGCCTGGCTACCTGTTCGCGACGTGGCGCGCCGGGGTCTGGCGCACCATCTCCACCGACGGCCACCTGGGGCGGATCGGCCCGCGCGGGGACGTCGCCGTGTCCTCGGACTCGGGCACGCACGTGTACCGCGCGGGCAGCGGCGCGGCCGTCGCCGTGCCCAACCCGTTCGGCGGGGGCTACCCGCCCGAGCCGACGGGGATCAACGCCCGCGGTGACGTGCTGTTCGACCTGGTGGTCCCGGAGGGCGGCTACCGGGTCGGCTTCTGGCGCGACGGGGTGCTGACCGACATCGGCACCCTCGGCGGCAACCAGGCGGTCACCAACCTGCCCGGCGTGGGCCGCGGGCCGTACCTGAACGACGCGGGCGAGGTGACGGGCACCTCCGAGACCGCGAGCGGCGCCTACCACGCGTTCCGCTGGCGCGCGGGCACCATCACCGACCTGACACCGGCCAGCCCGCTGCCCTCCACCGGCAACAGCATCAACCAGGCCGGGCAGGTCGCGGGCACGCAGGCCGTCGAGGTGGGCGGCGCGCGCACGAGCGGCGGCCGGATCTGGCCGCGCCACGGCGTTCCGGTCGAGTTCGCGTCGACCGGCGCGCAGCGCTCCGTGGGCTGGCTGGCGATCGCGCCGCACAGCCAGTGGGTCGTGGGTGCGGACAACGGCCCGAACTCCCCCCGCCGCGCGATCAGTTCCCGCTAGTCGCTCCCGGCCCGGAACACCGCTGCCCCCGGCGCGCACGCGGCGGGGGCAGCGGTGGGGCTGGGATCAGCGGTTGCCTCGGGCGGGCTCGCCCGCGACGCGGTCGCCCAGCCCTTGGCGAGCACGGGGGGCGATGAACGGCGACTCGTCCGTGTTCCGGTCACCCGGAGCCGGTCACCAGGTGCTGTTCAGCAGCCCGGTGCCCAGGTAGACCTGGTCCGCCCCGTTGCCGTCGTTGTCGTCGGTGTAGGCGACGGTGAGCTGACCCCACGCGTCGACGCCGAGGGCGGGGTGTTCCTGGCGGCCGGTGGCGGTCTTGACCGCGGCGAGGCGGGGCAGCCTGCCGGTGGCGGTGCCGTCGGCGTTGAGGCCCTGGGCGAACACGTCCTGCCCCGTGCTCCAGGCGACGGCGACGCCGCGCTGGTCGTCGATGCCCACCTGGGGGTCCGCACCCGCCAGCACGGTCTCCGCACCCGCCGCGCCCGCGGCGGTGAACGAGCGGACAGCGGTCGCGGCGGTCCCGGTGTGGTCGGTCTCCCAGGCCACAGCGAAGTCACCGGCGAAGTTCGCCGCGACCGACGGGTGCCGCTGCTGGCCCGCGGTGGTCGCGTTGGCGACCCCCTGCGCCCGCTTGACCCCACCGGCCGGGGTCAGCACCTTGAGGCCGACGTTGAACGAGCCGTTGGCGTCGCCGTCCTCGTCCCACACCACCACGGCGTTGCCCGCCGCGCCCACGGCCACGTCCGGGCGCTGGTGGGTGCCACCCGCGGCGTGGACCTGGGCCTCGTAGGTCTTCGACGTGACCGACGCGAAGCCAGCGACGCGGACCGTGGGCGCGGTCGCGGTCTGCTCGTCCTCCCACACCACCGCGAAACCCGCGCTGTCCGGGTCGGCGGCCACGGCCGGGTCGAGCTGCTGGCCGTCGGAGGAGGCGTTGGCGGTCGCGGAACCGGAAACGGTGCCGTCGGTGCGGACCGCGCGGACGGCGATGTTGTAGTAGCCGTTGCCGTCGCCGTCCGTGGCCCACACCACCACGGCGCTGCCGTCGTCGTGCAGTGCCACGTCCGGCTGCAGGTGGGTCCAGTTGCCGGTGCCGCCCGCCGACAGCTTGGTCTCGTAGCGGGACACGCCGTCCTTGAACAGGCGGAGGAAGACCTCGCTGTGCAGCGCGTCCCCGCCGTCGCGGTCGTCCTCCCAGGCCACGGCGGTCCAACCGTTGCGGACCGCGGAAACCGCGGCGTTGTGCTGGTTGCCGGTGGAGACGGAGTTGGCCGTGGCCCAGGTGATGTCAGCGGGGGTGGTGCCCGCCGCGGCGGCGGTGTGGGTGGTGAGGGCGGCGGTCAGCAGCGCCGCCGCCAGCACGGGGATCGTCTTGTTCACGGCGCCTGCAATCCGGGGTTGTCGGCCTCGATGACGTAGCTGCCCACGGTCTTCACCGGGTAGTCGCGAACGGTGACCCGGTCGACCGCGCGGAAGTCCACCGCCATCCGGGTCGAACTGGTGACGGTGCGGACGTAACCGCGCAGGTTCTTGTGGAACTTCACGTGCGGGTTCAGCGCGGAGAGCCCGTTGTCCGAGGCGTTCCCGTCACCGCCGGAGGTGACCGAGGTGGTCACCAGCTCGGTGCCGACGACCCGGTCCTGCGCGGTGTAGTCCCGCATCAGGTTCGACGCCCACGAGCGGTGCACGTCGCCGGTCAGGACCACGGTGCCCCGGTTGCCCTGGGCGTCCCACCCGCGCTGGAGCCGATCGCGGTTGGCGGTGTAGCCGTCCCAGGCGTCCATGCTGCGCGCGCCGTCGGCGGAAGCCAGCTTCTGCGCGAAGAACACCTGCTGGCCCAGGAAGTCCCAGGTGCCCAGCTTCTGCCGCATCCCGTCCAGCAGCCACGCCTCCTGCGCCGCCCCGGTCAGCGTGCGGGTCGCCGCGTCGGCCTCCGGGCACACCTTGCTGCCGTCGCCGCAGGCCTGGTCGTCGCGGTACTGGCGGGTGTCGAGCATGTGGAAGGTGGCCAGGCTCCCCCACCGGATGCGCCGGTACAGCCGCATGTCCGCCCCGACCGGCACCTGCGCGGCGCGCAGCGGCATGTGCTCGTAGTACGCCTTGTACGCGGCGGTGCGGCGGGCGCGGAAGTCACCGGCGGGCGAGCTGTCGTTGCGGACGAGCCCGGCGTAGTTGTTCTCGACCTCGTGGTCGTCCCAGACCGGCACCCAGGGCGCGACCGCGTGCGCGGCCTGCAGATCCGGGTCGGTCTTGTACTGGGCGTGGCGGACGCGGTAGTCGGCCAGGTCGTCGATCTCCACGGTGGGCGCGTGCTTGCGCACGGCGGTGCTGCTCGCCGCACCCTCGTAGATGTAGTCGCCCAGGTGCAGGATCAGGTCCGGGCGCTCCTCGGCCATCCGCCGGTACGCGGTGAAGTAACCCGCCTCGTAGTGCGAGCACGAGGTGAACAACATGGTCAGCTCCGGGCTGGTGCCCACCGCCGGAGCCGTCCTGGCCCGCCCCACCTGGGAGATGAACCCGGAGGCGCGGAAGCGGTACCAGTACTCGCGGCCCGGCTGCAGGCCGGTCACCTCGACGTGCACGCTGTGCGCCGAGGCCCGCGCGGCGGTGGCGGTCCCGGACCGCACCACCTGGGTGAACCGCTCGTCCGCCGCCACCTGCCACTCCACCGGCACCGCCGTGTCGGGCATCCCGCCCAGGCCGTCGGCGTTCAGCGGGCTCGGCGCCAGCCGGGTCCACAGGACGAACCCGTCCGCCGCCGGATCACCCGAGGCCACGCCCAGGGTGAACGGGTAGCTGATCGCGTTGGCGGCGTGGGGCGCCAGGAGCACGGTCCCCACCCCGGTCAGGCCGCCGAGGATGAAAGTACGTCTCCGCAATGAGGTCACGGAGGACTACAAGTACGGGGCCCAGGTGATCCACAGCGGTCGTCGAGGTGGCCCCCGGCCGAACGCGGCCGGAACCCGGGGGGCTGCGCGCTGCTCGACGAAGGCTGACCCCTGCTTGGAGCCCGGTCCTTCGTCGGGGTGCCCGGGTGGGTGGATGTGCTCGGCTTGGCCGTCTCCGGCAAAGCCCGGTCGTTTGGTGGGTGGTGCCCGGGTGGGTGGATGTGCTCGGCTCGGCCGTCTCCGGCAAAGCCCGGTCTTTGTGTGGGTGGTGCCCGGCTGGGTGGATGTGTTTGGCCGG
>NZ_AYXG01000053.1 GCF_000564855.1 Actinokineospora spheciospongiae
CCCGGCCAAACACATCCACCCACCCGGGCAGTTGGCTCGCCGGGCCGGCGGTTTCGGGGTGGTCGGCTGGGCAGACACATCCACCCACCCGGGCAGTCGGTCACCGGGCCGCCGGATTTCGGGTGGTCGGCTGGGCAAGCACATACACCCACCGGGCGTGTCCGTAGCCGGGCCGCCGGTTTCAGGGTGGTCGGTTGGGCAAGTGCCTCCGCCCGCCCGGGCCTCTGCTTGGCCGGGCTGGTGGTTGTCGGGGTGGTCGGTTGGGCAAGCGCTCCACTCACCCGGCGTTTTCACAGCCGGGCCGGCGGTTGTCGGGGTGGTCGGTTGGGCAAGTGCCTCCGCCCGCCCGGGCGTTCGCTCGCCGGGCCGGCGGTTCGTGGGGGCTGGCTTGAGGGCAGGCCCTAGGTTTGTGCCCGTGCACCCGGTGATCTCGCTCCTGCAGTCCCGCCGCGCTGCGGGCGCCCGTACTGACGGCCACCGCCTGGCCCTGGCCGTCGAGGGTGGCGGCAGCCGTGGCGCCTTCTCCGGCGGCATGGTCGTCGCCCTGGCGGAGTTGGGTTACGCGGCGTGCTTCGACGCGGTGTTCGGATCGTCGGCGGGTGCGCTCAACGGTGCGTGGTTCCTCGCCGGGCAGGCCCGGCCTGACGTCATGGCCTGGGACGACCCGGCGGTCATCCGCCGCGTCACCAACCCCTGGCGGGCGCTGCGCCTGGGGCCCGTGGTCGACACCACCCACCTGGTCCAGGTCGTCTACGAGACCATCCCGATGGACTTCGCCGCGATCTTGGCCAACCCCACCACGTTCCACCCGCTGGCCACCGACACCGCCACCGGGGCGGCGACCGACCTGCACCCGCTGGTCACCGATCAGCGCACCCTGCAACTGGCCCTGCGCGCCAGCACCGGCCTGCCCCTGCTCTCCGGCCCCCCGGTCCGCCTGGGCGGGCGGACCTTCATCGACGCCGGGCTGGCCGAGGCGATCCCGTTCCGCACCCCGCTGGCGCGGGGCTTCACCGACGTCCTGGTCCTGCGCACCCGCCAGACCGGCTGGACCGCAGGCCCGCCGTCGCGCCTGGAGGGCCGCGTCGTCTCCCGCTACCTCGACCGCGTCGCCCCCGGCGCCCTCTCGTCCTGGGAGGGCCGGGCGGCCCGCCAGGAAGCCGACGACCGCGACCTCGCCACCGACCCCGCCGTCCTGGAGGTCCGCCCCGCCGCCGGGGCGCCGGAGGTCGGCAGGCTCACCCGCGACACGGCCCTGCTGACCAGGGCCGTCGCGGCGGGTCGGGAGGCCGTGCTGCGGGTCCTCAGCCCCTGACCATGCACACCCGGGTGGCCGGGTCCAGCCCCGCCTCGGCCTCCCGCCGCACGACCTCGCGCAACCCCCCGGTCGGCTCGACGACCCGGAAGCCGATCCGCCGGTAGTAGGGCGCGTTCCACGGCACGTCGGCGAACGTGGTCAGCGTGACCCCGCCCCCGTCGTCCACGTGGTCGATCAGCGCCGCCCCCAGCCCCAGCCCCCGGAACGCCGGGTCCACGCTCACCTGCGCGACGTGCACCCGCCCGTCGACCCGCTCGGCCACCAGGTAGGCCGCCACCACGCCGTCCACTTCGGACACCCAGGCCGCGCCCGCGTCGACGAACGCCAGCAGGTCCGCATCGGACGGCGGCGCGTCGTCGGCGATGTGGGGCATGCCGACGTCGCGGAACGCGGCCCCCGCCGCCACCTCGATCTCCCGCAGCCGGTCGAAGTCGCCCACCCCGGCCCGGCGGATCACCCCCGCCCGGGCACCCGTGGAGCCGTCATCCCTGGAAGTCATGTCGTGTCACTCCCCGCTTTCTCATCCCATCTCGGCGGACCCCGTTGCAGCGTTAGCAGTCGCGTGGGTAGAGTGCTAGACGCACGGCGCCAGTACCGCCCCGGCACCCGCGACGGCGGGGTGGCAGGAGCCGTTGGTGGAGCCTCGTGAGGGGTTCCGCCGCCATCAACCTGCCAACGCTTTCGACGACCCGTGGAGGTCACAGCGGTGAGCGTGAACATCAAGCCGCTCGAGGACAAGATCGTCGTCCAGGCGAGCGAGGCCGAGGCTACGACTGCCTCCGGTCTGGTCATCCCGGACACTGCCAAGGAGAAGCCCCAGGAGGGCAAGGTCGTGGCGGTGGGCCCGGGCCGGATCGACGACAAGGGCAACCGCGTCCCGGTGGACGTGGCCGTGGGTGACGTCGTCATCTACTCCAAGTACGGCGGCACCGAGGTCAAGTACAACGGCGAGGAGTACCTCATCCTCTCCGCCCGCGACGTGCTGGCTGTCATCAACTAAGACGTACCCACACGCTGAACGCCCCGGCGGCCCCGTTCGGGGGCCCGACCGGGGCGTTTCGCGTACAGGAGAGGGACAATGCCCAAGCAGATCAGTTTCGACGAGGACGCTCGTCGGGCCCTCGAGCGCGGTGTGAACAAGCTCGCCGACGCGGTCAAGGTCACCCTCGGCCCGCGCGGGCGCCACGTCGTGCTCGCCAAGAAGTTCGGTGGCCCGATGGTCACCAACGACGGTGTCACGATCGCCCGCGAGATCGAGCTCGAGGACTCCTTCGAGAACCTCGGCGCCCAGCTCGCCAAGAACGTCGCCACCAAGACCAACGACGTCGCCGGTGACGGCACCACCACCGCGACCGTGCTGGCCCAGGCGCTGGTGCGCATCGGCCTGCGCAACGTGGCGGCCGGGGCGAACCCGACCGCCATCGGCAAGGGCATCCAGGCCGCGTCCGACGCGGTCGTGGAGGCCCTCAAGGCCAAGGCGACCCCGGTCAAGGGCCGCGACAACGTCGCCCAGGTCGGCACCGTCGCCTCCCGGGACGCCTCCATCGGCGCCCTGCTCGGCGAGGCCATCGAGAAGGTCGGCGAGAACGGTGTGATCACCGTGGAGGAGTCCTCCACGCTGGCCACCGAGCTGGTCGTCACCGAGGGCATCCAGTTCGACAAGGGCTACGTCTCCGCCCACTTCGCCACCGACCTGGAGGCGCAGGAGGCCGTGCTGGAGGACGCCTACGTCCTGCTGCACCGGGAGAAGATCTCCGCCCTGGCCGACCTGCTGCCGGTGCTGGAGAAGGTCGCCGAGAGCGGCCGGTCGCTGCTGATCATCGCCGAGGACGTCGACGGCGAGGCGCTGTCGACCCTGGTGGTCAACGCGCTGCGCAAGACCATCAAGGCCGTCGCGGTGAAGGCGCCGTTCTTCGGCGACCGCCGCAAGGCGTTCCTCGACGACCTGGCGATCGTCACCGGCGGCCAGGTCATCTCCGCCGAGATCGGCCTGAAGCTGTCCGAGGCCACCCTCGACTCGCTGGGCACCGTCCGGCGCGCCGTGGTCACCAAGGACGACACCACCCTGGTCGACGGCGCGGGCGCCAAGGCCGACATCGACGGCCGGGTGGAGCAGATCCGCAAGGAGATCGAGGCCACCGACTCCGACTGGGACCGCGAGAAGCTGCAGGAGCGGCTGGCGAAGCTGTCCGGCGGCATCGCCGTGGTCAAGGTCGGCGCGGCCACCGAGACCGAGCTGGCCGAGCGCAAGCACCGCATCGAGGACGCCGTCGCGGCGACCAAGGCCGCGGTCGAGGAGGGCATCGTCCCCGGCGGCGGTTCCGCGCTGGTGCAGGTGTCCAAGGAGCTCGACGGCGACCTCGGCCTCACCGGTGACGAGGCCACCGGCGTGCGCATCGTCCGCGAGGCGCTGTCCGCGCCGCTGTTCTGGATCGCCGCGAACGGTGGCCAGGAGGGCGCGGTCGTGGTCAACAAGGTGCGCGAGCTGCCCTGGGGCCAGGGCTTCAACGCCGCCAAGCTGACCTACGGCGACCTGCTCGCCGACGGCGTGGTGGACCCGGTGAAGGTCACCCGCTCCGCGGTGGCCAACGCCGCCTCGATCGCCCGCATGGTGCTCACCACCGAGAGCGCGGTCGTGGAGAAGAAGGAAGACGAGCCCGCCGACGCGGGTCACGGGCACGGCCACGGCCACGGGCACTGACCCGGGCCGCACGGACGAAGGGCCCGACCGGCGTGCTGCCGGTCGGGCCCTTTCGCGTTCCCGGGGACCTCAGTGCGAGGCCACCGCGAGCGAGCGCTTGTCGGTCTTGATGATCGCCTCGCGCTCGGATTCCGAGAGCCCGCCCCAGATCCCGTAGGGCTCGTGCACCGCCAGTGCGTGGGACCGGCACAGCGACAGCACCGGGCAGGCCTGGCAGATCGCCTTCGCCTTCGCCTCCCGCCGGGCCCGCGCCGGTCCGCGTTCGCCGTCCGGGTGGAAGAAGAACGCGCTGTCCATGCCCCGGCAGGACCCGTCGAGCTGCCAGTCCCACACATCGGCGTTCGGCCCGGGAAGCCTGCGAGTGTCCGCCATTGCCGCCGCCTCCATAGTCACAGGGAATCTGTGTCTGTCCACCGTCCCGAGTGGAGCGAATTACTCCATTCGGCGCAACGTGTTACACGCTAGAACCGCGCCAATGCTTGTTCAAGGGTGATCGACTCATCGGTTGCGCGGTTCAGCCGATCGGCATTCGCCGGTTGACGCAGCGTGTTCGTCCGTCCGGTTGCCGGTCGTCCGGAGTCACCCGACGATGGGGGAGTGCCGACCGAAACCGCGCCCGGGAGTCCCGGAGAGTCGGCGTCCGGGGCCGAGCCGACGCTCCCGGTCGCCGCGGTGGCGCGCAGGCTCGGCGTCGCCCCCGCCACGCTGCGCACCTGGGACCGCCGCTACGGCCTGGGCCCGAGCGGGCGCACCACCGGCAGGCACCGCCGCTACGCCCCCGCCGACCTGGCCCGGCTGGAGCTGATGCGCCGGGCGCTGCTCAACGGCGCCGCCCCGGCCGAGGCCGCCGAGTACGCGCTGCGCGTCTCCGCCGACCCGGCCGCGCTCGCCGACCTGGAGCTGCCCGACCCGGACGCCGTCGCGGCCAGGGTGCGCGGCGGGCCGCCCGGCGGTGGTCCCCGGGTGCGCGAGCTGGTCCGCGCGGTGCTGGCCATGGACGACGCCGCGGTGACCGCCGCGCTGGCCGCCGCCCTGGTCGACCGGGGCGTGCTGTGGGTGTGGGACGAGCTGGTGGGGCCGGTGCTGGCCGCGGTCGGGGTCGGCTGGACGCACCCGGCCGACGCGGGCACCGAGGTCGCCCACCTGCTGACCGAGTGCGTGCTGACCGAGGTGGTCCGGGCGACCCCGCCGGTGCGCGGGCCCGCGCGGGTGCTGCTGTGCGGGGCCCCGGGCGAGCGCTACGGCCTGCCGCTGTACGTGGTGCGCGCCGCGCTGGCCGAGCGCGGGGTCGCGGTGCGGCTGCTCGGCGCCGCGCTGCCCGCCCCGGCGCTGGCCGCCGCCGCCGGCCGGACCGGGCCCGCGGTCGTGGCGGTCTGGGCGCAGGCGGCCGCGCACGCCGACCCCGCCGTCCTGCGCGCGGTCCCGACCGCCCGGCCGCGGCCGCGGCTGCTCGCCTGCGGGCCGGGCTGGACCGCCGCCGGGTTGTCCACGAGGGTGGAACACCTCCCCGATGTGGGTGACACAGTCGGGCGCATCGTTTCAGTGTTGACCCCTGCCGCAGACTCCCCTCGTGAGTGACCCTGATCTGTGGGACGCGGCCTTCGGCCGCACACCCGGCGCAGACCCCTTCCGGCCCCCGCGAACCCCCGGGGACGCCTGGCTCGCCGGGGTCGCGCTCGGTGGCCGCGGCCACTACGCCGCGGCCGTGGCCCGGCTGGTGCCGCTGCTGACCGACCGCGACCCGGTGCTCGTCGCGCTCGCCGCCGCCGCCCTCGGCTCGCACCGCAGGCAGTTGGGCGGGCACGCCGCCGCCCGGGTGCTCGACGGCCGGGGGCTGGCCGCGCTGGCCCGCGCCCCGGCCGACCACCCCCGGCTGCCGGAGGCGCGCTCGGACGTCCTGCTCGGCCTGGCCGCCGACGCCGTCGGGCTCGGCCGCACGGCGCGGGCGCGGTCGCTCACCGCCGCCGAGGCCGACGGCCCGGACCCGGGCTGGCGCGGGCGCATCCGCCGGGGTTGGCTGGCCGCGGAGGTCGAACTGGGCGCCGGGCGGGCCGCGGCGGCGCTGGACCCGGCCAGGGCCGCGCACGCCGCGGCGGTCGACTCCGGCTCCACCCGGCACCGGGTCAAGTCGGCGATGGTGCTCGGCGCGGCCCTGGCCGCGGTCGGGGCGGGCGCGGAGGCGCTGCCGCTCGTCACCGGGGCGCTCACCGACGCCGGGGAGGCCGGGTTGCTGCCGCTGCGCTGGCCGTGCCTGCTGCTGCTCGCGGCGCTCGACCCGGCGGCGGCGGCCCGGCACGCTGAAGACGCGGAGCGCGTCCTGCACTGTGTGTTACGACACGCCGACCCGCCCGGCCGGGAACTCGCGGTCGCCTCGCCATGGCTTCCGACCTCGGATTTTGTCGTTGGTCCGAACAGGTGACCACGACCGATCGGCAATACGGTGAACTCGTTGACAGATTTACCACCGCATCGTGTCAAGGTTCGGCGCCAAGCGTCCGATAGGGGATATGGAACGTCACTCGGCTGCAGGAAGGAGTCCCCGTGACAACGGTCTTGATCTGCGACGACCGGCGCAGCGTGCGGGAGGGCTTGACCCGTGTCATGTCTGCTGTACCAGGGGTCAGTCGCATCGACTGTGTAGCGCACGGTGACGAGTTGCTCGCCCGCTTCTCCCGGCAGCCGGTGGATGTCGTGCTCGTCGGCACGCAGCGCGCGGTGCCCACCGGTGTGGAGGCCACCCGGCGACTCGTCTCGGCGAACCCCCAGGCCAACGTCATCGTCTTCGGCGCGCCCGACGACGCGGGCAGCATCGCCGCCGCGATCGCGGGCGGTGCCCGCGGCTACCTGCGCTGGGACGCCTCGCGCCCCGAGCTGGTCGCGGCGCTGGCGCACACCCTGGCCAGCACCTCCGTGCCCGCGCCCCGGCAGCCCTCGGACCCCGGGGTCCAGCTCACCGACCGCGAGCTGCAGGTGCTGCGCGGGATGAGCCAGGGCAAGAGCAACGGCCAGATCGGCCGCGAGCTGTACCTCTCCGAGGACACGGTGAAGACGCACGCGCGTCGGCTCTTCCGCAAGCTCGGCGTGCGCGACCGCGCGCAGGCCGTCGCGCACGGGTTCCGGCGCGGCCTGGTCTCCTAGGGACCGATCCGCTGTCGGCGGCGAGCCGTGTGTGCCCGGGTGGGGAGGGGCGCGCACGGCTCGCCGTGCGTCCACCGACCTGCCCGCGCGCGGGCGGGACCGGGCGGGTAGTGTGCGCTCTGTCACGCCGTCGTTCGACCCTCCGGGTGACCCCGGTCGACGAATGCCCACAAAGCGCTTCCGACCAGGACGGTACGGTGGACCACGGGTGCGGCCCGGCCGCACCCGCCTCTTCCGCCGTTGACCGAACCAGTAACACCAGGGCTGCATTCTGCGATGACCACATTGGGGGACGGACTGGACGCGTCGGTGAGCGCCGCCGTCGAGGGTGACCCTCGGGCCATCGAGCGGGTGCTCGCGTCCGTGCGTCCCCTGGTGGTGCGGTACTGCCGCGCCCGTGTCGGAAGGCAGGAACGCTCGTACGCCTCGGCGGACGACGTGGCCCAGGAGGTGTGTCTCGCGGTGTTGACGGCGCTGCCCGGCTACCGCGACCAAGGCCGCCCGTTCCTGGCGTTCGTCTACGGGATCGCCGCCCACAAGGTCGCCGACGCCCACCGGGCCTCCTCGCGTAACCGATCGGAGCCCGTCGCCGATGTTCCCGACGGGCCGGAAACCGAAGCCGGTCCGGAGCAGCGGGCGATGCAGGGGGAGCTCAGCAGGCGGATGAACGACCTCTTGCAGGTCCTGCCGGACAAGCAGCGCGAGATCGTGGTGCTGCGGGTGGTGGTGGGGCTGTCGGCTGAGGAGACGGCCGAGGCGGTCGGCTCGACACCCGGAGCGGTCCGGGTGGCCCAGCACCGTGCACTTGCCAGGTTGCGGAAGACTTTGTCCGCGGAGGAGGTGGTCTGAGATGCCCGACCAGGGTGATCGGAACGAGTTCGGGACGGCGGACGAGACCGCGTCCCGCGCGGAGCAGCCGAGGTCGAACGTGACCCCGGTGGTGTTCGGCGACCCCGACCGCCGCACCGAGCGCTTCGAGGGGCTGGAGATGGCCGACCCGGACGACTTCGCCGACGACGAGGGCGCGGTCGACATCTCCCTGGTGCACGCCGACGACGCCTTCCTCGACTCCCTCGGCGCCGCCCTGCGCGACGAGCGCACCACCCCCGCCCAGGACTTCCGCGACGACGAACTCGCCCTCCTGCTGACCTCCTGGCGCGACGAGGTCGACGCCGCCCCGATGGGCGAGCTCGTCGACACCCAGCTCGCCCAGGCCACGGTGCTGCAGGCCCGCACCCGCAAGCGCCACCGCAGGCCCCGCCTGCTGGTCCCGTTCGCGGCGGCGGCCGCGGTCCTCGCCATCGCCTTCACCGGCGCGGGCCTCGCCGCCCGCGACGCCCACCCCGGCGACACGCTGTGGAGCCTGACCAAGGTCCTCTACGCCGACCACGCCCGCTCGGTCGAGGCGGCGGCCTCGGTCCGCGCCGACCTGGAGATCGCCCAGGCCGCGCTGAACCAGGGCAACGTCGCCGAGGCCAAGGGCAAGCTCGAAGAGGCCAAGCAGGAACTCCCCTCGGTCAGCAACGAGGACGGCCGCACCGACCTCGCCGCCCAGCACGCCGACCTGCTCTCGCTGCTGCGCGGCAACCCGGCCGACCCGGCCACGCCCCCGCCGCTGCCCAACCCGTCCACCGCCGCCCCGGTGGTCACGACGCCCCCGGCCACCAGCCACCCGCCGAAGCCGACCACGGTGACGCAGCCGAGCAACCCCCCGTCGTCGACCACCCCGCCGCTCCCCTCCACCACCCCGGAGGACCCCCCGGTCAGCACCACGGTGCCCACCGCGACCGGCGAGGTCCCGCGCGAGGAACCGGAGGACACCCCCTCCGACACCGGCACCCAGGGCGAAGCGACCCCGAACGACGCGGAAGCCTAGGAACGCGAGCCAGACGTGTGAGAGGCCCCACCGGAAAATCCGGTGGGGCCTCTCACACGTTCACGGTGGGTGGGGCGGGCGGTTGGAGGCGCTGACCGGGGCACAACCACCCGGTCGAGCACCTCACACCGGGCGGGTGAACCCCTAGTGGGCGTTCTCGCTGGAGGTGACCCCGTCGGCGAACCCCCGGCAGTACTCCCAGCTCACGTAGCACTCCGGGTCCGGGTCGAACGCGGGCTCGTGCGGCCGCATCCGCCCGTCGTCGAGCAACTGGCGCAGGCTCGACGCCAGCAGCTCCCAGTCGTGGTAGTGCGGCTCGTCGCACTCCCCGCAGTCGACCACGATGCCGCGCAGCCCGCGCGGCTCCAGCAGCGCCTGGTAGACGGCCAGGTCGGCCAGGTCGCCGACCAGGTCCTCCCGCTCCTCGGCGGTCATCGGCCGGTCGTCGTGGTCGTGGTGTTCGTCCAGGGCGCGCGCCGGGTCCTCCGGGTCGCCGTGGAACGGGTCGGGTGGCAGCCCATCCCCGGGGAACGGGTTGGGCGGAACTGCGTCATGCGGCACGAGCACGCACGGTACCCGCCGACTGGCCCAGTGTCCCCCGGATACCATGGGGTGACCGTGCCGCGGGGTGTGTTCTCGCGGGTGCACGGCCCCGCGGGTGCACGGCGGGGTGCGCTCCCCGGCCGCCGCCTGCACCACCTGTTCCGCCAGCCATGCAGGAAGGTCCGCGACCCACCATGACCAGCGAACTCAACGCTGACGGAGTCCCGCCCAAGTTCGCCACCCTCGGCCTGACCTTCGACGACGTGCTGCTGCAGCCCGCGCAGTCCGACGTGATCCCGAGCAGTGTCGACACCTCCACCCGGGTCTCCCGCAACGTCACCCTGCGGATTCCGATCCTGTCCGCCGCCATGGACACCGTCACCGAGGCGCGGATGGCGATCGCCATGGCCCGCCAGGGCGGCATCGGCATCCTGCAGCGCAACCTGTCCATCGAGGAGCAGGCCCGGCAGGCGGAGACGGTCAAGCGCTCGGAGGCGGGCATGGTGACCGACCCGGTCACCTGCTCGCCGGAGGACACCCTCGCCGAGGTCGACGCGATGTGCGCCAGGTACCGGATCTCCGGGCTGCCGGTGACCGACGCCCAGGGCATCCTGGTGGGCATCATCACCAACCGGGACATGCGCTTCGAGGTCGACCACAGCCGCAGGGTCTCCGAGGTGATGACCCAGGGCCCGCTGATCACCGCCCAGGTGGGCGTGTCCGCCGAGGCGGCGCTGGGGCTGCTGCGCAGGCACAAGGTGGAGAAGCTGCCGATCGTCGACGGCGACGGCAAGCTGCGCGGGCTGATCACGGTCAAGGACTTCGTCAAGACCGAGCAGTTCCCCAACGCCACCAAGGACCCGGACGGCAGGCTCGTCTGCGGCGCCGCCTGCGGTGTCGGCGACGACGGCTACAAGCGGGCCATGACGCTGTTCGAGGCGGGCGTGGACGTGCTGATGGTCGACACCGCGCACGGGCACTCCCGCGCGGTCCTCGACATCGTGTCCCGGTTGAAGAAGGAGCTGGGCGACGCGGTCGACGTCGTCGGCGGCAACGTGGCCACCCGCGCGGGCGCGCAGGCCATGGTGGACGCGGGCGCGGACGGCGTGAAGGTCGGCGTCGGCCCGGGTTCCATCTGCACCACCCGCGTGGTGGCCGGGGTCGGCGTGCCGCAGATCACCGCCATCCACGAGGCGTCGCTGGCCTGCGCCCCGGCGGGCATCCCGGTCATCGGCGACGGCGGCATCCAGTACTCCGGCGACATCGCCAAGGCCATCGCGGCCGGGGCGAGCGCGGTCATGCTGGGCAGCCTGCTGGCGGGCACCGCGGAGGCCCCCGGCGACCTGGTCCTGGTCAGCGGCAAGCAGTTCAAGACCTACCGCGGCATGGGTTCGCTGGGCGCCATGCAGTCGCGCGGCGAGGCCAAGTCCTACTCCAAGGACCGCTACTCCCAGGACGACGTGCTCTCTGACGACAAGCTGGTGCCCGAGGGCATCGAGGGCCGGGTGCCGTTCCGCGGCCCGCTGTCGTCGGTCATCTACCAGCTCGTCGGCGGCCTGCGCGCGGGCATGGGCTTCACCGGGTCGCGCACGATCGCCGACCTGCAGCAGGCCCAGCTCGTCCGCATCACGGCGGCCGGGCTCAAGGAGAGCCACCCGCACGACATCACCATGACCGTCGAGGCACCGAACTACACCACCCGCTGAACCCTCGGCGGCCCCGGAAAGGAACACCAGTGCGGGATCTAGTCGACATCGGCATGGGGCGCACCGCTCGGCGCGCCTTCGGCCTCGACGACGTGGAGATCGTGCCGTCGCGGCGCACCCGGTCGTCCTCGGACGTGGCGACCACCTGGCAGATCGATGCCTACCGGTTCGACATCCCGCTGATCACCCACCCCACCGACGCGGTGGTGTCCCCGGCGGGCGCGGTCGCCGTGGGGAAGCTGGGCGGCCTCGGGGTGCTCAACGCCGAGGGCCTGTGGGCCCGGCACGCCGACCCGGAGAAGGCGCTGGCCCGGCTGGTCGAGGCCGCCGACGCCGGTGAGGAGCCGGGCGCGCTGGTGCGCGTCCTGCAGGAGCTGCACGCCGCGCCGATCCAGCCGGACCTGGTCGCCGAGGCGATCCGGCAGGTGCGCGAGTCCGGGGTGACGGTCTCGGCGCGGGTCAGTCCGCAGAACGCCGCGCTGCTGGCCCCCGGGCTCATCGCCGCCGGGGTGGAGATCCTCGTCGTGCAGGGCACCATCGTCTCCGCCGAGCACGTGGCGCGCGGGGCGGACGAGCCGCTGAACCTCAAGAGCTTCATCGGCGGCCTGGACATCCCGGTCATCGCGGGCGGCGCGCACGACTACCGCACCGCGATGCACCTGATGCGCACCGGCGCGGCGGGCGTCATCGTCGGCTACGGCCACTGCGACGGCGTCACCTCCACCGACAGCTCGCTGGGCATCGGCGTCCCGATGGCCACCGCCATCGTCGACGCCGCCGCCGCCCGCCGCGACTACCTCGACGAGACCGGCGGGCGCTACGTGCATGTCATCGCCGACGGCGAGGTCAACACCAGCGGCGACATCGCCAAGTCCATCGCCTGCGGCGCCGACGCGGTGATGCTCGGCGCCCCGCTGGCCGCCGCCGACACGGCGCCGGGCAAGGGCCTGTACTGGACCTCGGCGGCGGCGCACCCGTCGCTGCCGCGCAGCCGGGTCCTGCCGGTCGCCGACGAGGTGGGCATCGACCTGAACACCCTGCTGTTCGGCCCGTCCGGCGAGGCCGAGGGCCTGGTCAACCTGTTCGGCGCCCTGCGCAGGGCGATGGCCAAGACCGGCTACTCCGACCTCAAGGAGTTCCAGCGGGTGGGCCTCACCGTCCGCTCGTGAAGGTCACCGACGTGGAGAACGCCCGCACCCGGCGCGCGCCGGGTGCGGCTCGGTCCACCGAGGGGGGCGGCGCGCGCCGCGACGCGGTGACGTCCGGCGCGCCGCGGTCGGACCGCGGGTGAGCCGCGTCGTGCTCGCCGAGGCGGACGGGATCGCCTTGGCCGAGGCGTTCCCGGAAGACCGGGCCGCGCTGGCCGCGGGCTCGGACGGCGCCTTCGACGTCGACCCCGACGACCGGCCGCAGGTGCCGCCGGTGGGCCTGGTGCGCGCCGCCGTGCTCGACGCCGCCACCGGTGGGCTGCTCGGGCAGGTCACCTGGCACCAGGTCGGCTGGGGGCGGACGCGGGCGTGCGCGGCGTGGAACATCGGGATCGCGCTGCTGTCCGCCGCCCGGGGGCGCCGGGCCGGGGTGGGGGCGCTGCGGCTGACCGCGCGGCACCTGTTCGCCACCACCGACCTCGACCGGGTGGAGGCGGCCACCGACGTCGACAACCTGGCGGCGCGACGGGCGCTGGAGGGGGCGGGCTTCCGCGCGGAGGGCACGGTCCGGGGCGCGCAGCTCCGCGGTGGGGTGCGCCGGGACGTGGCGCTCTACGGACTGTTGCGTTTCGACGGGTAACGGTATGGGTGTTACTGCAAGTCACACAAAAGTGGCCCCCGCCCCTAGCCTTCCGTGTGACCAAACGCCTAACCTCGGGGTATGGCTGCGCAACTCACCGGTAACAAGGCGGACTACGACGTCGTGGTGGTGGGGTCGGGGTTCGGCGGCAGTGTCGCCGCCCTCCGGCTGACCGAGAAGGGCTACCGGGTCGCCGTGGTCGAGGCGGGCCGCCGGTTCGCCGACGACGAGTTCGCCGAGACCTCCTGGGACCTGCGCCGCTACCTGTGGGCGCCCCAGTTCGGGTGCTACGGCATCCAGCGCATCCACATGCTCAAGGACGTCATGATCCTGGCGGGCGCCGGGGTCGGCGGCGGGTCGCTGGTCTACGCGAACACCCTCTACCGGCCGCTCAAGCCGTTCTACAACGACAAGCAGTGGGCGCACATCACCGACTGGGAGTCGGAGCTGGCGCCGCACTACGACCAGGCCTCCCGGATGCTCGGCGTGGTGACCAACCCGACGACCACCCCGGCCGACGAGGTCATGCAGAAGGTCGCCGCCGACATGGGCGTGTCCGACACCTTCCACCCGACCCCGGTCGGCGTGTACTTCGACAAGCCGGGCGAGAAGGTCGCCGACCCGTACTTCGGCGGCGCGGGCCCCGAGCGCACCGGCTGCACCGAGTGCGGCTCGTGCATGACCGGCTGCCGCGTCGGCGCGAAGAACACCCTGGTCAAGAACTACCTGTACCTGGCGGAGCAGGGCGGCGCCAAGGTCATCCCGCTGACCACCGTGACCGCGCTGCGCGAGCGCGCCGACGGCACCTACGAGGTGGACCTGCGCAAGACCGGCACCCGGTCGAAGGCGTTCCGCACCTCCATCACCGCCGACCGGGTCATCCTGGCGGCGGGCACCTGGGGCACCCAGAACCTGCTGCACAAGATGAAGGACTCCGGCACCCTGCCGAAGCTGTCGGCCAAGCTGGGCGAGCTGACCCGCACCAACTCCGAGGCGATCATCGGCTCCGGCCGCACCTCGGTCGACCCGGAGCGCAACTACAGCGAGGGCGTGGCCATCACCTCCTCGATCCACCCGAACGAGAACACCCACATCGAGCCGTGCCGCTACGGCAAGGGCAGCAACGCCATGGGCCTGTTGCAAACGCTGGCCTCCGACGGCGACTCGGCGACGCCCCGGTTCGTGCAGGTGCTCAAGGGCCTGATCACCAAGCCCAGCTCGGTCCGGCTGCTGATCGGCCGCCGCTGGTCGGAGCGGACGATGATCCTGCTGGTGA
This sequence comes from Actinokineospora spheciospongiae, assembly GCF_000564855.1. Lineage (GTDB taxonomy): Bacteria > Actinomycetota > Actinomycetes > Mycobacteriales > Pseudonocardiaceae > Actinokineospora > Actinokineospora spheciospongiae. Next base: position 14,347 of record NZ_AYXG01000053.1, read on the forward strand.
TGCAGTCGCTGGACAACTCGATCACCACCTTCACCAAGAAGGGCCTGTTCGGCAGGCGCAAGTACACCTCCAAGCAGGGCCACGGCGAGCCCAACCCGACGTTCATCAAGGCCGGGTACGACGCCAACCAGCACACCGCCAGGCACATCGGCGGCGTCGCGGGCGGCACCTGGAACGAGATGATGAACATCCCGCTCACCGCCCACTTCCTCGGCGGCGCCACCATCGCCGAGACCCCCGAGGACGGCGTGATCGACCCGTACCACCGGGTGCACAACTACCCGGGCATCTCCGTGGTCGACGGCGCCGCGATCACCGCCAACCTGGGCGTGAACCCGTCGCTGACGATCACCGCCCAGGCCGAGCGCGCGTTCTCGTTCTGGCCCAACAAGGGCGAGGTCGACACCCGACCGGCGCAGGGCACCGGCTACCGGCGCATCGCCCCGGTCGCCCCGGCCCGCCCCGCCGTCCCCGCCGACGCCCCGGGCGCCCTGCGCCTGCCGATCGTCGACATCCGCACCAACGGCAAGTCCACGCTGAAGGCCACCCAGTCCTGATCCACCGCCTGAGCGTCAGCCTGCTCGACGCCGACCCACCCATCTGGCGCCTGCTGGAGGTCCGGTCGTCGACGACCCTCGCCGAGCTGAGCGCGGTCATCCAGACCGCGTTCGGCTGGTCGGGGGAGCACCAGCACGTCTTCACCACCCCGCACGGCCTCGTCGCCGACCCCGGGGCGGACCTCCCCGCCGCCGACGAGCGGACGGTCACCCTCGCCGAGGCCATGACCCACGGCCACCTCCAGTACCGCTACGACCTCGGCGACGCCTGGGACCACCTGGTGCGCCTGGAGAAGGTCACCCCCTCCGACCCGCGCCTGCGCTACCCCCGCTGCACCGACGGCGCCCGGGCGGCCCCACCGGAACACGTCGCGGGCGGCGTCCACGGCTACACGGCCCTGCTCTCCGTCCTCCCCCACCCAGACCACCCGGACCACCCCCACCTCACCGAGTACCTCGACGCCGACTTCGACCCCAACCACTTCTCCGCCACAGCGATCGACGCCGAACTCCGCGACTGAGTCCCCCGGCCCACCGCCGGTCGTCCGGCGGGAGCGGTGGGCGCGGGCGGCCCCCACCCCTGAGTTGTCCACAGGTTCGTCAGCGCTCTGTACTCGGTCGGGCACGCGTGGCAATGTCGGGTGGGTGAGCGATGAGCCTGTTCTGATCGTCGGCGCCGGGCCGGTGGGGTTGACCGGCGCGCTGCTGCTCGCCCGGCACGGGGTGCCGAGCGTGGTGCTGGAGGCGTTGCCGGGGCGGGTGCCTGCGGGCAGCCGGGCGATCTGCGTGCAGCGGGACGTGCTGGACGTGCTGGAGCGGGCCGGGGTCGGGCGCGCGGTGGTGGACGCGGGGATCACCTGGTACTCGGGGCGGATGTTCTTCCGGGAGCGGGAGGTGTTCGCGCAGACCTTCCCCGAGCCGCCGCCGGGGCAGTTCCCGCCGTTCGTCAACACACCGCAGAACGTGGTGGAGCGGTTGCTGGTGGAGCGGGTCGCCGGGGAACCGTTGGTGGACCTGCGGTACGGCAGTCGGGTCGTGGGGGTGTCGCAGGACGAATCGTCTGTCTCGGTTGAACTGTCCACAGGGGAGGTCGTGGTCGGTTCGCACTGCATCGCCGCTGACGGCAGTCGGTCGGGGGTGCGCAGGGCGCTGGGGTTGCCGTTCGAGGGGAACTCCTTCGACGACCGGTTCCTGATCACCGACATCCGGGCCAAGCTGGAGGAGTCGGTGCCCGAGCGCCGGTTCTACTTCGACCCGCCGTTCAACCCGGGGCGGCAGGTGCTGCTGCACCCGCAGCCGGATTCGGTGTGGCGCATCGACTGGCAGGTGCCGCGCGACTTCGACCTGGCCGCCGAGACGGCCGACGGGCGCCTGGACGAGCGCATCCGGGCCGTCATCGGCGAGGTGGGCCACGAGCTGATCTGGGCCTCCGCCTACCGGTTCCACCAGCGGCGCGTCCCCGCCATGGTCGTCGGGCGGGTCCTCCTCGCCGGGGACTGCGCCCACCTGATGAGCCCCTTCGGCGCCCGCGGCATGAACTCCGGGCTGGCCGACGTGGAGAACGCCGCCTGGAAGGTCGCCGCCACCCGCGCGGGCTGGGGCGGCCCCGGCCTCCTCGCCACCTACGACACCGAACGCGGCGCCGCCACCGACGAGAACCTCCGGGTCACCGCCACCACCATGCGCTTCCTCGTCCCCGCCGACGACGCCCAGCGCGCCCACCGCCAAGACGTCCTCACCCGCGCCACCACCGACCCCGCCGCCCGCGCCGAGATCGACTCCGGCAAGTTCTCCGAACCCTTCTGGTACCTCGACTCGCCCCTCACCACCCCGGCCGCCCCGGCGGACCTGGCGAGCTTCCCCCGCACCCCCAACACCGCCCGGCCACCGCTGCCCGGCGTCCTCTGCCCGGACGCCGCACTCCCCGCCGCCACCCGCCTGCGCGACACCTTCGGCCCCCGCTGCACCGTCCTCGCCGCCCCCGGTGCTGCTCCACCTGCCCTGCCGGACGTCACCGTGGTCCCGGTCTCGGCGGAGGTCGCGGCGACCCTCCGCCTTCCCGAGGCGGGGGTGGCCCTGGTCCGCCCGGACGGCTTCCTGGCGGCAGTGTTGTCCTCAGTGGACTTGGGGTCGACCCTCCCCGCTGCCGTCCGCCGAGCCACTGGATGGGCTTGAGGAAGCCGGTTTGTGTGGGTGGTGCCCGGCTGGGTGGATGTGTTTGGCCGGGGCCCCTATGGC